>NZ_JBHRWV010000006.1:0-17058 GCF_042648145.1 Salinicoccus sesuvii | reverse complement strand
GGCATCCGCATCGGCGTCGGTATCATCCGGATCTAAAGGAACCGTCACGACAGCTGGATCACTACTGTTGCCTGCATCATCTGTTGCAACCACTGTTAAATCTTCGCCTGGTAGCACTACTCCAGGATCAAGAACTACTATGAACGTGCCATCGTCTCCCGCTATTCCGGTACCCACTTCAATACCTTCGCTATCGTTTACTGAAATCGCTGAACCAGGTTCTGTTGAACCGGTCACGTCGTAGCCATCAGTACTATTGCCATCAATCGTAACATCATTGAGTTCTGGTGGAGTAGCATCCCCTTCATCCGGATCTGCCGGAACAGTTACGACAGATGGATCACTATCGTTGCCCTCGTCATCCGTTGCGACAACGGTCAGATCATCACCCGGTGTTACACTGCCCGGATCGAGAACTACTATGAATGTGCCATCATCTCCCGCTGTTCCGGTACCTACTTCAATACCTTCGGCATCGGTTACTGAAACCGTAGCGCCGGGTTCAGTCGAACCATTCACGTCGTAGCCATCAGTACTATTGCCGTCAATCGTAACATCATTGAGTTCTGGTGCTATTGCGTCTGGATCTTCCGGTACTGTAACAGGTAGCACATCACTTACATTACCTGCTTCATCAATCGCTTGTACATCCAGAACTTCACCCGGTGTTACAGCGTCTCCTGGCAATTCAACAAGATAAGTACCATCTTCACCGATAACACCCGTACCAACTATGCCGTCTGCGTTACTCACATTCACTTGATCGCCTGGTTCAGCTCCGGAGCCGACTACAGTATAACCGTCCGTACTGTTACCAGTGATATCTGCAGAATCCAGTGTCGGTGCGGTAACATCTTCGTCAAAAACTATCGTGTCAGCAGCTACTAAGGTACTTAGAAGTTCAACATCAATTACCGAGGTTGTTACTCCTGCACCGTAGACCAATATTTCTCCGTCTATACCAGATGGATTGTTGACAGCAACATTAAGATCTACAATGGTATTACCAATCACTTGAGCTGCAGCAATATCATTGGCCAAGCTAACTGTGCCAGAAGTCAAACTATCAGAAGTTTGAGCGACACTACTAGTCAGTGAGCCTATTGCGGGTTGCAGTACATCATCCGTTAACGTACCCAGTATATCGCCAAGCAAATCAGCATCACCCAGCACGTTTATATCAAGATTGTTAGCTGCGACAGAGACATCATTCAATGCAGCTTGTACTACATCTCTGACCGCTGTCTCTACGTAATTCCCAAGCCCATCGTTAAAATTGACTACGATATAACCTTCTGGGCTAACTGTATAGGCCACTTGGTCTTGGTATGACAGTAAATCAGCCAAAGCATCGTTTATGTTATTTAAGTTGTCGATAGCCGCGTTCAACTCAGTGAGTCCTTCTATTTCAATAATAGAAGAAGGCAATATGCCGAGTGTGGCGTCAACGTCATTTACTAGTCCAGTAACAATACCTGTAAGATCAGATTGTAAGCCTTGCAGAGCTGTGTCCAAAGCAGGTAGGTCACCTTCGAGAGTCAGCGGCAGTATATCTGCCTGTACATATGCTGTGTTTATCGGGGTCAATTGCCCGGCAAGTTCAGGCGCGTAAAATACAACTGTTTCATCAGGGTTCACCGCATCCACGTTAATTCCTGTACCATTCAATCTAAGATTCAAGTTATACGGTTGACCTTCTACAGGCTCAGTTAGTGTTGCATTCACGTCTACATTTTCTAATAACTGTACTTCTGCGAGCGATACCGCTTCTGCTACGTTGTTCTGCCCTAGAGCTTCTCCAAGGTATGTACCAGCAGCAGGAGCAATCAGCAAGTTTGCGGCTATAAAGGCCATACCTGCTTTTTTTCTGAATGAAATATCTGATTTGCGTTTAAATGCCTTTTTGTAATCGTAATTGTTGAGTTTCTTCTTACTATGTTTTCGGGACATCTTCTTCCTCCTCATAATATGAATATTCAGTCAAGTGCTTACAAAAAGTAAACATTAATTACTTATTGTGTAAATAATTAATGTTCAACACATATGATATCAGATTTTTAGAAGAAATGTTACAAATTAAGTAATTTATTTATTAATTTTGTAAAAATTCATATATTGTATATAGCCGGAAATATAATGCTGGACGTCATCAATCCTTACACGATATCCGTGATGCTTGATAAAGAAACTTCCGAGAATACTTCCTGGATTTTTAAAGTACATGGCAATTTCCGGATAGAAGTAGCCTGTTCTCTGATAATCGACACGTTTCTCGATTGTGCGCTCGAACTGATCTTGATTGAGATGTGCATCTATTAACTCATCCATGCCCCTCTCCTTCATTAAATCAACCATCTTGTAGCCGGCCATCAACATTTCAAGGAATGTCGGAAAAGTCGTCTCTCGTTGGTATATAAAATCAAGACGCCGCGCGACGTTCTTCAATCCGAACACAAAATACTTTTCTTCAGGCTTCACTTTTGTCAGCTCGTATGTACAATAGCTGAGCCAATGATCCGAATTTTTCCAGTAGTCATTGGCAATGAAGTGGTCGAACAACAACTCGACATTTTCGAGCCACTTCGGATTTTGATCCATCTGGTAGAGCCTCATCAGTCCAAACGCTGCTTCACCGTCGTAGTAGATCACTCTGTTTTCCTCTTTTACAGTTAAGTCGGGATAGTTGAGTACGTGAACTGTGTCCCCATTGTCCCCAATCATACGCAAGGTCCCTTTAGCGATTTTTCTCGCCACATCTATATATGTGTCACTTTCAGTCATCATCATGTACTTGGTCAAGGTAATAAGTGCGACGCCGTTTTGTCCAAGTTTAATTTCATTAATGTCATTTGTGTTATCAAAAATGTAAGCCGCTTCCGGATCTTCTGGATCGATAAACAGGAAGTGCTCAAGCAGATGATCGATTGTGAGTTTAGCCCATTCAATGCCCTTCTTGTCGTTTAAGAATTCTAAGCCTTCTAATAGAGAGTAAGTGGAAGAAGTATGACGAAGCACATTATAAAACGCGATTCGTTTATCAAAGTGGGGGAACTTGCCATATTCGTACTTTCCGTTGATATCTATCTGGTCTTTTAAATAATGGGTAGCCGTTTGGATTAACCTACGGTACTCGGATTTTTTCTGATGCCCCCCAATCTTCCTGACGCCGTGCATGTCCCCCCCAGAATTCAGCTCATACATCTTATCGTCTTCAAGCAAGTAACCTCTCGTCTGGAACTTGACGACTGACTTGTTCAAATATTTTTTATGGAAGTAGACACCCTTATAGGACTTGTATTTCTTAAGATATGTATTGATATTTTTCTCACAGACGAACATCTTGTTCTTATCTCCGGGGACAGGCCTAACAAATGCATTGGCATTAATTTCTTCCGGTAAGAACGCGAGGGCGTAATGCTTATCAAAAGCAATGCCGAAATCAATATAGTTACGGCGCGTCTGTTGCATCGTTTTGAGTAATGAAGAAAATTGAACGGCCTCTTCAGAAGTGATGAAGTCTGCTTTGAGCCATTCGGTGACATGTCCAAGGTCTGATAACTTCTTTATCTCTTCTTTAACCTTTTTTCGGAGAAAATTGTTGTTTTTCACTTTGAAAACGTGCGCGCGTCTAGTTTTGAAGCCCAATGATATTATGATCCACTCTGATGTCAATAAGTCTTTCCTGTTGCGCAATCCTTCAATCATTTCTATATTCATTAATTATATCCCCTTTCTGAAATTAGTCAGAATGTTTAGTATATACCCTTATTATATGCACATTGAATAAAATTTGTAAAAAATATTGAAGCCAGCTTACTGATTGAATTAGCACTCTCACTTTACATTCATGTACATATTCCCTATCATTAAAAATGAAATAAAAACTGCATACCGATTTGCACTAGGGGCGCTGTCAAAGGCTGAGACGGAGATTCCGAACCCTCAATACCCGATCTGGATAACACCAGCGTGGGAAAGTGCGGCGCGTATATGAAGCCTTCTATACATTTGCTGCACTCCCTCGGGAAGTGCAGCTTTTTATTTACAAATATTTTTTGGAGGTATGATTTATGACAATAGAATGTGGAACTGAGAGAATCGCGGGATGCCAGTTCAATCTGAGTGTGATGAGTGATGATTTTATAAATATTATCCTCGGATCATTGGACACTACAGATATGTCGAAAGTGTGGCGTGACACGGATGACGTGACTACATGTGTGCGTGGCCGTGTAGAGCATGTATTTGACGTGGTTAAAGCAGTTTATCTGCATGCGGCAAAAACCGGAAAGCATGTGGAAATGAGTGGCACTTTCTCAATCGGATGCCCAGGCGACGCTTCCGGTGATACGTATATGGATACAGATGCCGAGCGGATGAATGCGGCAAACACTATTGGTATCAATCAAAAAGCCGGATGCAAGTTTGCCCTCTATCCAATGAACACAACCAAATATATGGATGTTATCTACGAACAAATTGATCTATCAAAAGCACGTGGCGTAACAGTCAGTCCGAGCCACTACTCCACTCGGCTTGACGGGGAAGTGAACGATATTTTTAATGCCATGGAAGAAGCTTTTGTCAGCGTACAGGAAGCTGTCAGCCATACGACCATGACTTTCACCATCTCCGCAAACAGTCCTTCAAGTAGAAAATAGACGCACGACAAAGACCAGGGTGGTTATCCATCCTGGTCTATTCTTTCTGTAATACTATTAGAAAACCGCCGTATTCTTGTTAGACAGTGGCATGTACGTAATTCTCTAAAATAATGGCAGCATCTTATCGTGATATCGGTAACCTCTTTTTTCTCGATCATCTTTTCCTGCGGATCAAATAGAGTGCCGGGATGAGCAATAAGGAGACAACACCACCTGAAAGTGAAAGTGCGCCGAAACTTGCACCAGCCACAACCATACCGGACAATGTGCCCCCTGCTGCTCCGGATAACGCAATTAAAACATCCACCGTGCCTTGGATGCGGGCGCGCGCAGCCGGAATCGTCGCATCCACCAGAATCGTAGTGCCACTGATCAGACCGAGATTCCAACCGACACCGAGCAATGTCAGTGACGCAATGATGAGCGCGAGCGATTCACCAGATGTCGCCGCGATAATGCCAGAACTAAGTAGAACCACTGCAGCTGTAATCGTCATTGCGCCCCTGCCGATCTTATCAATCAATACACCTGTAAAAAGAGAAGGCAGATACATCCCTGCAACATGAAAACCGATCACCATGCCGACAGCACCTAGATCATGCCCATGATGTCCCATATGTACCGGTGTCATCGTCATCACAGAGACCATGACAATCTGTGTGATGACCATGATGAAGGCAGCAAGAACAATGCCATTTTGGTCGTTGACTGTCCGCTCAGTATCATCGATGGCATTTATCCGTTTGCGCTCCGCTTCAATGCGTTGTGCAATTTTGAAAGGATCGGGACGCAAAAAAATGAATAGTACAATCCCCGCCAAGGTAAATGCCGCTGACGCCAGAATGAATGGTCCTGCAAGTTCCGGTACGCCGATAGCTTGAGCAAATGTCCCCATCACTTCCACCAGATTGGGCCCCGCTACTGCACCGAGCGTGGTACTGACCATCGCGATGCTGACTGCGGTTGCACGCTGGTGCTTTTCTGCTAAGTCAGTACCCGCATATCGTGCCTGCAAATTCGTTGCGATTCCGGCACCATAGATGAACAGCGATAGAAAAAGCAGCAGTGGACTTTCTATAATTGCGGCTATCACCACCCCTGCTGCCCCAAGTCCACCCGCCACAAAACCCATACTCAGACCCACCCGGCGGCCCTTATTTTGAGATAGCCTGCCTACCAACAGTGCAGACAGCGCTGAACCAAGCGTAAATAGACCGACCGGCAGACCTGCGAGTGCGTCCGTACCGAGCATATCCTGGGCCAGCAATGCACCCACCGTGATACCTGCTGCAAGACCGGCGCCACCAAAAATTTGCGACAATACAACAATTAGAAGTGTCCGGCGGTACAGTTTTTGTCTCTCTTTAGAATCTGTTATGTATAAATCGAGCTGTTGTGCGTCCGGTTTCATTTGATTCCCCCTCAATAAACGAAAAGACGCCCGTGGCGCCTTTCATTTTTCTCGCTTCAAATACTGTTCTGACTGACCTTTAGGAATACTTAAAGACTGCCAGTCAGCTAGCTTTAGTTGCTTACCAATGAACATCATCTGCCCAACGTGGGAAGCATAGTGAGTATGCTGGCGTTCGATTGCCTCAAGTATTGTGTGATCTTCTCCTCGGATTTTCTGGGTTCTCAGCAGATCTTCAGGTGAAAACTCTGCTAACGTATTTAAGAATAGCTGCCAGCCCTCTTCCCACGCCAATAGAACGTCGTCCATCGTCTTCAAATCGTCCTCGAATTCGCCATCGCGATGCCGGTCCGGTTTCTCGCCGTCTGTCGTGAAAACATCGGACCAGCGGGAGTACATATTTCCCCTTAAATGTTTGACGAGAATCGCAACTGTATTTGAATCTTCATTATATCGCCAATGGAGATCCGCTTCAGACAACTGATCGAGTGTCCGGTCGCCGAGCCGTTTGACTTCCTGGAATCTGGTTTTGATAAGATTTAGATATTCCTGTTCAAATTTCATATGTCTCCCCCTTGTTTATAGAACGGTTCCTTTTAATATAGATGATTTATAGTAGTGTGCCAATGATTAATGCATACTCTTCTCGGCTCTAGTAGTGGCACCCTGCCTCATATTAGGTGATTCACAATAGACGCATAGCGTTTTGACACACAATGTTCACCATTAGCGTCCATTGGACAACTTAAAAAGTGATCCAAACACATAAATCCTGCGTATACTAGACAACTAAATGATGATGACTTGAAAAGGAGTGGATTCCATGCGATATTTACTAATTATAATGCTGTTCGTGCTCGCCGCTTGTGGCAGCCCAGCTGGTGATGATAGTGCTGAAGACAGTGTGGCGTCTGAAGCCACGACTTCTGAGGAACCGAGTGAGGAAGCGGAAGTGACAAAAGAGACGACAGAGGAATCTGAAACAGAAACAAACGAGGATGAAACCAAAGAGCCAATCCCCCCTGAAGAGCGGGTTGAAATCATCAAAGATGAACGGGCAGGCATTATCCCGGAAAGAATCGAGGTACCATCAATCGATGTTGATGCATCGGTCAAACACCTGGGACTCCTTGATAACGGCGAGATGGCCGTGCCGGAATCACTGCACGATACGTCTTGGTACGAACCCGGATATAAAGTCGGTGCCCCGGGCAATTCGGTGATTGCCGGTCATGTTGATGATACGGTTAATCCGGGTGTCTTCAAGCAACTGCACACACTGGAACCGGGCGATGAAGTCATCGTTTACGGAGAATCCGGCGAACAGTTGACGTTTGAAGTATACGATAAACAACTATTCGATGCTGATGAAGCACCGGTCGAAAAAATATTCGGCTATTCCCAGCGCAGCCTCTTGAACTTGATCACTTGTGAAGGTCCCTATGATTACGATGTCGGTGGCACACCAAACCGCTGGGTGGTCTATACTGAACTCGTCAATTCTGAGGAAAGCTAGACTCCTTGTGTCAGCTTTCTTTTTTATTCCTTATTCACGAATTCTCCTTCTATGTATATAATGGTATGAAGACTTCAAACAAAGGAGAAAACTATGACGCGGACAGAAACCGAACTGTATGAACAAATACAATCCGGAGATCGGAATGCCCTCGAATCACTGTATGTGAAGTACGAAAAACTGCTTTTCTCATATGCTTATAAGATGACGTCGAACAAAGAACTATCTGAGGAGGTCGTACAAGATGTATTCCTCAAAGTGTGGCGCAAAAAAGGGGGATATGACGCCAACAAAGGCAAACTGTCAACTTGGCTCATCACTTTGACACGCAATTCCACAATAGACATTTTAAGGCGGCAGAAAATTGATACTTACGAGTACGATGAAAGAGATGATATTGATCCGACTCAAAATGAACAAAATTCGCCAGTCGAAGCAGCCGTTGAAGCCGGTGAGGATAAAGCGATGATAGAGCGCGCCATGCGCAGTTTAAGTAGTGAACAGCAGCGTATCATCACGCTGTTCTACTTTAAAGCATGTTCCCACTCCCAGATTGCCAAATCGCTTGATATGCCACTCGGTACAGTGAAAAGCCGGATTCGCCTGGCGTTGCAGCATTTAAAGAAAAATATTGAAACCGTAAAGAAAGGGGGGACAATCGATGAATCACAATGAAACGTGTGATCTCTTAATCGACTACTATAATGGTCAGCTCGATTCAGAAGAAAAAGAAGCATTCGAGCGACACCTTGAAACATGCGTAACGTGCCAGGAAGAACTCGCCGAATGGGAAATACTGAATGCTGAACTGATGGAAACAGTGCCACTTGTCGATCCCCCTGAAGGTATGAAGGATCGTGTGCTTAGTAATGTGTTCTCTGAAGAAGCGCCCGTGCCTGAAGGAAAGATACAACCAATAAAGAAACAAAGATCGTATAGAATACCGTTCATCACAGCAGCCGCTGCCCTTTTGCTTTCACTCCTCGGTAATGTCTATATGCTGTCGGGAAACGAAGGGACACAGGATTTGGCACAGGTTCTGTTTGAGGAAGATAATCCAATTCCACTCTCACCAACTTCCGAAGCACTTGATATGGACGCAAGAGTGGCGATGCACGAAAGTGCCACGGGGCAGACACTCGTCTTGGAAGCATCCAATTTCAATAACCTGAATGAAGATGAAGTTTACCAAGTATGGCTGTTAAAAGGAGAAGAGCCGTTCCGTGCCGGTACACTCGTTCCAAATGAGGACGGTCAGGGATATGTTGTCTTCAATTTGAATGCCGAAACAGAAATAAACTGGGACATGGTCGCAATCACTGTCGAACCGTCTCCTCACAACCAGCTACCAGAAGGAGATATCGTCATGTCAGCCGAATTTTAAGAAGCGATCCCGGAAAATTTCCGGGATTTTTTTATTTTTTTTATAAAAATGTGATCCAAAACGAATCTGCTTGCGTATACAGGGTGTAAACAAAACAAAGGAGTGTGATTTTGAATGAATTTCAAGAAGATGCTGGTTGTACCGACAGCAGCAGCCCTGCTCGCAACCAATGCAGGTCTCGCACAAGCAGATACGCACGAAGATATGATGGTGACGGTGGACACAGAAGCCGCTGACCTCAGATCGACATTGGACCACTTGCTTAGTGAACACGCATTCTTAGCAGCTGAAACGATGAGAAAAGGTGCCGATGGTGCCGAAGACTTCGAAGCGAGCGCCGCAGCACTCGATATGAATACTGAAGAACTCTCCAGTACAATCGGATCCGTATACGGTGAAGAAGCAGGAGAACAGTTCAAAACAATGTGGAGTGAGCATATTGGCTACTTCGTCGACTATGTGAACGGCACAGCTGAAGAAGATGAAGCCGCTAAGGAAAATGCACTAAACGAACTATCACAGTACCGTGAAGATTTCTCCGAGTTCCTTGAAAGTGCAACAGACGAACGTCTTGAAGCAGGCGCACTTGCAGATGGACTGCAGATGCACGTCAACCAACTCATCGGTGCATTCGATGCATATGTGATGGGTGACTATGAAACTGCCTATGCTTACGAAAGAGAAGCGATTCATCACATGTACATGGTAAGTAAAGGACTCTCCGTCGCAATTGCCGACCAGTTCCCAGAAGAGTACAACAATACAGACCCTGCGACAAAAGCCGCGGACTTGCGTTCTGACTTGAACTATCTATTTAGTGAGCACGCTGGCCTTGCAGCAATGGCGATGCAAAATGGTATTGACGGTGCAGAAGACTTCGAAGCTTCCGCTGAAGCGCTCGGTAACAATACTGCTGATTTGACGGAAGCGGTCTCTGGTGTTTACGGTGAGGAAGCCGGACAACAGTTTGACGCGATGTGGGCTGAACATATCGGCTACTTCGTCGACTATGTTACAGCGACTGCAGAAGAAGATACTGCTGGACAAGAAGAGGCACTTGATAACTTGAACATGTATAAAGAAGAATTCTCCAAGTTCATGGAAACCGCAACAGAAGGTAACCTCCCAAGTGAAGATCTTGCCGAAGGTCTACAGATGCACGTCAACCAACTTGTTGGTGCATTCGACGCCTACTCCAGTGGTGACTATGAAGTCGCCTACGAACAGACACGAGAAGCTTATCACCACATGTTCATGACAAGTGAAGGCCTGTCTGGTGCCATCGTAACGCAGATGTCTGACATGTTCATGTCTGAAATGCCTGAAGAAATGCCGAACACCGCAATGGCGCCACAAAATAATAATGCACTGCTGATCAGTATCATTGCAGGGATTGCGCTACTTTCAGCAGTACTGTTCAGATACAGAGCGAGAAACCAATAATTAAGCGTTCCAATCCAACCCAATAGATTGAACCATCAGCCAGCCCTTCCTCCAGGGGCTGGCTGTTTTGTGTTTTAATTTCATATTCTTTATCGCTTCATAAAAAAGTAATATATATATTACTTTAGGCATGATATAATATACCCATATAATTTAAGAGGTGATATCTTGGCGAAGAATTTGAAAATGAAGGCTGCCCGAACAGCCCTTGATCTCACCCAAAAAGCATTGGCAGAGCAACTTGGCGTCAGCCGACAGACCATCAACCTGATTGAAAAAGGGGAATACAACCCCTCACTTGGGCTGTGCATCAAGATTTGCCAGGCACTTAATCGTACACTTGACGAACTGTTTTGGGAGGAAGACTAAACAATAAAGGATGGGATGACTATGGAGAAGATTCTTAACCGTTTTTTTGGAGATGAACGTAAAAAGCAGATGGCCGGTGATGCTGCACTGATTACCCTTTTCCTCATGTGGGGCTATATGGTTATTCGCATGTTGCTGGTCGCAATGGATATTTGGGACACTGACATGATTCAGAATGATCTATATTTTGTCATGGTGGCATTCATCATCTTTAGCCTACTCTCAGTGCGTGATGAGACGGATGACCTCATTTATTCTCCGGTATTCCGAAAAGAACTGCCGTATAAAAAAGGGCGGTTTTCTGGACGGTTTGGCATCTATCTAGGAGAGTCTATCGTCGGTGGGGTTTTTATCACTACAGTGGAACTGCTTGTTAGAAGCCTTGTGGCTCGCAGTTTCACCTTTGAAGTTATACCATTTATAAGCAGCATAATATCTTTTACAATTATTCTCATTTTTGTTAATATTGTTTCAGGTGAACTGCGTGTTAGACGCTTTCGCAAAATCGAGGAATGATCAGGAGGGCTTACTATTCACAAGTTATTTTCAGCACTCAGTATATTTGTGCTTTCTTTGATGATTGTAATGGATCAATTTTCTAGCTTGCCTTTCTCAACTTGGCAAAGTCAGGCCATTGCGTTCAGTCTCCTTGTCGTCATCGGTGTATCAGAAAGTATTACGGATTACGTTCAGTATAAGAAAACAGGCATAAGAAGACAGGACTCATGGCAGTTTTATCTGCTTTTTAACATTTACGCGCTATTGTTAATTTCTGTACTTGATCAGTTGGGTGGTACTTCCCACATCGGTATTCATCCAGGTGCTTTGCCCTTTTGGTTCCTAGCAGCTACCGCTATACTGGCAACATACATAACGTATCGTAGAAATCAGAAAACAGCGGCACACTAAAAGGGAAGGCATGTTGCCTTCCCTTTTATGTGTTTCTAGCGGATGATCAGGTGTTTAATGAAAGACCACATTCCCCAAAGTATGAACTCTATTATTGAATCCGGTCTTTTTTGAACATTCAACTGCAGAGGCTCATAGTCATTTTCGCGGTATCCTAGTAGTGGGTCATACTGATTATAATGTTTACGCATTCATCACACCCCTTTTGTTAATTATAACATTAACGGAATATTCAAACAAATTTAAGGCTAAATGACACTCCGTACCCTTTCGAACAGTACGTTATTCTCGAGATGAATATGGTCGAACGTATCTTTCTCGAGTTTTTCCAGTCTGGCATAGACAAGCTGATATGTGCCACATGCCGATCCGCGAGGGGTGAAATCATCCGTAATGTCTCGCATTTCCTTTAATATATCTCCCACCACCTCATGCTCCGATTCGAGTGCACTGACATGCGGCTTGACGGTTTCTACGAGCGCTGACGTCGGATTCTGCATGAATCTATTGATGAGTGGAAACACATTCCTGTCCTCCTCTGACGTATGGGCAACCATCTCATTTTTTAGCGTCTTATAGAGCGTTTCTAGTCTTACTAAATGCGGCTCATTCGGACCATGTTTTCTCGCCACTTTAGTGATATAAGGTGTCAGTGCCGAAAGTTCATTCAAAAGCTCCCGGTGATACCTGTTTTGGATGAAGGTAATGATAGCAGCCTCGTCCAAGTACCTCATGTCGATGCCACTACCTTCATGCTGATCGATGCCGCTTATCTCTTTGAGCACTTCCTCTAGATCTAGCCCGCGTGCATCAACCGCTTCTGCGAGGGATATCCTGCCGCCACAACAGTAATCAATTCTCTTCTCTCTAAATATATCTGCACTTTTAGGAATCTCCTTAACGATATCGCTGACCCACATTTTCTCATTGACCACAGCCATGCTAACACTCCTTTTAAAGATGTATTTTTTATACATCTTTAATGTATCATATAACTATGCTATTGAATCATCACTTATATGTGAATGATTGAACATTCAGTGACAATATTCAATTGAATGCACTTCGCGTTTAATTTATCCGCCTATGGGTACAACGTTGAAAAGGAGCGGATGCATATGAATCTCGATAGTTATCGACTAACCGGAGAGAACACAATTCGTCTGAGTGACTACAAGACCAGTGAAAACAAGTCGCACGATAACGAAGACATTAGAAATGACATCATCCCCCCACTTGTAAAAAGACTTAAAGATCTTCATCTCAAAATGAATGCTGAAGAGAAACACGGTATATTAGTTGTACTGCAAGCGCTTGATGCTGCGGGTAAAGATGAAGCCATCAGTTATATATTCTCGAACCTCAACCCCCAGGGACTGAAGACGACCACGCTCGGTAAGCCGACTGAAACAGAGCGGAAGCACGACTATCTTTGGCGCCTGCACGACGCCCTGCCCGCTCATGGTGAAGTTGGTATACTGAACCGTTCGCACTATGAAGAAGTCATTGCGCCTCGCATCCATGACGTATTATCGGAAGGTGATTATCCAGAAGGCGCAGACGACAATACACTTTGGTCACTGCGTTTTGAACAGATACGAAACTACGAGAGATATCTTCATCAGAACAATATCCACATCGTGAAATTCTTTTTTCATATGTCTAAGGATGAACAAAAACGCCGTCTGCTTGCAAGGATGAAAGACCCGGATAAGCAGTGGGAATTCTCGTTTTCTGATGTCGAGGAACGGGAATACTGGGACGATTATCAGAAGGTATTCGAGGACATGTTGAATGAAACTTCTACCGACTATGCTCCGTGGTATGTCCTGCCTGCAGACGACGCGTGGCATACTCGTCGTCTCGTCAATGAGATCATGGTCGACTTGCTTCGGAAAATTGACCCAAAATACCCTGAAATGACCGGAGAAGACAAAGAGAAGCTCAAGGCGTACATCAGAAAACTGGAGGACGAATAAACTGATGCTTGAAAAAACCCGCCTCCCTATCAGGAGGCGGGTTTAACTATGCTAGTACTTATAGGATTGTCCACCATCAATCGGAATTGTTGCCCCGTTGATGAATTCAGATTCCCGACTGAGCAAAAAGGACACAAGTGCTGCAACTTCTTCCGGTCGACCGAAACGTTTCATTGGATTGACACTGACAAATTCCTCACCAGCTGCTTCCCAATCATCGCCGCCCATCTGACGGAGTGACCCTTCAACCATTGCTGTCATGATTGCACCGGGGGCGATTGCGTTGATGCTTACTCCGTACGCCCCATACTCTACCGCAGAGTTTCTTGTCAGTCCGACAACACCGTGCTTACTTGCTGCGTATCCAGACTGGTTACCCACACCGCGAATGCCTCCAACAGATGCAGTGTTGACGATAGAGCCTGCCCCTTGTTCTTTCATCACTTCAAGTACATATTTCATGCCAAAGAATACACCGTTTAGATTAATGCCAACGACTTTTTCGAATTCATCACTGCCATAGTTTTCTGTCAGATTCTGCTTGCCTTCAATCCCCGCATTATTAAAGAAACCATCGATCCTTCCAAACTCAGATACCGTCTGTTCAACGTAATTCTTTACTGCTGCTTCATCAGAAACATCTGCAGTAATCATCAGTATCTCTGCATCAGAGACGTGGTCTTTGATCAATTTCTGTGTGTCTTCCAGCGTTTCTGCATTCAAGTCGACAAGTGACAGTTTCGCCCCTTCTTGCGCTGCACGGAGCGCTGATGCCTGCCCGAGCCCACTTGCCGCACCAGTAATCAGAATGACTTTGTCTTGTAATCTTTTCATTAAATGACCTCCTAAATTGTATCACCACATGAATGCGGTTTCATTTATAACGGTAGATCAAAGTTTACAAAAAGTAAACCGATTGGCACTTCTCGAGTTTTACTGTAAATTAGAGTCAAGTATTAAAATAAACGTATAAGGATGATTGCTTTATGCTAGAGTTCAATACTTTCTCCATTACAGCCAGATGTTCTAAAACAGGTCAGCTCGGCGTCGCAGTATCGACAAAGCTGCCTGCTGTCGGTATGCTGGTCCCCTTCGTCAAGCCCGGTGTCGGTGCCATTGCGACCCAGTCGTTTGTCAATCCGTATATCGGCATCAGAGGACTTGAGTACCTCTCCTCCGGTATGAGTGCGCTACAAGCAAAAGAAAAGATCCTCTCCGAAGAACAAGATCTCGAGTATAGGCAATTCGCAATTGTCGACGGCTACGGCAATACAGCTGCTTTTTCAGGGAATAAGTGTGAAGGCTACTACAACCACTTTGAGGATACGGGTGTTGTTGTTGCTGGCAATATGCTCCTTAACGAAAAAACATTGACCGATATGCAGCGCACATTTCTCATCCACTCCGACTTGGAACTGTCAGAAAGGCTACTTCACGCACTGCAAGCTGGCCAAAAAGCAGGAGGTGACAAGCGTGGCAAACAGTCCGCGGCACTTAAAGTCTATGACACGGAAGACTATCCGCTTGTCGACCTTCGAGTGGATGAGCATGAAGATCCGATTAAAGAACTGACACGCGTTTACGAAGTGGCGAAAGACGAGCTTCTTCCATTTATGCCAAACATGCCGAAAAGATGACGAAAGCAAAACATTAAAGCTTAATACATCCTTGCACCGCCACAGCCTGACCTGAGACCACTAAAGTTTACAGATGAATAAAATAATTTTTGCTGAGATTCTAATTGATTAGAATCTCAGCTTTTTATGCGGCAATCTTGCGCAATTTGACAGGCGTGAGACCGCAGAGCACCTCTTGTGGGCGTTTATGATTGTAAAAATGGATGTAGGCACCCAAATCATTTATGAGTTGTTGATACGTCTCATATCCAGTATCTTTTCTCACCAGATTGTACCGTTCGGATTTCAGTTTGCCAAAGAACGCCTCCATCGGTCCATTGTCGATACACTTGCCGACACGGGACATGCTTTGCGTCATGCCATGCGCTTTTAAAATCTTTCTGAAACCATATGATGTAAACTGGAAGCCGCGGTCACTGTGGATCATGGGGGATGCGTCCGGATTGGCTGCGAGCGCTGCCTCGAGGGTATCAAACACCAGTCGGTTATTATTACTGAGACCGAATCGGTAAGCAACGATACTGTTATCAAACAAATCGAGAATCGCACACATGAAGACCCGCCGGCCGGTCTTTAACTTGAACTCGGTCACATCGGTCAACCACTTTTCGTTCTTGAATTCCGAGATGAACTGCCGACCCAGGCCGTTCTTTGCCGTGAAGTCACCGGATCTCATGGTGCGGACCACCTTCTTCTTCCGTGTGACGGACTGAATGCCCATTAGCCGCATGATGCGCAGAATACGGTTATGACTGTAGGCCGTGTTCAAATGACGGTTCACAAGATGGCGCATCATGCGGTAACCTGGCACCCCCTGATACTTGATGTAGAAGTCTGCGATGCATGCGGCAATGGTTTCGTTTTCAATTTCGTTCTTCGGCTTTCGGCGCTTTTGATACTGATAATACGCCTGACGGCTGATGTTTGCGACTTCGCACAGTTCAGAGATGGAATAGCCTGCTCTGTGCAGTTCTGTGATTGCTTTGTGAATCCGTTGGCCCCGAACCCGGCTTACTTGCGTCTCCTCTCGAGTTCTTCCAACTTTTTTAAGAATGCATTCTCCACTTCCACTTTTTTGCGCTTGCGTCGCTCGATTTCCAGCTCACGTTTCAGTTGGTCGATTTCAGCCAATTCTGCTTCCGGTTTGTGGCGGCCCCGTCGGTCTTCCAGGCCGTATTGACCCGCTCTCTCATACTTCTTCACATATTGATACGCTTGTTGATAGGATACATTGAATCGTTCTGAGAGCTCACGGATACTGACATCATGGGCTGCGTGATACTGTGCTATTTCCAATCGTTCTTCATATGTCGTCTTTTTACTTTTAGTCATAGACTGAGTGCCCCCAAAGGTCGATTTTAATCTCTTACCTTCAGTATAGCTGATGATCCATTGTCTGACTGTATTATGTGCAGGAATACTGTGTTTCCTGGCGAGTGTCCGTATGCCGATCTCTTGTGTCAGATATTCATGCACGATCATTTCTTTAAACTCGGTGGAATATGTTTGATGGCGGGTGCTGACCTTTAAGGATTCAGGGCCTTTCTCTTCGACCATCAACACCCATTCATTAATCATGCTTTGATGCACACCAAACCGTTTGGCAGTGGTCTTGAGATCCCCATGTACTAGATAATAGTCTACAATCGCCATCTTTTCTTCGAAACTGCGATGTCTGGCCATTAAAAAACCTCCTAAGTTTACAGATTTTTTATTTCATCTGTAAACTTAGGAGGTAGCAGCTCA
>NZ_JBHRWV010000005.1:0-2219 GCF_042648145.1 Salinicoccus sesuvii | reverse complement strand
GCCTTGGCACTAAGAGCCGATGAAGGACGGAACAAACACCGATATGCTTTGGGGAGCTGTAAGTAAGCGTTGATCCAGAGATTTCCGAATGGGGGAACCCCACACGTTAGTGTGACTTTTAGGTGAATACATAGCCTGAGAGAGGTAGACCCGGGGAACTGAAACATCTTAGTACCCGGAGGAAGAGAAAGAAAAATCGATTCCCTGAGTAGCGGCGAGCGAAACGGGAAGAGCCCAAACCAGTTTTCGGACTGGGGTTGTAGGACACCGAGGAGACGGACATTTGCGAGCGGAAGGGCCTGGAACGGCCGACCATAGGGGGTAAGAGTCCCGTAGGCGAAGCGAGTGGACGTTGCGGTGGATCCTGAGTACGGCGGAACACGAGGAATTCCGTCGGAATCTGGGAGGACCATCTCCCAAGGCTAAATACTTCTTAGTGACCGATAGTGAACCAGTACCGTGAGGGAAAGGTGAAAAGCACCCCGGAAGGGGAGTGAAATAGAACCTGAAACCGTGTGCTTACAAGTAGTCAGAGCCCGTTAATGGGTGATGGCGTGCCTTTTGTAGAATGAACCGGCGAGTTGCGATTTCATGCAAGGTTAAGCAGCGAATGCGGAGCCGTAGCGAAAGCGAGTCTGAATAGGGCGAATGAGTATGAGGTTGCAGACCCGAAACCAGGTGATCTACCCATGTCCAGGCTGAAGTCCAGGTAACACTGGATGGAGGGCCGAACCGACTTACGTTGAAAAGTGACCGGATGAGGTGTGGGTAGCGGAGAAATTCCAATCGAACCTGGAGATAGCTGGTTCTCTCCGAAATATATTTAGGTATAGCCTCGTGTTAGCATCGTGGAGGTAGAGCACTGTTTGGACGAGGGGCCCATCCCGGGTTACCGAATTCAGACAAACTCCGAATGCCACAGATGTGATGCACGGGAGTCAGACAGCGGGTGATAAGGTCCGTTGTCGAGAGGGAAACAGCCCAGACCACCAGTTAAGGTCCCAAAATATATGTTGAGTGGAAAAGGATGTGGCGTTGCACAGACAACTAGGATGTTGGCTTAGAAGCAGCCATCATTTAAAGAGTGCGTAATAGCTCACTAGTCAAGTGACGCTGCGCCGAAAATGTACCGGGGCTAAACATATTACCGAAACTGTGGATCAATGATATTGATGGTAGGAGAGCGTTCCGATGGCAGAGAAGCATGATCGTGAGGACATGTGGAGCGATCGGAAGTGAGAATGCCGGTGTGAGTAGCGAAAGACGGGTGAGAATCCCGTCCACCGAATGACTAAGGTTTCCAGAGGAAGGCTCGTCCGCTCTGGGTTAGTCGGGACCTAAGCCGAGGCAGAACTGCGTAGGCGATGGACAACAGGTAGAAATTCCTGTACCGGTGATATGTGTATAAGCGATGTGGTGACGCAGAAGGAGAAGCAGAGCGTGCGATTGGAAGAGCACGTCCAAGCATCGAGTCGGCAGGGTAGGCAAATCCGCCCTGTGTAACGATGAGGTGTGATGGGGAGCCGAAATGAGTAGGCGAAGCTGTGGGTTCACACTGCCAAGAAAAGCTGCTAGTTAGCATATGACTGCCCGTACCGCAAACCGACACAGGTAGTTGGGATGAGAATTCTAAGGTGAGCGAGCGAACTCTCGTTAAGGAACTCGGCAAAATGACCCCGTAACTTCGGGAGAAGGGGTGCTCATGAAAATGAGCCGCAGTGAATAGGCCCAAGCGACTGTTTATCAAAAACACAGGTCTCTGCCAAACCGAAAGGTGACGTATAGGGGCTGACGCCTGCCCGGTGCTGGAAGGTTAAGAGGAGCGCTTAGCGTAAGCGAAGGTGCGAATCGAAGCCCCAGTAAACGGCGGCCGTAACTATAACGGTCCTAAGGTAGCGAAATTCCTTGTCAGGTAAGTTCTGACCCGCACGAAAGGCGTAACGATTTGGGCACTGTCTCAACGAGAGGCTCGGTGAAATCATAGTACCTGTGAAGATGCAGGTTACCCGCGACAGGACGGAAAGACCCCGTGGAGCTTTACTGTAACCTGATATTGAATCTTGACCTCACCTGTACAGGATAGGTGGGAGCCGTTGAAGTGTGGACGCCAGTCTACATGGAGGCACTGGTGGGATACCACCCCGGTGATGTTGAGATTCTAACCCGCGCCCGTAATCCGGGCGGGAGACAGTGTCAGGTGGACAGTTTGACTGGGGCGG
>NZ_JBHRWV010000004.1:0-211936 GCF_042648145.1 Salinicoccus sesuvii | reverse complement strand
TGTCGAATTGCGCAAGATTGCCGCATAAAAAGCTGAGATTCTAATCAATTAGAATCTCAGCAAAAATTATTTTATTCATCTGTAAACTTTAGTGGTCTCAGGTCATGTTAAGGTACCGGTTAGTTTTATGCTTCTGCTGTGAGTTCGTCGTAGTGTGTATCGTCGTAGACCGTCTTGTCGAGCGTCCCGTTTGTTTTGGCGGTAATTGTACCGGCTGTCATCGAACCGTTTACATTGAGTGCGGTTCTACCCATATCAATCAATGGCTCGATGGAGATGAGGACAGCGGCAAGCGCGACAGGCAGGTTCATAGTGGAGAGGACAATAATGGCTGCGAATGTTGCACCACCTCCGACGCCTGCGATACCGAGTGATGCGATGACAGTGACCGCAATCAGTGTCACGATAAACTGTGCATTAATCTCAACGCCAGCAGCTGGGGCAATCATGATACCAAGCATTGCCGGGTAGATACCTGCACAACCGTTCTGTCCGATAGACAATCCGAAGCTACCTGAGAAGTTGGCGATGCTTGATGGTACGCCGAGTCTCGTACGCTGCGTTTGTATATTGAGTGGCAGTGTCCCTGCACTGGAGCGTGAAGTGAATGCGAATAGCAGTGCTTCAGACGTTTTCTTGACGAATTGAATCGGGTTCAGTCCAGTCAGAGATATAAGCAATAGGTGGATGATATACATCGTAATCAATGCTGCATAGGACGCGACAACGAATATTCCAAGATCGTATATTGCTTGGAAGTCGGACGTTGCGACTGTTGAAGTCATGATGGCAAGGATACCGTAAGGTGTGAGAGCCAAAACAATTTTAACAAGTTGCATGATCCAGTCATTGAGTGCAATGACGCCCTGTTTAATTCTTTCTCCGCTTTCAGGGTTGCGTTGCATCAGTCGCACAAAGCTGACACCGAGGAATACAGCGAAGAATACAACTGCAATCGTCGAAGTCGCACGATCCCCAGTAAAGTCAAGGAACGGGTTGGCTGGTAACAGGGATATAAGTTGTTGTGGCAATGTCTGATCCTGCACTTCAGAAGCAGTGCTTTCTAGTGACAGTGCGCGTTCGTTCTCAGCATCACCAAGGTTCAGGCTGGAAGCATCCAAGTTGAATACGAGTGCTGCAGTAATACCGATCGCAGCGGCGATAGCTGTTGTGCCGAGTAGTAAGGCGATAATTTTAAGACCGGACTTCAAGAATTTTTCTTGGATATCCATTTTTGCGAATGCGCCTAAGATGGAGATGAAAATCAGCGGCATAACGATCATCTGCAGCAGTCTGACAAATCCACTGCCGACAATGGAAATCCAATCCATCGTGTCCGTGATGACGATATTTTCAACGCCATAGATGAGTTGGAGTGCAGCGCCAAATACAAGGCCGAGTAAGAGACCAATCATGACGCGGTATGAGAATTTTACATTCCGGCGCTTTAAATAGGCAAGTGCGCCAATCAGCAACAGGAATGCAACAAGATTTATTATGACGAGTAGTACATCCATTATGTTAGCTCCTTTGGTTTTGTAATCAAGCAAAAGTTATTATAATGGATTAAAGCATACTTGTAAAGTAGGAAATCTTGTAGCCCATGGCGCTATGGATTCAGCAGGTACAAATGCCGCGTGGCGCGTGACGCAAGTACATAGAGAATATGTTTTGAATCCTGGTAGTTCTGTGCATCTGTCAGGATGACCGTGTTGTACTCGAATCCTTTTGACAAGTAGTAAGGTAGCACGATGAAGGACTGGTTGTACAACGTGTCTGTCTCTCCGAGGTTTTTAATCTCGGGGAAGTCGTTTTTCAATATTTCGTAGTAGCGGTCTGCTTCAGCACGCGTCGGTGTAATGATTGCCACTTGAGGATGGTCATCTTTTTCCAGCAACACTTTGATATATTCAGCTTCGTCGTCCGTAGATACCTTCTGGACCTCGTCGCCGTCGACAGATACCGATTTTATCGAATCTGGTATGATGCCGTTTAGAAAGGCATTGATCTGGTTCGTCGAACGGTAGGACTGTACCAGGCGTTTCTCTGTGTGATCGCGGGCAACAAGCGCGTCCTTTTGACCCGGGTGGATCTGCTGATTTGGATCTCCGAGGCTTGTAAACGTGGCCTTATGGTAGAAATGACGCATGACATAGTACTGGATGTTCGAATAGTCCTGTACTTCATCAATCAACACGTGTTGTATTTTCCGATCCGTCTTGCCAAGTACATGGATGTAGAGGTAGAGCAGTGGTGCAATATCTTCATATTTGAAATCGTTCTCTTTGATTGAACGTACCGTCTCGTTACGGAACTGCCTGTCTCTAATGGAGTTGAGATAGAGCTTCTCAAAATGGACAAAGCGGAACAGTGAAATCTGCCGGTGGACAACCTTGAGTTGTTTTTTGGCATATTCATGGGCTTCTTTCTTCAATTCTTCTGTTTCACCGATGTACGTATTGGTCTCCTGCAAGACTTCAAACCGCTCATCTTTTAGTCTTCTGACTTCTTCGTTGTAGCGCACAAGCAGACGCTCCTGCATTTTGGCGAGCCTTCTGCGCACTGGGTGACTGCCAAGTTCATTGTAGAAGATGTGGGATAGGGCATCTTTTGTGAAGAACATGCCGTTCTCCCCGACAAGGTTTCTAAATACCATTCCAGCTTCACCGAGCGACTGGATGTATTGGTGCAGGCCGCTGAAATAGTCGAGTGAATTTTTATATTCGTATATTGCGTGTCCCGATTCGCTCTCCCTCAGACGGCGTATATTTTCGTAGACATGCTCGAAGTTGCGTCCCTTGAAGTATGGAAAGCGGGAGAGCATACGATAGAATGTTGTATTTTTAACGTGGTTCTCCCCGAGCTCCGGCAGTACATCCGACAAATAATCGTTGAACACTTCGTTTGGGGAGACGAGCAGTATGTTCCCAGGGTCGAGTGTATTCTTATGTTGATATAAAAGATAAGCAATACGCTGCATCGCAAGAGATGTCTTTCCGCTGCCTGGTGGGCCGTACACGAGGGTGTCTCTAGATAGCGGCAGGCGTATGATATCATTTTGCTCCTGTTGGATGGTCGAGACGATATTCTTGAGTCTGGACTGTGATGAATCCGTAATCATGTTCTGGAGAATCTCGTCCCCGATATACATGTCACTATCAAACATATTGATGAGTGCGCCGTCTGCAATGATGAATTGGCGCCGCTGTTCGACGGTGGCGTCGATTCTACTGCCATCAGGTATAATATATGAGAGGTCACCTGTACGGTTCTCATAGAACAGACTGGCAATCGGTGTCCGCCAGTCATAAATCAGGATGTCGTTGTCTTTATTTTTGATGGTGCCAGTGCCGATATATATGGCTTCACCATCGACCACAACCTTGCCGAAATATGGTTTTGGGATCATGCGCGTGGTGCGCTCGAGCATGGTACGTATATAATTGTAGTTCATTTCGGTGGTTCTGATTTCAGGTAGCATCTGTACGAATTCCATAACATTGCCGTCTTCGAAATCGATAACGTTTGATATGTTTTCATTAATTTCATACCGTGTTCCAACGATGCCCTCTGCGGTCCGTCCTTGCTTCATTTCGAGGTCGGCTTTAAATACTTTCAGAAAATCGACGATGAAACCGAGGTGCTTGGCCTCGTCTTCAAAAGATAGAATTTGCATAGGGATCCTCCTTTGGTTTGACACTTATCATATATGCATTTGCATTTTTTTAACAGACTTAAATTCACAAGTACCATATGCTATAATGGAAGTGTAAAAATATATGGAAATCCATCATTACCAAAGGATAGCGATCATGAGAAAAATATTAATTTCGGGTCTTGTGACCGGCATCATTTCAGGTCTGCTGCTCTTTCTGGTATGCTTCTATGTCGAACTGGCAGCCGAGATGGAACTGATGACACTACTTTTGAATGTCGATTTCATCTATGACGGTGGTCTGAATATCGTAGTGGAAGTCGCATTCCACCTCATTGTGTCCATTTTTCTGGCAACTGTGTTGAAATGGCTCTACGTTTACAGAAGAGATTTGTATATGCCAGGAATGGTGACAGTAGGGGTAGTGACGACACTGCTCTACTTCATTCTTTCGTCACTTGCAGTCCAGAATCTTGAACTCTACGGCTACATCGGCTTCACCCTATGGGTGATTCTTCATATCGGCTACTTGGAAGCTTTGCACTTGATGTACAGGCTTGGCATGTAACTTGGCGCACTCCGACCTTTTGTGGTCTGGAGGCGCTTTTTTATAATGGTAGATTTCGGTCAGATGGGTATAGGTTAATATATGTATAAGACATGTAAATGAGGTGATGAGAGTGAACAGGAATGATGCACAAGTACTGCTTCAAGAAGTAATGGATGTAAGAGACGCTGTCATACAGCAAGGAGATGCACTCTTTAATGAATGGAATAGGGACGGCATGCGGGAAGCATACACACATAGTGCTGCCAATCTGGCATATTATATGGCCTTCCGCAGCCAGGACATGCGGACACTGCAGGAAAAACTGATTCCGTGGGGACTCTCTTCACTCGGGCGTCTGGAAGCGGATGTTTTAGGTACGCTGAATGCCGTAGTACGAACACTCGCATATATTGCGGACCAAGATGTTGAGGATATCGATTACCGTTCTTCGGATTCTTTTTTGGAACGTAACCAGACGCTCAGGAAAAATTCAGATGAACTATTTGGATCTATCAATGCGGGGCGCGACACACGCGTGCTCGTTACAATGCCCTCAGAAGCAGGGAAGGATTATGAACTGGTCAGACAGCTCGTGGCGTCAGGTATGAACATGGCCCGAATCAACTGTGCCCACGACGATGCCTCCGTATGGACCGGCATGATTGAAAACGTCAAGCGGGCGGCAGATGATACAGGACATTCTTGTCGTATATTGATGGATATCAGTGGACCGAAAATCAGAACAAGACATCTGCTGACATCAAAACGGAGCCCGAAATTGAAAGTCGGCGAGTGCTTCCTCCTATCAACCGATGAAGCGATGACGTTGCCTGAAGGTATTGAAGTTGCGCTTAATACTTACGTTCCTGAAATGATCGCTAAGATTTCTGTTGGGCAGAATATCAAGATGGATGATGGACATATCGAAGCGAGCGCACAGCAGAAAGTCGATCAAGGCATCATATGTGAAGTCGTCCGTACAGTGAAGTCAGACGGCGTAAAAATCAAGACTGAGAAAGGCATCAATTTGCCGGACCTTGATTTCAAGCTGTCCGTTCTGACCGATAAGGACCGCAAGGACCTAGATTTTGCGGCAAAACATGCCGATGCCATCGCTTTTTCGTTTGTGAAAGATGTGGAGGATATCGATCAGATAGAAGCGGCACTTTTAGAGCGTTTGCCTCAGAATAAGAAACACTTACCAATCATCGCAAAAATCGAAACGCCAGAAGGCATCAGGAACCTGCCTGATATTATTCAGCGTGCAGCAGGTGCACGTCCGTTTGGTATTATGTTAGCCCGGGGTGATTTAGCAGTTGAGATCGGCTATGAGCGCCTATCGGAAATTCAAGAAGAGGTGCTGTGGATTTGTGAAGCAGCCCATGTACCGGTCATTTGGGCGACTCAAGTCGTCGAATCGCTTGTGAAAACAGGTATACCGACGCGTTCTGAGATGTCGGATGTGGTTGCAGGCTCAAGAACCGAGTGCATCATGCTGAACAAAGGCGAGTATATTGTGGACGGTCTAAAGGTCGTGGCGGATATTTTGGCGAAGTTCGATGACCATCACTACAAGAAGACCGCAATGCTTCGATCACTCAGTATAGCTAAGAACACTTTAGATAGGAAAGAATAGTTTCAACCATCCGAGAAGCATGGAAAATGCTTCTCTTTTTGATGAAAACGCATTCATTATCAGAATGATTCGTTTTTTCTGAAAATAGCTTCCTTTCATGTTTGCGAAGGTTTATACTACGTACATCGTGAAAATTAGGAGGGATGAATCATGCTACAAGAACCCATTGTTGCAACAGTCATGATATTCGCACTGATTGCATTTGGAGAATTGCTCTCGGTCTTAACACGGGCAAGAATACCCATGTTGCTGACGTCGATGCTTGGCTTTTTGATACTCACATGGATTGGAATATTTCCAGAAAATATTCTTGAACTTTCTACACTACCGGCACTCGGTGCCATATTGATCGGCCCTCTGATTGTACATATGGGTACACTTATGCGCTTCTCTGTTTTGAAGCTGCAATGGCGTGCTGTCATCATCGCATTATCCGGTCTGGTCGGTGCGTTGGCACTGGTTTTGACTATTGTAACAGCGGTATTTGGATTTCCAACAGCAGCAAGTGGCATCGGACCATTGTCGGGTGGTGTTGTCGCACTGCTGATCACTAATGAGACGCTGACAAACCTCGGGTTGACCAGCCTGATTGTTGTCCCTGTGCTTGTACAGGCTTTTCAAGGCGTCTTCGGTATGCCACTCGCTACATTCTTCATGAAACGGTATGGTCGATCATTCATGGAGAACGAACGCGTAACAGGTTCTACGAATATCGCTGTTGAGACGGAAAGGGGACTTTCCCGTTTTAGTCTAATGAAAAACAATACAATCAAACTGTTTGTGATTTTCGTGCTTGGTATGCTTGGTATTATTTTAGGAGATCTGACGGGTATCCACTATACACTTTTTTGTCTGCTGTTCGGGATACTTGCTTTGAATACGAACTTGCTTCCAAAAAGTGCACTTGAGTCCGCCAATTCATTCAGTTTCATGATGGTTGCTCTCATCTTTGTTATTATAGGATCAATGGGAGGAATCACACCTGGCGATGCACTTGCAAACATTCCAGCCGTGGCGGTTATCTTAGGTCTCGGTATAGTGGGTATCATCGCTGGTGGTTTCATCGCATCAAAACTAGTCGGTTGGCATCCTTATAAGGGTATTCCGGTGGCACTTACTGCATTGATTGGTTTCCCTGGGGACTATCTGATCTGTGAAGAAGTGGCAAGAAGCGAAACGGATAACGTGGAGGATCAGAATGCACTTTTCCAAGAACTTGTAACGCCGATGCTGATTGGTGGCTTTGTTACAGTAACAGTTGCTTCAGTCTTCATCGCTAGCTTCATCATGAGTCTAATTTAAAAACAACTAGGAGTGGAGAAAATGAAAAACCTATTCATTAAAAATGTTAATCTAATTGACGGAACAGGATCCGAACTGATCAGCAATACAAACGTGCTCGTTGAAGATGGGCGTTTTAAATCAATCGGTGCGGATGAGTCGCAAGTGGGAGATGCCGAAGTGATTGATGGGCAAGGACAATACATGCTCCCGGGTATGATCGATGCACACGTTCATATGATGATAGAATTCAAGCCAGTGGAAGAGCGTCTTGTAACACCATTCTCGTATAATTTCTATGCTGCTGCGGAATACTTAAACCGTACGTTAAACGCAGGGGTGACGACAGTGCGCGACGCGTTGGGTAGTGACCTTGGACTAAAGAAGGCAATTGAGGATGATTTGGTTAAAGGACCAAGAATGCAAATCAGTGTCAACGCATTGACCATAACAGGCGGTCATGGTGATGGCTACAACTATTCAGGGGTTATCACTGATATTCTTCAACCACATCCAGGCATGCCGCAAGGTATATGTGACGGGGTGGAGGAAGTACGCAAGCGGACGCGGGAAATGCTACGGGCCGGTGCGGACGTTATCAAAGTCCACGCGACCGGCGGTGTATCCAGTCCGACGGATCACCCTAAATTTACTCAGTTCTCACTGGAAGAATTGAAAGTCATCGTTGAAGAAGCGAAATTCAGGAATGGTGTTAAAGTGATGGCGCACGCCCAAGGTCTTGAAGGCGTCAGACAGTGCATTGAAGCCGGCATCCATTCCATCGAGCATGGTATCTTCCTAGATGATGAAGTATGCGCCATGATGAAAGATCAGGGAACGTATCTTGTACCGACGCTACTCGCGCCTGTATCCGTTCTCGAATTTGCGAAAGAGCTTGGCATGCCGAAAACTGCAGTTGAGAAGTCTAAAGAGGTCATCGAAATTCATAAGGAAAGTTTTGCACGTGCTTACAAGGCGGGTGTCAAGATTGCAATGGGTACAGATGCCGGTGTGTTCAAACACGGGACGAACTTGAGAGAGCTTGAACTGATGGTAGAATGTGGTATGACACCGATTGACGCCATCGTGGCATCGACAAAGACCGCAGCTGAATGTATGGGCTATGCAGATCTTGGACTAGTCAAGGAAGGCTATGTTGCAGATTTCATATTCTCAAAGGAAAACCCACTAGAAAATATCGGTGCACTTAAAGATAACGATAACATCCAAGTTGTTGCCAAAGCAGGCACAGTCTACAAAAACACGATAGAGGCATAAATCAGTCCCCGGTACATACCGGGGATTTTTATATGCAAAGGGAATCTAGTGGAATGTTTAGGTGTCTAGATAGAGGGAACAAGTGACTAACAAAGTAAAGGAAAGGGGAGAGGGCATGAAAGCATTGGATATTTTGGCACTTTTACTTCTAATCATCGGTGGGCTCAATTGGTTGCTTGTCGGACTGTTCGAATTCGACCTTGTTGCATCCATATTTGGAGGCCAAGAAGAACTCTTATCAAAAGTTGTCTATATTCTCGTTGGTCTAGCGGCACTCTATTGTCTGAAGTTCTTTGGCATGATTACAGATGACGGTGCACGTCATGAAGCAAGACGCGACGACGTAAATGATAATTCAGCGATTGACAGCGGCATGCACAGAACAGTCGACGATACACCAGGTGCGAGACCAAATCTGGAAAATGAAAGAAACACAAGAACGGACAGTGTTGTAAACGATGGCGCAGTCGACGACGGACCAGGAGCAGGACCTACACTCGAAAATGAAAGACACACAAAGACAGAGGGTGTCGTAGATGATGGTTCAGTCGACGATACAACACGTAGAAAAGATGAAACAGATCGTCTGTAACTGTATAGATCGACCAATCTTCATTATATGGAATCGGACATTCAGTTAACTGGATGTCTTTTTTTGTGTTTAATCGACATGCGCGTGTTATTACTATAAAATGATGGAAATACATCAAGCGATGGGGGAAGAGCGATGAAAACTGCTGCAGTCATTATAAATAAGAGTTCAGGCAAGAAGAAAAAGCCACCAATCGAGTATGGTGTTCTTAGCAACCTGCATGCGCAAGGGTACGACGTGAAACTACTTTATACAGATGGGTCCGATGCGAAAGAACTGGCCAAAGAAGTATCAGATTACGCAGATCTGATCGTTTCTGCAGGTGGAGACGGTACAATTGGAGAAATAATTGATGGTATGGTCGAGTGTGGATCTGATTCCGTACTTTCCATACTGCCAGCCGGTACGGTCAACGACTACGTGCGTGCACTTGGGCTGCCGCTCGATATGAACGCTGCCATCGAGAGTCTCTCTGGTCCTCAAAAAGAAATCAAAGCAGATGTCATCAAGTTCAATGATCGGCATGCTGCCTACTTAATTGCGCTTGGTGATTTCATGGAATCATTCACCAAAGTGAGCTCAAAGGTGAAGAACAGGTTTGGTATCTTGGCCTATCTATACGCAGGACTGCGCGCATTACTGACAATGAAGAAATATCGGGTCAAGATAGAAGCGCCAGAAGAGACGGTGATGTCGGATTCAATATTGACCATAGTAGCCAATACTTCCTCTGTCGGCAGTTTCACGCGTCTTCTTCATGAGGCACGGGTCAATGATCATCATCTTCATGTACTGAACATCGCACCGTCCAATCCAAAAGAAATTGTCCAAATTGTACTGGGTGCTTTGCGTGGGAATATTGCTGACCATAAAAATGTTCAATATATACGTACGAAAAAACTGACCCTCGATACGGACCGACTTCAAGTAATGGACATTGATGGCGATGCTGATACATTCACAGCGATGGATATAGAAATAGTACCAGGATGTATAAAACTCAATGTACCGGAGAAGTAATCTAAATAGCTGAGCGACTTTCCTCAAGTTGAAAAAATTCCCCTTATCGTATATTATGTATCGGTGGAATGAAAAACGTGAGGAGGAGGATAATTGTGCAGATTAGAAAAATGCTCGGAAACAAAAGTTTTGATAAGAAGAGGCTTTCGTTTAGCCCGAGAATCACCCAGCAGACCTTGATTAATATTGCGACAGTCATCATTGGGTCTTTCATCTTTTCAATTGGTGTTAATTCGTTCATGATCGCTGGTAACCTTGGTGAGGGCGGTGTCACCGGTCTCGCAATTATTCTCTACTATGCATTCGACATTTCTCCCGCACTGTCGAACTTTGTACTGAACTCTATTCTTCTCGCAATCGGATTCAAATTTTTAAGCAAGCGGGCGATGTACTATACGATTGTGGTCGTTTTCCTGACCTCGTTCTTCTTATGGCTGACGGAGACGTGGCGTGTGGAGACTGATGAGATACTCATTAATACAGTCTTCGGCGGCGCACTCGTCGGACTTGGTATTGGGCTGATCATCCGAATCGGCGCAACGACGGCTGGAACGACGATTCTCGCGCGTCTTGTCAATAAATATATGGATATAAACGTGTCTTATGCACTGATGTTTTTCGATCTCGTTGTCATTACTATCGGGCTCACAGTTATGACACTCGAGCAGGTACTCCTGACTGTTATTGCGATCTACATTGCCATGAAGGTCATGGACTTCATCATAGAGGGAATGAACCCGAAAAAGGCAATTACTATTATATCGGATCACCCGGATCGGCTGGGTAAGATGATCAACAGCGAAATTAGACGCGGCGTAACGATTATGAATGGTCGCGGGTTCTATACCCAGGAGGATAAGGATATTCTCTATGTCGTCATCAATAAATCGCAGCTGACGCGGCTGAAGCGATTGATACGGCGCTACGATGAGAATGCCTTTGTCGTAGTCCATGATGTCAACAGTGTGCTTGGCAATTATTTTATATAGGCAGGATTAAAGACTGGCAGCTTATGTTGCCAGTCTTTTTATTCATTGGTTATTTTACAATATTAGGGGTAGAATACATCAAAAGCTAAGAGGCATAGATCAAGGTGGTAGAGTGAATAAAATATACGGGAGGCAAAAAAATGAAGAGAGCCTGGCTGGTATCATTGTTCAGTATCTTTGCGCTTTCAGCATGTAGCGGGACGACCGAGGAAAACGCATCGAACGCAGACGAAACAGTAGTCTTAGAGAATACTTCTGAAGAGATAGAGACAGTCGAAGAAGTAGAAACACCTGAAGAGGTAGAGACGACTGAAGAGGCACCAGCATATGAAGATGAATCAAGCGAGGGCGAGACAGCATCACGTGACCTTCAGCGCGGCGATATAGAGGCGGACAGATCTGCATATGACAGTGATTTAAGAAAAGCTGAGTTGTTAGAAGAGGCAGAGGAAACCACGCTCGGTTTTGAAGACGTCATGAGACCGGTGTCCGAAGTTACTTCCTATGAGCACAATACGGCCATTATTCTTGAATTAACTGAGAACGGTAATGTGATGGAACAGCAGTTCCAAGGCATCGTAGCAGAGGTGAGGGAATCCGATGAGATCGAATTGGCATCTGATTTCTTCGACGAAAACTATCAGATCGTTGGACCTTATGCCTATGGCAATACGGATACCGAAGAAGTTCTGGTTCATGAAAATGGAGAATGGGTGGATTATTCTTCGCAATTTGAAGTTGAAGACCTCATTAACGGATTATACTCAAAAATAGATAGTATGCTTCAGGAAATGAGTGATCTGATGCAAGTTTTGGAAACAGATGAATACTATATTTTGAATTACGCAGGCACGGATATTGAAGTATTCGAGCTCTACCAAGAGCACTTTGAAGTAACATTTGAAAATGCCAATCTGACTCAGCTTGAATTGGGGATGCTTGGGTTTATCAACAAAGAGACCGAAGATCTTGAAAGTGTCAATTTGATCTCTACTGCACCGAGTAGAGAAGACTCGAATCAGTTCGTAACCATTGAAATCATTCTCAACTACTCAGATTATGGTGCTTTCGACGATAGAGATATTCTACAACCCGCAAACTAAACATGTAATGCCTTATTGACCGTGCAAAGCACATCTGAAATCGAGTTACACTTACAATTTCAGATGTGCTTTGCATTGTCATTTTCTTATTGATCTTTCTTTACTTTCAAGTAGATGCAGAGATTCTCACTATCCTTTATGAGATCGAATCCTTTATGTAAGAGCCAGTTTCTGGTGAATGCACTGGAAAGGTCATCCATGAATAAGTAGATTTTTTCAACCTGGCTGGTATCTTCTATATAGGCATTCATTAGTTTTGAAGCAATCCCTTTCGTGCGGTGCTCAGGATGGACTAGGAAGTCGGAGATGACTTGGGTGAACTGCATGTCCCCAGAAGAACGGATGAGGCCGACAAGCAATGGACCGTCCCAGGCCGTAACCAGATGATCCGAGTGGACGACTGCTTCATAAAGCGCACCAAGTTTGTTTTCATACGGGGTATCGCCACTGCTCATATATAGATGTTCAATATCGCTGTAGGCAATATTTTTCTCTCGACTGATATTCATATATGATCTCCCCTTTTTATATAATAATAGCGCCTTACAGACAAAGAACGCAATGATTATTGAAAATTCAAAAATAATCTGTATAATTTTTAGTAAATATCTAAAATTTTAGAAAAAAATGGTATGGATTATGAAAAGGGGATTATAATGGAGCTCTATAGTTACGAGAAAAAAATTAAGGCACCACCCGAGCATGTATTCAAAGTGGTCGAGGATGACGACAAATTGAAAGAATGGAGCTCGATTTTTGAAGGCAATATGTACTATACCGAGGAGAAGCGCGCCGAGGGAACAAAGTTCAGAACGATACTTAATGTCCTTAATAAGACATATCAATTCAAATCCACCATTACAAAATATGAAGAGAACCGGTTCATCGAAGTCGAAACGGCACTCAGACAAGGAATCATTACCTCATCGTTTAGTGTAGAACCAACGGATGCAACAGCTTCAGATGTGCAGGTGACCAGTTATTTTAATACCGATAGCAAGCGGTATAAGCTGATACTGAAGGGTGTCCGCCCAGTGATGCGCCGGGTATTGGATAGTCAGATGAAGAAGCTTGAAGTACTCATGTACTAGTACACCATCGAATCCATAAATATAAAGAGGAGATTACATATGTTTATTGCTGTGTTCAGGGAGACACTGAAGAGAACATGGAGAAACCGTAAGAACCGCCTGGTTCTAGTCCTCTCACTTGTGGCCATCTTCAGTTATCTTCTGATTTACTTGCCAGGGACGGAACATCCAACAACGATTGATCGTGAAGGCTTGGCACTCCAGTTGAGTACTGAGTACGGAACGAAAGAATCAAGAATCACACAGGGCGATATCGCGATTAACAATTTTACTGGCATCAATACATATAGCGTTGCTAAAGAAAGTTATGAAAGCTATTATCCGTTCCACAGCGCAATCGACAATGGAGACATTCGGTTGCTAGCGGATTTGATTACAACGCCTGGCTTATCACCCCCTAAAACTGGTGGCAACGGAGGGACGGGGAGTGGCTATGGGAGTGATATGCATCGTGTCAATTATGAACTAGCAGTAATGCAAACGGACCTTAGAGCCGTAGCGGAATTGGAGAACTTGACACTCCATCTTTATGACCAGAAAACGGCTGCCCAGCAACTTCATCTCTTCATGAAGACGAATGGCTCACTGATTTTATTACTAATCACAATATTCGTAGCCAGTGAAATTCTTGTCGATGACAGGAAACACCGCACATTGAAATCAGGTCAACCTTTCGGTTGGCAACGCTACATACTCTATCAATCTCTTTCACTTTTCACCATACTGATCATCGCATTCACCGCGCTGTTATCTCTATTCTATCTGGTCACCGGTATTTTATATGGATTCGGTACATTCGGTTTAGGGGTGTCCTCATATGCTTACCAGGATGGCTATCGCGGAGAATTAGTAAATTTTTCAACTCGGTCTATTGGTAGTTTTGTTGGCATGTCTATCGCATTCTTACTCTGCCTTATCTATCTTTTTGTCCGTCTCAATGCCTGGATGTCACTGCTCTTTCGGCATGACGTGGTAGTAATGATCATCGGTTTTCTAATCGTCGGCTTCAACCGTATATATGGTGGTGGGACGGAGCCAGTTATTTTTGGCATAGGTGCACACTACTTCCCACAAAACTACTTCGAATTCGGACAAGTATTGAGTGGAGAACGCAATTTCCTCACTTTGAGTACTGGATTCACTTTTGAGACCGGTATCATTGTGTTGGTTATCTCAATTGTTGTCATCGAACTATTGCTGTTGGTAACAGCGAAATGGATGGATCGTCAGAAGTTCGTAAGGGAGGTGGGCTGATGCGACTCTTCAAGTGGGAAACTTTAAAAGTGCTACGAGACTGGAAAGTGCGCATTCTGCTTGCTGCATTGATTTTGTTCGTTGCGACATATTCGACACTTTATCAGAATCGTTCAGTTGAATTGCCGATTGAAGAAACAAGAGCACAGTATCGAGAAACCCAAGACCTCTTCCATGCGATCCCTCAGCAACATTTTGAAACAGAAGTGGGTCAGGGGGTCTATGACCGCCTGGCTCGCCAGCAAAGTATACTTGGCATGCAAAGCTTCATTTTGTCCGAAAAGGAAGGCAACACTGTAGAAGGGCTTGAAGACATTGTCAGTGACTACGTCGATCAAGGCATCGAACTGGCAGAGAATCAGCTATACTTTCATGCTGAGGATGGTTTTGAATCACAGGAGTTGTTACTTGAATTTATCCCAAGTGAAACCGAAATTAACAATACACTCAAATTCCTCAACTATTTACAAGAAAACGATGTCGCCATCGACTGGAATCCCATGTCACCGAGCCTTGTACTCTACACGTTGATTAACATCATTGCGGGGGTGTTCATCTATATCATCGCGGCAATATTCGGGGCCGACCGTTTCAGTAGGGATCAAGAAAATAACTGGAGCATCACCCAGGGGCTGCCATACACGTGGAAGTTCCAGTGGCGACAGCGCACCTTTATCAGCTGGGTATTGATCTGGGTCACCTTAATCATCGGGATACTCATTTCGTACTTCGTCAGCCGTGTATTTAATGACACCGGTACACTTATGTACCCGGTTCAGTTGTACAGCGGCGCAGACGCTGTATATATCAGTGTACTGCAGTATGTCATCACGACACTACTGCTTGCCATGCTACTCAGCTATGTCATCATCAAACTGTCAACGGGTCTTAGCTGGATGTTTAGGAATATCTATCTGACCATTACGATTGTCGTCGCCATTTTCTTCATTCCTTATTTGTTCACTATCATTTCGCCGCTCAGTAGTTGGAATCCGCTATTATATCTGCAGCTGTTGCCGGTACTCGAGGGAGAATGGTCAGATATCGGTAATGTCACTATCGTGAAGCTACTCATGGCGATTCTACTATTTTATATACTAATTGAAATACTGTTCAACTTCATTTTCAAACTGATACCGACGCGGACAGGCAAACTTGAGAGGAGGAAAAACTGATGCCACTCGAAATAAAGAATTTAAGCATCAGCTACGGCACTCACGTCGTACTCAAAGATATCAACTTCAGCATCGCAGATGGTAATATCATCGGACTCGTGGCGCCAAATGGTACCGGTAAGACGACATTATTCAATGCGATCATTCGTTTCATTCCCATCAACAAGGGAGAGATACTGGTCGATGGGCGTGCCTATAAGAACACGACAAAGGATGTCCGCGCATTGCATGAGAAAATCACCTTCTTTCCGGACCAGGCGGAGCTTTATGAGAATTTTACAGGATATGAACATATAGAAATGTATCGAGATATATGGAAAGGCAATGAAGGAGACATCGATGCGATTGTTGACCGTCTGAACATGGGAGGATACGTCAGGGATAAAGTTAATTCCTATTCCCTCGGTATGCGTCAGAGATTGTGCTTCGCTATGATGATGGCTGCTGATACGAAGATCATGTTCATGGACGAGATTATGAATGGACTGGATCCGGTCAATGTTGAACTTGTCAGTAGAATCCTTCAAGAAGTAAAGCAGGAAGGAAAAATCATTATTGTCGCAAGTCATCTTCTTGAGAACCTTGATGATTATGCCGATCAGATCTATTTTCTCAATAATAAAGATATCTACTATACGTATGACCGGAAAGATGCACAGGAAAAATATATCAAGGGCAACATCGAGCTAAGCCATTATCAGGCGCTTGATACACTCCCTGAAGGAACGATGTACTTGAATCGCCAGCGTATCTGCATTCCAACAAAAACACTGACTGATGCTGATAAACTGAAATTGATGACCCGTTTGCAAGAAGGTGGATCGGAATCGGTGACTATCGGTCCGCTCGGTACTTACGAGCATTACTTGCGTATCTATAAAGGTGTGGAATCATGAAGCGGATGATCTTACTCCTAATGGTATTCGGGCTGGCAGGATGCGACTATGGAGGCATTATGCCGGAAACGTATGACGGAGAAGCTTTTGTGAAGGATGAAGCAGCAATTAGTGCTTATGCCGAGGATAATCTGCTTGTAGCTGATGACATAGCAGCACGCTTTCCATTCGTTGAGAGCAGTGAAATACCTGGGACTGTTGAAAGTGACCGAGGTGAACAATTGATTCTGGAACCGGGAACATACGTCACAGGGGAAGACCTTGACCCTGGTAGGTATACAGGTATGATGATGGATGCGGTAGGTGTAGTCATTATTGAAGATAGTTCAGGCATAAGAATACTCGAAGTTTCAGTCGGTGTGCCGACACCGGACGTCACTTTTGAACTGAAGCCTGGATATAATATGATATTCAAGTCACGCGATAGCGTACTTGAACTATCAACGGTCGAAAATGATATGATGGAACCACAGGAAACAGGTAGTTTGATGATCCCTGCAGGTACCCATACGGCGGGTACGCATATTGAACCTGGGAACTACCTCCTGGCGTCGGAAAGTCTGCCTTTGTTGAGTGCATCTGGGGAACATCGGATCTACTGGAATGTGTCGGGGAAATACCGAGATTTTGATCCCACGGAAGGGCCGGGCCCGGAGGATACTGTCGGTGTAGAAATCAACGCCGGTGACACAATCGTTTCAGACTACTATATCGAGCTGTTCCAGCAATAGTCATAGGAGAGTGATCGTATCAATATAAAAGTGCTACAGTACCAAGTAGTGTTCGGAGATTTAGAAGCGAACTTAAAAAGAATTCAGGATGTTTTTGCCGAGGAAGACTTTAAAGATACCGACGTTGTCGTACTGCCGGAAATGTGGACATCAAGCTACGATCTTGAAAATATACAGTCGCATGCCTGTCATCATCTCGAACCGGCCAAATCCGTTATATCGGAACTAGCGAAGAAGTACGACGTCAATATCGTTGCGGGTTCTGTTGCCAATATGAAAGACGACTCAGACAGGGTATACAATACTGCCTTCGTCATTGATTGGAGTGGTGCACTCGTGCATGAGTATTCGAAGATGCACCTCGTACCGATGCTCAACGAACCCGAGTTCCTGGCAGCGGGGCAGGATAAGGTGGAGACTTTCAAGTTAGACGGTAATACGTGCGGTATCGTTATCTGTTACGACCTGAGGTTCCCTGAACTGTTCAGGGACTTGGCACTTAAAGGTGCGACATCCATCTTCGTCGTTGCCGAGTGGCCTATGGCGAGAAAAGCACATTGGGAGACACTCATCCGTGCGCGTGCCATTGAGAACCAGCTCTATATGGTTGCAGCGGATACACATGGCGAAATCGGTGATCAGGAATACGCCGGGCGCTCCATGATCGTTGGTCCATTTGGTGAAAGTGTCGACGAAGCCTCTGACTCTGGTGACGCCATATTAACTGGGAGGGTTGATGGGAGTGAAGTGGATAGAATCCGTAAGGACGTACCGATTTTCGATAGCCGTAGGAGAGAGATGTATCACTTTCTATAGGCATTCAGAATGGGAGGTAACGATGTGTTTACAATAGCAGAAGCATTGGTATTGCTTGCGACGGATAAAGAGAAAGGCACCCAAGTAAGTGGGGCGGATTCCATTGAGTACGGGATTACTGGTGCTATTTTATCGGAACTGACGCTGATGGAGCGTGTAGAGTTGCAGGAGGACAAAATGGTTGTGGTTGACCGTACGCCAACAGAGATACCTTATTTTGAAACTGTCCTGGACGAGGTTGAAAAAGCGAAGAAGCCACAACAGGTTGATTACTGGGTGGACCGCCTGCCATTCAAAATGCATAATATCAAAAAAGAGATTATTCAATCGTTAGTAGAAAAAAGGGTTCTAAAAGAAGAGTCCAAGAAATTCCTATTTGTTTTCAATTGGAAACATCATCCCGAAGCAGATGGCAGAGCCGAAGAGGAGATTAGGAACAGACTTCAAAGAATTGTTTTTGAGGATGAGACGCCTGATCCGCTTGCTGGCATTCTATTGAATCTGATCAAGATATGCAACCTGACCGCTGAAGTGTTTGGTGAGGATAAAAAAGAAACTGTAGAGAAGCGAATTGAGAAGATTGCAGCCGAAAGCGAATACGATGTCGCCATCAGCAAGTCCATCGAAGAGATGGAAGCGGCAATCATGATCGCAACAACCACCGCCATTTCGATGACAGTAATCAATAGCGCCATGCCACCGAACAATTAGGTGGCATGGCTATTTGCCGTTGTCATAGCTGCCGTAAATAGTTTGAATCACGATGCCAACGATTAAACCAATCCCTGCACCCGCAGGAATTGTATAGACCATAATTGTTGGATTGATGAACAGAGCTACAAGGATGGCGAACATGCAGCCGAAAATCATGCATAGACCAATGGCGCTATCGATCCAGTCTTTTTTAGTGGTTTTTCTTGTCATATTGAGTCACCTTTCATTTAAGATGTGAGTTAGTGAGGGATCTTATGCAAGAGTCTTAGTTATTTTTATTGTATATGAAATGAGCAGATTGTGCAGAGTTCGTTATTAGGAGATGGAGTAGGGCCATGACTGCTCATTAAATAAAAGCATAGATAAAGATACCGCACATGGTACAGTCGTTCAGAGTTGAATGAAAAAGTATATACGTATATACTTAGAAGAAAAGGAGTAATATTGTATGACTAATTTAAGGAAATTAAGGAAAACTGGAAATAGCACGGTTGTCAGTATACCAAAAAGTATTCTTGAAACGTTGAAGGCTGACGAAGGTGATAATTTGGAGTTTGTTGCAGAGGGTGATTCAGTGGTCATCAGAAAGCAAGAAGATTCGCAGAAAGAGATATTGAATCTATCCAACGAAATGTTTGTAAAGTATGATAAAACAATGCGTGATTTGGTAGAGAGATGATCCGCTATCTAACAGAACAGGATTTAATACTCATCAATGTCAATGTGATTAAAACCTATTCTCCTCAAGAACAAATAGGTGTAAGAGAACCTTACGCATTAAACATGGCGGCGGAATCGCCGAAACAGAATGTTTTTGGCAAAGAACTTTACCCCACCTTGGCACTGAAAGCTGCAAATTTGTATAGAAATATTGTATTGAAGCATATATTTTTCAATGGTAACAAGCGCACTGCTGCGAATGCGCTCTATATTTTCTTGAAACTGAATGGCAGTACACTTACAGTAGATTCTGATGAATTTACAGAGTTTACTGTCAAGATTGCCGTAGAGCATATGGAAGAGCAAGAAATAGCGGAATGGCTAAAAAAATATATGGAGTAGTATCCTCTAATGAATGTAACCCAATACATTTGATTAGAGGATTTTTTGATTTGCATTTTATAGAAATTTGAGTGTAACTCTTTAGTGTTTACATACACCGTGACCCTAGCTCTATTAAAGGGATGTCAGAATGAGTAGATAAACTTAAGTTTGTGAAGCCGCTAATCATATTTAAATACCAATCCACTTTAAATTAATAACGTAAGTCTTATAATAGAAAGTTAATATTAAAACTTATGTATACCTTTTTTATACTTTCGTGACATAACTAAATTGATAGTCAGCCACAAAACTTGTACTACGGCTGGAATAAGAAAAGCTAAAGCCAATACGGCTATGCTAATTAGCTTAATTTCAGTTGTTTGTATTGCACCTGCTGCGTCTATTTCTCTTGCCCATAATAAGAAAGTCAACGCAGAGAAAACTACTATTTCCGTTGAAGTGACTATTGACCAAAGAATCCAAGAAACTTTCATTTTTGATACTCTCCTCGTATATACGTCTTGATGTTTTCTATATATTACCACTTTATAAGATGATAGAGTAAAAGAATAAAGCGTAACTGTTAGAATATTTTGGGTTGATCACGGTTGTGTTTGAGCCACGATGGTTAGAGGTCATTTGAACAGACGATAGGATTTCGGGAGTAGAGAATATATAAAACGATAAGGCACAGTTAAAAGGGGAGAAGAGAATGAATCTTAAAAACGTAACGTATCTAAACAGTAGTATGGAATTTGAAACCCATAACATGACGATTAAAAATGGAGAAATACATTCAATTACTAATAGCTCAAGTAGTGAGGAGGATATAGACTGTTCCGATTATTTAGTCCTCCCTGGTTTAGTGAATGCTCATTTTCATAGTTATTCCACTCTAGCCAAAGGGTTGATGAAAGAAATGCCACTTGAAGAGTGGAGCAATGATTCTGAGCAAGGAAAAATACAGGAAGTTTTTTTCAATTATATCGATAATGTAATTTCAGAAAAGGATTTCGTGCATATTGCTCAGAAGAGTTATATAAATATGATTAAAAATGGAGTAACCTTCGTAAGTGATTCGGATCCGCAATCCCCACAATTACTAAGCGATGCCATGAATGAAGTTGGAATAAGAGGTATCATAGATACTTACGAGGAAATTGGCGAGTATCATAATAAGCATGAAGGCAATATTCTATTTGGGACACATCTATTAGAAGAAGAGGACTTTAATCTTGAAGATCTACACAAATTGAAAGAGGTAAAAGACAAATACAATTCCATAATGATGACACATTGCTTGGAGAATGAATGGAGACATAACTTGGTACAGTCCAAGTTTGAAAAATCGAGCATCGATATCTATAGTGAACTAGGTCTGCTCGATTATAGAACTGTTCTATTTCACGGTGTCTATATGTCGAAAAGTGATATAGATTTAGTTGCGAAACATAAGAGTGCAGTTGTGCATTGTCCAATTTCAAATTTAGAGACGGGGGCAGGCGTTGCAGATGTCAGCTATATGCTTCAGAAGGGGGTCAACGTTTCTTTAGGAACTGATTACGGCCATACGAATATGTGGGAATTAATGCGTTTAGCTTATTATCTTTTGAAAATAAACAATCCAGTGAATAAATACTCTGCCGAGGATATTTTTAAAATGGCTACCATAAATGGTGCGAAAACATATGGCTCACAGGATCTAGGGCAAATACGAGAAGGTTGTAAAGCGGACTTAGTATTCATCAAAAAGGAAGCAGGGCTGGAGCCGCTACTGAACAACGAAATGTTTTCTAACTACCTCCATAATCTATTGTTTTACAACAAAGAAGATTCAGTCGAGCATGTTATGGTGGACGGTAAGTGGGTCATGGAGAACAGGAAGCTTGTAAATGTAGATGAGGAAAAAGTGGAGAGTAGATACAATGAACTTGCTGCAGGCTTCTTAAATTATCTAAAAGCACAGTCTGATTAAGTTACAGAAATCCAACATAAAAAAGGATCATCTCTTTCGAGCGCTAGGAAAATCAACATAGTTTCTTTCAAAGTTAAACATTTCTTTAAAACTTTATTGTAGCAGGGCATATTTTATTTCAATCAATTGATAAAAAAACTCATAATAAGTGAAAGAAGAGACCTTTTAGGTCTCTTCAGCTATTCAATAAAATAAAGCGGCAATGCTTTTCAAGTTGAGTAAGTTCTGTTAGTTAGTAGTGTGGCGTGTTTCTTTTCTGTCAGGTGAGATTCTATCTTTTTTCGAGATTCCTACAATAAGCGCTATTATGTTAACAAGCAAAAGAACAATGGAATAGATGCTAATACCATCGAGGACCAAATATGTTGTATAGCGTAAAATATTGAAGACCAAAAAGGCCAATAGCAAATAGTAGAGTGTTCTGTTCATAATGATGCTCCTATCTCTTCTAAAATCGAACACGTATAAATTTAAGGTTTTTAATGCCGGTATAATTTCGTTACCTCTTTATCCATCTATGCTTCCATATTCACGAACGGGTGATTGTATTCAAGTGTGCCTCTGATCTGCTTGATATTAACTTTATCACCGTCGAGCCACTTTTTGAAATCAAAGATAACAGGCTTTTTGTCCGGACCGATCACGAACCATGCTTTTAGATTTTTAGGAAAATAGACGGATGTGTGTATTGTTCCAGCTGCCGCATCGTACTTGTCGGAGAATACACCGTGGTCGGGATTATTCATGACTTTGAATGCTTCGTAAGGGTTGGTGGTGGACGCTTGTTCCTGCTGTATCGTTTTCTCACGTTCTCTCGTCTCAGTCTGGCGATGCTGGTTTTCATCATTCAACAAGTGGAAATGATTTGTACATACGTTTGACTGTCTGACCGCGACATTCCTCGGTGACGCTTCAACGACGTACGTAATACCCCCGGAATCGAGTACAATATAACTAAATGAGTGCCTGTGTGGAATATCCTTTAGTAAAGCAATCGCTTCTTCCACATTGGCACATGTCTCGAGGACCAGACGACCGATCATATTACAAATGAATCCATCACCTGAACTTTTTCTATGAGTGAAGTTATATCCCATCACTAGTCCTTTTTCGTTCATGCCGTCCATCCGTCCTGTGATCTGCATGGACGGACCAATGACGGCGTATCCATTATCAGTCGGTTCATAGAGTGTATAGCGCCCCTCGTAAGAGCGCGGCTGGCTATCGTAGTTGCGTACCATGAAGTCGCTATCAGTGAATATTGAACAACCGCTTCTCGTATATTCTAAGTAGTAGCCACCAAACAGCTGGAATGCTTTTTCCATCTCCATATCGAGTGCGTCGGCAAGTCCATGAATTTCTTCCAGTATGGCTGGTGAATATTTCGAAATGATAGTGATATATTCTTCTGGGTTCACGATAAAATGTCGATCTTTGCGATGTACCCATTGCTTCTCACGATTTTGTAGAATTAATGAGTCTTTAAGTTGTTGCCCTTGAAAATGACCGAAGTCATAATGGGTGCCTCTAAATTGAATGACATCACTGTGGTACTGTTTCATTGTATCCCGCCTCTGACTAATCTCTCTTGTCAGTATACATACTTCGTAGAAAATCGCATTCTTGGTGCTTCAGGCATTTACAATGTAAGCGGCCGAAGTGGAGTCAAGAAGCAAACTATTTCAATCATCTGCATTCTCTATAACCAATACATAGGAACTAAAGAATACTGAAACTAAAGCAACGATTAGAAGTAAGATGACGATAGTCGGTACCAATGCGCCGCCGATATTTACGTAAAACAAGGATTCTTGGTAAGGAAAATAAGTGTTACTAAACAAGAGGAAAGCTATCATCGCTAAGAAGATGATATTTCCAATCTTGTTGAGTAGCGTTTCTTTGATGATGACAGTATCCCCATCCTTGATGTAGATCTGATGGCTGTGATCAAGGGGTTGGGAGTATTTCAGTCTGCCTGCTTCTTGCGGGATTTGTATCGTTTTATTTTCAAATGCATGGATTTTCGCAACTACTTCACCATTGAACTCGAGTTTCAGTGGCATCAGGATTCCAAGCCACCAGGTACGTCGTTTTACAGTAATCTCCATAACATCCTCCCCAAGTGATGAGAAATGACTCCGAAGAGTCATTTCTCATTCTTATTCTTTATCATCAGTCTCATTGACATCGAGGTTGTCTTCTAGATCTTCACCATCTGCTTCATCTTCTGTGTATATTTCTTCAGTATGGGCTGCTTCACTCTCGTCTTGCACGCTAGTGGACAAGTTCTTTAGGAACCCTTCCATATCAAAACCGGTCATCTGCCCCATACTTTCCTGCAAATTGGCCATTGTTCCGGTTATGGTGTTTGGTAAGGACTTGAGCTGATCTCCACTGCCACCGTCTAGAATGCGGATGGATTCAACATTGCTCATGGAATCGCTGACCGCTTTGGCAAATTCAGGCATGATTTCAATGAGTTTTTCCATCAGAATAACATCTTTATGCTGGGCCATAGCTTTGGCACGGCGTTCAATGGCTTCGACTTCAGCGAGGCTCTTCTTGCGGATGACTTCAGCTTCTGCGTTACCTTCTGATATACGGGCAGCGGCACTGGCTTCCGCTTTCTTCGTTTCGGCGTAGTAGTCGGCTTCCGCTTGCTGTCTACGCACTTCCACTTGTTGCCTTTCTATTTCAACATCGTTTTCACGTTCCATCTTACGCAATTTCAACTCGTTCGCTTTTTCCTGCTCACGGATCTCAAGACGTTGCTGCTCGACTGCGAGTCGGCGTTCTTCAGCCTCGAGCTCTCCAGCAGCTTCAGCGATTGCACGTTCTTTGGCAGTCTCTGCTGAGTTTCTGGCTTCTTTCAGTTCTTTCTCTTTACGGCTGTCGGCAATGTTCATCTCACGCTCGTATTTCTCACGGGAGATTTTCTCATTCACTTCAGCTTGCTTGCTTTCTGTAGCGAGCTTGTTTTCAGACTCTGCAATCTCGGCTTCTTTCCTGACACGCGCAATCTGCGGACGACCGAGGTTTTCAAGATAGTTTTCGTCGTCTTTCAGGTCTGACAATCCGAGGGAAGTGATCTTGAAGCCCATACGATTGAGCTGATCTTGTGCAATCTCACGCACTTGTTCATTGAAGCTCTCCCGGTCTGCATTGATGCTCTCTACCGTCATCTTCGAAAGGATGGCACGGAGGTTTGAGTTCAATACTTCGGATACTTCGTGTTCAATGTCGTTTTGATCCTTGCCGAGGAACTGCTCCGCGTATTTGACGATACCTTCTAGGTCATCGGCAACTTTTACAGTGGCCACTGCCTGACCATAGATGCCAACACCTTCTTTTGTGTATACCTTCGGAGTCTCTATTTTCAACTGGAATGACTTGAGAGAAACTTTCGTTCCGGTCTGGAAGAGACGCAGGCGATGGCCACCGCCGCGGATCACTTTCATGTAGCGTCCTTGGTCGTCCTTGTAGATGTTCGTCTCTTTCGCTTCATCACCAAGGTTCGGGCCGGTGACGATCAAAGCTTCGTTCGAAGGCACTGTTCTGAACCTGACCTTCATATAGAAATACCAGGCGATACCGGCGGCGATGATCAGCACTAGAATCGCACCGAGAATGATGATTAACCCCATGTTTTCTGCCATCTTGCACACTGCTCCTTTTCAATTATTATGGATTTATGTAGTAGTCGGAACGTACAGCATGATACATATCGGACTACTCATCCATTCATTACCTATTTTACATTAATTTTTACATCTATGTAGTGTATATTTAAAATACTCTATATATTTAAATTAATCTATGTTTTGAAATTTTATGACTTCACAAGTAAAGTATTTAAGGTATTCTAATATTAGAGAGATTTGATACCCCAAAGCTTACTTTAGCGTGATTACATCCAGTTTCATTTATATCTATGCAAGAAAACTCGGAGGAGAGTGGGAAACACCGATGAACAACAAAAGAAAGAATTACAATGAGCTGGCAGGACAGATTATAGAGAAAGTGGGCGGCGATGAAAACATCGATAACGTCATCCATTGCGTGACTCGGCTCCGTTTTTATCTGAAGGATCCTGCGCTCGCTGAGACGGAAGAAATCAAACAGATGAAAGGTGTTATGGGTGTTGCGGAAGCAGGGGGTCAGTATCAGGTGGTGGTCGGGCCTGCGGTTGATGATATATATAAGGAAGTAATGGCTCAGCTCTCCCGCTCGGAAGATCAATCCACAAGTCGGGAGTATGTTTCAGCACCTAAAGCGGATAGCACATTCATGGAGAAGATCGGTTACCAGTTCAACAAGCTGATCGGGATCATCACGGGTTCTGTTATGCCGATCATCAGTATTCTTGCTGCTGCAGGAATTATAAAAGGATTGCTTGCGGTCCTCACAGCAACGAACATCGTTACTGATACAGGCACAGCATATCTCATCATCAACGCAATGGCGGATGCGGTATTCTACTTCTTGCCGATACTCATCGGTTTCAATGCAGCCAGGCGGATGGATGGGAACCCGGTTCTAACCGCAGTCATTGGGGGAGTCATCATTCACCCGACAGTCCTTGAAGCGGCAAATAGCGATGTGAACATCTTCGCTGTCGGCAATTTTGCCTTTCCCTTCGTCTCGTATACATACTCGATATTCCCGATGATACTGGCGGCGTGGATGGTGAAGAAACTTGAAGATTGGCTGAAGACTTGGGTTTCATCTTACATTCAAGCCATTTTTATCCCAATCGTCATCATTGGACTCGTATCTGCCATTACGCTCATCATTACCGGTCCTGTATTGGTTGGTTTCTCTACAGCACTCGCCAACGGACTTCAAGCCATGCTTGACTTCAATGCGCCACTATTTGGTGCTGTCATTGCGGCATTCTATCAACTCCTTGTCATCTTCGGATTGCACTGGGGGATCGTGCCGGTGTACGTCAATGATTTCGCAACGCTCGGGTACAGCTATCTGTCCGTCATGATCAGTGTCACCATCGTCGGACAAGCAGGTGCTGCACTTGGTGTTGCCGTGAAATCGAAAAAGAAAGAAGTGAAGGAACTCGGATATGCCGGTGCATTCTCAGCTTTTTGTGGTATAACGGAACCTGCCATTTATGGTATTAACCTGCGTTTCCGCAGACCTTTCATCTGTGCAAGCGTCGCTAGTGCGGTCGGAGGACTGCTCGCTGGCATTCTTGGAGTCAACATGTGGAGTATCATTGGTTCCCTGATTGGACTACCATCCTTCATCGATCCAGACAACGGCATTACTGCGAACTTCTGGTATGCCATCCTTGTGACATTCATTACACTTGCGCTATCATTCGGCCTGACTTATATCTGGGGGTATAATGACAAGATGGAGATGTACAAGAAGCTTGAGAAGCCGAAGAATCCAGCGAAGGCTAAATTCTAAAAATGATCATTAATTGCTAAATATAGTGGGAAAGACAATGACTATTTCCAAGATGAAACTGTCTTTAAAACGTTCTACAAAATCTCGCTGGGAAAAGATTGATTGTGTACTCCGGACTTTTTAAAGATGCCAATAAAAATACGAAAACAAAGAATTAGGACATTATAAAGAAATGGACCCGACGAATTACATTTACCAAATTTTTTATCATTGAGGTCAGTCAGATTATCTACAAACCTAAAAGAAATTGATGTCATAAGATATGCAAGAAGAAGTGAATAATTAAATGTTGGACGAGGGGGGAATTATGTTAAATTGAAAATAGTTAAAGGTATTTTATTAGCATTATTAATTCTTTGTATTCTATATCCATGGTTTTTTGGTGAAGTGGATGATGTTTTTTATATAGTCGTCGTAGTTGGAATACTTATTATAATTTTAACTTTTTTCGAAGAATTTAAAGATAAAAAAGGGTGATAGTCATCTTGTACTTTTTGTCTTTAAGTTCTATTTTTGAACTCACTCTTGAAGTGAATTACCCAGAGGGAGGCGCATCTTTTCGCTAGAAAAATTCGTGTGTGTAACTGGGCAGTACTGCGTTCTGATATTTTAACAAAATTAAATTAAACTAGATGGATAAGGGAATGGGGCAATATAAAGTTATTGAACACTTTTAAGAAGGGGTTCTTATGAAAGCAACTTTGCTCAAAATATTTGGGGTACTCGTTATATGTTTATCTGTATAGATTTCTTATTTTATAGGAGAACGGGTCGATTCCTCTTTACTTCTTGTTCTAAGTATAGTCGTTGGCTTAGGGATTGTTATAGCAGGTGTTATTCTTGAGATAAAGAATAAAAAAGTTAGAAAGACTAAGAAAAATAAAGAGACTTAGAAATCTTTCTCTAGTTGTAAGTGCTGAAGAAGTTTTGGAGGCTGAATATTAAGAAGTTAATTATAAGGAAATCGAGAATAATATTTTTGTAAATGAAAAAGAATTACAAAACATTAGTGATGAAGATTTTGAAGAAATAATGTGTCTTGCTTCGGCAGATAGTAACGATTTGAATAGTAATTCTGGGAATGGTGGCTTTTCTACATTTGCAGTTCCCAATGTGGGAGATTGTAAGTTCTCATATTGTCAAAACTTTAGTACGCATGGATACACAGCTGCGTCTAGTACTGTGCTTGCACCATCATTTGCTCTAGCTAAGAACAGGATACACCCTGCTTTGAATCTTCCACTTGGAGTTATTGCTGGTTTTTCTGACGCTTATTTTTCTCCAAATAATCTTTATGGTGTTGTAGAGCACTTTAACTATTATTATCCGAATGAAAACTTCAAAAAAACAATGAAGTTAACTAAGTATTATTATAATTCTTCTCTTACAATTCAAAGTAGTACTTGTGTTGGATAATCTATTAAGAAGGTGATTTATATTGTATAGATTGATTACAATTATATTACTACTTATTATGTTTTTTATTGGTAATTTAATTTTTTCTTATATTGAATCGGGAATGTCCAGTATTATATTTGCGATTTTTTATATTATATTTTTGACGCTAATGTTTTGGTTTATAGAAAAAAAGTTCAATAAAAATGAAAAGTAAAAGCGATTTTTTTACTGAGCTTTAACTAATTTTATTTAAGCTTGGTACTATATGTCACAATTCTAATTGACCCTAATATGCTTTGAATCCTTACCAACACTGGTTAAATACGAAAAAATACCTTTTTCTGTCTGCTAGCTTAGTGTTTAGTTAACACTATCAATCTACTAGAGGGTATTATGCCATCGAGTAAAGAGTCTATTGCGCTAATTGTAATGAATTTTTGTATTATATTATTCTTTCCGGAAGATGCGCATTAGGACAGCGCACTCTTCATATTGTTAATATCAGTAAGCCTCGTAGTAGTCATTTTACAGGGGAAAGCTAGAATTCTTTGAGCAATGAGCAGTTACAATCTCTTAATGGTTGTTTGTAGTCAATATTAAGGTTTTTGTATTCCTGTATTGTATAGAAAATCAGGTAGAACCCCCTAAGTATTTACTATTATTGATATTTAAACACTTCGTGAGAGTAAATATTGTAAGGACTTTCTAAAGAGTCAATATAGAGATAATTGTGGATAATCTATTACAATTACTAGTCAATGGATTTAATATCTAATTCTTTTTGCTCAATACCATCGCAACATCGGCAAATTTTAATCTGATTTACTAAATTTCATTCTCCAACGAAAAAATGTATAATTACTATAATGAGAAATAAACGAGAATGGACGAATGGTAAACGATGAACAGTAAAAGGGGGATCATAATGAAAACATTGACGCTATCGGATGTACGAAAAAAGAATAGAGAAAAAAGAAAAGATGCTGTTCGTGCTATCAGAAGAGTCAGTCCAGATTTCATGCCTGGTGATCGCAATTTTGATAGACCACGCCGTAATCCCGAAAAGCAAAGAATATTAGATGAAATGCGAAAAAAAGAAAATGACTTATAATATAGAGCAAGCGCGAATCGATATGAATAGTATTTCTTCCGATTCAAGCCTATCTGATAAAATGCTTGAAGTTTCTGCAATTATAACAAGACTCATGTCAGAAGAAGTGAACGAAGGTGACTTACCCATCATAGTAGGTGGATTATCTTTAGAAATTTTTACGGAGAGTAAATATACGACTCATGATATAGATTTTTTAACTTCTGCATCAGGAAAAACAAAAGAGATATTAAGTGAAATTGGGTTCGTTCATGAAGAACAAATTTTTATATAGGAAAGATTAGATGTCGCCATAGATATTGTAGATGACACTCTTGATCCCCCAGATTATGATAAAACAATAAAAATTAATCTACCTGGTGATAAATACGTTCTTGTCCAATCAATAGAAAGTATTTTATATGACAGGGTCTTGGATTATGAACGAGCTGATAATGAAAACTACGGTATCTATTTGATTGCTACAAGGTTTGATGACATAGACTTCTCGTATTTGAGAGAAAAGCTAAAGAGTACTGATATTAAAGCACTTCATGCTCTAGAACAGTGGATTAAAGTAGCGCAAGAAAATTAGTATTTCAGCAAGTACTCGGTATATAAAAACGCCTGACATTGATTCGAAGTCAATGCCAGGCGTTTTGTTTTATTGGTCTTTACGTGGTACTGGGTAGAATCCTTTATAGAACTGTTCCCATAGAGGTTCAGTCAGTTCGTGCTTATCTGTACGTTCTGGATCGAATACGTTGGTAATCTTGTCTTCTCTGCCAGCTTCGATCTTGTTGATGAAATCTGAATCAAGAAGCAGGGCGCGACCAAGTCCGAGCAGGTCGACATTACCAGCCTCGAGTGCTTCCAGTGCCTGTTCCGGTGTGAAAATGGAGCCAATACCGATCAGTGGCATACGACCGCCAATCCATTTGTGGAGGAGTTCAATACGCTCTGTACCTTCGTATTTGCCTTCACGTGTCGTGGAATGTATGTCAAATAGCGAGACATGTAAGTAGTCGAGCGGCTTCTCAACGAGTTTGCCAATCAACGCTTCAGTGATTTCCATACGAATGCCAGGTGATTCGCTTTCTTCCGGTGAGAATCTATAGCCGATAATGAAATCGGGGTTGCCATGTTTCTTGGCCGTTTTGACTACTTCATCCACAACTTGCATGGCGAAGAGGTAGCGGTCTTCGCCCCATTTGTCCGTACGTTTATTGAAGTAGGGGGAGATGAACTGGTGAACGACGTAATGGTTTGCACCATGGATCTCAACACCGTCAAACCCGGCTTCAATCGCTCTGCGTGTTGCTTCCCCGAATGCTTTAATCGTTTCTTCGATTTCATCCAGCGTCAGTTCTCGTGCATCGTGGGGTTCCGGTTCACCAAAGCTCTGCATGGTAATGGCGCTCGGGCCGGCAGATTCGCCAGTGGCTGTCTGAGACGGGAGCGCTTGGACGCCCCCATGGTGGATTTGCATGATTGCCTTAGCGCCATTTTCCTTCATGGCATCGGCAATTTTTCGTTGCTCTTCAATATCCGAGTCACGAACGATGGACGGCTGGCCCGGGAATGCTTTGCCAAGGTCCGTTACGTTCGTTGCTGCGGTCAATGCAAGACCGACACCGTCAGATTTTTTACGCATATACTCAATTTCTGCATCCGTGGGTGTGCCATCGTCGTTTGAAGAAACATGGGTCAGTGGAGCGAGTACAAATTTATTTTTCAGTTCAACACCGTTCGGCAGCTGAACGCTTTCAAATAGTGGTGCATACTTGGTATTCATTATAGGAGCCTCCTGTTTGTGCTGTAATCATATCCGAATACATACTATACCAATCTACTTTACCGAGAATCAATTTTGCTGACTGATATATCGCGCGCATTTAATATTTTCTCTCCACCCCCCTATTCCGAGTATGTTACTATGGAAAGTGGCTAAACTGATAGATGGAGGAGAATTATGAAAAAATACTTGGTACCATTGTTTACTTTCCTTTTTATACTGCTACTCTCTGCCTGTACAAATGACAGTGAAGTGGAAGAAGCTGTAGAAGAAGAAACAGAGACAGGTAGTGGAGAAGATTTGACGATGAGTGTCCTGGCAACTCCCAATTCACTCGATCCACATGCAGCAAACGACCAGTCATCGAACCACGTGAATGTTAATATATACGATCGCCTAGTTGAGTTTACACCAGACCTTGATATTGAACCTGGACTCGCTGAATCTTATGAGCAGATTGATGATCTGACGTGGGAATTCAAGTTGAGGGAAGGGGTCACTTTCCACGATGGCACAGATTTCAATGCAGAAGCGGTTAAAACAAATCTTGATCGCGTGAGGGATGCAGAAGTGGGTGCTCCTGTCGCTTTCTTGTTCGAGCTGATCGATTCTGTTGAAGTCGTTGATGACTATACAGTACATATCAAGACAATCAATCCTTTCGCTGCACTGCCATCGCATCTGGCACATCCTGCCGGTAGCATGATCAGTCCAGCAGTTATTGAGGCGGATTATGAACAGTACGAGGATGGCGGCGAACTGCTGACTGAAGTCCACCGCAATCCAGCTGGTACAGGACCGTATACTTTCGAAACACTCGCAGAAGGTGAATATGTGACGCTATCGCGTAACGCAGACTACTGGGGCACACCCGCTCAAGCAGAGACGTTCACATTCAAGGCCGTACCTGAAGATTCGGCACGCATCGCAGAACTGATGACCGAGACGACCGATCTCATTTATCCGGTCAATCCGAACGACTTCGCACAAATTGAAGAGAATGCAGATACAAAAATGAATGAAACTGAGAGTGTCCGCATGGAATACGTCGGTTTCAACACTGAAAAGGCACCATTCGATGATCCAGTCGTCAGAACAGCCATCGCTAAAGCCATCGACAAGCAGGCAATCATCGATGAAATGCTTGAAGGTAAGGCGGAAGTGGCGGATACACCACTCTCACCAGCGGTCTTTGGGTATAGTGATGATCTGGATAGGCTCGAATATGACACAGAAGCAGCTAGGCAGCTGCTCGAAGATAATGGGTACGGCGATGGATTCACAGCAGAGATTACAGTCATGGATCGTACCGCAGCAGACATGGCCGCCTATATCCAGGAAGCACTTGCCGATTTGAACATCAATCTTGAAATCTACCAGCTCGATTCCGGTGCATTCCTCGACTACGTCGGCGGCGGTGATCACGAAATGTTCATCGGTGGATGGGGGACGGTGACACTGGATGCCGACTACGGGCTCTATGCTCTCTTCCATTCTTCGAACATCGGCACCTCAGGTAACCGTTCGAGATACAATAACAGTGAAGTGGATTCACTGCTTGACGCAGCACGTTCCGAAACAGACATGGATGAAAGACTGGCATTGTATGGAGACGCTCAGCAAATCCTGCTTGATGAATCTCCGATCATTCCGATCTATCATCCCTCACTGCTTACAGGTCTCCGCGAGGATATCGAAGGATATGGCCAGCACCCGGCCAGTTTCCACTTTTTAAAAGATGTGCATAGAGAATAGAGAAAAGGATGCCCCACGGGGCATCCTTTTTAGTCTACATAGTATTATCTGGCTGTAGGTACTTCTGACTATGAGTGCTTCTGGCTCAGTTCACTGACTGCCAAAATAGCATTTGCGACGTCTTCTGCCGTGACTTTATCGCTCAAATTACCGAGCGTGTCGTTTGGATCAATTGCGAGCTCTCCGACTTTGACTAGGTCTTCATAGCTTGTATCTTCAAGATGCATCTCCTTGAGTGTCGTTGGCATGCCGATTGCTTGGTAGAAGCGGATATATTTTTCCATGACTTCATCAGAGCTGTTCTCAAGCAGTAGCTGGACAAGTGTACCGTAAGTGACTTTCTCACCGTGGGATAGATGGTGGATATCACCAGATAGTGTCGTGAATCCGTTGTGGATGGCATGGGCCGCCGCAAGACCACCATTTTCAAAGCCGAGTCCAGAAAGGAGTGTGTTGGCTTCGATGACTGCTTCCACTTGTGGCGTTACTAGCCCTTTCGCAGCAGCTTTATATGCTGCGTGGCCATGTTTGAATAGTGTCTCTTCACATTTTTCTGCGATGGCAATTGAAGCGAGCGTCGGTTGACCACCAACCATCGTTTCACCTTTTGTACGCAGCGTGGCGCGTGCTTCGACGAGTGTTGCCATTGCGTCACTCATTCCGGAAGCGAAAAGATTGAGTGGTGCGTTGACGACTACTTTTGAATCAACGAGGATGAGATCCGGGTTTTTATCATAAAAACGATAACCTGTAAATTCACCTTCGTCTGAATAGATGACAGAAAGGGAGCTCGTCGGTGCATCGGTCGATGCGGTCGTCGGTACGATGATGACTGGTACATCTAGGTTATCCGCAATCGCTTTTGACGTATCCAATGTTTTACCGCCACCAACACCGATGACGATATCCACATTGTTTTCTTTCCCCGTATCGCTCAAGCGGTCGATTTCCTTTTCGGATGCTTCTCCGTTAAAAGCTTCATAGGCATATTCAACATCTGATTCTTTAAAGCTTGCTTCAATCGTTTCACCGGTGATGGACCATACCATATCATCCGATATCAAGAGCGGCTTCTGTGCGAGTTTCTTAGTTTCTTGACCGAGGCTCTCAAGGACGCCTTGCCCTTGAATATACTTACTTGGGGACTGAAATATGAATTTTGACATTTGAATACCCTCCGTAAATTAGATTCATTCCATATCTTTCCTAAATTAAGCATGTTAAACACACTTTGTTAAGTTCAATTAAGACAATTTTGTGAAGTACATGATAAGAAAATTTTTAATATATTTTCATGTCTTTAACTCACGTTTGGTTGTGGAATTTGTCTTGATAAGGTATATATAGGGTAGGAATGCCCATACGCCCCGGGGCAAGGGGCAATAACAAATGAGGTGTAGAAGATGGAAACAGTGCAGGATGTGCTCTCAAAGCGTGTGCGTCGATTAAAACAGTCATATGTGGACTACGTGAATAACCCGTACCATCCAAAAACTGCGCATGCGATGCGTGTGAATGCAAGAAAGCTGAGGAGTCTGCTGAGTTTCTTAAAACCTACAATCGAAGAGGAGAAATATAAAAAGCTGAATGAAGCGTTGAAGACTGTGGCAAAAGTCTATGGGCCTTTGCGTGAACTGGATGTTCTCATTGATCTGTGCACCCACATTGCCGGAAAGCATCCTGAGGCGAGTGATCACTATCAAAAAATGTTCAGATACCTCCACCAAGAACGCGGGGAAGAGATGGAGCGGACACTTGTCGAGGCTGATAATACTCTAAAGACAATCGATACAGTAGAAACGGATTTGAATGAATTGATATTCAACACCAATGCCGACTGGAACGATTTCATTACAGAGCATCTGCAGAAAAAACACAAAAAGCTTAAGAAGGATTATCAGAATGTGGACCAAAGTGATTATGAAGCGGTGCATGATATAAGAAAAGCGGCCAAAAAGCTCAGATATTCTGCGAGGTATCTCGGGAAACTTGCTTCCATGAAGCATAAGGGTATCGCGAAGGATGCCAAAAGGATCCAAGAAGCATTCGGCAAGCTCACTGATGCACATGTCAACGAAGAAATGCTTGCTGCCTATGCTAAAAAAGTCGACGACAAGCAACTGAGAGAGACTTTCATGAAAATGAGTGATATGCAGAAGAATCTAGATTGAGTAGACAATTGACCACTGCCCCCGTCGCCATCACAGAGTGGGACGGGCTTTATTGTATCAATTTGGGAAAATAATAAATTCGAAGAGGGATGTATATGGGAAAGAAGCTTACCGGTGTATCAACAATCGTACTTACAACTATGTTTCTCACAGGATGCAGTAACCCATTCGATACGATGGCCAATGGCATCAATGAGCTTTTTGCTTTGGAGCGTGACGATACTGAAGATGCGGCGGATTCATCAGTACCATCATCGCCGGACGTCAGCGAGACGGTGGAAGATACTGAAGCAGGTTTATCAGAAGAAACTTCGGAAGAATCAGATACTGATACTTCCGAAGTTGAAACACTGGACTACAGCCATCTAATGAATGAGGGGGAACCGGTGACTCTTGGCGAAGGAACGTTCGTTGTCGGTGAAGATATTCAGCGTGGCCGGTACCGCGCAACATCTACAGAGGGCTACGGTAACCTTTTCGTTTATGATGCAGACGAACGACTTTCTGTGAGTGCAACCATGATAGAAGCATCAGATAGCAATCGATCGAGATCCAGTGAGGTTGTGCTATTTCTAGACGAAGGAGACGAAGTTGAAATTTCAGGCATCGATGATGTTGAATTCGTACCCTATGAAACAACTGAGGTCTCTGAACTGACACCTGGCCAATGGGTAGTGGGAGAAGATTTTCCAGCCGGTATTTATGACATCAGCCTTCAAGAGACCGAGACCCTCGGCTATTTGAAAGTCAATACGATCAAAGACTATGAGACATCCCGTTTTGCTTTGGGGAGTTCGGCGTACGGTGGCACGACGGAATTTACAACTGCGTTCGAAGCAGGAGAAGTTGTAACTGTCGAGTGGGTGCCGAAAGTAGTACTTACTAAAAGATAGGCAGGTGCGCACATTAGTGAAATGGACTCTTGATGATATTGAATGCGCTGTTTGAATCGTCTATGACCACGTCAAAGTGCTTTCTTTCCTCATGCATGTGTAGATCATACTGTCTGCGTCTGAAAGTATGACTGTCCAAAAGAAGTTGCCTATCTTTTCCTCTGAGTTCCACATCACGATACAGTCTTCTGTTGAGTTCCGTATCGGAATCAGTATAGATATAGACTGACAGATCGAATAGGGAGGGCGGCAGAAATGTGGCTGACATTCCCTCGACGATATGAATCTTTCTATCTTGATACATCCTGTGAGCAGGTTGCCATGGCACATCTATGGTCAAGAAGTTTATTCCTTCTTTTAGCATCCTAATATCCCGTTCCAGGCTACTCAGTTCGTCTGCAGCCGCCATGCATGCGGTAACCGGGTTGAATCTGTCTGAATCTTCTCGGGAATCGTTTGTAAATGTGTATTGACGGTAGTGGCTCGGAATGATGTACGGGTCGGTACTGAGTAGGTTATGTGGGACATCTGTGAAATGCGCACACAACTTTTCGGCAAAGGTTGTCTTTCCCGATGCGCCGTGACCACATATTCTTATAGTAGTATCTTCTCTATTTTCAATGAATAAAAGTATGTTTTTAATCAGTTGATTCATATCATCACCTCTATGGGTCGAAAGTGTATTACAGTAATATCTTTATATTAATTTAAAGCACGGTAGAGGTTTTAGAACTTTGTTAACGGCAAGTAAAGAGTGAATTCTTAATGTAAAGACATCCTAACACAACCTTAAGATGCAGTTAACATTCCTCTTCTATAATTGTATGTGTAATACATTCTAGTGAAGAATATAGGAGGGTATCTTAAGAATGGTTTTCAAACAGTTTCCTGACAAGCGCGTTCTCGTAATGAGTGTCGTCATAAGTTTCGTTGTCGCCCTTATTGCATCTACACTCATCGGCCCGATTGCCCATGCAAGCGGAGGGGGCGGCAGTAGCCCTGGTTCCGACCCGGTGGCAGAGGAAACGTTCAACCCGGTCCTTACTGACGAGAAGCCGGCGGTAGCAGAAATCGGAGTCAATAACATGCCTAACAGAATCATCACGACAATCAACGGGGACACAACAAGCGAGATGGGTTTCAATTGGTATACTACTGAACTTGCTGACAGCCCGATGATTTGGGTGTCAGAATCCGGCAACTTCGACGATGCGATGGCATTCGAAGCAGAAGCGACTGAAGTGACATCAAGTTACGGTGAACGTGACCAGCATGGCAACTACATCTTCGGTGAAGTAGCGGAAGACGAAGAAGGGGAGCCAATGGAAGATGAGAACGGCGACCCGGTCATCAACGGCTACTATACAGATGCACAAGCCCACGGGGATGACTGGATGTCCGGTGACTACGGCCATATCGAATTGATCGATGTTACTGAGTATTCCTATAAGGCCAAAGCGGTTGACCTTGAACCGAACAAAACCTACTACTATAAAGTAGGCAGCGAAGCGGATCACGTAAGTGAAGTTGGTCAGTTCAAGACTTCTGGAGAAGCTGGGGAAGCGTTCAGTTTCATCCACTACACAGATACTCAGAATGCGTTTTGGAATGAAAATGTACGTAACGAAGCGGCATTCGGTGCGGATACCCTCGCACATGCACTCGCAACAGCAGAAGATGCAGACTTCGTCATGCATACTGGTGATGTGGTCGAAATCGCAGAAATAGAAGATGAGTGGATCGACCTTTATGAGCGTTCCCGTTCATCCTTTATGCAGACTGCCATGGCGGTTGCGCCAGGCAACCACGATGAATATGCGCTAAATTATGGCGATGATCCGTTTGTAGAAAAGTTCAACGAGCATGTGAACGTGCCTGTAACTAACGATGCGATTTCAGGGGGTTCTTACTACTCTTACGACTATAACGGTGTCCACTTTGTAACATTGAATACAAACGACAATAAGGAATCTGATGACAATCCTGAAGGCAAAGCAATCGGTCAGGCGCAAATGGATTGGATTCGTGAAGATGTAGAGCAGGCAAGAGAAGCTGGAGCGGAATGGATCGTATTGAACTACCATAAGCCACTCTATTCGAAATCCTACCACTCCTTGCAGGATGAAGATGTTCAGCTCGTCAGGGAAGAACTGACAGCATTGATCGACGAACTGGATATTGATGTGGCTCTCCAAGGTCATGACCACGTCATCTCAAGAACGCATTCATTGACGCATATCCCGACGGAAGAAAACTTCTCAAACGGTGCAGTAGAAGAAGTAAGTACATTTTACGGGGAGAATGGGGTAGAGTATCTCGATAATCCTGAAGGTACAACTTACATTCTGCCGAATACAGGTGGGACGAAGGAGTACGACAACGTCTTTGAAAAAGGTGTCGACCACCTACATGAAGTTAGACCCAACCTTGACTGGATGACACAAGGGGATATCGACTACTACAACAGTCTTTTCGCTTTCGGTTACCAGCCGCAGGAAACAGACGCATTTGAAGATTCTCATTCTAATAACCGCGACTCTTCCTATCAGAACTTCGCAGTGTATGAATTCGTGGGCAATGAAATGGTTGTGCGTATGTATCAAGTAAGTGGTGATCTCCATCTTGGTGAAGAGCGTACAGTCGAATTGATCGATGAGTTCGGTATCTACAAATCTGCAGAGTAGCTTCCAATAAAGATAGCCCCCCGAAGTTGATATCAGCTTCGGGGGGTCTATTTTTATTCGTACACCGCTTAAAATGATATTATTGAAAACATAATATTTTAAAAATATGATGATATTATGGCTTTAGAAAATAAGGAGGTAGTATGAACATTCCAGTTGAAATCTTATATGGAATCAAAGTCGACTCTACTCAGCCTATGGAAGGTGGTCAAACTTCAAATACAATCAAGATAACAAATGCTAGACGTCAATATGTACTAAAATCCCATGCAACGATTGATCTAGCACACAATGAATTCTTATGCCTAGATGCATTATCGCTTATTAACATGACGCCTAAGCCGATAAAAACACTCGACGGATCACTCTGCTTTAGGTGGGAAGATAGTTATTATATTTTAATGGAATATGTATTAGCAGAGCGGCTTGGACACTGTATCATTGACTATTTCGCACTTGGTAAAAATGTTCGACGCATGCATCGTAAACTATGTAGTATTGAATTGACAAACGTCAATGATCGATTCAATGAATGCCATATGATTGAAAATCTCGAGAATAAAAAAATACAAGAAGTAATCACAGGAATCAAGATGCCCGAAGTGGAAGACAATACTGAATCGATAATTCACGGTGATCTTGGGTTTTGGAACATTCTCTTAAATGATGAGGATTTCTACTTCATCGATTTTGGTGAAACTATGCTTAGCGATTGTTTTTTTGATCTTGCAGCAATCGTAGAATCGCTTGATCTAAATGAAGCGAATATTCATCAGTTACTAAGAGGATACGGCCCAAGCGATCCAAGTGCCTATAGTAGATTGATGAAAATGCGCTATCGATGGAAGTACAGAGGCGCCTTATATTTGGCGGTCAATGACTTGGTTGGCGAAGAACGGATGATTGAGATTTTAAAGGAGATAAGTCTGTTTTCGAAGGAAGTAGAGCTTTCAAAGAATAATCCATATCGAGCTTGGAGTGATGTAGATGATTGAAGTGAAATTGGCCAATTTATCGCATGTGTTGGGAATTATAGAAGTCTGCAGAAGTGGCTATCAGGATGTTTCGAACGGTGTATTATCGGAGTCTCTTATTGAAGAGAGATGCAATAAATACTATAACAAAGAAAGAGTTAGCAACGAAGTAGGGAATCCAACGAAAGAATGGGGAGGTTACTTCGTTGCCTTAGATAGAGGTGAGGTTGTTGGTGCTGGGGGTGGCGGTATGATAGCCGAAGGAGAAACACGCCTTTATGTCCTCTACCTCGACCCTACAAGACGTAACGAAGGGATTGGAAGCAAAATTTTAGAAGCAATCACTCAGCAACAGAAAAATTTTGGTGCCAAAAGTCAATATGTAACGGTCCAGAAAGACAATATGAAAGGCATCCCGTTCTACGAGGCACGACGATTTATGTATGTGGAAAAAATTGTTTCTAATAATATTAAAAACGAACCAAATGATATTGTGTTCGAATACGTTCGAACGATTTGAAGGAAGTAGTCTGACGGTTTTAGAGCTCTACAAAGAATGGGTGTGTCGTTTCATCTAGACAGTGTACGATGCGCTCACGGAAGTTGTTGTGTTCTACCATGGAAAGTGCCTCTTCAACGGTGAAGTAACGAACATCGAGACTTTCAGGTGAAGTCGTTGGCAATCCCCCGACTGGTTTGGCGAGGAATAGAGTGTTACATATGGATCTCTCAACGTTCTGGTAGATGCCGCAGAATTTGATGATTTCGACATCGATACCTGTCTCCTCCTTCGTTTCTCGGATAGCCGCTGCGGTCAGCGACTCGCCTTCCTCCACTTGACCGCCAAGCATTTCCCAGCCTCTTCTCGGCCCATAGAGAAGAAGTATCTCTCCATTATCATTAAGTACAATGGTAGCAGCAGACACAATGTGCTTAGGTGGTGTAAATGTCATCTTAGTACCTCTTTCTGTTTTAGACTTTATTTGTGTATAATTATAGCTAAAATGTTGTAATTTTTAGTTATTTTATACGAAGTTATACAAAAATGTAAAGGAGACTGATTATGCCGAGAATAATTACGAAACAAGATGATTTCATCATTGACCAACCGTTAGATTTAAAAGTAATAGATTGTACACCTAGCGATATAATTCACGTCAGTGCAGAAATGTATGACGAAGAAAACAAGCTGTTCCATTCCTATGCCTCATTTTTTACCAAAGATTCTGGGGTTGTAGATCTCGCTTTGGACATACCGTTTGAAGGCACATACGATAGAGCTGATGCGGCAGGTTTGATATGGTCAATGATTCTTAAGGATACAGGCGAAGATGATTATTTCGTAAAAAAAACAGACTGTGATCTCTCCTTAGAGTTCTATGTAAAACATAAGGGAGAGATTGTAGACTCTAAAAATATCTCAATAAAATTTATGGCTAGTAATGTAAGGATGCTGGATATAACTCAGAGCGGAATTACTGGAAGTTTGTATGGGCCGGTGGGAGAAGGGAAGTATCCTGCTGTCATCATACTGAGTGGATCCGATGGAGGGAATGAAGCACATGCATCGTCTTATCTTGCTTCAAAAGGCTATTTAGTTCTCTCACTATCTTATTTTAATGATACAGGACTTAAATCAAACCTCGAGTACATAGAATTGGAATACTTTAAAGATGCTACAGTGTTTCTCAAATACCATGAGCAATGCAACGGTAAGATCAACTTGATTGGTTACTCAAAAGGGGCTGAACTGGTACTACTTCTAGGTGAAAAATATGATGGTTACACTTCTATCATTGCTGGTGCACCCTCTAGCCATATTACATCAGGAATGAAAAATGGCATGTTCACACCAGTTACTGGGTGGGTGCATGAGGGTGAACCTTTACCTTTTCTCAAAATGAGATTCTCAGTGGGAATGGTATTAAAATCTATGAAAGGTTGGATAATGAAACAGCCGTTTAAATTTCTAGATGTGTGGGAGAAGTCGATGGATGCTGAAGCGGCCATTGAAAGTCGTATAGAAGTACGCAACATCTCTTGCCCACTTCTTGTAATTGCTGGAGGGAGCGACCAACTTTGGCCATCAAAATTTCATGCAGAAAGCATACAAGATCGGAGATTAGATTCGAGAGATGAATATTTAATTTATGAAGAAGGTGGTCATTTTATCTCTTTTCCCTATAGTTTTAATCAGCTGCCAGCGAATGTGAATATGAAGGTTGGCAAAATGACTATGAATTTTGGTGGGTCCAAGAAAATAAATGCTGAGGCGAGCAAACAGTCCCTAGAAAAGATTTTAAATTTTCTTATTGTACATAATAAATGAGTAGTATAGATCCTAAATATCGCTCTATTAATAAGTTGTTTTATCAATCCTCTCTAGTAAACATACCTAAAGTTAATGTGAAATAAGTGAATTGAAGGAGAATATGCGGATGAGAAAACGAATACTAATTACAGGCGTCAGTCGGCCACAGGGAATCGGCAGCACTCTGGCACGTAAATTTAAAGAATCAGGCTATGAGGTGCTTATCCATGGCCATTCAGAATACGATAGGCACATGCAATACCCGGACGCTGGGGAGGTGTCGTCGCTAAGTGAAATCACAAGGCTAAAGGACTCCGACCTGTCCAATGAAACAGGTATTAGTGAATTGATTGATGAACTGGGGCAACATGAATCAATCGATCATCTTATTCTTTGCCATGCCTACAGTACCCATGGAGAAATAGGTGAATGGTCGTTTGAAGAAATCAACAATCATATGGTCACCAATGTTACAGCGAGCATGCTCCTCATACAGGCATTCCATAAGCAGTTTAACTCGAATATCGGATGCATTACGCTCTTTTCCTCAGGTCAGAGTCTCGGACCAATGACAGACGAAATTCCGTACGCTGTTTCAAAAGCGGCTATTGCGAATCTGGCAATGCAGTCGTCTCATGCGATGGCAGCAGATAATATTAGGGTCAATGCAGTGAATCCAGGACCCACTGACACGGGGTACATAGAAAAGGGAAGTGCGCTATATCAGGAAATTGCAGAACAGTTCCATTCAAAACGATGGGGGACTGCAGAGGATGTAGCGAACCTGTTGCTTTTTCTTCACAGTGAGGAAGGAAAATGGGTCGTAGGCCAAGTGATTGACAGCGAAGGTGGCTTCAGGCACTAGGCAAGTAAAACGGACATAATGACTGTGAAAATCGGCGGCATATCTGGGGATTTATATCAAATCTACTAATCTTGAGTAACCAATATATACCGTGGGTATTTAGAGAGGAAAGTAGAGGAAGATTTAGAGTACTTTCCTTTGCAATAACACTCTACGGGAGGGAATATGATGCGCAAATACTTATTTGTTTTATTTAGTTTAATGCTACTTATTGGCTGTCAAAGTGCAGAAGAGGAAGCAGATGATGCTTCAAATGCAGGAGATTCAGCCGAAAGCACTGCAGACGATTCAGAAACATCAACCGAGGACTCAATGGAAGACACCACAACGGAGGAAGATTCCAGCAGCGAATCAGCAGATTCCTCAGAAAATGCTTCGGAACAAGATGACTCAGAAGAGATTAATGTTGCAGCAGAACGTTGTATCATCAGTAATTTGGGGGATTGTGATGGCGTGCCGCTAGAGGAGCAAAAAGCAGCTTTCCAGCGCTTGGTCGATGAAGGTGTATTTGGAAAAATGGAAATGAGCGATACATTCCTTGAGGAAGTTTTGGGAGCCCATGTAGTCATGCACAATCAGATTGAACACAACACTTACCCTGAGGATCGATATCCACCTTCCTCAGTGGACGATACAATAAAATATTATAGTATGGAGCTCGAAAACTATTATAATGGTGAAGATGAAGCGGTGCTCGATTATCTTAAAGAAGATAGCCCTCTGTACCAATCTATTGTTGAAAATAAGGAGTCAGGCGATTTCGCCGACTACAAGCTGTATGACATCGAAATGATGCCTGCAGAAGGCAGTGGTGGGCCAAGTTCCAGAGTTGTTGAGCGTATCTATTCCCATGCTTCTTCAAACGGCATCGAACGTGAACGTGTATCATACGATACCTCAGATAACGACACAGGAGCGAATGGAAAAATCCAGCTTGGTGATATTGAAAGCCGTGAAGTACTTGAAGAGAATATCGAGTACGAAGAGGAAGTAAACGAAGTTTACGGGCCTGCTAACACTGCTTCACCACATGCTAGGGAGTGCGTCATCAATTTTATCAGGACATGTGAACTTGATTCTATTGAAGATGTCAGAGATGCTTACGACCAGTATGTTGCCAATGATACGCTACCCGAAGCAACAGAAGCAAAGAGCTATCCTGCAAAAATAGACGAGTCTCGAGAAAAAATCAATTACCAAGTCCGTGCAGCCGGATCGATGGTATCGAAAAACTACGAAAACTACTTAAAGCATTACGTGTATGACCTGCTACAGTTTTACAATGAGGAAAGTGGGGACGCACTCTATTACGTAAGACCGGAAAGTGAAGCTTATGATGCCATCCTCGCTAATAAGGAAAGCGGAGACTATGCTGACCAAGAAAATCATCTCGTCAATGTGGATGATGACCGTTTCAATGATATGGATGAAGGAACCCAAGAAATGGTCGTAGAACGTGTGTATTCTGACGGATCAGCGGACGGAAAACGAAATAGCAGTGTACTATACCAATTTGATTTGGATGATGTCTCCGGGATTCAGATTAAGAGCTTTGAAGAACTTTCAGACGAACCACTTGAAGAATAAAAAAGATGGGTGAATTTATGGACTATAGGACGATTATTGAACAAAATAGAGACGCATACCTTGAAGAACTGTTTGAAATGCTCAGGCAGAAGAGCATTAGTGCGCAGGATGATGGAATTCGCGAGTGTGCTGAGCTTGTGGCTGGCAAGCTCAGCACTGCTGGCATGCATCATGTGGAGCTGATGGAGACCGCAACCCATCCAGTCGTTTATGGTGAATATCATGTGTCGGACGACGTACCGACCATACTGATCTATGGACATTACGATGTTCAGCCGCCGGACCCGCTAGAAGCATGGGATAGTCCGCCATTTGAACCAACGATACGCGATGGACGGATTTATGCACGGGGAGCTGGGGATAATAAAGGTCAGATGATGGCACAAATCCTAGCAATCGAGACGTATCTGGAAGCCAAAGGTACATTACCTGTAAACGTCAAGTTTCTAATCGAAGGGGAAGAGGAAATCGGCAGTGTGAATCTTGCCGATTTCGTTGATACCCATCGTGATAAGCTTAAGGCGGATCTCGTCTATGCATCCGACGGTCCAATGCTTCCGGACAACCATCCATACGTACTACTTGGGGTCCGTGGCATCATGTATATAGAGCTTGAACTAACAGAAGCAGCATTTGATAACCATTCCGGAAACAAAGGTAACATTGTGCCTAACCCCGCATGGAAGCTCATAGATCTTTTGAATACCATGCGCGATGCCGAGGGTAACGTACTGATAGAAGGTTTTTACGATGACGTTTTTCCACCGACAGATCAGGAGATGGCATTGCTTGAAAAATTGCCGTTCGACCTTGAGGAAGTGAGACGTAATGTCGGTCATGAAGACATAAGCATGACTAAAGCCGAGTATTACCGTAAACTCTGTTTCGAACCGACGTTTAATATCGCAGGGTTTACGAGTGGATACAGCGGAGAAGGGGCGAAAACGATTGTTCCGAAGGATGCAAAGGTGAAGATCGACATGCGTCTGGTCATGAACCAAGACCCGGATAAAATATTTGGACTACTGAAGGCACATGTGAAAAAGCATGCTCCGAATGTTACAGTGAAGCAGTTCGGCAAGATGTCGCCCTCCCGCACCTCGGCTGATATGCCATTCATCGAACCGATCCGTCAGGCAGCTGAAACATCATTCGGCAAGGAAGCGTTCATCCAGCCAAGCTTGGGTGGCAGTCTGCCCGATGCTATTTGGACCAAGGTGCTCGGTGTGCCTTCCGTACTTGTCCCATATGCTAATGTAGATGAAGCGAATCATTCTCCTAATGAGAATATTATGGTGGAAAACTTCTATAATGGCATAGAAACAACGTGCCGCGTGATTGATGTTGTGAAAGATATTGATATGTAAAACAGAGCCCCTGTAGTGGAGTGATATCCATTACAGGGGTTAGTGTTTGATTTATTTTTTTAGAATGTCATTGATCAGCTGGTTAACTTCGTCTTGTTTCTCATGAAAGATGGCGTGTCCTGCATCATCCACTTTGTGCAGTGTATAGCTTGGCAGCGTTTCTGCTAATACATCTGAGAACTCGATTGGGCAAACAGCGTCTTCTTTACCATGGATGCCAAAGACTGGAAGGTCAAGCCCTTTGACTTCTTCCCTGAGATCCTCATCCCTTAGAGACTCCGCCAGTTTCACTGTCGCAATAAGTGAGGATGTGGAGACCAGTCCGTGGAAGTAAGTCTGAAATTCTTCAGAATTCTCAACGTTGGAAGAGAAGAAATTCTGACCAAATTCATCCAATGCTTTCGGACGATCCTGTTTGAGTCCTTGGATTAGCTCATCCACTTCCTCTTTCTTCATGCCGTATGCATACCCCTCTTGTTGGACGAAGCTTGGTGCCGCAGGGGAGATGAGAATCAGTTTGCTTAAGTTGTCACTGTTGTATTTGGAAGCATATTTCAATGCGATCGGTCCGCCGACTGAGAAACCGACGACAACGATGTCTTTAAGGCCAAGTGTCTTGACGACTTGCTGGATATCATCTGCGATTTCTCCGTAGCTGTAGCCGTCTGCAGTGATGTCTGATCCGCCGTAACCTTTATAGTCGAGACCAATATAGCGGTAGCCATTCTCGACGACTGAAAGTGCCTGTGCTTCGAACATCCTGTTGTTTGCTGGCCAGCCGTGCAAGAATACAACGGGTTGCCCGCTACCATAATCTTCAACATGGATTTTATTTCCGTTTTTAGTTTCAATCTGATGTGTCATAAGAACTTCCTCCTTGGAGTATCGATAGATATTACGAAATACTTCTTCCCCGAAAACCGAAATATAAACATTCCGAATTCGGAATAATAATTAGCAACGTAGTAGAGTTTTACGCAGGTCTAAAATTTTCTTGGTGCTAGATTGAGAAGAGATAGTCACTTATCTTACTTAGATAAACTTTTTTGAGAAATAAATGAGAAAATTTAAAAAACATTAATTACATACCAGCAATGGGTTTTTAGTACCAAAATAATATTAAGAAATCGCTTACAATATTAAATATTGAATCAGTAATTCGATCTACTCGTATGCTTTTTCCACATAAATTTAGTACAGTGGATTGTTTATCTAATGGAAACATTTATGAACCAGGTAAAAAGCTTGAAACAATTTCTGTAGTCCGGCAGTTCGTTCTCAATTAAAAATCAACTCGTGGGGTGATCCATTTGGAAGAAAACATTAGAATGTCAACTAAGAGTGAGATAATCAGATATGCTTTCGGGGGACTTGGTTCTAATATACCATTTCTGCTGATACTTGCTTATTTGATGTTTTATCTTACAGATGTTGTAGGAATATCACCGATCGCTGTCGGTGGACTGTTCCTCATCGCTCGTATCATCGATGCAGTTACTGATCCCATGATGGGCATGATCGCCGATCAAACGCGATCAAAATTTGGTAAGTTTAGACCGTATGTCATTTTTGGTGCCCCTGTTCTTGGTATAGTCACGATTGCTTTATTCAATGTCCCGGATATGTCGTCTAATATGCAAGTTACATATATTTACGTAATCTATATTCTCTACTCTTTAATTTCAACAGTAGTAAATATTCCTTATCATTCTTTGACACCTGTACTGAGTGAAGACGGTAATCAGAGAACAACTATTGCAACGGCAAAAACGTTCATGTCTGTGCCAGCGACCTTGATTATTAATGTTATGGTCTTACCGATGGTAGCGATTTTTGGTGGTGGACAACAAGGTTGGACAACAACATCTATCATTCTAGGGATTACACTTACTATCAGCTTTTGGGTATGTGCGAGTAGTGCCAAAAGACACGATGTTAGCGCGAAGCATGACGATCAAAATCTGAAACCCCAGTTCAGCTTAAAAGAACAAATTTCTTTAATCGGTAAAAACAAACCGCTATTAATGATAATGATCGCGATGTGTACAAATTTAATCGCAACTTCTGCGGTGGGCGCCATAGCCCTTTATTACTTCACATACAATTTGGGCAGAGCTGACTTGTTCCCATTACAGAGTTTAGTGGCAATACCGTTTACAGTTCTGGCGTTTATTTCACTCCCTTATCTGGCTCGAAAAATAGGTAAAAGAAATGTTTTCCTATATGGAAGTATTTTAGCAATTTTGCCGCTACTCGTTATATTATTTACACCCTACGAGTTCATTTGGATCATCTTTGCAGCGGCGGTATTGACTACTGCACTTGGACCTTTTACTGGCAATATTGCTTGGGCAATGCTACCTGATTGTGTAGATTATGCAGAGTGGAAAACAGGTGTACGTGGTGACGGTGTGGTGACTTCGAGTCTCACTTTCATCAATAAATTGGGAACTGCTCTAGGTGGATTGTTAGGTGGAGTTCTACTTGGCGTGTCAGGATATGTCGCCAATCAAGTGCAGTCGCCTGAGACTTTGCAGTCGATTGTTATCATCTATGCATTGCTCCCAATAGGTGGACATATATTCACAATCATCGCGCTTAAATTTTACAAACTTGATAACCAATTCCATAAGCAGATTATCACGGAACTTAAAGAAAGAAAGAGAGCGCTGCGGGCAGCAACAGAATAAAATTAGTTGTACATTAGCGTATTTAGGATCGTACGAGTTCTATTTGTAGTCAATATCATCTTATAGTCTGAAAGGATGTCAAAGTAAATAGTTATGGACAAAGCAAAAAATAAACCCAATATTCTGTGGATTAGCCTAGAAGACACAAGCCCACGATTTGGTTGCTACGGAGATTCATTAGCCCAAACACCGAATTTGGATAAAATAGCAAAACAGGGAACGACTTTCACAAATGCATTTTCAACTTCCGGAGTCTGTGCGCCCAGTCGAGCGTCTATTATTACTGGAATGTATCCGACATTCATGGGCGCCCATCAAATGCGCACCACACACGATAATCCACATGCACCAGAAATACCAACACCTTATACAGTGGTCCCTCCGACATATGTAAAGACTTTCACTGAATATCTACGTATGGATGGGTACTACTGTACTAACAATTTTAAAACGGATTATCAGTTCGAAGCCCCTCTCTCTGCATGGGATGACTCCAGTAACACGGCTCACTGGCGTAACAGAGAGGAAGGACAACCCTTCTTCTCGGTGTTTAATCCTATGGGAACACATGAGAGCTTTATGTTCGATGACGAGGACTTGGTAATGCCAAGTAACCGAGGGGAATTGATGACCGATCCTGATGAAGTGGAGGTCCCCCCTTATCTGCCAGATACGCCAAAGACAAGGGTTTCGATAGCAAGACAATATGACAACATAGCAGAATCAGATAAAATTGTAGGTCAACTGCTTGAAGAGCTGAAAGAGGATGGTTTGGAAGACAACACTATTGTTATCATATGGAGCGATCACGGAGAGGGATTACCACGGTCGAAGCGCTGGCCTTACGATGGGGGGATAAGGATACCGCTTATCGTTAGTTGGCCAGGTGTACTGGATCAAGGTCAGATGAGTGATCAAATGGTCAGTCTAATTGATTTAGGACCTACTGTTCTTTCTCTAGCAGGGATTCCAATACCTTATCATATGCAAGGTCAGCCGTTCATAGGAGAAGACGTAAAGAGAAGGGAGCATGTGTTTGCAACCCGTGATCGCAATGGCGAATCTTGGGATAGAGTACGTGCGGTTCGTGATAAAAAATATAAGTATATTCGAAATTACCATCCTGAAAAAGCTTATATGGAATGGAATCCGTTTTGTCACGCCCATCCAGCTTGGAAGGAATTATGGAGACTTAATCTATCGAACCAGTTGGAAGGCAGTCAGAAGCTGTTCACTCGAACCACCCGCCCACCTGAGGAACTTTATGATTGTGAAAACGATCCATATGAAATAGATAATTTAGCAAATAATAGCCAATACGTAACAGAATTAGAAAGTCTGCGTGAAACGCTTGATAACTGGATGACGGAGTACGATAGATTTGGAGAGATTTCTGAGAAAGAAATGGCCCAAAAGATGTGGCCGGGAGGGATTCAGCCAAAGACGGTAGATCCTCTTGTAATTCCTGTTAACACTCAATTGTCAGGTATTGAACCTATGATAGAAGGCAACTTCGATCAGCCAACAGCAATCATGCTATACAGCGCGACACAAGGCGCTTCGTTGATATATGCAATTGGAGAAGGTGGCTGGAAAGTCTATAATGGACCAATAAGACTGAATAAAGGCGAGAATAATATTAGGGTAAAAGCAGTTCGAATTGGTTTTCAAGACAGTAAAGAAGTAACTGCATCTTTCTTCGTGAATTGAGACACGAATACCACTTGGAATCCTCACGTTAAATTGAACTTCTGAAAATGGTAGCCCGGTGCAACGAAAGAATAGTTGCATCGGGCTACTGTTTTTTTAAAATGATGTCTAGTTTGGAAAAACGAAATTTTAATCAATGAGTGCCAAGAGTTGCAATGAATGACTTAAAACTATAATGATTGTACTTCTTAAATTCATCTAATGACTGTATTGTTTTTCTGCCTTGCTGAGGAACGCTTTCATCTCTTCATGTTTAATCTTCGCATCATTCCAGCCGAGTTCATAGAGACTTTCCAGTCGCTCTTTGTTCTTCTCAGCCCGGCCCACTTTGATGGTTTTGCTCGGACTGATAACAAATGTCTTACCGGCTTTCTCCTGGCGGGTAATATAATGCAAGGTTTCGTTATAAACTCTATAGCGTGTGGCTAGCTTCTCATTGATAACTGGATGATTTTTATACTTGATTATTTTCGACATTTTTCCCGGTTTCTTGAAGTAGCCACGCGGTTTAGTCAAGACTACAATATTAAGTTCGAAACCATCAGCTTCGGCCTTTCTAATTGGAATCGGGTCGGCAATGCCGCCGTCCAGAAGGTGCTGTCCACTGTATTCGACGCTCGATGCGACAAAAGGCAACGAACTCGATGCACGAAGTAGTCTGGCAATCGTCCTCTCATCATAATCGCTCTTTTTAAAGTAAACTGGCTCCCCGGACTCACAGTCCGTCGTTCCGATAACAAATTCCTCAGCGCCATTCATCAGCGTCTTCACATCAAATGGCACGAGCTTGTTTGGTATTTCATCGAAGATAAAGTCCATACCGAATACTTCACGTTTTTTAATATAGTTGGAAAATGAAAGATATCGTTTATCCTGCACAAAGTCGAGATTGACTTTCCTGTTACGCCCGCGTTGACGTGCAAGGTACGATGCTCCCATGCATGCACCTGCCGAGACTCCAATGACATACGGGAAGTAGAGATCTTTGCTCATAAAATACTCCAATACACCTGCCGTATAGAGCCCTCGCATGCCGCCACCTTCAAGTACTAATCCTGCATTTGTCATAACTACACCTTCAATTTCTTCAAGTTTAATGTATATATAGCATTCTAACAGATGATGAGGAAGTAAATAAGTCTGTATACTTCTTATGCATTGAACCCATATAGAAAAGTCATATATACTGTAAATAAATAGAATTTTAAGGAGGAGATGTATATCAAGGAAACGAATAAAACGGTCATACTACTCGGTTTGATTTGGGCGGTTGTGTCCGTAATAGTCATAACGACTCAATTCTCGGACTGGTACGATGGCACGTATCCGATTATTTGGTTGTCGATTGTGTTAATACCAATATTTCTGATAAAACTAATATTCGACGGTATAATTAGATATGACTTTTTTAGTAAAGGTGTAGAGGAAATGAATAAGACATCTTGGCTATTTGAGTTAACGTGGATGCTCACTTCACTTACTCTCATATTTACCCGATTCGAGGAATGGTTCAATGGAGGCAATTCGATTTTTATTTTGTTTGTTGTTGTTATACCGGTGTACTTGATACGTTATGTATTCAACCAAGTACTCAAGTATGATTTCTTTAATAAAGCCTACAAAAAGAACGAAGACTAGGTGTATTTAAAGTTCATAGATGAGACTATGGAGTTAATGTGGAAGTGGCCGTAAGGTTGTACACTGTTAGGTCGTAATTGATGATATGATGAGAGTGAAAACCTGAAAAAGGAGGAACCAGTGTGCGTGAAATTAATAAAACGTCCATACTTCTTGGACTGATATGGGTGATTATTTCATTTACACTCATCCGGACTGTACTCTATGAATGGATTTCTTCAGTGAACCTCGTCTTCATACCACTCATTATCATACTGCCAGTGCTACTGATCAGAATTTTGTTCGACAATATACTCAAGTATGACTTTTTCAACAAGTCATATAAGCAACGAAGAAAATAGCCGGAGAATCCAAGTAACCGATTGTCCGTTGATTTATTGTAAAATCAAGTCCTCTACTATTCACTAATGAAATGAGACACCTGCGTCTGCTTTGACAGACGCAGGTGTCTTAGTATTGATCCCGAAGCTGCCATATAATTCTCCATAGTATCAACAGTTTGTTCTATATTATGAGAATATTGATACGTGTTTCTTTTCCAATTTATATAGTATTATGCTTGACGCTTTATGACTATGCACTTACTTGGACATATTTACTATAGTCGTTGCTTTGATTCCAATCCTGCTATTGTTATCGCTTATAGCTTGTATGGCTTTTGGCCCTCTTTTTATGATTATGTAAAGACACGGGTACGTTCCTGTTATCAAAGATGATATCTGCATATGTTTGTCGGTGTGTAACAAGGGTAAATATCAACTAACCGACAGGTTGGAATAAAGATATTCTAATCCGGTAGACTAAAAAAACGATCAGCAGAATCTGATAATTGGAGGACTAATCATGAGAAAAATGGAAACATTTATCGACGAAAGAGAAGTCAGAGACAGAGTAGATCAGCTAAAAGCGCAGGGCGTGAGTGAAAGCAGTATTACAATCGTAGCGAATCGTGACTTGGACATGGGCGGCGCATTCGGGGATTATTCAGATGTGAACATCAAGAGTTCCGAGGGTAGCCCATGGGATAAGGTCGTTTCCTTCTTTACAGGAGAAGATACACGTAATCAACCTGTCAATGATTCCAACATGACGCCAGGAGAAGAAGAGGAGTTCAGACAAGCACTGAACGAAAATAAAATTGTACTTTATGTAAATGGCGAAGTTACTGACGCCCCAGAAGGTACAAGAGCGAGAACGACTGATGACTTGGCTGCCACTAACCGTGACAGAGATGTCGTTGACAATTCATTTGGCGATGCGACTGGTGTGTCTGAAGGAGCAGCTGCAGGAACAACTGGCGCTTATGCTGCAACGGATCGGAATCGCAACACCACAACGGACGATGAAACATTAGAATTGCGTGAAGAGCGGCTTAATGTTGATAAAGAAAACGTCAAAACAGGCGAAGTCAATATTGATAAGCACGTCGAAACTGACCATCAGGAATTTGATGTGCCAGTAGAACGCGATGAAGTAACTGTGGAAAGACGCCCGGTCGATGATAAGCGGCCAACTGACGATTCTGCTTTCATCGAAGGCGATGAATCAATCAGAGTGCCGGTTCATGAAGAGAAAGTCAATGTAGATAAAGAGAGCGTCGTTTCTGAAGAAGTCGTCGTCAATAAAGAAAGAGTTCAGGATAAAGAACACGTCTCTGAAGATGTCCGTCGTGAAGACGTTGATATTGACGAAACGACAGGAAATAACAGAAGAGACGATAGAATATAATAAGAACGATTAAGCTCCCGACGCTAGCGTCGGGAGTTTTTAGCTGTAGATTGCGATGATTTCCACTTCTATCGCATCCATCGGCATGACAATGGATTGAAGTTGTTTATGGCTGCCGACACCATTTTCAATTATTCTTCGTGCATTGCTGTCGAGATTTATAAAATCCTTAAGAGGATCAAATAAAGTGACCGGACTATCATAAGTCCTTTTCACTTTAGCGAGCACGATATTGTCTTCTTTCAGTTCATCCAGTTCATTTTCTTCGACCATTATGCAATCCTTATGGATTTTACTGAATATGAGTGTTTCCAGATCATTATTGTAGACTGGCAACTTCACCTTATCGAAGTCGAATACCATGTTGAAAAGATCGGCATCGTCAGAATCTAGCCCCATCAGGCCTGCATCGATCAGCTGAGTCTGCATCAGTTGTTTGACTTCATACATATCAAAAGCTTCGTGTATCTTGAGCGGTAGGGTCGCGCGAAAGATCATTCTTCTGCTTAGATCTTCGATCTGCTTATACGGATCTCCCATTTCAAAATCGACAAAATAGTCATGGTGTGTGAGGCTCTTCTCCAAGCTGATCAGTTTGGAAGGGGCGTTATTTATAATTTCACCCTTTATGACAGAGGACTTTCCTAATCCAAATTGTGTGCTGTCAAATCCCAGTTGTGCGCCTTTATCCGTCTGCGATTCAATCTCCTTGAATTCCACGGCCTGGCCAGCGCTGGCAAATGCATAGTAGGTATCATACAGATTTTCGTTGAAGTAAAGCAGGTTATAGAACATAATCTGACCTCCAATATCATAGGAGGGTTAGGCTACAGTGTCCTGCTCCGCAAAGTGCTTCACTCTCCCATGTTCAAGTGTCACCCGAACGTATTCACATTATAACACGAACATATGTTCTATTGAATGCAGAAATCTTACGAATGATACTTATTTTACTAGAAGTAGATACAATTATTCCTTGGATTTCGTGTGGATTAGTGAATTATATTAAAAACTGCTGGAGTGGAGAGTATCTCCAAACCAGCAGTAGGAAAACGTATGATTAGATGCCAATACTTTTGCATTCTACCTATATACCAGTCCGCCGTCTGTGACAATCGCCTGACCTGTAATGTAGTCTGCTTGATCCGATGCAAGGAAACTAACGAGGTTGGCAACATCTTGCGGCTCCTGGTATCGGCCGAGCGAGATGGCACTGGAGAATTCCTCAAATGCATCTCCAGGTTCCATATCGTCATTGTATCTGACCATCTCTGCATCGATGCGATCCCACATTTCGGTCTTCGCAACACCTGGACAATAGGCATTTACTGTAATATTCTCTTTTGCAAATTCCTTAGAAGCGGAGTGTGTCAGAGATTTCACCGCATGCTTGGTTGCAGAGTAGGCACCGAGCATTTCGTAGGATTCATGCCCTGCGATACTGCAGGCATTCAGAACTTTACCTTTGGTGCCCTGATCCATGAATTGTCTGGCAGCGGCTTGTGTGCCGAACATGACACCATTGACGTTGATGGCAAAAATCTTATTCATCTGTTCTTCCGTCGTTTCAATGAATGGGGCGACGATATCTATCCCTGCGTTATTGACGTATACATCAAGCTGACCAAAGTGATCGACTGCTGCTTTAACGAATTCGGTATGACTATCGCGTTTTGATACATCTCCAGCTATGGATGTAACCTCGTACCCATCGTTTTTAAATTCTTCCTCGGTCGATTTCAACGTATCTTGATTAATGTCCTGCAGGACGACTTTGAATCCATCCTTTGCGAGCTGTAACGCGATACCCTTACCAAGACCGGCACCGGAGCCTGTAACGACTGCAACTTTATTCATCTACTCATCCTTTCAAATTTGATCCACTTCCTCTTTACCCGTAATTGAATGTTTAAACTGTTAAATTAAGGAATAATCTGAAAAATAATTAAAATTCGTATAATAGAACTATAATGGATATAAAATATAATAAATATAATATAAATGTTTTACTAACGTACATTTATGTTATTATTCTATTTATCGTTCGTATTTTAAGGATTAGAAGTGGAGGATTTATTTTATGAACAGGTTTGAAAACAAGTGGATGCGTGCTGTGCTTCCTGCGCTACTGATTCACTGCAGTATCGGAACAGTCTATTGCTGGTCACTCTTTAAAGGTGATATCGCCGCCTACATGGGCCAGGATGTCGGGGATGTGGAATGGGCATTCAGTATCGCCATCTTTGTCCTTGGTATGTCTGCTGCTTTTGGTGGTAAATTTGTAGAGAGGGATATTCAGAAATCATCATTGCTTGCGGCAGTATTTTTTGTTTCTGGCATGGCAGGTACAGGATTCTCCATCGTCCAACAGTCGTTGGTCGGCGTATATATATCCTACGGTGTCATTATGGGCGTTGGTCTCGGTATCGGTTATCTGACACCAGTAAAGACATTGATGCTTTGGTTCAAGGAACAAAAAGGTCTTGCGACAGGTCTTGCAGTTCTTGGATTCGGTTTGGCGAAAGTAATCGCAAGTCCGCTGATTGGTAAACTCCTTGGGGCCAGGGACTCTGAAGGAGTGCTTATTAGCCCTGAGAATATCTATATCATGTTTTATATACTGGCAGGCATCTATATGGTGATGATGGTAATTGGACATCTATTGATCCAAAAACCAGCAGGCTATACTGAAGCTGTTGTACAGGGCCAAAAGTTCAACTACATAGAAGTACTAAAAAATAGAACATTCATTGGCATCTGGCTGATGTTCTACTTGAATATTACGTGTGGGCTCGCCTTAATCTCACAAGAGAAGGGCATACTAGTGTTCATCGGATTCGGTGCAGTCGGTTTGGTCAGTTCGCTGACTGCCATTTTCAATGCAGGTGGCAGACTTATGTTCTCGGCACTCGGTGATCAGTTAAAAGATCGCAACGCAATTTACAAGCTCATCTTTTTGTTATCCATCACAGCGATTCTGTTGCCACTGCTACTGGATGGTAACGGTGCACTCATGACATTCCTCATCATTGCCCTTTTGTGCATCGTAAACGCAGGTTACGGTGGGGGATTTTCCTCCTTGCCACCCCTGCTTGCAGACCGTTTCGGACTCCATGCCATTTCGACTGTTCATGGTCTGGCACTATCCGCTTGGGCGATTGCCGGACTGACTGGCAACCAGCTTGCGACATTCGTGCTTGATCAGACAGGATCCTATAACGTCCTGCTGTTTGTCATCATGGCACTCTTTGGTGTCGCAATGTTGATCAGTATATTTGTTGTTAAACCTGGAAAAGTGGAGTTGTCAAGTGAAGCAATGGAGCAAGAGAAGACACTCGTCACCAGCTGACTGCATGCTGTAGCCTTCGACGTTTATGAGAATCTGAGACGGGAAGAGTAGATTATCATTAACGATAAAGGAGACAGCTATAAAATGAGTAAGACGATTATGATTACGGGCGCTGGTTCCGGACTGGCGAAAGGTACAGCAATTGGACTTGCCAAGAATGGTCATAAAGTGATTGCTTCTGTAGAGAACCATCCGCAGAAGACGGGATTAATGGAGGCAGCAGAAGCGGCTGGTGTAGAGATCGAGATCTTCAAAATGGATATTACAAATCCGGATGACCGTGAGCGCATGAAGCGATACGAGTATGATGTATTTGTTGCGGATGCAGCAGTCAATGAAGGGGGCCCGATATGGGAAGTCCCGATGTCGGCACTGCGCCAGCTGTTCGAAGTGAACGTTTTCAGCACGCTTGAAACTGCACGTATCGCAGCTAGACAGTTTGTCGAAAGGAAACAGGGGAAAATCATTTTCATGTCTTCCATGGCGGGAACTATGGCTGCGGCTTACAAGGGACTTTATGCGTCTTCCAAGCACGCACTTGAGGCCATTGCCAAATCGATGAGACAAGAGATGGAAGAATTCAATGTACAAGTGGCTACTATCAATCCAGGTCCATTCGAGACTGGATTCAACAAACGTGCAGTAGAAGAAAAATGGGAGTGGTTCAATCCCGAGAAACACCATACTTCCATCGAGAATCTAAAAGAGAGTGAGCAGGGACTCGATCAGCAAAATGACCCTCAGCTGATGATCGATAAGATGGTTGAAATCATTCCAATGGATCACCATAAGTTCCGCACCGCATATCCCGAGGATACAGCAGAGAATATGCGCAAAGAGGAAAAGGAAAACTGGGATATCGAGATATAGTGCCCGATACTCACTTGAATAAAAAAACTGGCCGCGATTTGATATCGTGGCCAGTTTTTTATATAGTTTTAAATATCCAATAGAGGCGATCGCCTGGTGGCGTTACTATTTTTCTCCGACAACAGTGAATCTTTCGTTGACGTGTTTTGGATTTTCAATTTCATCCAATACCGCAATCGCGTAGTCGGCGTAGCTGATATAACTTTCACCTTCGGAATTTATAAGAAGATGATCTTTACCACTTTCATAACTACCCGTTCTTTTACCTTCGGCATCAAAATCAGCTGAAGGGCTGATGAAGGTCCATGTGATATCAGACGTTTCCTGAAGTTCCTTCAGATTGCGGTCTTGCCCAGTCGCTGTCGGTATGAAAGCTTCTGGGAAATCCTCTGTATCAGCAACTCTGAGAGTCTTCTCTTCATCAACGAACAAGCTGCCCGCACCGCCGACGATAACTGCTTTTGTATCTGTACCTTTAAGCGCTTCGATCAAAGCATGTCCTGCATCAACGTGGGATTGCTCTTCTCCAATTGGGGCACCAAAAGCATTGACGACAACATCAAGTGCATCCAAATCCTGTGATGATAAATCGTAGATAGATTTTTCGACAACATTGACATCCGTTGCCTGAAGTTTTGAGGCGTCCCTTACGATTGCGGTAACTTCATGTCTGCGATCTACTGCTTCCTTTAGAATAAGATTACCTGCCTGACCTGTTGCACCAATGATTCCAATTTTCATGTATATCCCTCCAGGGATTAATACGATCATATTAACACGGTGCAAACGGATCTGCCCGATTTATGCTTAGAGATATAAAAAGTTCTGCCTCTTGCTCAAAGCAAGAGGCAGAACGTAAGTGAATGAACGGACTTATCCCACTGAGTTACCGAGGACACTGTTCACATCGTTGACGACAACAAAGGCATCCTCATCATATTTTTTGATCAGACGCTTCAGTCGGGTCAATCTGGATTTATTGATGACGACGTAGAGGATGTCGTTTTCTTCTCTGGAATAGAACCCCTTACCGTTCAACATCGTCACTCCGCGACCGATTTCACTATTGATCAGCTTACCGAGGACTTCAGGATGCTGTGAGACGATGGTAATGGCTTTCTTTGGGTTCATACCTTCGATCATGAAGTCCATGACTTTGACGTTGATATACATTGCTACGACCGTCAACAGTACTTGCTCGATTGTCAGTACAGTAAGACCGAGGGTGATGACCATAAGATCGAAAGCGAGGATGGCATTGGCAATTTTTATATCCGTATATTTGTGAACGATTCGTCCAAGTATGGCCGATCCAGCCGTAGTTGCGCCAATACGGATGACGAGACCATTACCGAGACCAAGGAAGAGGCCACCGAAAATGACATTGAGCATGATTTCGTCCGTTTCTATGACTAGCGTATCTGTAAGGCCGAGGAATATAGACATCATGATGACGGCAAATATCGTATAGTACATGCCGCGTCTTGACAGAAACTTGAATCCGATGATGAGCAGGATGCCGTTCAATACAAGTGTGGAAATGGCTGGAGAAATATCGAACGCATACAGTATGATGATGGCCAGACCTGACACACCACCATCTCCAAGGTTCCCTGGAATCATGAATTGATTGACCCCGATCGAGAATAGGAAAGCCCCGAGGATGACAGCTGCAATGTTGAGCAGTGTCTGAAGCGTAATTCTCGGTGTTACAAGTATTTTGATATTTTCAAAATTGATTTTTTTAAGCCCTCTTTTTATCATTTCAATAACCCTCCTTATTAATCGTTTGAATACCGCTGATTCATGATAAGGGCAGAGGTAACAAATTTCAACCCATTTGAATATAGTCCTAATAGAAAGATAATTCATTTTAGAACCCTTGGGGCAGAAGGGATAAGTGCGTTTTTTCTAGTAAGAGTTTTCCTGGTATGCTATAAGGAAGAAGATGAAATATGATACGTAGAAAAGTAAAGGAGGAGTACGTCATTATGAGAATGGAGGTACAGGATTATAGTACAGAATGGATTCGAATGTTCGAGGCGGAAGCAGAAAAAATTAGAGGTATCTTCGGTAGAGAGATTATCGATATCCACCATATTGGCAGTACTTCAGTACCAGGACTCAAAGCCAAACCGATCATCGATATGATGCCAGTCGTGAAGGAGATAGAAGCGGTCGATGCCTTTAATCGACAGATGGAAGAACTGGGCTATCGAGGACTTGGTGAGTATGGTATACCGGGTAGGCGGTACTTCAGGAAAGGGAACCCGAAAAGAACACATCATGTGCACGTTTTCGGAATGAATAACAGCACAGACATCAACCGGCACCTGGCTGTACGTAACTACTTGAGAGCAAATAAGGCGGCAGCTGAGTCATATGGCAATTTGAAAGCAGATCTTGCCGACCGGTTCCCAGAAGATATGGCGGCGTATATCGCTGGCAAAAATGCATTCGTCAAAGCATTGGAGAAAGTGGGCAGAAAACAAATGGAATAGAAACTGCATCTGCAGTACTTTTTGAGAGATATCTGCATCATCTCGATGGATAGACAGAGTAGTGGTTTTATAGTTAATCGTTGCAACGCTCCAACTGCTCCAACCAAGTGTGCTTCGGCAGATGAACATAGAGCGCATCCTGCAACCACGCTCTTTGCGTATGACTCACAGCGCAAACGGCTTTATTAAAATCATGTATATCTTTTTTGTTAACCGACTTTGCCTTATACAGTAGGACAACTTCCAGACTTAGGTAGGGCAAGCCACTGCGAGAGAGATGAACGATTTCGGCTAGAGGCTTTCTGATTCGCTTCTCCCTTCTGAACACCCAATTCTCTTCATCTTCCTCATTGAGAAGCATCTCGATTTTCCATTCAGTTGTTTTGTGCGTAGCATGCAACTCGTGAGTGGGCTTTTTCAAATATTCACCTTTCCATGTCACTAGCTTGCCATCTTCGACTTTGCTGATGTGCCAATCGCTGAAATGTTTCTCCAACAGCTTCTGATCATCACGGAAAACCATGACTTCAATATCACTATGCACCCTCGTTTCCTTCTCCAGGAACAAATCGATTGCCCATCCGTCTGCGATGCACCACCTTCCTTTGAATCCGTTCATCCACCGATCAACAGCGTAGGAGAGACTGAAACTCAAAGTATTCACCTCCACTTCATGTGATAATTAGATTTTGATACGTAATTAACCTTTCAGAGACATATAGTGAGAGGGGGCCATCTCTGGCGATTCGATAACGATTGCTGTCATTCCGGTATCCGTGTATGTCTTGTGTCTTTCGCCTTTACTCCAGAAAACAGCATCTCCTGCCTCGATGAGTACATCTTTTGATTCATGCCCTTGTACACATCCCTTTCCCGAAACAACGAGTAGCATTTGCGGGACGGCGGCTTCATGGGCTCCAACTACATCGCCAGCCTCTAGGTAGAAGCAACCGATTTGAGCCATTGCTTCTGTCTTTACAATCTTTGATAGGATAAAGTTCGAGTTATAATGCGTAACCTTCTGTCCTTGAGACTTTCTGAAACTATGTATTTTCATGTTTCTCTCCTTTTTTATTCCTTATCATGATCTGATATGCAAAATGTAGTCAGCGAAAAATCCATCAAACGGAAAAACACGTGTTTTAATTTTTTCTTCCAACGCTTCGATGGATTGGTTAACAAAACTGAGAATATGATCCGGGTAGTTGAAAAGCTGGCTGTTGCTCTTAAATTCATCGTAATCCATCAACTTCCAATCCGCATCAGGCATCTTTACGAAATCGACATCCAGATCTACAAAGTGGATCTGTCCATTTTTGTATTCCGATGGCAGAGCAATGTTGCAGTAGTATTCCAAGTCACCATCAGGATGAATGTCGATATTTACTGTGAATCCTTCTTTGAGCGAGAAGAATTCCAGGGAGGGTGTAGGACAAATGTACGTTTGCTTCTTTGTGTAATGACGCAGCTGCCTGCCAGCTCTTCCTTTGACTAGTAAATAGTCTTCCGTTTTTTCTATAATATCGGCATCCCATGAGTAATGCAGGCTACCATCATATTTAAAAGCGGAAATGGTTGTTGTCTCTAGTGACATCATTATCTGCTCTCCTTCCTTGAGTCGAATAGCGCATAACCATCCAGTGCAACCGATCATTCTTACAGTTTGTCCGTATAAAAAGATTATACCAAAAGCGGCTACGTTCCAGCTGTCGTAAAGGAAATGGGCGAGTTGTAGTTTTAATATTAAGTGTCCTTCTGTTTCGGCACTTATAAACATCATTGAGTGTTCTAAGACCTCAAATATATAGTATGCTAAGGTGACTAATCATAAGATCAAAAGTAGATGTCACAGGAGGAATCAAGGTGAAAAACAAGTTCTCGATTGGAGAGATGGCGAAACTCCATAACACGACAGTAAAAACGCTCCACTATTACGATAAGGTGGGGGTATTGAAGCCGGATTATGTGGAATCGAAAAGTGGATACAGGTATTATACAACCGACCAGTTCGAACAGCTTAACACCATCCAGTATTTAAAAGAGCTCGGTTTTAGCTTAAAAGAAATCAAAAGTCACCAGGATCACCGGGATATTGAAGGTTTTTTGGAACTGCTAGAGAAACAGCAGAAGTTGACCGAGGCAAAGATAGAAGAGCTGCAACGTGTAAATCTCAGATTCAAAAATCGCATAGAAGATATCAAGACGGCTCAAAAAATAACGGAACTCGGCATGCCGTTCCTCAAAGAGGTGTCAGAGCGAAAAGTGATCAGATTGATGGAGAAGATCAGTTCTGAGCCTGAGTTGGAAATATCACTGAGACAATTGGAGAACCTGGCAAACCGACACTCTTCAATCTATATCGGCGGTGTGGGGCTTACTATAGAAAGCGATAAAGTGAACCAGCAGGACTTCAATGAATACAACTCGATTTTCATACTGGTTGAAGAAGAAGATGTTTCAGGACCGCTGACAGCGACTTTGCCAGCAGGAAAGTATGCATGTATTTATTTCAGAGGCGATCATACACACTCCCATTTCTACTACAACATCCTGCTCGATTATATAGAGGATAATGGATTACAGGTCATGGGTGACTCCATTGAACGTACCATTATTGACCATTACATCTCCAATTCAAAAGAAAATCACCTTACGGAAATACAAATTCCAATTAATCATTGACCCTCCTCTAACAGGAGGGTTTATTATTTGATGGTGATTGGTCTCAGCTAATCTTAATCAAGGTCATAAAGGAGAAAGAAATGGAAAACTCTAATAATAAAATTTGGTCATGGACATTTATTTTCGTCATGGTATCCAATGCACTTGTATTCATGATTTTCGAGATGCTTTTGCCGACGCTTCCTCTATTTGTTACGAATATTGGGGGTGGACCGAGCCAAGTCGGTCTCGTTACAGGTATTTTCATGGTTTCAGCGATTCTGATACGCCCATTTGCTGGACTGTTCGCAGCGAAGTTTGACAAAAAACTTCTGCTCATTCTAGGGCTTACTGTCATCGCTCTATCGACGGGTGCCTATTATCTTGCCCAAAGTATGCCCGCGTTGCTGGTCATACGGCTGATTCACGGTGCGGGCTTCGGTCTAGTAACCACATACTTCGCCACACTGGCTGCAGAGATCATTCCGAAAGAACGCAGGGGTGAGGGCATTGGATATTTCGGTGTCGGAGAAACAGTTGCGATATCAAGCGGTATTGATGGCAATATTTATTAAGCGTGCACCTGAAGGTAAAGAAAGAGATCGTCACGCAGAAGTGACATTCAAACTGGTGGAGAAACGTGTACTGGTACCTGCGCTCCTTATTCTCCTCGTCGGTATCGCTGCTGGTGGTATCATGTCATTCTTTTCTCTTTATGCACTGGAGAAAGAATTCAACCATGTCGGGTTGTTCTTCCTATTGATTGCCACAGCAAGCTTTATTGTCCGTCTGGTTTCAGGCAGATTGTTTGATAATTATGGTCAGCTGTTATTCTGATACCTGGCTCCTTTTTGTCAGCAGGGGGGGATGCTTCTGCTTTATACGGCGTCCAATGACATCATGATATTCTCAGCAGCACTTCTGTACGGATTTGGTTTCGGTGCTATTTTCCCGGCAATCCAAACATGGTGTATCAATCTAGTCGGAGAACATGAAGATGCGATGGCTTCATTCTTCAACTTCTTCGACCTTGGCATCGGTGGCGGATCATTCCTTCTTGGGCTGATTGCGGCAGCTGGGTCCTACCAGCCCATCTTCATCTTCACAGCACTCATCTACGGCGTATTCCTGGTCGCCTATGTTGGATATGTAGTGAAAAGAAGACAGCGCGTACTTCCCAATGCGACAGATAAGGGCTTGCATTAGAACCATCCGTTTTAAAGAAGCACCCTGTGTAGATACATAGGATGGTTTGACTGTTTTGTATAAAATATTTAAGGAGAATTACAATGAATAACAGAACAGAAATCGGCGCACTCATACTGCGTGTCGTCGCAGGTCTCATCTTTTTGGCACATGGTATTGAAAAATTCCAAGGTAGGATCGGCAATACTGCCAAATGGTTTGGTAGTATCGGCCTGCCTGAATTCTTAGCATATGGTGTCGGTGGACTTGAAGTGCTCGGTGGCATCCTTTTAATTCTTGGACTCGGCGTCCGTATCGTAGGCGCACTCTTTGTCTTGTTGCTGCTCGGTGCAATCATCACAGTTCAACTTGCAGCAGGTTTTGTTGGCGGTTACGCTTACGACTTGGCACTGCTAGCCATCTCGATCTACTTGGTGCTTGGCGGAAGCAGACTGTATGCACTGGATCAAGTGGTTTTTAAAGCAAAAAATAATGGAACTGCCAAATAAAGAAGCATTATAGGTGATGCTCGGATGAATACAACTAAAATAATAATGATTATCGTACTTGTAGCGCTTGCGATATCCATCTTCTTTTTTATAAATACAAGGAGCGAGGAAAACAACATGGCTGTCTACGCTGAAGACCAGGAACCAAGACTCGGCTATGTCGAGCTGCAGGTGTCAGATTTGGACGAATCTGCCCAGTTCTATGAGGATTTGATCGATTTCAGTATTTTAAAGCAAAACGACAACACAGTCGAACTTACCGCTGACGGCACGTCACCGCAGCTGATCCTGACACATGACGACAACTTTGAAGCGCGTTCTCCGAGAACCACAGGCCTATACCATTTAGCAGTTCTGGTACCGACGCGGCAGGATCTCGCTCTGTCCATTCAGCATCTGATGGCATCTGAATATCCGTTGCAGGGCGCTTCCGACCATCAATACAGCGAAGCCCTCTACTTGGCCGATCCGGACGGCAATGGCATCGAAATCTATACAGATCGGGACTCAGCAGAATGGGTACGTGATGACAACGGCGGATACGTTGGTGCGACGGATCAACTCGATCTGGAAAACCTTTTTGCAGAAATCGGGGATGCCAAGTGGAATGGGTTGGCCAACGGTACAAGAATCGGTCATATGCATCTTCAGGCATCGGACCTTGAAGCCTCGGAAGCATTTTATGTGGATGCGCTAGGCTTTGATATAGTCGCACAAGACAGTCATATGCTGTTTGTGTCAAAAGATGCGTATCATCACCACATCGGAATGAATACGTGGATGGGGACAGATATACCAGAGCCTTCAGAAAATACTCTGGGACTGAAGCGCTTCACCTTCCACTTGACCGAAGATGAATATCAGGAAGCGAAAGCCGGACTCACCGAAGGGGATTTCGAGTTCGAAGAGGACAACGAAACACTGACGGTAGAAGATCCAGCTGGAGTTGAACTGAAACTGATTATGAAAAGTGAATAGATGTAATACGAAAGTGTAAGACCAGTTAACATGGGTAGTTCTAACGCTTTTTCAATTCGACAATGTTTTGTCTCAAATATAGATATAAATGGTCCGGTTATTCCTAACCGGACCATTTTTGCATTTCTAGAACTGTATAGAATTTACTCGACTCTAACGGCTGACGTAAGAACAAACACATTGTTTCATAAGAAAGAATAGGGTTTTTGTCAATGATAGAACTTATCTTCCTGCTTTAATTTTAAAGTAACTTTAAGAAACCCGAGGTTTTAATTTGGTAACCATTACCTACATAAAATTTGTGTGCAATGTTTCTTTCTTCCCTATTACCACTATTTAAAATTATTGCGCAACACCCTTTTTCCTTTGCAAGCTCTTCTGATTCTCTCAATAATATTCTGCCCAATCCTTGATTCTGATATTCTGATTTGATGACAAAAGCTAATATTCTCATGTAGTGATCTTCTTTTTCATAAAACATCATTTTACATAAACCACTAAATCCTACTATTTCGTCCTCCTTGATTAGAAGTAAGAACGTATAATCTTCATGCTCAATTATTTTAGCAAGTAGCTCTCTCAACTTTTTCATTGTGATTGGATATCCTAAATCTTTGTAAAGGGGCATTAGCGCCTTTAGGGTTGGTAAATCATTTTCTTTTAAAATTTTAACGTGTGACGACATGGATAGCCTCCATAAAAAGTTAGTTCAAAACGTACTCTCATTTGTGCTTTTTGACAAAGTCGTTTCTTTACTATTTCTTTGTTCTTCGCTTTGTAATTATTTGGTATATTATAATTATAACTAATTTTAATTAACTTTTCAGAAAAGTAGGTGATTTCATGTGGATTAGAGAAGCAACAATGGCCGATGCTAGTGGAATTGCGAAAGTCCATGTAGATAGTTGGAGGACAACTTACAAAGGAATTGTCCCTGACGAATACTTAAGCAACTTATCTTATGAGCAACGCAAAGATTTGTGGCAAAAGAACATAGGAAGGAAAAATAACTATGTCCTAGTAGCTGAAAACTCAGAAGAACAAATTGTAGGATTTGCTGATGCTTGGAAAAGAGAAAACAATTTTGAACAGAACTCAATTGACTTAACTTCCATCTATCTTTTGGACAGCTATCAAGGAAAAGGTGTTGGAAAAAAGCTATTAGGTATGCTATTTCAGTACTTTAATCAAGAAAATTACAATAAGGTTTTTGTGGAAGTTCTTGAAGAAAACAACACACGTTTCTTTTACGAATATTATGGTGCATGTTTAGTCGAGACTATTCAGATTGAAGTGGGTGGTAAGACACTTAACGAGTCAATCTATGTCTGGAAAGACGTAAAAGAAGTTCTTGAACAAATACGGACTTAAATAAAACCGAAGGGATAGGTATATATGGAAAATTTAAATTTATACTTGCAAGTAAGTACCATTCGAAACAACAGTGAGACCAATGCGGAATAGAAGTGCGGTGGTCATAGTTGAGAGTGGAAACAAGGTTACACTGATAAAGAGGATCAGAAATGGATCTGTCTACTATGTGTTTCCTGGTGGAGGGATCGAAACGGGAGAAACACCAGAAGACGCGGCAAAGAGAGAGACGTTTGAAGAATTGGGTGTGGAAGTGAAAATCGGCGAGTGTGTCGCAGAAGTAGACTTCGACGGCGCCCAGTACTTTTTCTTGGCTGAAATCCTCGAGGGCATGTTTGGTTCTGGCCAAGGAGAGGAGTACAGTAATCCTAGGAGGAACAGAGGGAAGTATATACCGATGTGGGTTGATATAGAGAAACTGTCCTCCATTGACGTCAGGCCAACATCAGTGGCGCTAAAAATTCAGGACTTGTATAGCTAAGATGTGCAGTTTTGAGTGTTGCTTAATCTAGGAGAAATGTGTCTTGAAGCTTTAGTTGTTGTATAAAACCAAGGAGAGTGGCCAAATGAATACTTATCTAAAATTAAGTGATATTTCCCTAAGACCGTTGTATCATTCAGATTTTCCAAATGTGCTGAAATGGACCAAAGATAAGGCATTCTGTCACGCTAATGGGTGGGCCTTAGATAGAAGTGAAGTAGAGTTGCGCCAATGGTGGAGTAATCAAGTCGACAATAGAGACAAGACTTTCAGTCGAAAAGGAATAGAAGTGAAAGGGAAGTTAATCGGGTATATCGATATAGCACTCTTGGATAAAGATATAGCGGAGTTGGGAATCGCAATAGGAGAGCGCATGCTATGGGGAAAAGGAATCGGACCAAAGGTCGTGCGACATGCGATGGATATCGCTCATAAAGATCTTGGAATCATAACTTTCAATGCTGAAACACACGAGAAAAATACAAGAGCCAGAAATATGCTTAAGAAACTGGATTTTAAAGAGATCGACTCTGATGAGTCTGAAGAACAGTTTGGACCGAGTAATGGAACGATAATGTATCAATTGAAGCTGGAGGAGACAACTGAGTGACACACTTTGACTTGAGCCTATTCAACAAAGAAAGAGATTTTGATTCTTTCTACAACTTTATAATGAAAAACACAGCCTATTTTACAGAGTATATTAACGAAGCTCCTTCTTTTGAAGAAGTAGAGGCCGAATTCCTTTTGGACGTTCCACCAGGTGTGGATATTGAAAACAAGAAAGTGTACGTAATCTATCAGGAGCAGCGCATGATCGGTTTTTTGGATATTCTATTCAATTACCCGGAAACATCGACCTGCATGATCGGCTATCTGGTCATTGATCAGACGCATAGAAATCAAGGGATTGGACAACTGGTGTATGACCAAACTTCTGCTTATATTAAAACAAAGAATATACAAAAGGTAAGACTCAGTGTCGTCGAAGATAATAAGCCAGCAATAAAGATGTGGGAGAAACAAGGGTTTGAAATAGCGGATGAAGTGATTACAGAGTATGGCGTACAGCTAATGATGGAGATTAAGTTGTAAGCACATTTGATTGGACAGAAACCAACTATATATGTTCTTTTGTGGGAGTAACGACTAGATGGCAAAGGGGAAAATTACGTGGAACTGGCGATTATAGTAATTGCGGTTGGTCTCGGTATCTTCGGCTAAAAATGGTTGGTGGGAGATAGGACTGGGCGCATTATTCTTGAGTTGGATGACAGGTACAGTGACCATAATGCGTATATGAAGGCAGTAGAACAAGAACTCTCTGCACAGGGAAGACAGGTGGAGTATAAAGATAAGGGCAGGTTCTTGATTGATGGACAGACCTACATCTTGATAGAGCATAATGTGTCCATGGGTCCTGGGGTGGTACAAAGGACGATTTTGGCGCCAGAGAAGTGAAATAGTACGCGTATGGGTGAAGAATAATACATTTAACGGTTAATGTACGAGTATTGGTTTCGAAATCCTAAACTAGATATCCCCAGATATAATAGGTGATAAGATATGAGTCATATAACAATAAGAGCAATAGATGAGAATAACCTGAATCATGTGAGAAAAATACAGGTGAAGGCGCATCAGAGGGATTTTATAGAAACAGTAGATGAGTGTCTAGAAGAAGCGGAGCTCCATAAAGAGTGGCGTCCAGTATCGATTTATTCTGACGATGATATAGTAGGCTTCGCTATGTATGGTGCATTCGGTGAAAATCCAGATGTTTGGATAGATAGAATAATCATAGATGATAACCATCAGAGGAAGGGGTTTGGCACGGCAGCTATCCAGCAACTCATAGAAATAGTTACAAATAAATATGATGTTCGAACAGTCTATCTCAGTTTTACACCAGATAATCACTTTGCGAAGCAGTTATATGAGAAGTTGGGCTTCAGATTCACAGAGGAGTATGATCCTGCAGGTGAGTTGATCTATGAATACGACCTTACGCATTAAACAAAGAATAGAAACAAAAATCGCTGTATCTAAATACGCCATGAGTGAAAAATGTGCGTTTAGATACAGCGATTTAATTGTTTATAACGCTACTCGACTTCTACATTCCGCATATCATAAAGATCATCCCAACCAATCTCAAGATTATCTATGCTGTTGTGATATGCATTAAGGTACTCTGAGTGCCTAACAAAAATTGCCGGTGCTTCTTCGACGAGCAATTCTTGTGCATCCATGTAAATTTGCTCACGTGCATCGGTATCAAATTCTCGTCTGCCTTCATCGAGTAGCTGGTCGAAATCATCATTTTTAAAGAAGGAGCGATTACCTTGTGCACCGACCATATCAGAGTGGAATAGTGTAGTCAGGAGTTCTTCTGGATCTGCTGTTGAGTTGGACCATCCCATTACGAACATATCGTGTTCTCCGTTGCCTGTCATTTCGAGATAAGTGCCCCATTCAATCTGTCGGATATTAACGTTGATACTCAGTTCTTCAAGAGATTCTTGCAACCAAATAGACATGTTCAATCTTTCCGGATTATCTTCATTGACCATAAGTGTCATATCGAAGCCATCTTCATAGCCGGCTTCCGTCAACAGTGTTTTTGCACGATCCATATCATAACCTAAAGGCTCGAGATTTTCGTCATACCCGAGTGTATTGGGTGCCAATGCTGCTACAGCTGGAGTTCCAGAATTATTGAAGACTCCTTCAAACACTGCTTGATTATCAAAGGCGAGCGTAACGGCTTGTCGCACTCTGACATCGTCAAATGGCGCTTTTTCAGTGTTAAAACCGATAAAATCAATGGCTAGTGCATCTGTTCTCGTCAGAGTTACATCGGGATTATTTTCAATGCGGTCGATGTTGCTAGACTCGACCCTTTGAATAAAATTAGAGGCGCCTGTTTCTATTTCAGCAATTCTGGACCCTGTTTCAGAAACTGCTTTATAAGTTGCAGAACTTAAGGAAGGCGGACCATCCCAATATTCTTCGTTCGCAACAATCCTAGTGCTTTCACCAGGAGACCGGCTGTCAAATTTCATGTAGTTGGTGCCGATGGGGCCTTGCTCAATCAAAGTGCCGACATACTCAGAAATGTTCTCAGAGGCGTCTTCGTATTCTTGTCCACCATCTTCCCGTGCTTCTTTGTATTCATCGAGAGTCATATCAATACCTGCTTCATCAAGAGCATTTTGATAATCTGAATCGATCAATTCCTTGCTCATCATTTTACCTGCACCGTGTGTCAGGTTATTAAGTAAAGGGGCGAACGGATATTCAGTGATAAGTTCCACTGTATAGTCGTCAACGACATTCACTTCTTCTATCATATTCAGAACAAAGTTTCTTGGAGAAGCGACTGCGGCGTCTTGTAGACGATCTAGGTTGGCTTCAACAACTTCCGCGTTAAACGTTGACCCATCGTGGAATGTTACATCTTCGCGGAGCGTAAACTCCCAAGTGACGTCGTCGATTTGTTCCCATTCTGTTGCGAGTACTGGAGTAATCTCCAAATTCTCATCTTGAGTGACTAATCCCTCATAAAGAGTATTGCGTAGTTGCTCTGAAGGGGTATCATTGCTGCCATGCGCGTCCATAGAAACGATATCAGTTGGAAAAGCCAACGTAATATCTCCTTCAGTTGCTGTCTCGTCTCCTTCACTATTGCCTTCTATCCCCTCTGTGACATCACCATCGTTTGTACAAGCAGATAGAACAACTAACATTACGCCTATTAAAATTATTCTCCAAGACTGTGTCATTCAGTCCCTCCTTTTTAGTGGTTACCTAGACTGCATATAAGTCATATCATACCGTAGTCTAATTATTCTTTCAATATGGAATATTCTGATATTTATTTGACATGAGTTCTTATTAATCCTAGTATTGAATTAGATGAGTCAGTTTTTGAGTATTAAAAACAAGAAGGAGAATACGATATGTTGCTTTCAATACCTAAGTATGAATACAAAAAAAGGCAAGAAGACTTTAAAACAAAGATGAGGCATGCGAACTGTGAGTGTAGTATTATTTTTTCACCCACCAATATTTTCTATTTAACCGGATTTCATTTCCATCCGACTGAACGACCAATGTGTTTGTTCGTTGATCCGAAGGGTGGATATAATCTATTTGTACCGGCCCTCGAACACGAACATGCGGAGTATTATAGTGTAATCGATGGCGTTTTTTCTTATCCTGAGTATCCAGGATTGAAGCACCCCATGTTGCATTTGAAAGATACGCTCGAGAACAATGATTTTTCAAATAAAAGCATTGGATACGACTCAATGGGATACGGTTCCCCAATGGGATACAGAGGACCAACCTTGGATGAATTGATCGATTCGAAATCATTTGTTTCACTATATGGATCAGTTGAAGAGATGAGATACATAAAATCTGATAACGAGATTGAATTGATAAAAGAATCCTGTAGGTGGGGGAACCTGGCGCATAGTCTGCTACAGAAGTATACAGCCGCCGGGCTTTCAGAAATTGAAGTGACAAATAAAGCATCCATGGAAGCAACGATCGCAATGGTGGAGACACTAGGTCCGGATTATACTCCGCATGGGACACCGACATCAGCATTCTACAGAGGGCAGATCGGAGAAGAATCGGCTTTCCCTCATGCAGTAACCCAAAACAAGAAGTTTAAAAAAGGAGATACTCTGGTCACAGCAGCCCTCTCCAGTGTGTTTGGCTACAATAGTGAACTGGAGCGTGTGATGTTTGTCGAGGAGTATACTAGAGATCAAGAGAAGTACTTCAAGCATATGTATGAAGCGCAAGAAGTGGCATTTAGTGCGATAAAGCCTGGTAAAACTTACGCATCTGTTGAACAAGAAGTGCAGAATTATTTTAAAGAAGCGGGTGTCACACACCTTACGAAACACCACACAGGCCATAACATTGGATTGCTCGGACATGAAGCACCATTTTTTGATCTCGGCGATGAAACAGTAATGGAAGCGGGCATGGTGGTCACAGTGGAACCAGGGATATACGTAGAAAAACTAGGTGGATTCAGACATTCGGATACGGTATTAATTACAGAAACCGGCATGGAGATGCTCACTTACTACCCGAGGAATATTGAAGCTCTGATTTGTTAATGGTGATAGAGAAAATCATACTATCTGATTCTGTGAGATAGGTCAGAAAGTAATTGATTAGATCAATGTTTCAAGGAGATACTATTCAAGTGCTTACTCGAAAAATCTAAAAAGTGAACCTTTAATTGAATGCGCTTACATTGAATAGAAAAGTTGATTCATGTAAGATAAAGTTACAACTTAATAAACAATTTACTACAAAAGGGGTTTTGTAAATGGCGAGATTAGAGGGTAAGATTGCAGTGATTACAGGCGGAGCTGGTGGTATGGGTAAAGTTCACGCGAAACTTTTCGTTAACGAGGGCGCCAAAGTAGTCATTGCCGATCTAGGAGTTTCTGATGGGAAAAAGACGGCTGAGGAACTTGGGGATAATGCAATGTTTATTGAACTTGATGTTACCGATGAAAACAACTGGATGAAGTTAGTTGAAGAGACAGAGAGCGCATTCGGACCAATCAATATACTGGTAAATAATGCAGGTATTGTCGTATCTAAATCAATTGAAGACACCACGTTGGAAGACTTTCGCAAGACAAGTATGATAAACCAAGATGGTGTTTTTCTAGGTATGAAGTATGTTTTACCATCGATGAAAAAAGCCAATAACGGATCTATTGTCAATATATCTTCTATTTCTGGTATGGTGGGCAGTGCGAATACGAGTGCTTATATTGCATCCAAATTCGCAGTCAGGGGACTTACGAAAGCTGCCGCGGTAGAATTTGCTCCACATGGTATTCGGGTCAACTCAGTACATCCAGGTACAATACGCACACCAATGACAGAGCAAGAAGATGTAAGAGAAATGGTAAAGGCGTTGGAAGAGAAAATTCCACTTAGTCGTATGGCCGAGCCAGAAGAGATTTCCAATCTAGTATTGTACCTGGCTTCCGACGAGTCAAGCTATTCTACAGGAACAGAATTTGTTGCAGATGGTGGTTTGATACAGCAGATGTAAAGTGACTATGTGGCATTAGTTCTAGTGAAAGTATCAATGTTAAAACTTAAAAGACACGTATGATATGTTGAATGAGTGTATCATACGTGTCTTTTTATAGAATTATTTTGATATCCTTTATTTTATTCTGAGGCCTGTATAAGCTAGTAACATAAATAAAATACAGCTGAAATCTAAGCTTTTGTACGATAGTCCAGATTGTGTTTCTGCAGTGTTTCATCTTTGCCAAACAGGAAGTGTTTTTCCATGTCAGGAGAATACTTTGAATTGACGGTTTCTACTCCGACAGCCTCGGCAACAGATCGAAGCATGGCGGGTGAGGCACCACAGCATAATCCGATATAGTTTACGCCAATAGCGTGTGCCTTCTTTGCCCACTCAGCGAGCTCATAACGGTTATGATAGAGTGGATCTAGTGAAGTGGGAAAGGTTGTTTCGAGTGGCAGGTGGCAGCTGCACCCACCGTCTGGCAAATTGAAGAAAGTCGGATGTGCTTCTGTAGTGCGGTAGGGAATCGGCAGTCCGCCGACATAGCCACCCACCACTTCACATATCTTTTCAAGATAGGGCTGCATGGTGTCTGGCCCACGGAAGCAGTTCATACCCACTACCAGCGCACCTTTCTCAGAAAGTATTCTACATGACTCTTCAACGGTAAAGCCATCTCTTAATATGTTTTCTCCCATGAGCCCCAAAGTGATAACAGCCGGTATTTCTTGCTTTTGAATCTCTTCTAGGGCAATCACTGCTTCTTCATGATAATAGAAGGTTTCTCCGTTGATGTAGTCCACTTCCTCTTCTTTACACCATTGAACCATCTCTTTGAACATGCTTCTTACCTGGTCTTTGGATTCCGGGTTATCCGGATTAAAAAGATTTGTATTGGAGATATTGCCTGCGACCAGTGCTTCTTCTACTGGATGCTCCTTTGCAACTTCCTTTGCCAACCTAATGGCATTTCTATTCAAAGGTTCCAACAGCTCTTCTTTACCAATGATTCTCATTTTCTCCCTGTGGGCGTTATAAGTGAAAGCCAGAACCACGTCGGAACCAGCATTCATAAAGTCACGGTACGTCTGCTTGAGTGCTTCCGGATTGTCCAATGCCACCTCGGGTACAAAAGAACCTGCCTGCAAATAGCCTCTACGTTCTAATTCGAATAAATATCCTTCACCTGCAATTACTGGTCCAGCTTTTAGTCTCTCTTCTAAATTACGCTTCATATGAATTGCCTCCTTATAATTAAAGAGAAGGTTTGAAAACTTCAATAACCTTATCTTTTTTGATTAAGGTAAGTCTATCATGATATGCATAGTGTAAAATAATACTGATATTTCATGGTTGGATATAGTGTAAGACTATAACCTAACGTTAAGTGTTTGAGATGTCTTTGTAAAACGATTAAGAATTTGCTTCTGCAGTGTTATTTGATATTAGGAATAGGTCGGTGAAGATTTTAGGTATAATTGATTTAACAAGCAGAATAAACAAAATTGACCTTAAGATTGTTGTTCTGTAAAGTTTAAATAAGAATTTAGTTAGGGGAAGTGATTAGAGTTAATAACTTAAAAAATCAATTTAAGTTTATGTTCTACCATTTTGTTAATGAATTAGATTCTGCAGAAAAAACTACCAATAAGTATAGATTGAGGGGTGAACTACCCTTTAAAAAAATAAAGTTTGATAAGTATGATAAATTTCGGACACAATCATTTTTCTATTTTACTAGATTAAATAACATTGTTGGTGATTCTCAAAACCATTCTGTTTCTTACAAAATGTTGAGAAAGAGAATTGAGAAGGAATTAGATATTGAATTACCTAAAATCAATCAAGGAAGTAAAGAGATAATAAATACTTTTTATAATCAAAGGAATTGGACCGTACATTTCACAAAATATGAGCTTCAAGCAGAGTTGGATTTAAACCCTAGTAGATACGATGACCATAGACATACAGTTGGCCGACCTAAATATGTAACAAGAGAGTTATATTTAGATTTGATACATTCTAATTGGAGCGAAATTAACAAAGCTAGAATTATTCGCAATCTAATCCTCCAAGATTATTTCAAACTTTTTGGAGAATACCCGCAGATACATCGTAATAAAGGATACACAATTGATCTCAGTAGTCTCGAAAAAGCTGAAAGATCGTTTGAATACTCAAAGAAGAAGCCTTAGAGAAAGTAATGAGTAATTAAATGTAAACGAATGAATAGATTTATATCTTTCATGAATAATTTATAGAAGATTTCAAAATTAGTTTGATTTAGCATGTATTTAAGTGTAAATATCTATGGAATTATCATTAATTGTTTATGTAAGTTTTATATTTTTTACTATAGTGAAGGTAAATTCAATGGTAGAAAGGGCGTTGAGTCAGCAGTATAGTATGAAAATATTGCCTCTGCTAGTGTCTGCTACAACTGACTATGTCTTTATAGTTTCATTACTTGGACAATAAAGATATTGAATAGGTGGACTAGTGATGGGCTATATCAAGAGTGAAGCGACTAACATCAACAGCCTGCTGAACAACAGGTATAAAGTCCGGTACTATCAACGAGAATAAAATCGAAAGACGAAGCAGATCTAGGAACTGATAGAAGATATGATTAACCGCTACCGAGATATCAAAACACTCTTTCCAGCTAACGTGAAGATTGAAAATTTGCTGATTTTTATCCAAAAGCTGGTTCTGGTTGAAATCAATCTCAACAGCGAATAGAATGCTCATAAAGTATTTGCCCCCATGAACAATCGAAAGCTAAGATATTATAAAAAGGAGGAAATACATTGAGACAGAACTTCGAAAGCACCCCTAATACATCTAACCGTGTGGAAGCTAATTCAACAAAAGGTTTAGATAGAAAAATATGTATAATCTTTGATACGAATACCCTTAGGGGGAGTATTGATTTTGATTCTCCTGTTAGGCTAACAGGGAATATTGTTAAAATACATGACACCCTTATAGAGTTAGATATCGTTGAATTTGTAGATTTAGTTGTGCCAGATATTGTTTTAGAAGAACTTAGAAGACAATACATTGAGACTTATCAATCAAATGTCAAAAAATTAAAGAGTATCGTTAGAACCACTATATTACCAGGAATAGAGTTAAAATGGGATGAAACATTTAGTGTAGAAGAACACACTAACCAAGGACTAGAAACGATTCGTAATAATGTTCTAGATGAATATGGTATTTTGACTAATATGAAAATGCACGATGTTTCCTTTCATTCTATACTTGAGAGGGCTTTAGAAAAAAGGCGTCCTTTTGAAGGTGAAAAAGGGAAATCGGATAAAGGATTTAAAGACGCAGTTCTATGGGAAAATATGATTAACTATAAAGAAAATCATCCTCAATATGAAATTATACTTTTTTCAAAAGATAAGGGTTTTGATCAAGACTTAGAGAAAGAATATCACAGTACATTCGATGAACCAATTAAAATTTTTGGTGATCACGAAAAAGTATCTTCTTATTTAATTTCTATTTCTGAGAAAGTTTCATCTTCACTAGTTAAACAAATAAAGGAATCTGAATATGTAAAAGAGTCTCTTCAAAATAGTATAAATGATCTACAACTTCAATATAAGCACTGGTTAGAAGATTTAGAAGCTTATGGCTCAGGGGTCAGAATTTTTGAAATTACTGATTTCACTATCAACAACCTATTACCAGCTGAATTTTCTTCTTACGATATCGAAGGCGATTATTTTGCCTTAATTGAAGTACAGGCCAGGGGATCTCATGAGGGTCTTTCAAAAACTTTCCACTCAAATATATATGTAGATATTTCTTTGGATAAAGAAAACATTGTTTCTTTAGATATTATTGGACTAACACTTTCAGACGAAAATTATATATAAGGCTGCTACTTTTATCTGAATAGAATAATATCCTTAGTATTGAGCCAACAAATAAATGTAAGCATTGTAAGAGAGAGTAAACCTGCTACCTGCTAAATTTGAGCTCTTCTCCATCAGAGTACGGTTTTGTTATTTCTTAACCGACTACTCTCGTTACTCAAGTTAATTATCACAATCTAATAAAAATGTAGACTCTAGGATATTTATAATAGTATTGAATAGTAGCTTAGAATGATTAAGAGGCATATAAAAACTTAAATTATTAAATGGAGAACACATCTATAAACAATGCTTAGTAATATGTTGCCAAACTCTTATTCCGAATTGATGTGGAATTAGTATCATTGTTTGATTCCATTGAATCTTAAAATCATCACCTGCCGTATTTCGTATAACAGAAGTTACTTCAGCTGCTTTTAAAGGTTTCTCTAATAGTTCGAAGCGATTCAGGTGCATGTAGTGTTCTTCATTCTCATTATCTTCATAATCTTTTAATTCAACAATCCCAGTTGCTATCCCCCGACCAATGACTCCTACGTCACTTGAATATAAAAAAACTAAATCATTAGCTTCTATGGTATCAATGTAATACTTCCAAGGAGTATAGTAAGCTGCACATTTATGGTTTTGTACCATTTCTCTCTCAGATTTAGGATTATGGGCTTTATTTGTATTGATAAAGTAGACTTTGGGCATAATTTATTTCCTCCTTCTGTAGATAGAACATTTCATTAATAGATTACCATATATTTTCATAGATTGATGAGTGATTTTCATAGTTTGTTATTTCAGTTATAGTATTAGTAAGTAATGTACTTAAGGGAGTGTATTAATGGAAGGTAATGTACGGTACATAAGTGAATACTTGAGAGGTGCTACGAAGCTGATTATTCCTGTATATCAAAGAAACTATGATTGGAATCAGGAAAACTGTAAACGGCTCGTTGATGATTTGGTTACACTAAACGTAGAACAGAAACAAACACATTTCTTCGGGAGCATTGTAGTCAAACCTGGGGACTATTCACAGGAAATCATCATCATTGATGTCAACAAAGGATTACTACAATATCTTTGCTAATTCTAGCTATGAAAAATTATATGGATGCAAACAATATTGTTCAGCAAACGATTAATCCCCATAATTTAAATGATGGATTTCTGATCAACAGTTTCAGTAGTGATACAGATAAACAGAAGCTAAATTCCAACCCTCGCGATTTCGACGCATATAAGAAGCTATATGGTGATCCAAGAGTCCACAATCAAACATCAAATATCACAATCAACTACAACTATTTCTATCAGAGACTCGGAGAGATTGATATAACACTGGAGGAGTTGTTTGAATCTATTAATAAGCTTCAGGTGATGGTTGTCAATTTAAACTCACCAGATGATGATCCTCAGCTTATTTTTGAAAGCTTGAACTCGACTGGCGTAGATCTGACTAATGCAGATAAGATTAGAAACTTCTTGCTCATGAATGAAGAACGAAACTTTCAACTTGAATTGTTTAATAATTACTGGCAGCCGATTGAAGAAAGAACACATTTAAGAATGTCCGATTTCTTCAAGGACTTTCTTACTTTAAAAGAAGGAAGAACACCAGTCATTGCTAAAGTATATGAAGCTTTCGTAGATTTCTATGAGACATTGGAAAAAGAAGCTGCTTCGGAAGCTAATACCAAGAAAGAGTTCTTTAAGAAACTGTCCGAATACTCGATCGCATACCAGCATATTCTAAAGTTCAATACTGACAACAAGAAAATAAATGAATTTCTAAAACGTATAGAAGAAGTAAACGTTACAGTAGCTATACCGTTCATACTAGGAATTTTAAAAGATTACTCAGATAACAAAATTGATGCGCAACAAGTCATCTTAATCTTTAATATCATAGAATCATATATAGCCAGACGCTTGATAACAGCTATTCCATCTAACGCACTGAATAAAATATTCTCGACGCTGTATAAGGACATGAAAAAACATATCCATAAGTCGGATAATGCGGTATCCGAATCTGAAATCATTGCCTATTTCCTACTGTCTAAATCAAGTACTGGTCGATTCCCTACTGATCAGGAAGTTGAAGAGACGTTGAAATCACGGAATATGTATAATATCAGTCCAAAGATAAGAACATACGTGTTCGAAAGACTCGAAAACCATGGTCATATAGAAAATCTGAATATCTACGAAGGCGTTCAAAACCAGGATTACAGTGTTGAACACATTATGCCTCAAACATTAAGTAGGGAATGGCAGAAAGAACTAGGTGATAACTACCAAGAAATTCATGATCTATACCTGAATTCTATTGGTAATCTAACGCTGACTGGTTATAACTCCAAGTATAGTAACCGACCATTTACCGAGAAGCAAAATACAGAAAAAGGGTTTAAAGATAGTCATTTCGCCTTTTTAAACCGTCTTCCTGCGGCAAGAGAGACTTGGGGAGAATCTGAAATTATTGAAAGAAGAAATACAATCATCGAAAGAGCTTTGAAAATATGGGAGTATCCAAGTACTTCATATAATCCAGTAACCGTAATTCAGGAGATGGTTATTTTTGATGGGACACAAACTTTCAAGAATTGTTATATCAAAGGCTATACGTTTTTAGATGATAACTATGTTCCTATAGACACCTGGAAGGCAATGATGATTGAGGTTGTAAAAGTACTAGCTGAAAAAGACATCAATCCGCTTCTCAAGCTGGCCAATCTAGATCAATCAGGTTTGAAGTTAATATTTAATACAGAACCGCATGAGGAGAGAGTTCCGATAATTCCTGGGTTATATATGTTTGCCAGTTATTCCAATAGGGCTAAAATGAAGTACTTGATGGAACTGTTCGACATTTATGAAATAGCTTATGATGAGTTGAGTGTTGATATAATTAATAACTAGAATAAACGATATGAAATATCTATAAAAGAGCTCAGAGGAGAAGGGAGACAGTAATAGTTGTTACGTCTCTCTTTTTGAATGTGACTGTTATATACTGATTCTAATTAGGCTAAGATAAGTAATTCAAAATATAATAGCCATTTCCTTGAAAATCAATATGCTACCTATGTCAAGGTAAATTTTAGAGACCAGTGAGGAAATAAATTTGATTAATGACAACTAACTAAGTTCAAAGGAACTATCTTTAATAGCAAATATATGTTTTTTTAATCTCTCAGCATTCTCATTTTGACTGAAAAAATCGAATGACGATAAACTCTTAAACATTCCCTTTTCTCTGTTTCGTATAGTATTACTCATACCAAATTTTCTTGCCATAGAATCTAAATCCATGGAATAATGTCCTTCTAGGTCTGGAGAGTGTAGGATCAAATGAAAGTCTAGTTCTTCGCTCAATTGTTTTAAATATTGCGTTAGTGCCACTGGATGTTTTAAACGTGCACCAGTTGGATTTTCAAGATCATCATCTATTACAACTCTTATATTTTTCCCTAATATATTAAACAAAAGAACGAAGAATGGAATGAAGGTTTTGCCGTTTGGATTAAATACCTCAAGCGATACATCAAAACTATCCTTTATATGATTTAATGCAATAATATCAGATTGTCCCTCTACGATAAGTATTTCTTTATAAAATAGAGTACGATAAAATTGTTCGTCTTTTAAATATTGATTTAAAAAACTTTCAAATAAAGTATCATTATCTATGAAGCTTAACCTGTAATTAATCTGAGCACTTTCTTCAGCATTTATGTTTCTAACTATAGTACCAATATTTTCCCTGACTTCTTCATAACATTCTTTTATCTTTAAGCTACTTATACTTAATTGTTTGTATTGTTTTAACACAATAATATTTTCTAGGTTAACGTTAAGTAATCTCAATAATCTAGAGTTATGAGTTACTACACGCACCACTTTTTCATTCTCTATCAACAGTCTAATTAAATTTGCTACTTCTTTAAGATACTCTTCGTCTAAGAAGTTTTCAGGTTCATCAAAATAGAATAATTTTATGTTATTTAAGTTGTAGCTCAAAAGTATCTTTAAAAGGTTATTTAACTTCTCTTGTCCCATTGATTTATTAATTACTTGGTTCAACTTTTTGAATTTTTTATAGCAGAAATCAATAATATTTAAAGAATTAACAGATATTTCATCCTCTTCTAATAATCGATCTCCTCTACCACGCTGTTCTTCTTCGGTATAACTGTATAAAGCTTTTTCATAATCTATAATCACTTTATTTATTTTCTTAACAAATAAAGGATTACCGTCTTCGGTAATAAGTATACATTTTTCATCAACATTTTCCATTGATTGCTTGAGCGCGTGTGTTTTACCAGAGCCATTTGGACCAACTAGGAACAGTAGCTTTCTATCTAAATCTTTGATATCAACCATTGGTCATCATCCCATGCACAACGTAACAGTACTTTTGGAATAGAACAGATAAGTACCCCTCTTCTAGATTGTCGTTAATTCTCACTTGGTTTCTAATGTCCTTTAGGTTTTTTACATCTCTAAGATTAGGATTGAAGTTTTCAAGTTTAATTGAAGTAATATTCTCAATATTCATAATAAATATTCTAAACTCTTCTTGATCAGTTGGATCGTAAAAAGTTAATCCCATATCTATACTTTTTTTTATATTGTCTTCTCGTAGTTTATAAGATAGTTTTTGACTTGGTTGGAGCTTTTCTGACCAATTCCAATCAACCTCTAACTGCATGGCTGCCATTGCCGGACTAATTAAACCTGTCATATCTTTTGGGATAAAATTATAGGAATCAATTTCGTCTTTTATTGAAATTGGTAGTTTATTATATTCTGCTTCCCAAAAGACAACTTTGTCATCTAATACATCTATTAAATATTGATTTTCAGTATTTTCTTTGTTAATTATTACTACGTCGTAAAGGTAATAATGAATTTTCAACTTATCAAGAACTTCCTTTTGGAAACATACAAAACCTTCTGTTGTATCACCGTTGTAATGTGTACTATCAAGGCTTCTTGCTGTAGATGAATTTAAGTCAACTACTTTAATATTTCTTGCTGCCTCTCTTTCAATACTAAGTGCATTTATAGGAAGTGTTACACTTCCTAATATATACATACTATTGGCATTAATATCAGCTTTTACTATAGCATTATTACTTTGTACATTTTTAAAATTGTAATCTAAGTGTTTAGAGTGTGTTCTGTATTCGAACTCTGCAACTAACTCATATTTAGGGTATATATTATTGTCGGTTTTATTAATATAATACTTTAGGCTGCTTTTAATTATCATTAAATTATTGTCTATATATTGAAAGACAGGTTTTCCTTTAAGGTTGGAGTATTCTTCATTAAAAAATGTATTTACATGTGTAGGATTATCATATTCATATTCTGTGATGTAATCTGTGACTAGCAGAGGGTTAAGTTGGTATAACTTATTGGATTTAAAATTTCTATGAGTAACTACATTCTGTATAAATTGGTCATTTTTTGAGTTTATTGATTCTTCTTTTGGCTCTTCTAAGAAAAATTCAAAGTTATTCTTTAGCCAAGTAGATTTCAAAGGTATTGATTGATGTTTAACTACTAATTTTAAGTAAAAATCTTCTCCCTTTTCTCTTGTAAATAAACCTTCTTCTATTATAGCTGGAATATATTCATCAGTACTGAACTCGTCAAATATTAAAGTTATAATATCAACTATACTTTCGAGATTTTTAGTCTCTTTAAGTAAATGTAAGTATTCTCTTTGTTTCATTATATGTTCTCCTTTATCATTACAATTATGACATTAATAATGGGTGTATTGAAAGCTATTATTAATAACTACTTAGTTTAAAGTGGTCATTCGGACGCTCATAAAAAATTTAGACTGGCTGGATCTATAAATTATAACTGTTTAGGGTACGACTAAAGAGCTTTCTAACCTATTTTCACAATCGATATGTAATGAAATAAACTTCCTATGAAAAACTATAAATTGATGCAATTATACTTATTGATGCTCATACAATTTCTAAAGTTATAAGTAGACCTCATTATTTCTCTTCATAGTCGATAGTAATGTATTATAAGTTACAATTTAAAAATTATATTCACTATGCTATAAGAGGTACATGTTAAATACAAATAGTATTAAGGACATATATTTACACAATAAAATAAAAAGGATCTCTCTATAGTAGTTAAATAAGAAAAGAGATAGTAAAAACGAAGATACAAAAGAACCGAATAACAATACATGTTATTTTTCACTCTAATTTTTCGAAGTATAGCATTATGGAGATAAGGCTTATTATTCCGGAAAAGATAAGGTTAGCTTTTAGACTGTAATCTAAGCTTATGAAAGTAAGTATTAAAGCAACTACTGAAATAAAAAGTAAAATCAATTGTAGTTTGTTTTGCCCTTTGACAATATTATCTTGTTGAAGATCCATTATAGATGTATTCATTTCTTGATAATGAGAGTCTAGTTTTTTTTCAAAATCAAGAGGAAGAAGATTCTTTCTTAATATTAACGAAAATTCAGTTACCGTTAATAAAGTAGGGGATAGAGCTCTTTCCTTCAGTCTTTTAATAGAATAGATTTGTTTCTTTTTATTTAATAAATCCACTGGATCTACTTCATCCTTCGTGCCATAGATAGTACTGAGTTTTTGATAGATATGAATATCTATTAGTGAGTCATATAAAGAAGGATAGATATTAAGAAATATTGAATTAGTTATTTTATCGTCACTAGAGTTATATAGCTCTCTAATATTCTTATCGGCATAGATGAATGAGTGGTTTTTGTTACCAAAAAAATGGATGTTTTTAAAGCTGGCTATTTCATCTGTGTTAATAAACTCAGTCGCTTTTTTACTTGTTCTTATAGGTCTAAAAACTAAATTTAAAGTCGGCAGTTTTTCACTTAAATTTCTCTTTTCAGTTAATGTCTTCATTATAATAAAACTATATATAGTTTTATCTATTACTATATCTTCCGACAATAAGTCAAGTACGTTTTTTGTTAAGTAGAAATCTAAACTATTTTCATCTAATATCGAGATGCTCTTCCCTTTATAACTATTACTCTTATTCGAATATTGATATAAGTATGTATTAATATGTGCAATCTGATATAGTTCACTTACACGCATATAAGTATTGCAATAATAGTGAAAACATTCTATAAAACCATTTTCATAAACATTTATAACTGTAAAGATAGTGGTTTTTACCTTATCAGACTCTTCTAAAGTCAATTCAATAACTGAAGGCTTTAATATAAATGTTGTAAAGTTTAATGTGGAGTAACCTAAAAGGTCATTTATTCCAAAAATATTTGGAATTACTATACTATTTAAAGTTGACCAAGCTGCTTGAAAATCATTGTTTTTTTCGTTTAATAAAGTAATTGATTTAAGGTTCTCGTACAACTTTTCATCTAAGCTATCCAAATCTATATTACCGTAATCATTTCGATTGCACTTAAATATGTATGTATGATCGTTGGATTCAAGTCTCGATATTAAACTATTATTAATTTGTTTATTATATCTTGTAGATGAAATCAAGCTATAATCGATTAAGTACATTTTTCCAAACTCGTCAACCATACTTTTTCCTTCTTCAATTTTTGATACGTCTATTTTAATATAACTATCGTTATTCAACGTTTACCTCACCCTAACCTACTATAGTTAAGCTTAAACGAAACAATCATATTTGAAATAAATATAAATTTAGAAACATTGATGGGGTTGAGCGAACTCCACCAACGTTTAATGTTCTAATTGAATTTTTCTTTTGACTGAATGTGATGGTAGTTTTTACATCAATTTTTATCGTATGTAAATCTGCTTGAAGTTTTTTCCCAATGAACGGAATGTTCATTGGTATCAAAGCCACAACCTGTTTTATCTCCTTTAGTTTCTTTATGAACCTCATTTGTCGGTGTATGTCTTACAGTCCATTTTTATACCTCCCAATTTTAGTAAGATAAGACGAATAGTCGAATGCATTTTAATTAACAGTACAATATAATTATATCATCGCATCCATAAATTATCTATATAATCAAAATAATGTAAATATTTATTAGTGAATATGAATTTCTAATTTTACTCACAAACTAAAAACCTATCAGAAGTTTTCTATTGCCATCTAAAGAACTAATCCTCTTATTCATTTGCAATAATGCTTTTAGCAGATTAGTGATTAATTCATATCTAGCACAAGTGTGTTCATAAAAGGTAGGTAAACAGAAGCTTTTATGAATTAAGTGGATAAGAGGTTTGAGAATCTGAATTTTTTTTAATTGTTATCTAACTTTCTAATTTTGAATGTTGAAAAATGAAGTATTGTAACGTACCTCGTTTCAATACTTTGTTTCATTATTTCGAGATTAATAATCGGATACAGAAAACCCGAATAATGGACGTTTTTTATGCGTTGCCCATTATTCGGGTTATTTTTTATTAATCAAAAATAATTGTCTTATTGCCATTGTTGACTATTACTTTATGAAACACATGATACTCGACTGCTTGCGCCAATACCGATGCTTCTACATGGCGACCGATCTTTTTTAGACTTTTCACGTCATACCTGTGATTGACGCGTATGACATTCTGCTCGATGATTGGTCCTTCATCCAAATCTGCAGTAACGTAGTGGCTCGTCGCACCGACGAACTTGACGCCGCGTTTCCAAGCCTGCTTATATGGATTCGCACCGATGAATGATGGTAGAAACGAGTGATGTATATTGATGATTCTATCTTTGTAGTGATCGATAAAGTCATCGGATAGGATCTGCATATATTTGGCCAGAACAATTAGATCCACTTCATGGTCCTCGCAGATTGCGAGCATCTTCTCCTCGACCTTGTCTTTGGATTCATTGCTAGGTACATAATAGAACGGCACACCAAGACTTTCAGCAAAGTGCCTATTGTCTTCATGGTTCCCTACAGCACAGACGATTTCTGCTGGAATCTCGCCACGTTTGACTCTGAGTAGTATTTCATTGAACGCATGGTCCTCTTTTGAAACAAACAAAGCAATCTTAGTATTTACAGCACTATCAAACAGCTCGAAATCGATGTTCTTCTGTTCGAGTTCATGCTCCAGAGCAGCTTTCAAATCATCCACTTTCTCAAATTCAAACCTCAAATACAATTGACCTTCTTCAGAGTTGTCATGGTCATACTCGGTAAAATGATCCAGGTGTAGTATATTGGAACCATACTTTGAGATGATTCCAGTAATCAGGTTGGTGATGCCTACCTGGTCCTTGCAGCTTGCCAACAAAATATATTTATCATTCATGTTCATAATCTCCTCGTCTAAGTGTGCTTTCTTTATTTAAACCGGTTTAATTCTTTCAATTCATATATTGCGGTTGTGTCGTCCATTCATATAATGCATTTTCATGAATAGATATAATGAGTAGCATACTAAAAGTTCAAATAACTACGCAAGCAAAATGTGACAGTAGGAGTGAGGGAAGTTGCTGGAAACGGTATTCAATGGAGTTATAGAGGTGTGCTGGTCTATCACCTTTGATGCAGGAAGAAATTAAAGCCAGGAAGAATGGCGGAATTGTCGCATCTCCCTGGCTTTAATTTTATGACGTTGATTGCTGGTTTATCTAAAATGGTGAAGCTCACTTTTTCCAGTAGTCGAATAGCGGTCCATCATGCCCGAATACCGGATCGTATTCCGGGATTGGGACCTGCTTGATGTTCTCCACCTTTTCAGGACGTTCTTCCGCTTTCCCATAGCACATATCAAAGTCGACTCCACCAGGATAGGCGCCATAGTTTGCGTAGTCGTCACTCGCTTCTATTTTCTTATGACCATAGCCGGCTGGCAGGATGATGACATCGCCTTTTTCGGCTTTGATCTGCTCTCCCTGTTCACCGCCGAGCTGCAGTGTGGCAGTGCCGGCTTTGACCGCAAGCACTTCGTGGGTGTTGCTGTGGTAGTGGTGGAACGGATGGACCGATCCAAGCCACTCTCCGGACCAGTCATTGGCATTCAGTATCTCTGGAATATCATCGCCATCCTGGAACACATTCTTGTAGACGAGCAGGGGGAATTCCGGATGGTTGGGTATGCCACCATCATCTTGCGCTTTCAATTGAATGATTTTAATGTCTACAGTACGCTTCATTTTATCCCTCCATATCGTAGTTATTGACCATTTACCTCTTCAACCTGAAAGTAATCATCGTGTAGAATAGAAACTGGTTTCACAATGATGCGAGAAAAGAATGGAGGGCTTATCATCAACATAAGAGTATTAGATACAGACGATGCCAAGCAGTACCTGTTGCTGAGGCTGGAAGGATTGAAAACAGATCCGAGTGCGTTCGGTTCGACCTATGCGCGGGAAATCGAATTGTCACTTACGGACTTTGAACAGCGTATAGAAGCTTCCGACACTCAGTTTACTGTAGGCGGCTTTGACGGAGCAGAACTTGTGTGCACCGCTGCTTTCATTCGGTCACAAGGCGTGAAGTCGAAGCATAAAGGAAGCTTGGTCGCGATGTACTGTAAGAGTGAGTACAGAGGCACCGGCATCGCAAAAGAAGTGGTGCTTCATCTGATTGATCAGGTAAGGGGACTGGACGGAGTGGAGAACATCAACCTCTCAGTAGTTACTGAGAATATAAGGGCTCTGGCATTTTACGAATCATTCGGGTTTGAAATATATGGCACAGAACCGAAAGCGATGTTTGATGGTGAACGATATTATGATGAGCATCTGATGAGTCTCAATCTGAAGGATAGATGATTGGAGAACCTTGGCGACTCATCAAGGTCAAAAGGCATGTTTCCTGTAGAAATATAGGAAACATGCCTTTAATATTTTTTTCATATAATATCAAGGTCGGCGTGCACTTCGTGGCCTTGTGCATTCAGATGAACAGATTCAGGTTGCCGTTTTCCGCATCACCGATATAAGTGCCCACACCGCCGAAGTCAACGTTTGGCAGCAGTTCGTCACGCTCGATGGCCATGATGTCCATACTCATCGTGCAGGCAATCATCTTAACACCGAGTTTATCGGCTTTATCGATCATTTCAGTCAGGGCATCGACTTTTTTCTTCTTCATGACATGCTGGATCATCCGGCTTCCGAGTCCGAACATGTTCATGTTGGAAATCGGCAGTTTGGCAGCGGATTTCGGCATCATCATGCTGAAGGCCTTATCCAATCCGGTTTTTTTCTTCTTTGGTGCATTCGGATCCTTGATGATGTTGAGGCCCCAGAATGTGAAGAACATGGTGACGTCCTTGCCCATGCTTCTTGCACCGGTGGCGATGATGAATGATGCCAGTGCTTTATCCATGTCGCCACTGAATACGACCATGGTTGCGCCGTCCTTCGTTTCGACCATCTGGTGGGCATCTGAATCGTCTTTACTTACCGGTGCGTTTTTTTGCAGCACGACAACGACCTTGTCTGTTGATTTTTCATTTCTAAGGATTGTGTGGCCGGTCTTGTGTGCCCAAGCTTCTACATCGGAACAAAAGCCGAAGTCCGTCACCGTAATTTCCATCTGCTGGCCTGCTTCAAGTGTGCCCATTACTTCATTGACTTTAAGGAGTGGACCGGGGCATTGAAGACCGCTGGCTTCGACCATGATCCGCTTCGGATCAATCACAATATTCTCGGCTGATGCACCTCGATTTCCACCTACTGCATTTGCACTGTCGTATTGCCCCGTGTAGGCGGCGTAGCCTGCTTCCAGATTCACCGCGTCAAACCCATGGTCATTCAGTATCTCCACTGCGCTGGCGCCGCGTTTTCCGCGTTGGCAGTACACATGGATCTTTTTGTCCTTTGGAAGTTCCCGGAGGCGGGAGTCGATTTCATTTACAGATATATTAACCGCCTCACCAATATGACCCGCCTCATATTCGAACGGTTCACGTACATCCAAAAGATATTCATTTTCTTTGAACAGCTGGTCGGCATCATTAATATGGTACTTCGTTTGTGTATCGCTCATCGTCTTCACTCATCCTCCTGTTTCTTATACCTATAGGGATATGCATCTTTTTCTTTCATCGAATAGCGCACAGGTCTCATGAAGAGTGTCAGAAATACAGGTGACACCCATCTGCTTTTGTTCAGTAGTTTAACCACTTCCGAGTCCCATACAATGGCATATGGCCTATACATCGTTTACTTGTCGAACGCCAAAGGATTTTTAACTAACGAGGATATACATTCGCCGCTTGAGTACGTTTCTAGTTGCACTGAGCTGGATGCAGCTTCTGCCTTAATTAATCATTTTCAGTACGCCGTTGATCTGGCTCTGTTGCCGATGAATTCTATTGATAATTTCTTGTCGTAGTGTGCCTACATACCCAGTTCGGCCATCGGCGCGACCCTCTGGTTGTATTGATTATATATAGACGGGTGCATCCAGTCAAATACCAGCGATACATTGATTTAACGATGTCGCTAGGATTGGGGAGTGGATCCTTTCTCAATCTTTAAATAGGGGATTTACGCAACAGCCGTTGCCCGGGATGGATTAAAGTGATAAAATTGCACCAACAAGTAAAAGGGGTGAACTTTAGGCCGATGAAAAAATAATCCTTATTCTAAACGACAACATAATACGTCATGGTTTATTTCGTGATGGAAATTTATGTTGGAATAAGGGTTATATCGGATAAAGTGGGCAAGTACGTGTATTTGTCATACCTATTTTTGGATATATGCGCCTTATTCCGACAGGAAAAGAGGTGCTTTTTTATGTTGGAAATCAATAACTTAACATTGGAAGTCGAAGGGGAACAGCTGCTGCATGTGGATCAGGCACGCGTCGCAACACCGACAATCATCGGACTGATCGGTGACAACGGGTCGGGGAAGACGACACTGCTCCGGCACATTTTAGAAACGCATGACAATGTCACATACGTCCCGCAGATCAAGGAGAGAGAAGCAACGAAGAGTGGTGGAGAGACGACGAAGCAGTATCTGCTCGATGGCCTGAAGCAGTACAGCCAAATACTTTTGCTCGATGAACCGACGACCCATCTGGATGAGAACAATATTAAATGGCTGACAGGGAAACTGAAGCGCTATGACGGTATTGCGATCGTCATTTCGCATGACCGGCATTTTCTCGATCAAATCGCACGCGAGATCTGGTCGATTGAACAAAAGACACTCTTCAAGTATCCCGGCAACTATACGAAGTTCAAACAGATCCAAGAAGAGAAGCTTAAGCGCCAGCAGGAAGAATACCGCCAGTATGTGAATGAGAAAAAGGCCATTGAAAATAAGATCAAACGCAAGAATGATCAGGCAGCACGCGCCAATGTAGCAGAAGGGGTCGATCATGGGGATAGTGGATCGAGTCCATACTTCAACAGACTGCAGAAAAAACTGCACAGTACATCTAAGGCGATGGCATCCAGGCTTGATCATCTTGATGAGAAGGAGAAGCCAGTCGAGGAGAAGGAAATCCTGTTCCATAGTGCGACGGAAAACAAATACGGCCACAAGATGATCATTCGGTTTGAAGACAGTGTCGGCATCGGCGATCGGACATTGATACAGAATGCCGGTCTATATATTCGGAACGGCGAAAAGGTGGCCATCAGCGGGCCAAACGGTAGTGGCAAGACGACACTTATCAATCAAATATGTGCGAAGTACGAAAGACAACTCACTATTGGCTACTTCCATCAGAATCTAGAAGGGCTGGATGAGGAATGGACCATCCTTGAGAATGTGATGGAAACAGCCATCTATGATGAGACAACAGTGCGCATCATACTTGGTCGGCTCAGCATCAGGCGGAATGATGTCCATAAGCCGGTCAGACTGATCAGTGGTGGAGAACGCATCAAAGTGCAGCTTGTGAAAATACTGGTGATGGATGCGGATATCCTGGTTTTAGATGAACCGACCAATTATCTCGATGTCAGTTCGGTTGAAGCACTGGAGTCCATGATTGTGAATTACCCAAATGCCGTCTTGACCATCAGTCACGATAGGCGGTTTAAGGAGAATGTTTCAGATAAGGAATATGTCATCAAAGACAAAGGCCTGAAAGAGAATATGACCGTACGTTCCAGAGATGAGACGAATGAAGCACTGATGGTAGTTGAAAATAAGATTTCCCAAGTGCTGAGTGACATGGCGGACGGTTCTACCGAAGCGCTGGATAAGACATTCAAGGAACTGCTTGAAGAGAAGAAAAGATTGGTCAGTCAAAAGAAGTAATAGCTGGCGGGTACTAATATACTCACGGTTCAAGTAGCCGTTGACTTTCTGATAGTTTATCGCAACAGTAAGCTCCCCTGATTTACACTCGTAAATCAGGGGAGCTTCATCGTTTAGCGAGTTCGGATAGTTGTAAAAAAGCAGTAGGATTTACCCCAATTATTCAAGCATAGATCCAATATCAGAACCACCAGTAGGGTAGGCATAAATCATCTGTTTAAGGTCCTCTGTTTTCAGTTTGAACTGAATCGCAGTAGCGAAGTGGTTAATGAGTTCATCTGCTTCTCGACTGAGTAAGTGGGCGCCGAGGACGCAATCCGAATCTTCATCGATAATAATTTTGGCCATCGCGTATTTTTCATTCTTGCGTTGATAGGTATACCATTCAGAAGTGTCGATTTTATTGACTCTGATGTTGTAGCCTTGTTCTCTAGCGGCTTTTTCTGACAGTCCGACTGCTGACAGTTTTGGAAGTGTAAATACGACACTCGGCATCACTGTATAATCCGGGGTCCGTTTATTTTCATTGAGGAGATTGGACGCTACTATTTGGGTTTCCATTGCGGCAACTGGTGTCAGAGGCAGTCCTTTTGTGGCTGCTGCGTCTCCGGCCGCATAGACACGGGGGTTGCTGGTACTTTGCAGATGTTCATTAACAGAGATGCCTTCTTTCTCCCAGTCGACATTTCCTTTTTCAAGATTTAGACCGTCGATATTGGGAACGCGCCCGCCCCCGTGGACAATAAGATCACCTTCCAGTTTGAATGCGTCATCATTTTTCACACCTTCGACCGTAAGGGAAGAGCCGGCTTCCTTAATGGATTTCACCTCAGTGTTCAAGTGAACTTGAATACTGTTCTCTTCCGAACTTTTGACCAGTAGGTCTACAAGGTCTGGGTCAAAGTGTTTGAGCGGTTTCTCTCCTCGCTGAATGATATGTACTTCGGCACCCGCTCGCGCTGCGATATGCGCGAATTCAAAAGAGATATAGCCGCCACCTATAAAAATAACTTTTGAAGGCAGTTTATCTAGTTCTAGGAATTCATCGCTGTGTGTCAGATATTCGATTCCTTCAATCGGCAACTCGACCGGTTTTGCCCCAGTCCCAATCAGTATGTGCGTGCCAGTCAACTGGTGATCCGCAACTTCAATCGTTTCTTCGTCGATAAACGAGGCATGGCCGTGGAACATATGAATCCCTGCTTTATGCAGTTTCTTTACCGTTCCTTCAGGTATCGGTTCTGTGAATGTCCGCTTGAATGCCATCAATTCTGACCAATTGATGGAGGGTTGAGAAGCCAAACCCTTCCCCTGCATCCTTTCTGCGTCATCAATCATTTCGGCTGCCCCTACAAGTACTTTTTTAGGATCGCATCCTCTCAATGGACAAGTGCCTCCATAGGGACGAGAATCTATCACGGCGACTTCCCATCCTGCTTCTTTGCACTTTATGGCAGTCGCTGTGGCAGAACCTGTACCGATGACAATTAAATCAAAGTTTGTTTTCATTTGAGTCGCTCCTATTCAGGTTAAGTGGTTTCTCACATCTTTTCTCTAAAACGGCGTGGGTTAAACGCATATGCTAATCAATTTTCAAATTCAATTATTGATAAAATCGGTTTCCTAGTGCACTAATACAATGGCGTATATCCACCTAGTATTAGGGATAACTTTAAGAGTCGGTTTATAGTGGCTTTAAAGTCCTCTGTACTTTCAATGCTTTTGGCCTTGTATAGTTATGCCGACACAACGAATAACATAATTTTTCAACAACAGAAAAACGAGGATACATCAAGTATCCTCGTTACAATGCGTATTTGGTTTAGAAATCGACGTCATTCGGGTTCATACCGGAGAAGCCGACGTTCTCCATTGCATCCATCTGTTTCATGTCTTCATCAGAGATTTCGAAGTCGAATACATGAGTATTCTCTTCAATTCTTTCTGGTGTGACGGATTTCGGCAGTGGCAATGCACCATTCTGCAGTACATATCTGATACATAGCTGTGCCACGGATTTGTCGTATTTCTCTGCAATCTCCTTCAGTGACTCGTCTTCAAGCAGACGGCCGGATCCGATTGGACTCCATGCTTCAACAAGGATATCGTACTGTTTACAGAGGTCAACGACACCATCCTGCGTGTGACCCGGGTGGTATTCGATCTGGTTGACCATCGGTTTCACTTCGAATTCAAGAAGTGGCTCCAAGTGGTTAGTCATGAAGTTGGATACACCGATTGCTTTGACTTTGCCTGCTTCATGAAGCTCAGTCATGGCTCTCCACGTTTCGTTGTTGATCTCTTTCCAGTTGTCGAACTGCTTTTCGTTCGCTGGCCAGTGGATGAGGTAGAGGTCGAGATAGTCTGTATCGAGCTCTTTCAAGGTCTGTTCGAAAGCGGCTTTTGTTTTCTCGTAACCACGCTCCGAGTTCCATAGCTTGCTTGTAACGAAAAGATCTTCACGGGCGACGCCGGATTCTTTGATGGCCTGCCCGACGCTGCCTTCGTTTTTATATGCCGCGGCTGTATCGATATGGCGATAGCCGGATTCGATGGCTTTCTTTACTGAGTTTACTGCCGTCTTTCCATCTGGTGTCTGCCAAGTGCCAAAACCGACACATGGGATTTCAGTACCGTTGGATAGTGTGAACGTATCTGTCAAATTCTGCATATCTATTGCCTCGCTTTGTCTCAAGTATTTGGTACATATGCATTATATACCATCTTTACAGCATCTCAAACTTAAGAAGATCGAGAACGCCGCTAGATGGGCTTGGGAAAGCGAAGATCATGCTGGAGAGATCTTTGACGGTGACCTGCTGATTGACAGCGAATGTCAGTACGTTAATGAGATCTGCTGCATCATTGCCGTAGATTTCAACACCGACGAGCTGCTTGTTCTGATTGAGGACGATATCCATCTGTGCTTCCGTCTCATTTTTATACTCGAATACCATGCGCTCGCCGAACTTCACGGTTTTCACCGTATAACTATCGTCTTCTTTTGCTTGCGCCACAGTGACACCGATAGAAGAAAGGCGAGGGAGCGTATAGAGTACCATCGGAATGGCCGGGTACTCGATTGGATCCGGATTCATGCCAAGGATATTCGCTGCGATGTAATCCGATTCGAACGTTGCGGTTGGTGTCAGTTTTGGAATATCCTTATCGAGCACGTCACCACTTGCGTAGATGTGCTTTTGCGCTGTACGCAAGTAAGCATCCACTTCGACACCTTTTTTAGAATAACGGACGCCCGCGTTCTCGAGTCCGATACCTGCAACGTTCGGTACGCGCCCCGTCGCATCTACAACATAGTCAGTATCGAGTGCTAAGCCGGATTCGGTTTTAAGCGTATAGTCTGCTTCGTTCTTAACGATTTCTGTTGTACTTTCGTTAGAATGGAACTGGACGCCTTCTGCCTTCAGTTTATCCATCAACTGATCGACATGACCGGTGTGGAACCCTTCTAGGTAGTCATCAGAGTAGTTGATGATGTGGACTTCGGCACCTGCTTTGACGGCGATTGAAGCAAATTCAAACGTAATGATGCCGCCACCGATGAAAGTAATACGGCGCGGTAACACTTCAAGATCCATAAACTCACGGCTTGTGTGTGAATGCTCCTTACCTGTGATATCCAAGACATTACTATGCTGCCCAGTAGCGATGACGATATATTCTGAAGTAATCGTCCGATCGTCCACTTGGATTGTACGGGCATCTTGGAGTTTGCCGTGGCCCATGAGAATGTCGATGCCAGCTTGTTCCATCATCTGCTGCATGCCGTCAGACATCGGGTTGATGACTTGCTTCTTATATTCCATGAGTGCCGGCCAGTCGACGGACACATCTTGACTTAAGATTCCTTCGTAGTGTCCGAGTTTCTCTAGAACTTCGAACGGTCCTTCGAGAAGAATTTTCGGATTACAGCCGTAGTTGGTGCATGTGCCTGCGATTGTATCCTTCTCAATGATTGCGACGGACTTGCCTGCTTGCCTAAGTGTCAGGGCTGCATGCCATGCGGCGTGTCCACTGCCGATGAATGTTACGTCATAATTATAGTCTGCCATTGTTGTCATCCTCCATTTTTGATTCATCTGTTAATAAAGTTCTCAGCGTCTCTTCAAGCTGGTTGATGGTTGCCTGTGCGTCTTTGTACTGATCGATATCAAGATGTTCCTTGCCGATGCATGCGGCAATCGCTTTCTGTATGGGGGCTTCAGCCGCCCGGCCGCGCTCGGTCAGGTGTGCCGTCAACTGACGTCTGTCGTGGGGAGATTTCTCGCGTGTCAGCCATCCGGCTTCCTCCATCCGGCGGAGTACCGGGGTTAGGGTATTGCTTTCTAAGTAGAGGGCCTCACCGATCTGGTGGAGCGTCCGTCCGCCCTCTTCCCAAAGCGCCATCATTACAAGATACTGCGAGTAGGTCAATCCGAAATCCGAAAGCGCGCGCTGGTAGAATTTCGTAAAGAGCCGACTCGTATTATAGACCGAAAAACAGAGCTGGTTGGCCAGCTTGAAACCATCTGTCTGCAAATCATTCACCTACTTTCAATCGTGCACGATTAATTGAAGTGTAGATTAATCCGCATCATCTTTCAAAACATATGCTTCAAAGAATTGATGGAAGAGCGCGCATCCTCTATTATTAGGTGGAGGTAAGTGATGCGGATGGAGGAATACGATGAAGAAGAAAGAACGCAGTGCCACGCTTGTCAGCGAATATGTAGCGCAGATACAATGCCCGATGTGTGGCGCAGGGATGAAAGTCTTGTCACTGACCAGTCTCGTATGTAGTAATAACCATACATTCGATTTTGCCAAACAAGGCTATGTCAATATGCTGAGCCGACCGGTCGCTACCCAGTATGATCAAGCACTATTTGAAAACCGCAGAGACTTTATTTTAAATAGCGGATTCTATGCGAAGATGCACGAAGCCGTTGTGGATATCATACATCGCCAATTAGCGCCGGGTCCTATGACCATATTGGACGCAGGCAGTGGGGAAGGCTCCCATATGGAACAAATTCTAAAAAAGGCTGGCGCGGGACATATTGGCATTGGACTCGATATCGCCAAAGGAGGCATTCTGCTGGCAGCAAAAAACTACCCGGATTCAATCTGGTTGGTCGGTGATCTGGCCAACCTGCCGATGAAAGCTGGCAGTTGTGATGTCATTTTGAACATCCTCTCGCCGGCCAACTATAATGAATTCAACCGGGTGATCAAACCAAGCGGCATCGTCATCAAAGTGGTCCCTCGGTCAGGTTACCTTTCAGAACTGCGCCAAGCACTCTACCAAGATACAGACAAGGCAGACTATGACAATGCTGGAACGATAGCCTTATTCGAAGAACACTTTGAAGTGCTCGAGCGGGTTTGTCTAACAGAGCAGGTCATGCTTGATCAATCCGCACTTGCCAATTTAATCCGGATGTCGCCGCTTGCGTGGCATCATGAAGACGGGGACTTAGATAATTTTATCTCAAAAAGTAGGCCAGTGACGATTGACCTTGAAATACTAGTCGGTAGACAGACCAATTAAATAGGTCGAGTGTTTAGCGTTTTACTCCTTGAGGTAAAGTGAATGGTAACTTACACTAGGAGGGGTAGAATGACAGAACAGAACAATGCCAATCGTGGTAACTACTTTGAAAAAAGAGAAGGCACAAGTGATGCACGCTATCACGTAGTCCCAGGGGATGATAAGAAATGGGCAGTCAAAGAAGAAGGACAGGATAATCCAGTTTTCACTTCAGACAACAAGAACGAAGCGATTGATGAAGCAAAGAAACGCGCTGAAGAAGCGCAGTCCAAAGCTATCATTCATGACGATGAAGGCACGATCGAAAAGCAGGTTGAATACGATCAGTAGCAAATGGCTAAAATCATAAGTCCCAAAGACATTCAAGCATATGGATGTCTTTTTTGCTGTATAGAAAAAGTTTTAAGCATGCTTTCGACTTTATTGCTAATCAATCGGGTAAAGAGTGGATGTAACAATCTTTCCGTTCCATATAGAAGGAAAGATTTACCCGATATATAAAAGGAGTAGGTCAGATGAACCGGACACTGAAAGTTTCAACAGCCCTGGCTTCTATCGCAGGGGCTACCGCAACGCTATATTCCTTGCGTGCACTCCGCCTCCATAACGGCAGCATCGGCAGCCGAGTGGCAGAGGATGTGATCAGAATCGTAAACTCGGGTGCTGAACCACTGGATCAGAATCGAATCGATGCCAAAATCAAAGAAAATCGCAAGGAGCATAAGGTCGCTGATGGGCTTATGAATTCCGAAGTCGAAGTCTTCTACAAGGATGGCATGAAAGTGTTCAGGGTCTGGCCCGGGAAAGAAAAGCCGGCACGGAGCATGCTTTATCTGCATGGGGGCGGCTATATCAACCAGCCGTCACTGTTCCATTGGCTTTTCGTAGATCGTATGGTCCAGGATAGCGGCATGGAATTCATCGTACCGATCTATCCGAAAACACCTGAATATACGTTCAAGGACGCCTATCAGGTGGTGTCCGACTTGTATATCGATCTGGCCAAAGCGCATCCAGAAGGGCTGGCGCTGATGGGAGATTCAGCAGGCGGGGGACTTGCACTCGGTCTCAGCCAGTGGCTCAGATCACATGGACACCCGATGCCGAAATTACTGATTCTCATGTCCCCATGGCTCGATATTTCCGTTGAAAATCCAGAGGTGGGTGTCTATCAGGCGCTTGATCCGATGCTCAGCGTTACAAGCCTGAAGGATGTTGGGCGCGCGTGGTCGGGTGGTGCGGATCCATCGGACTACAGGCTTTCACCAATGTACGGTGACTTGAAGGATCTGCCGAAGATTGCCATGTTTGCGGGCACACGGGAAGTCTGTCTGCCGGATGCAAGAAAATTTGCCTCCCTGCTTAAAGAAGCGCGTGTGGATTTTGTTTACTATGAATATCCGTGGATGAACCATATTTTCCCGCTCTACCCAATCAAGGAAGGGCGTGAAGCTAGACAGCAGATTCTGGCGTTGCTCGAGACAATGGAGTAGCGCCCAATCCTATTCTATAACTGCTTAAAATCTGTTATAGTCGAAACATCATAAAAATCAAAAGAATGGAACTGCAGGTGAAGCAATGATTACCATCAATGATATCGCAGAGCAAGCCGGAGTGTCGCGGACAACTGTATCCCGGGTGATTAATAATACGGGATACGTCAGTGAGAAGGCCAGAAAAAGGGTGATGGACGTCATCGGGGAGACGGGCTATGTCCCAAGCCAGCATGCGAAGTCGCTACGGACGAAAAAGACTAAAATCATCGGTGTCATCTTGCCGAAGATCAGCACGGATACATCTTCAAGAACAGTAAATGGTATGACGGAAGTGTTCGAAGCAATCGGCTACCAGATTCTGTTGACGAGTACAAACCTAGACAGTGAAAAGGAACTTGAGCATCTCAAACTGTTACAAAACCGTCAAGTCGACGGCATTATCCTGATTGCGACGAATACAAGCCAGGCACTGCTTGATGAAATTAAAGCGTCCAAAGTGCCTGTAGTCCTCGTCGGCCAGCAAATGGCCGGCGTCCCTTCAGTCACTTTTGATGACTATGCGGCAGCGCGTCACATGACAACGCTCATGATTGAGAAGGGGCACAAGCATATCGGCTATATCGGTGTCGACGAAGCGGACCGGTCGGTCGGCGTCCTAAGGAAACAGGGCTATTTGGATGTGATGACCGAACATGGCCTTCATATAGAAGATGCCTGGATACAACAAGGCGACTTCTCGATTGATTCCGGCTATGATGCAATGAAACGTATGATGCATGAATCTGCGGGTTCCCTGGATGGTGTTTTTGCAGCGACGGATAGGATGGCACTCGGTGCGTGGCGATACATAAAGCAGCAAGGGCTGAGTATCCCAGGTGATATTGCCATTGTCGGTATCGGTTCTTCTGAAACTAGCCGCTTCATTGACCCGGCGATGACAACTATAGAATACGCACACGCCCAGGCTGGAGCGGCGGCGGCAGAAATTATTCTTCAGATTCTCGAAGAGGATAAAGAGATATCTGATAAAAAAGTGCTTGACTTTACGCTTGTTGAGAGAGATAGTTTATAGTAAGAATGAAAGCGTAAACATTCGTTTTCATTTTTTTCTGCACAAATGTGGAATCGATTCCCTTATTCAGATTATTTAGCTAAAAGGAGTGTTGAAGTTGTCGGAAAATAGTAAGATTGCCAAATCAGTCATTGAAGCAGTAGGGGGAGAAGACAATATTTCTTCTGTCGCTCATTGCGCCACACGTTTACGCTTAATCATAGAAGATCGGAGCAAGATCGACCAGGAAGCAGTCGAGAACATCGATAAGGTGAAGGGTGCCTTTTACAATTCCGGTCAGTATCAGATCATTTTCGGAACCGGTACAGTCAATAGAGTCCACGAAGAAATGCTCAAGTTCGGTTTTGAAGGGTCAACGAAAAACGAAGCGAAAAAAGAAGGGACTAAGAAAGGCAATCCCATACAACGTGCCATCCGGTCATTTGGCGACGTCTTCGTGCCGATTATCCCAGTTCTTGTTGCCACAGGGCTTTTCATGGGTCTGCGCGGGCTTATTGTACAGGAGCAGGTTCTCGGATTATTTGGCCTCACTCCAGACGATATCTCAGAGAACTTCCTGCTCTTTACGGAAGTTCTGACGGACACGGCATTCATCTTCCTCCCCGCACTTGTCGCCTGGTCGACTTTCCGGGTATTCGGCGGGACACCGATCATCGGTCTCATCCTTGGTTTGATGCTTGTGAGCCCTGCATTACCGAATGCATGGGACGTTGCAGGCGGCGGGGAGCCGATTATGTTCGCCGGGTTCATTCCAGTTGTTGGCTATCAGGCTTCTGTCTTGCCAGCGTTCATCGCGGGTATCATCGGTGCGAAAGTAGAGCGGTTCATCCGCAACAGAGTCCCAGAAGCGTTGGATCTGATTGTCACACCATTTCTGACACTCTTGCTTATGATTACACTGGCGCTCTTTATCATCGGACCCATATTCCACGCGCTTGAAGGGGTCATACTACAAGCGACACTTGCGGTGTTGGCATGGCCATTTGGCATCAGTGGTATTTTGATCGGGGGTCTCAACCAGATCATTGTCATCACCGGTGTCCATCACATTTTCAACTTGCTTGAAATACAGCTGCTCGATGAGCTGGGTGCAAATCCCTACAATGCCATCATCACTGCAAGTGTGGCAGCACAAGGTGGAGCGACACTTGCGGTTGGTCTAAAGACGAAATCAAAGAAACTGAAAGCGCTAGCGTTGCCGTCTTCATTCTCGGCATTCCTCGGGATTACGGAACCGGCCATTTTCGGTGTCAATCTGCGCTATATCAAGCCATTCATCATGGGACTTATCGGCGGGGCGGCTGGCGGATTTGTTGCTTCCATCTCAGGACTTGCTGGGACCGGCATGGCGATTACCGTCATTCCTGGGACATTACTTTACCTGAATGAGCAAATCTTCATGTATCTGTTGGTCAACTTGGTCGCAATCGCTGTAGCATTCGTTCTGACGTGGCTATTCGGATACTCCGATAAAGAAGCCAAAGAAATCACTGAAGCGTAAAAGGAGTTTTACCATAATGAAACAAGACAATATCCAGATCCAGATAAACGATGCGGTCGCAGGCAACAGGGCGTATGTTCACAACGATCCTTACCATCTGGAGTATCACTTGATGCCGCCGGTCGGCCTCGCGAATGATCCGAATGGTCTGATCTACTTCAAGGGGACTTACCACATCTTCTTCCAGTGGAATCCTTTTGGTACAACGCATGGCTACAAGGCGTGGGGGCACTATACTTCAACGAATCTCATCGACTGGAGATTAGAACCCGCGGCACTGAAGCCGGAGGCATGGTACGACAAGAATGGATGTTATTCCGGCAGTGCGATTGAACATGACGGCGTCCTCTATCTTTTCTATACAGGCAACGTGAAGGACGCGCAGGATCAGAGGTCCACCTATCAGTGTCTGGCGGTATCAGAGGATGGCATCGATTTCGACAAGAAAGGGCCGGTGCTCCACCTGCCAGAAGGCTACACACCCCATTTCAGAGATCCGAAAGTTTGGAAATCGGGTAATGAGTGGCTAATGATCCTAGGCGCCCAAAATACTTCACTTAAAGGGGAAGCAGTGCTTGCGCGTTCAGAGAATCTCACGGACTGGGAATTTATCGGTCCCGTTGCGGGCAATGATATGAATGGACTCCGGGACTTCGGTTATATGTGGGAGTGCCCCGATCTATTCCCACTTTCTGATAAGGACGTCTTGATCGTCTGTCCACAAGGGCTGGAAGCAGCTGGCGATGACTACCACAACCTGTTCCAGGCGGGATACTTTATTGGAGAGTTCGATTCCAGCAACCATACTTTCCAGCATGGCAGCTTTGCGGAACTTGACAAAGGCTTTGATTTCTACGCCCCGCAAACCTTCACCGATGGGTCGGGACGCAGGATACTTCTCGGCTGGATGGGCATGACCGATGATCAAGAGCAGAATCATCCGACAATCAGAAACAACTGGATCCACGCCCTGACGATACCAAGGGCGCTCGAAATAAGAAATGGTGTACTGGTGCAGCAGCCAGTCACCGAACTCAAAAAGTTAAGAGGCCATAAAAAACACTATTCCAAGCTTGAACTCGAGAAAGATGTCGCGTTTCGTGAAGTCATTGCACCGATGAGCGAGATGCTCTTGACATTCACCCGTCCGGTCGAAGAGGCATTTGAGATGGATATCAGGAACACTTTGAACATCTCTTACGTGGCGAATCGGCTTACTGTTGAAAGAAGGACGTTCGAGGGTACAGACACGGAGCAGCGCACGTTCAGTCTGGATCTGCTCTCCGAGTTGCAGATTTTTGTCGACCGTTCATCTGTAGAAATTTTCGTCAATGGGGGGGAGACCGTTGTAACGAGCCGCTATTTCCCGACAGACGATGACGCGGTAAATATTAGAGGGCATATGCACTTCGATCTTTCAGTATGGGAGATTGAGAGCGGCAGAGTGGATATATAAGAAGTGAACGTGCCAGATATCGGCTACTATAGAAACAAGGGGGCAGACATATGTCTGCCCCCTTGTTTCTATAGTTCTATATATCTTTTCAGATGTTTGGCTGTAATGGACTCTTGAATAGTCAGTAAGTCGCGCGGTGTTCCGCTATAGAGGATGCGGCCGCCTCTTGCGCCGGCGCCAGGTCCGACATCGACAATCCAGTCGGCGTGGGTCATCATTGTCAGGTTGTGCTCAATAATGATGACGGTGTTGCCTTGTGAGATCAGTTGCTCGAAACAGTCGAGTAGGGTCGGTATGTCATCTTCGTGCAGACCGGTCGTTGGTTCGTCGAAGATGAATGTCTTGCCGGTGGCTTCACTATCAAGATAGCGACTCAGCTTGACGCGTTGAATCTCTCCGCCTGAGAGCGTATCAAGGGACTGGCCGAGTGTCATGTAATGCAGGCCTGTATCCTTGACGGTGCCGAGACGTTCGACTACGCGGGTGCTGGATGTGAAGACGGTCAGTGCTTCTTCAACCGTGAGTGCCAAGACATCCGCAATGGAATAGCCGTCAACTTTGGCTTCAAGTACTTCCGGACGATACCTGGTGCCATGACATACTTCACAAGTTTGGGAGAAATCCGCCATGAAAGCGAGTTCTGTCTTTAGGACCCCTTTGCCGTTGCATTCAGGGCAGGCGCCTTCCGAATTGTAGCTGAACATGCCTTTTCTCAGTCCAGTCTCCTTACTGAAGAATGTACGAACCTCGTCAAACAGATCCATGTAGGTCAGAAGATTGGAGCGGTTGGACGCACGGACCGGCTTCTGGTCGATGAAGAGGGCATCTTTATCTTTTTTGAAGCCGGTACGAATAAGGGTACTCTTGCCTGAACCGGCGACACCGGTGATAACAGACAGTGCTGATGTGGGTATATCGACGGATACATCATTCAGATTGTTCCGGGTAATATTCTTGAGATGGATGAAGTCTTGTGGTGTCCTTGGGTCATCTTTCAGCTGATGGGATCGCTTCAGTGCAGTACCGGTCGGAGTGTCCGAGGCCATGAGTGCGTCGTATGATCCTGTAAAGATCACTTCGCCACCATGTTGACCGGCGCCGGGGCCGATATCGATGACGTGATCCGCAATGTCGATGACATCGGGGTCATGTTCGACGACGAGTACAGTGTTACCTTTGTCGCGGATCGAGCACATGATTTCATTAATCTTCTCAATGTCTTCCGGATGGAGTCCGACACTCGGTTCATCGATGATATAAACAAGATCGGTCAATGGGCTGTTCAAGTGACGGATCAGTTTGATCCGCTGGGACTCACCGCCTGATAGGGAAGGGGTCTCACGGTCGAGTGTCAGATAGTTGAGTCCCACGTAGGCGAGGGATTCCATCTGGTCAAGTAACGGTCGGATGATATATTCCGACTTCGGATCATCGAGAGATTTTAGGAATGGGATGGCTTCTTCAATCGACAGGTGCGTAAAGTCAGCAATATCCAGATCTTTGATTTTACACGAAAGGACGGTTTCGTTGAGCCGTTTACCCTCGCACTCTGGGCACTTGCGGCTTGTTACAACACGTTCCACATCCTCTATAAAACGCTTCTTCTCGAAATTATCATTGAGCAGGAATGAGCGTCTAAAGCGGTGGACGAGCCCTTCGAACTTCGCGGTTCTCGGCCAGTTGTCCGGCGGATCTTTCAGTTTCTTTGGTTTTGTGTAAAGGAAGGTTTCCATCTCTTCTTTGGAGTAGTCCTTGAGCTTCTTATCGTTATCGAACAGCCCACTGTAAAGATAGCGTTTGCCGCGCCAACTGTCTGGTCTAAATGACGGAAAGCGGATGGCGTCATCGTTGAGTGACCGGTCGTAGTCGAGCAACTCATCAAGATCGATATCCTCTACGTAACCGAGTCCCTGGCAGCGTTCGCACATGCCGCTCGGGTTGTTGAAGGAGAAGATGTTGGAGTAGCCGACAAATGGTTCGCCGATCCGCGACCAAAGTAAGCGGACAGACGAATAGATGTCCGATATCGTTCCTACAGTCGAGCGGGAGTTCCCCCCGAGCCGCTTCTGGTTGATAATCATTGCGACGGGCAGATTCTCTATCTGGTCTACATCTGGTTTTTCATATTGAGTCAGCTGGTTTTGGATATAGCTTGAATAGGTTTCATTAAGCAACCGTTCCGATTCTGCAGCCAGTGTACTGAATACTAGGGACGATTTACCGGAGCCGGAACGTCCCGTAAAGACAGTAAGTTTGTGTTTTGGTATATCGACGCTTACATTCTTAAGATTATTCTGGTTGGCGCCTTTGATGCGTATATTCGACATGACTTTCACCTCTTCTGTACAGTCTACCCTGTCAAACTGAAAAGGACACGTGAGCAGACGATAAAAGATGTGGAATATCCAGCGCAGATAGTTTATGACAGGGGAACTTCAGGGAATGATAGTAATATAATCAATTCAGTTTGCCAAACAAAGAGATTAATCTTACGATTATAAAGGAGCGTTTGAATCATGAAAGCATGGCAACTCAAAGAGTCTGGAAGCATTGATAATTTAAAGTTGGAAGAAGTAGACGATCTCCAAGCAAAAGCCGGGGAACTGGTAGTCAAAGTGATCAGTACAGCCCTCAATCCTGTCGACTACAAGCTGGTTGAATCGGGTCACCCTGAATGGCAGTATCCCCACACGCCGGGTGTCGATCTATCAGGCGAAGTGATGGCAGTCGGGGAGGGCGTCGAAGCATTTGAAGTCGGCGACCGTGTCGCCATCCATACGGATTTGAGCAAACCGGGAGCATTTGCTGAGCAGGCAGTCGTCAATGCTTCAGCGGCAGCAAAGATACCTGAAGGTGTTTCATTTGATGAAGCCGCCGCCATCCTGACTGCAGGTATGACGGCGTATCAGGCAGTCATCCAGAAGCTAAGCGCTGCTGAGAAGGAAACGATCCTTATTCATGGCGGCTCAGGCGGTGTCGGTGGGTTCGCGGTGCAGCTCGCAAAAAAACTTGGTCACACTGTATTCACTACCGCGTCTAAAGACAGTCACGATAGGGTGAAGACACTTGGCGCCGATGTGGCAATCGATTATAGGAATGAAAATGTGACAGAGCGCATCATGGAAGAAACGCATGGTGAAGGGGTCGATTTGATTTTCAATACAGTCAGCTCGGACGAAGCAACGGCAGACCTCGATCGACTCGCTTTTTCGGGACAATTGGCCTACATTGCCGGGGCACCAGATATGAGTGGTATCAAACCATTTACGCTCTCTCCTTCCACCCACGAAGTGGCACTTGGTGCTGCGCACGCCAGCGGCTCTAAAAAAGCCGTTGACAACCTGGCGCATATGGCAAGTGAACTGATGGGGCAACTGGACAAGGGCGACTTGGACCCAGTGATTGATAAAATACTTTCTCGCGAAGCACTACCCGAAGGACTGAAGATGTTGAAGGATAACGAGACCAACGGCAAGATCATCGTCAGAATGCAAGATGAATAGAATGGTGAAGCAGGCGGCATCTACACGGATGCCGCCTGCTTTTTACATACTATCATTCCTAAGCCTTAAGTACGATCATTTTAGCATTTGAAACAAAGGGGTTGTGAAAGTCAGATCACCGTGATATAGTGGCTACCTACCGGTCGGTAGTCAAATAATGAGGTGACAATAATGAATAATAATATATTTAAAAATCGGACATTCGTGCTACTTTTCTTTGCCAGTCTGTTTGCGGTCGTCGGCTTCAGCATGTTTCTGACCACCACCACGTGGTATGTCATCCGGGTCGTTGATATGAACAATATGCTCGGCATCGTACTGATCGCCATTACAGTGCCGCGGCTCGCCATGATGACTTACGGCGGTGTCGTCGCGGATAAGTACAAGAAGACGACCATCATGTTTTATACAAATTTGTCGCAGGCGCTGCTCCTGCTCATACTGACGCTCCTTCTATTTAACGGTGCGCTGACAGTCGTATGGCTGCTTATCATCGGTGGCCTGTTCGGTATGCTCGATGCGTTTTTCGGACCAGCAAGTACATCGATGATTCCGAAAACCATTGAGAAATCTAAATTGCAGAAGGCAAATGCCTATTTCCAAGGTGTCGATCAGATCAGTTTCATTATCGGTCCGGCGCTAGCTGGCATCATCATGGAGGTGTCTTCTGTCACTACAAGCTTTTTTGTCGCTTTCATACTGGTTGGTCTCTCAGCAGTATTCGTGTTCCCACCGTTGATACGGGAGGCGGCAGTCGAAAAGACAGACAGTCAGACACCCGTACAGAATCTAAAGGAAGGGTTCAGTTACGTGAAGGCATCGAAGTTTTTAATGATCGGTATTCTCGTGCTGATCACCATGAACTTTTTCATTTTCGGTACACTGCAGATCGGCATGCCCCTGATTGTCGACTTGCTCGGTGGCACGCCGATCAACTTGAGCTATATGGAAGTCAGTTTGAGTACAGGGATGATTGTGGGTACATTGATCTTAGGCAAGTTCTACGTCAGAAGAAAGGGACTGGTGACACTATACGGTCTGGCTGCTGCATTGTCCCTTTATCTTTTCTTCGGTTTCCTTAATCATCTGATATTACTCGCCATCGTGCTCTTCTTCGTAGGATCAGCCATGTCATTCGTCTTCGTCCCGTTCTTCACAGCGGCACAAGAAATCACAGAAGGGCGGATGATGGGCCGTGTTATGAGTCTAATCTTTTTGGCGATGAACGGGTTTGACCCGATTGCCTACGCCATCGTCAGTATTTTGACGAGCATCGGGGTATCCATCCAGATTGTTATCGTCATATTCGCAGTCATTGGTATAATGATTACAATTGGTCTTTTCGTCAAAGCAAAAGACTATCGTACACAGATCACGTGATAAAGACTCACCAAAGGAGTTTTACTGATGGAAACGAAAGAAAGTATTATAGTGGAAAGTCGCAATTTCTTCGGTACGTTCGGATACGAAGCGACTTCCATGTCGATGATCGCAGAGGCTGTGGCCATCAAAAAGCCCTCCCTCTATTCCCACTACAAAAGTAAGGAAGATATCTTCAAGGATGTACTGGATAAAGAAATGCAAGACTATATCGCACACCTCAAAAGCGTACTAAACGACAATCAAAAACGCGTGATGGAAATTCTTCATGATCTGATGAAGACGATGTCTCTTGATAGTACAGGTGACGCCAGTGCGGATTTTTACTATCGCTACGCAAGATATCAGCCACAGGAGCTAAAGGACTATATCATGGAAAGATATACAGAATCTGAAAATACTGCCAGGGTCCTATTCGACGATATTATAGAGCGGGGGAAACGGGAAGGGGAGATCGATGCTGAGTTGTCTAACGCTCAGATCTATTCAACCTATTTCCTTCTCTTGGATGGACTGGCTGTTACGCCGGATTTCTACGGGAAAACCTACCAGGAGGGTGAGTTCGACCGTGTATGGGAAGTCTTCCAAAGAGGTATCAGACCAGCTTCAGTCTAAAAATGATGCGAAAAAAGCGCAGGTTCCTTAAAGGACCTGCGCTTTTCTTATTGGTTTTCGAAGAAATCCTTCAGCACTTTAACGGCTTGGGTGAGATCTTCGATGTGGGTGAATTCTTCAGGGCTGTGACTGATGCCTCCAATACTTCGGACAAATAGCATCGCAACGGGGAACTGTGTCCCGACGCTCATGGCGTCGTGACCCGCGCCACTTGGCAGGTGAATCGGCAGTAGGTCGTGGCGCTTGAATGACGCTTCCATACTGTCGATGATTTCAGAATCAATGGGAATCGGCAGAATACGGGTAGTCAGATCAGTGTCAACAGTGATGTCACTGTCCTTTACAATGTCGTGCGCATGATCCGCGACGGCTTGGATCAGTTTCGATTGGTGCGCTTCATCGATGTCACGTGCATCGACGACAAGTTCAACCTGGCCTGGAATCACGTTGACGCCGCCTGGACTCACAGTCATTTTACCGACAGTGGCGACAGCGGTCGGACTGACGCTTTTGGCGATTTCAGGAAGCGTACTGATAAACTCCGATGCTTTGACGAGGGCATCTTTACGCTCGGTCATCGGTGTGCTGCCCGCGTGCCCTGCCACACCATGGAATGTAACTTTCGTCCGTGTTGCCCCGGCGATACCACTGACGATGCCGACGGGTAGATTTTTTTCTTCAAGCTGCTTTGCCTGTTCGATATGGATTTCTGCGTACATCGCAATCTGCTTGGCGGGTCCTTCCGCATTGAGGAACTGTTCTCTGTTTGAGCCGATGTTGCCGATGACCTCGTCGAATGTCTGACCAAATGGGTCACGGTACTTGTCGAGTTCAGCTTCCTCGATCATTCCCATAAAGGCCCGACTGCCGGTCAGTCCGCTGCTGAACCGGCTACCTTCCTCGTCTGAGAATATGACGACTTCAAAATCATATTTCGGTCTGTATGATGCCTCGTGCCAGAGTGTCACGATCTCGAGTGCTGTCAGTACGCCTGCCGCCCCGTCAAAATGTCCACCATCGGGCACAGTATCAATATGGGAGCCGGCCATGAATACTTTGGAGTCATCTGCACCTTTATAGGTTCCAAATACATTGCCAGCACCGTCTTTTCTGACGTGCATGCCAATATCCGCCATCCACTCGATCACCTTGCTCTTTGCTTGCGATTCCGCTTCAGAATACCCCATTCTTTTGGCGCCCTCGTTTTCCGTCCGGCCGATTTTGGATATTTCAAGTATCCGCCGATGGAGCCGCTCGCTTGTCCTATCGTCGAGTTTTTCTGCGGACATCTTCTCTGTAAACACTCTCATTATCATTTCTCCCTTCACTTCTTCTCTTTGATAATAAACCATGAAGGTTTATAATAAAAGTTAGAATATTCAGTAGAGGAGTGGGCGGATGGAAATCAAGCAATTTTCGGAAAACGCACTGACGATTCACCTGGGTGACGAAATTGATGAGCAAATCAACCGTCAGCTCGTGGCCTTGCGTCATCGTATTGAAGAGATGACTTTCCCTGGAATCGAAGAAATTGTGCTTTCCTATACGAGTCTCATCATCTATTTTGATATTTTTAAAACGGATGTGACCGCCCTGAGGGAAGCGGTCGGAAAGGTTGACGAATCATCACTGCTTGAAGAAAAGGTCTCATACCGTGTGATTGAAATTCCGGTGTGCTACGGCGGTGAATACGGCCCGGATATCGAAAGCTTTGAATCTGATGGATTGTCTCCAGAAGAGGTGATTGCGCTGCATGCCAATAAGGAATACCTCGTCTATATGCTTGGTTTCATGCCAGGGTTTCCTTATCTTGGAGGACTCGACGAACGGCTTTATAAAGCACGGCTTGAAACGCCGCGTGTGCGCATACCCCCGGGGTCCGTCGGCATCGGGGGCAAGCAGACAGGCATGTACCCATTCGAATCCCCAGGCGGTTGGCACCTGCTCGGCAGGACCCCCGTGCCATTGTTTGATCGTGGCCGGGAAGAACAGATTCTCTACGAAGCGGGAGACAGGATTGTCTACCGCCCAATCGATCAAGCCGAGTTCAAGGAAATTGCCGCCCGTATCAAAGCGGGAGAGTACGATATCCAATTTGAAGTGAGGGAGGGGTAATCATGACATTAAAAGTGACAGGCCCCGGACTTTATTCGACAGTTCAGGATCTTGGAAGGTTCGGCCACCAGTCTCAAGGATTTTCACCAGCAGGTGCGATGGACTACCGGGCGCTCATGCTCGCAAACCAGCTGCTCGGCAATGATGAAAACGCCGCTGGCATTGAGATGACTTACAAAGGTGCTGCATTTGAAGTGCTGAAAGATACCATCCTCGCAACAGCGGGGGCAGATATGGAAATGCAGATTGACGACATGGACTGTCCATCAGGCGTGGCGATCCACGTCTCAAAGGGCAGCTCAGTTAAGTTTGGGTCAGCGCGTGGTGCCCGGACATACTTGGCGGTCTCCGGTGGGTTCAAAGTCACACCGGTGCTCGGCAGCGCCTCGACCCATGTCCGTAGCGGTATCGGCGGATGCGGGGGCAGGACACTCGAAACCGGGGACGTCCTCCATTCAGTCGGAGGTGGGACTATAAGGCCGTATAAAATACGCGAGTCGGAAGCGGATGACACCATCAGGGTCATACCCGGACAGCAGTTTGACCGATTCAATGGTGAAATGCAGGCGCGGTTTTTCAGTGCTCCGTACAGTCTGACAAAAGATTGCGACCGTATGGGCTTCCGGCTTGATGGTGCTGAGCTCACGGCGACACCAGACCACGACGTTTTGTCCGAACCAACACAGCTCGGCAGCATTCAAGTACCGAAAGGTGGTCAGCCGATTGTATTGCTCAATGACAGGCAGACAGCTGGCGGTTATGCACGCATTGGGACAGTCGCGCGTGTAGACATTCCGAAGTTTGTGCAGAAAAAGCCGGGAGATATAGTGGAGTTTACAAAAATAACAGCTGAAGCAGCCAGTGCATTGTACCAAGAAGAGATGACACGCATTAGAAATGGGGACTATCTCGAAGTCAATAACCTGTTCCACGCACACGTGAGGCCTTCAGCACGGAAAGTCGCAAAAATAATGGAGAGGTGATAATGGTGGATATCGAAGAAATAAGGGCATATGCAAAACTGTTGAAGGAAGAGAATCTCAAAGTACTAAGCATAGAGGACGGTGATGTCAAAATACATCTCGAGGCAAAAGGCGCATCCAAAGAAGCATCTATCGAGACGGGGGCATCGGTGCAGAGCGACGCGGCGGCACCGGACGCACATACGGTCGCTGCCAAACAGGTCGGTACATTTTTTATTGAGAAGGAAGAGAATAGTGACGAAACATTTGTTTCCGTCGGAGATGTTGTGAGTGTGGGCGATACACTTGGCGTCATCGAGGCGATGAAGGTCTTCAATGAAGTAAAGGCCGATGTAGCGGGTACCGTGGAAGAAATTCATGTCGGCAATGGGGAGAGTGTCGAGTACGATCAGCCACTTTTCTCCATAAAGCCAAAGGAGGACTAGTGTGAAGAAAGTGTTGATCGCAAATCGCGGCGAAATCGCCGTCAGAATCATCCGGACGTTAAAAGAGATGGATGTGCGTAGTGTCGCGGTCTACTCTACAGCGGATCGTGATAGTCTCCATGTTGCCTTGGCAGATGAAGCGATCTGTATCGGGCCGGCGAAAAGCAGTGACAGCTATCTCGATTTCGATGCGATTGCTGCCGCCATCGAAGTGAGTGGTGCGGATGCTGTTCATCCTGGCTATGGTTTCCTATCCGAATCAGAAGCTTTCGCCAGACGCATGGAGGAAATGGGGATCACCTTCATCGGTCCGACGGCGGACACGATCTCCCGCATGGGAGATAAAGCAATGGCGCGCCAGACGATGAAAGCTGCAGGCGTACCGGTCATCCCCGGCAGTGACGGGGTTGTCGATGGCTTTGGGGAAGTGGAAAAGGTCGCACAAAATATTGGCTACCCGCTTGTCATCAAGGCAGTATCTGGCGGGGGCGGCAAAGGCATGCGTTTCGTGCATGATCAATCCGCACTCGAAAAACAGTATAAAGATGCTAAAAAAGAAGCGAAGAATGCGTTTGGTGATGATCGGATCTATATCGAAAAGTTCATCGAACGTGCACGCCACATCGAAGTGCAGGTCGTCGGTGATGGGCGAGGGGAAGCCATCCACCTGTTCGAACGGGATTGTTCCATCCAGCGCAACAATCAGAAACTGATAGAAGAAGCACCGGCCGCGGTGCTGGATGCAGCATTGCGTGACGATATCACCAGGCGTACAGCAGAAGCGGTGGCAAAGCTCGACTACAGAGGGGCTGGGACGGTCGAATACTTATACGTTGAGTCGGAAGCGGCCTTTTATTTTATTGAAATGAATACACGCATCCAAGTGGAGCATACGATATCGGAAGAAATTACAGGCATTGATATCGTCAGACTCCAGATTGAAGTGGCTGACGGTAGGCCTTTGCCTGTGACCCAAGATCAAGTAACCATTAACGGATTTGCGATCGAGTGCCGCATCAATGCGGAAGATCCGTCGGATAATTTCATGCCAGCCCCTGGGCCCATCAACACCCTGCATTTCGGCATGGGACATGGCGTAAGAATCGATTCGCATATTTATCCAGGATATACGGTGCCGCCGTACTATGACTCTATGATTGCTAAGGTCATCGTCCACGCACCTTCAAGAGATGCGGCAATACAAAAGATGATGCACGTGCTTGATGAGACAGTCATCGGTCCGGTCCGGACGAACCTCGATTTCCAGCACTATTTGATGCAACATCCGAACTATCGGTCCAATACAGTGGACATCAAGTTTCTTCTGAATAATCGCATTACCGAGTAGAAAGGGGACCAATCATGTATACAGTAGATTTGAACGCTGATCTTGGAGAGAGCTACGGCAACTATTCGATTGGCAACGATGATGAGATCATTCCGTTGATCTCATCAGCAAATGTTGCGTGTGGATTCCATGCGAGTGATCCATCAGTCATGCTTGAAACTGTCCAGTTGATCAAAAAAAGTGGGACGACTGGCATCGGTGCGCATCCTGGATTTCCGGATTTAATGGGGTTCGGTAGAAGGTATATGGATATGTCGATGCCGGAAGTGCATGCAATGGTTGTATATCAACTCGGCGCACTGGACGGCTTTTGCCGCATGGCGGGAATCGAGATGAACCACGTTAAACCGCACGGCGCCCTGTACAATGCAACATTCAATGATATGGCGTTAGCTGAAACCATCGCCCAGGCAGTAAAAGCATACAATCCGTCGCTCAAACTGATGGGACTATCCAACCAGAACTTAGTGAAAGCAGGGATGGCAGAAGGACTTGCAGTTCGACACGAAGTATTCGCAGATAGGGCCTATGAAGATGATGGCACATTGGTCAGTCGCAGAAAAGAGGGGGCCATGATCACTGACACTAGAGAAGCGGTCCGCCGGGTCGTGCGCATGGTCAAGGAAGGACGCGTGGAGAGTGTGAACGGTAAGGATATCGAGATTCAGGCTGACAGCATCTGTGTCCATGGCGACGGGGCTAAAGCACTCGAGTTCGTCAAGGAAATCAGAAAACAGCTCGGTACAGAAGGAGTTACTACACAGACAATGTAGAGAGGGGTTCGAGTATGGAGAATAAGCCAAAAATGACTGCAGTACAGCGTCGACTATTGTTCGGTGCCATATTCCTAATGGCGACCTCATCAATTGGGCCTGCGTTCCTGACACAGACAAGTGTGTTTACCGAACAGTTCCTAGCCAGTTTCGCGTTCGCCATTCTGGCATCCATCATCATTGATATCGGTGCTCAGCTCAACATATGGCGGGTGCTGAGTGTATCCGGTAAAAGGGGACAGGATGTAGCCAACGCGGTGTTCCCGGGTCTTGGCTATCTGATTGCCTTTCTCATCGTTCTTGGAGGCTTTGCATTCAACATCGGTAACGTCGCCGGCGCAGGTCTCGGGTTTAATGCCATTTTCGGATGGGACCCGCGTATCGGTGCGGCAATTGCTGGTATTACCGCCATCGCTGTCTTTCTACTTAAAAATGGGCGTGCGGTCATGGATGTCATCATCCAGATTCTTGGCGTATTGATGATTGCCATTACGGCATTCGTCATGATTCGTTCAAACCCACCATATGGTGAAGCGGCCTACCGGGCAATTCTGCCAGAAGATCCGATGACACTCTTTTTACCAATCGTGACGCTAGTCGGTGGTACGGTCGGGGGCTACATCACATTTGCTGGGGCCCACCGATTGATCGAAGCAGGGGTCACAGGGCCTGACAACCTCAGTTTCGTCAGCAAAGCGGCCAACTACGGCATTCTAACAACCGGTGTTATGCGTGTGCTGCTGTTCTTGGCAGTACTCGGTGTCGTCGCGGGTGGAGCGACTCTCAATCCCGACAACCCGCCGGCATCCGTCTTCCAAATTGCGCTCGGTGATATCGGCATGCAGATATTCGGTCTGGTCCTAGTCGCTGCTGCACTCTCCTCCGTCATCGGTTCAGCCTACACAAGTGCTTCATTCCTGAGATCACTCCACAGAGTATTTGACGACTATAATAACATTGTCATCATTAGCTTCATTGTCATTTCGACGGTGATTTTCACTCTCGTCGGACGACCGGTCACTCTGCTGATTTTAGCGGGCGCCTTCAATGGTTTGATCTTGCCACTCACGCTCGGAGCAGTATTGCTCGCTTCAAGAAACAAAAAGATTGTCGGTGACTACCGTCATCCGACCTGGATGATCATCTTTGGTATCATTGCAGTCATTGTTACTATCGGCGCAGGTATCATTTCACTGCAAGGTCTACAGGATCTCTGGAACGGATAGGAGGATAAACATGGAAGCAAGACAGTTGCGCAAGAAAATAAGGCAGGGCGTGTTCGACGGGACCACCTCTGGTGCCAGTGGGGAGAATGTTCAGGCCAATATCGTCATTCTGCCAAAATCGTATGCATTTGATTTTCTGCTCTATGCTATGAGAAACCAAAAAGCCGTACCGATTATCGAAGTGATAGAAGATGGCAAGGTCGAGAGTATATATGCAGAAGGCTCCGATATCCGCACCGATGTCCCGAAATACAATATCTACAAAGAAGGTGTGCTAACTGAGACAGTAGCGGATATCCGAGACTACTGGCAGTCCGACTTCGTCACCTTCCTGATTGGATGCAGCTTCACTTTCGAACAAGCGATTCTTGAGGCAGACATCGAAGTGAAACACATTAAGCAGGGGAGAAATGTCGCAATGTACAAAACAGATATCGCGACCACCTCAGCCGGTATCTTCTCAGGCGAATTGGTCGTATCGATGCGACCGTTTGAAAAACCCTTAGTGGACCGAGTGTCAGACATAACGGCACAGTTCCCGAACATGCATGGTCGGCCGGTCCACTACGGAGATCCATCTGCTATTGGTATCACTGATATCATGCACCCAGAATACGGAGAAGCAATAGATATTGGCGAAGACGAGGTACCAGTGTTCTGGGCATGTGGAGTGACACCGCAGAATGCGGCGCTCAACGCCAAACCAGAAATTATGATCACCCATGCCCCCGGTCACATGTTTGTGACGGATATGTACAACGAAGACTTCAAGACCACATAATTATTTGTTTTTTAACGAAATTTTTCAAGTTGGTCGCAATTTCGTCAAATTTAGGCTTTATTTCCTAGTGGTTTTATAGGTATAATAAGCAAAAAGAATAAGAAGGTGGAAAAATGAAGAAGCTGTATATGTTTTTGTTCGTCTTCATACTGGCGCTTGCTGGGTGCACAGATGACAGTAATGTAGAAGAACAGGCTGCAGAGTCAGAAGGTGAGAACAGTGGTGGGGAAGATATCGACTTCAGCCTACTGGCAATGCCAAGTTCTTTAGATCCACATGCAGCGAATGATGGCTATTCACTGTATGTTATGATCAATATCTACGAGACATTGGTCCGCATGAATGAAGATTTAGAACTTGAACCAGGGCTCGCAGAGTCTTATGAACAAGTCGACGATACGACATGGGAATTCAAATTGCGTGAAGGTGTGACTTTCCATGATGGCAGTCCATTCAATGCAGAAGTCGTCAAAGCCAATCTCGATCGTGTCCGTGACCCTGAAGTCGGTGCACCACTCGAGTTTCTATTTACTGAAATTGAAGAAGTGGAAATCGTGGATGACTACACTGTAAACATCCATACCGCGAGACCATTTGCAGCATTACCAGCACACTTGGCACATCCGGGCGGTAATATGATCAGCAAGGAAGTCATCGACCGTGACTACGAAAATATGGAGGATGGCGGCCAGCCGTTAACAGAGGTAAATGCCGATCCAGTCGGTACCGGGTTCTTTAAATTTGAGGAAATCGCAGAAGGCGATCACATTACACTGACGCGTAACGAAGACTACTGGGGCGAACCGGCAAGTCCAGCTTCCGTCACATTCAAAGCTGTACCTGAAGATGGTACAAGAATTGCTGAACTTTCAACAGGGGATGCAGATCTTATCTATCCGGTGAATCCAAGTGATGTTGCACGCATCGATGACACTGATGGTGCAAGGGTCGAGCAGCACGAAAGTGCCAGCATGTCATACATGGGCTTCAACGTTGAGAAGGCACCTTTTGATGATCCGGACGTCAGACGTGCCATTGCGATGGCTATCGATAAGGAATCCATCATCAATGAGATGCTTGAAGGCATCCCTGCTGTAGCTGAGACACCACTCAATCCGACTGTCAACGGCCATAGTGATGATCTTGATCCGATTGAATACGATAAAGAAGCTGCCAAACAGTTGCTTGAAGAGAGTGGACACGGCGATGGCTTTACAGCTGAAATCGTCGTCAATGATCGCACAACTTCAGATATTGCCACATACATCCAGCAGGAACTGAGCGATCTCAATATCACACTCGAGATCAACCAGATGGAATCCGGCGCCTATCAGGAATATACGGCTAACGGTGAACATGACCTCTTCATGGGTAGCTGGGGTACTGTGACTTTGGACGCAGACTATGGACTCTATCCAATGTTCCATTCAGACAACCATGGTGCACCGGGCAACCGTACCCGATTTGCTAATGATGAAGTGGACCAACTACTTGACGCAGCACGCACGGAAACAGATGAAGCAACACGTATGCAGGAATACGCGGATGCTCAGCAGATTATCATTGATGAAGCACCGCTCGTCCCAATTTACCATTCAGTACTGCTTGCAGGTATTAACGATGATCTAGAAGGCTACTATCAGTACCCGAGTAGCTTCCCATATCTTAAAAATCTTGAATAAATATGAGCTCCCATCTTTTAGATGGGAGCTTTTATTATAATCTGGTATAGTTATTGGGAATCAGGTTAATGAAAGGATGAGAGCATGAAGACTTTGCTTCTGACGGGGTTTGAACCCTTTCTGCAGTTTGAGGAAAATCCGACGGGTACAGTTGTAGAACATTTCGATGGTGAAACAATAGGGGACTTTAAAATAGTGGGACGGGTGTATCCGGTTGTATTCGATCAGATTAACGACCTAATTTCACGGGATATCGATGCCATCCAGCCAGATGCGATTATTAATTTAGGTCTTGCAGGCGGTAGACATACAGTGCACGTTGAACGTATTGCCATCAACTGTATTGATGGTCGTACAGATAATGCGGGATTCAATCCAGACGGTGAGAAAATCGATGAATCGGGGCCGGACGGTCTATTCTCTACGTTGCCGATCAAACGTATCGAAAAAGCTTTAAAATCGCATAATATACCTGCTGATATTTCAAATACTGCAGGAACATATCTGTGTAATAATTTGATGTTTACAACGCTTAACATATTGAGACAAAAAGCTTTGGATATACCGGCTGGCTTTATCCATGTGCCGGCCCATCACGAAATCGGTACAGAGCTCGGTGTACCCAGCTGGTCCCAAGACGACATCAATAAGGCGATCGGCATCGTACTAAAAACTATATAGTAATGAATAGAGGAGGATGACTATGGAACTCAGGGGTGTAGAAGATTACGATGCAATGAGTGTGCTTGCAGCACAGACAGTATACGATAAAATCGTTAACTCCGAACGTCTGGTGCTCGGACTGGCAACAGGATCGACGCCGGAAGCGATGTACGATCATCTTGCAGAGATGCTGAATGAAAACGAAGTTGATCTGTCCCACGTATACACTGTCAACCTCGATGAGTATGTCGGATTGGCAGATGATCATCCACAAAGTTATCACCAGTATATGGACACTCTGTTCTTCAGCAAAGTAAATATACCTAAGGACCATACATTCTTGCCAGACGGTAGTGCACAAGATCTAGAAGCTGAAGTCGAACGCTATGAGCAACTGATAGCGTCTCTCGGAGGTGTCGACCTTCAGGTTCTTGGCATTGGTAGAAATGGACATATCGGCTTCAATGAGCCGGGCACGCCGTTTGACTCCAGAACCCACGTCGTTGATCTGACGGAGACGACGGTAAACGACAATGCAAGATTTTTCGACACCGTGGATGAAGTGCCGAAGCAGGCAATCACGATGGGATTAGAAACCATCATGAACGCCCGGTCCATCCTCTTGCTTGTATCCGGTGATGAGAAGGAAGAGGCGCTCGAGTGCATGATCGACTGCGAAGTATCAGAGGAGCTGCCGGCAACCATTCTGCAACTCCACCGTGATGTGACTGTCATTGCAGACGACGAGGCACTTGAATAAAAATACTGGAAAATCTGCATTTAAAGTTCTCATTTGAAGCTTTTAGGGTATAATTACTATAAGAAGGGAAGTGGTGAGTATGATGGCTATAATTATTATTGCGGGTTCGATTCTGCCACTTTTGGCAATGGGGTATTTGGTACAGACGGACACATGGAAAGAAGCGCAACGAAAAAATGAATAGACATGTTAAGTAAGAGGCATGCCATGTTGGCATGCCTCTTACTGTAGTGAACGCTATTCTTTTCTGATACGCTTTAGATTTTTGAAGATACCGTTACTTGTCGATAATACGCTGTTCCGGTAGATGCTTGCCGCAAGCATAATGGCGAGTATAATCGAAGCAATAAGAATCAGAATGCCGATGAGCAGTGTAATCTGGCTCGTATCCGGGTTAATTGCTCGAAGTGGCATAACAAATGGTGTGAAGAGTGGGATATAGCTGGATATTTTGACCAGCATGTTATCTGCGCTTCCGAATACATTGAAGATTGCAATGTAGAACCCGATGAGTGAAAACATAGTAACCGGCAGGAGTGCTTGCTGAAGGTCTTCCATCCGGCTGATGAAGGAGCCGAGCAGTGCAGAAATCGATAGATATAATACGAGCCCGAGTATCAAGTAGATGACCGAGTAGATGATCATAGTGAGTGTCTGATCATCGGACTCTAATCCGAAGTCGGAAATGATACTACTGAAATCGAATAGTTGAATTGCGATTACGATGGCAATGATGAAAAGGCCAAGCTGCGTCAGGCTGACTAAGATCATTGCACTGATCTTAGCAAGTAGGTGTGTGACCGGGGGAACGCTTGAAACGATCATCTCGATGACTCTTGATGTTTTCTCCATAGCCACTTCTGTGCCGATCTGACTGGCATAGTTGATGATGATGAAAAACATAACGATGACCGTGACGTAGAATATGATCGTATTCAGTATATTGGTTTCAAACATTTCCGGCGCCATAGAATCAGATTCCGACTCTGCAAAATCATCGGCACTAGAAGCGATGTCATACGTAATTTCAGGAGGGGCACTTAATTGTTGCGCTTCTTCTGGTGAGAGATTTAACGCTTCGATAGTAATATTGCGCTGTACTTCCGCAAGTGCCGTTTCGATGGTATTCATCTGGTCAGCTGGAATTTCCTGATTCGCTGCAAGTGTAAACGAGAGAGGTTCTGTACCCTCCACGGTAAGCAGTGCTTCTGCTGAACCCGTTTCCCCATCACTTTCGGTAACATCAATATCTGTTTCGAGCGCATCCATGACTGCTTCAAACTGAGTTAGGAATGCTGCATCGCTTTCTACTTTAAGAGTTGTCAGTTCTTCGGAAGAATCGAAAATACCGATGATTTTGTCGAAGTTCGCACCGACGAATATGAGTAGAACAATGATAAGCGTACTGATCATGAAGGATTTGGCTCGAACCTTGGATAAGTATGTCTGCGAAAACGTAGCTAGGAACTTACTCATAGTTCATGCCCCACTTTCGAAATGAATATATCATTTATGGAAGGCTCATTGACTTGGAATCGTTTGAAGTAGCCGAGTTTGACAATTTCGTTATAGATAGGCTCAGCGTATGATTCATTTTCAATCTTAAGTATGTGTTTCTTTCTGACTTGTTTCATATCTACTACTCCTGGCATGTTACGCAAAAATCCAATATCGTGATCTCCCTCGATGATGATCTCTTTCTGACCGAAGTCGCTTTTGATCTCATCGATATTGCCGCTGATCACTTGTTTGCCTTTGTTCAGAATACATAACGATTCGCACAGTTCCTCTACATGCTCCATACGGTGGGTACTGAAGATAATGGTCGCGCCCTGCCGGTTCAAATCCTTGACTGCAGTCTTCAGGATTTCTACATTGACTGGGTCGAGGCCGCTGAACGGTTCGTCCAATATAATTAATTTCGGATTGTGGATGATGGATGCGATCAACTGGATTTTCTGTTGGTTTCCTTTAGATAGCTTCTCTATCCGTTTATTGCGGTTCTCAGGGACACCAAAGCGTTCGAGCCACTCTTCAAGTTTCGTGTCGACTTCCTTTTTTGACATGCCTTTGAGTTGACCGAGATAGCGGATCTGCTCATCGACTTTGAGTTTCGGGTGCAGCCCACGTTCCTCAGGCAGGTAGCCGATTTCATTTGTTACATTGTAGTCGATTTTTTGTCCATTGTAGGTGATTGTCCCTGCAGTCGGCTGAAGTAGTCCGAGAATCATGCGGAATGTAGTGGTCTTGCCAGCACCGTTTCCTCCAAGAAATCCATACATACTGCCTGTAGGGACATTCAAGTTGATTTGATCGACAGCAGTATGCTCGTTAAAGCTTTTGGATAGGTTCTTTAATTCCAGTGTCATGGTCATCCTCCTTTTTCACTATAAAGTCATTTTACCATAGAGTATTGAAGTGGGATAATATATACTGGATGAAACAAAATGACAAACGATTGGATGGTATGGACATGGATACTCGGACTTCTCTGAGAGATTTCATTGCGCTCCTTAGACAGACCCGGCTCAATAAAGGCCTTTTCGCTGCAGGAATCTTCTTGACGCTGATCGGTACCATCGGATCTCTGATCGTACCGCTTTTAACCCAGAGTTTTATAGATGGTTATGATCCAGAATTATTGTCGACAGGCCTCATCGCACTGATCATCGTCATTTTTGTATTGAGTGCCGCTCTTGACGGGGTGGCCTATTACATTTTGGCAAGGATCGGTCAGACGATTATCCTGAAACTCAGGGAACGTGTTTGGGATAAATTTCTGAAGCTGCCAATCGGTTATTTCGATCAGACGAAAAGCGGGGAGTCGGTCAGCCGGGTCGTCAATGATACGGCAATCATCAAAGATTTGATTACGAGTCACTTCCCACAGCTGATCAGTGGTATCATTTCTGTTATTGGTGCGGTGGTCATTTTATTTTTGCTCGATTGGCGTATGTCGCTGATCATGTTCGTCGCAGTACCAGCTTCTCTAGTAATCATCATCCCGCTCGGTCGGCGTATGAGCCGGATTTCTCGTGCGCTCCAGGATGAAACGGCACTATTTACAGGGAGGATACAGGAGACACTGAGTGAAATGCGGCTCGTGAAATCCTTTAACGGCGAAGCATTCGAGCGTAAGCGGGGCCAAAGTGGCATTCTTTCACTGTATAGCTATGGTATGAAGGAAGCATCAATCAATGCATTTCTCTCCCCGATTATGAGTACTGTGATGATGTTCGTCATCATTCTAATCATTGCTTATGGTGGTGTTAGAGTCTCAGAAGGGACGCTCAGCATGGGCACTATGGTGGCATTCCTTCTCTATCTCTTCCAAATTATTGTTCCAATGACGCGATTTGCTATGTTTTTTACGGAATACAACAAAGCACTCGGTGCCACCGAACGCATCATTGGCATACTCGGTAAAGCAGAAGAGGAGAATGAAAGTGCGTCGGATGCATCAGTCGAGTTCAATACGTTGGCATTCGAAGATGTTGCATTCGGCTATGAATCGCACAAGGAAATATTGCATCAGATCAGTCTCACTGCATATAACGGGGAGAAAGTGGCCTTTGTCGGACCGAGTGGCAGTGGCAAATCAACCATCTTCGCGCTGATAGAAAGATACTACGATATAGATGCCGGCAGCATTTCTATAGACGGTGTGGATATCCGCGATATCCCACTGAGTACGCTCAGACGCAATATCGGTTATGTCGCACAAGAGAGTGCCATCATTTCAGGTACCATTCGTGATAACATCACTTATGGGCTTCATGATGATGAATATACAGAGGCGGATATCGATCTCGCCGTCAGACGTTCTTATTCTAGTGAATTCGTCGAGATGCTTGAAGAAGGTCTAGATACTGAAGTTGGAGAACGCGGTATCAAGCTCTCTGGTGGACAGCGCCAACGCATCGGCATCGCCCGGGCATTTCTAAAAGATCCGAAACTACTCATGCTTGATGAAGCAACAGCAAGTCTCGATTCAAGATCGGAAAAGTTCGTCCAGGAAGCTCTCGATGATCTGATGCGCGGGCGCACTGTACTGGTCATTGCCCACAGGCTGTCGACCATCATCAATTCCGACCGCATCTTCTTTCTCGACAATGGCTATATTACAGGGGAAGGGACGCACCAGGAATTGATTGAGCATCATACAATGTATCGCATTTTTACAGAACAACAATTTGGATAAAGTGAAGAGGAATAAGCATGCGTCAATTACTTGAAGTGTTTCAACCGGTGATTCCGGTATTCATTCTTTTGTTCATCGTCGTGGTTGTTGTGGCACTGTTCATTAACAGTCGAGCCGGCTATCGCATGGACAGCATAAAAAAGAGAGTCGACTTCGTCGTCCATATCGGTTTGATGATGACAATCATCGGCATCCTGCTGGTGACACTGCTACCAAGCTCAAACCCTGAAAAAGTAACACAATTCATACCATTCTACAGTATACTGGATACGTTCGAGTATGCCACGGACTATGCCATCATTAACTCCATCGGCATGAACATCTTGCTTTTTGTGCCTTTTGGCCTGTTCATGTACCTGTTTACTAAAAATGAGTTTCTGACGACTATCATTGCCTGTTTGTTTTCAATCATTATAGAAACCCTTCAATACATCCTGCCGATTGGACGAATTACCAACATCGACGATGTGATATTGAACACGTCTGGAGCAATCCTCGGCATGGTGGTTGGTTTTATATTCTCAAAATTGGGAATTGTTTATTATTTTGTAAGTGCGGGTAAGAGGAAACCATAAGTATTAAGGGGGTATGTCGCATGCATAGTAAACTGAAAAGCTTAGGGGATGTGGAATTGCGCGGCAACGAAGTGATTGGACCTGAACTCGTCGGTACCATCGAATATGAAAAGAATGGTTGCCATTCCTTCTATGGCGCAATCATTCCGACGACAGAAAGAATATTCGTCAACATTAGGAGTGAAGATGGGATTGATAGGCACCCGGTGGAATACAAAGACATTACAGGCATCAGTACCGAAAATCTGTTGATGGTAGGGAACATCATTCATATATGGATTGGTAGAGAGATCAAGATCAGCATGAAGAGTGTTTCTGATGGGAAGCTCGACAAATTCTTAAGCTTCCTGTATAAATACAGATCCCGCCAGTTACGTCTCGATTCCGATGCAACAATGAAAAGCACCCAGAAAGCGGGCTAGGATACATTCTGGAAAAACCGAGCAAAGGCTCGGTTTTTTTATGTTTATATTCATTTTCTTTGAAAAAATCATTCGTGTATAATGAGGGGGAATCAGAGAAAGAGTGATGAAGAGATGAAATTAAGATTATTGATGGTCGTCTTGCTTGTATTCTTCATGGCAGCGTGCAGCAGTTTCAGGGAAACGGGTGTTTCAGACGATGGGACAATCCGGCAGGTTATGACAGAGCATACCGAACAGATTGATATCCCATCTGACCCTAAGCGGGTCGTACTTTTCCGAACGATGGATGTCGGTAATGCAAATCTTTTCGGCAGCAATGTCATTGGCGTAAATGAGGCTTTAAAAAATACCCGAATTGCAGACCGTCTTGATCCCGATATTACCTATTTAGCGCCTGGTGATATCGAGGAGCTTGAAGCCTTGGCACCGGACCTGATTATTACATTTGCACCTGACGAATATGTTTTTCAGTATCAGGAGATTGCACCGACAGTGCAGATGAGCTACGCAGCCTCGCCGTTCAGTCCGTTTCGTGACAGACTCTACTTGACGCATCTTCATAATCTTGGTGTTGTATTGAACAAGCAGACGGAAGCGGAAGTTCTCGGGGACGATTGGCTTGAAGAAACGTCCCGACTTCGGCGTGAAGCAGGAGAGGTCATCTTAGACAGTCAGGCTATCGTACTTGTAGAAGCTTCAGATTCATACTATGTGTATGGACAATATTCAGCATATGGTACTGAAGCGGTATATGACGTGCTTAGTTTTGGAATGGATCCAGCACTCGAGGAGACACTTCGGGAAGGGCCATTTGAAGTGACGCCTCAAGATCTCGGTGCCTATGAAGCAGATTACGTATTCGTCAATACGAAAAATGGCGGTGAGGCCCCAATCCAGGAAATTGCAAGTGCGATGGATATTTCAGAGGATCATGTCATCATACAGGATTACGCGGATTACCGCTTGAATGATCTCATTTCAATCGAAATGCAGACTGAGGATATTATAGAAAAGATTAGACCATAGGAGGGCACAATCATGGCGCAACAAAGCGTGTTTCCCGAGGAGTTCGGATACTACTTTTCAGAAGGCGGTTTCGAAAGGATTTATAGGCAAACGGTAAAAGATTTCCAACTTCAAATGGGTCTTGATACTTTTGTCGAAGCTGCGCATGCATTCAGTCAGGATGCGGGCGACTTTAAACTGAAACATTCAAATCAGCTCGAACCGGGAATCAAACGATACCAATGGGTGGATACAGATGAGAATCGTATGATTACCGTCGCTTACAGCACCGATGGTGAAATCATCGGTATCCAGTTTGACGTCTACGAAAAGTATACGTCGGACCGGGAGGTGTCCATCAATGCATATCGTCTGCCTTTTGAAGCGGATTGGTTCGTCCTTTGGGGCGGCAGCGACCGCTTCTTGAATTACCACTATCCATATGCCCACCAACGGTATGCCTATGATTTCATCCGTAAATCGAGTGGGTCCGCATTTGATGGAGATGAAGCGTCTCTTGAAGCTTACTATGCATTCGGCGCTTCTGTACTTGCACCAAGAGGTGGGGAGGTCGTCAAAGTGGTGAATGATGTCGTGGACAATCCACCGCATACTTCCAATATGTCAGCGCCTGAAGGCAACCATATCATTATCAGCCACGGCTATAATGAATATTCCCTCCTTGCCCATCTGAGACAGCATTCAATCACTGTAGAACAAGGAGATACCGTAGAAACCGGCACGAGGATTGCCCAGTGCGGCAACAGCGGCGCATCCGATACACCGCACTTGCACTTTCACGTCATGGATGGTGCAGACCCTCATACTTCTCAGTCCATACGCATCCAATTTACGGAAATGCGCGAGCCACGGCAAGGGGATACACTTAAAGGGAGACCCGGCCGATGATCATCAAGGCAAGCGGGCCGTTCGATTATGCATTGAACTATGCATTCATGGATCAGCAAGATGACTGCCTCTACCGTACTCATAACAACGTGATCAGAAAAGCAATCCAGCTTCATGGTAATGCTGTATTACTTGAAGTGAAAGCTGGACCAAAAGATGCTGTTGAAGTGGATGTTTTAGTGAACGATGGGGTAGAGGAAACCGATATAGAGGACTATGTTGTGGAGTGGCTTGATCTTGATTATGATATGGCGGCATTCTATGACTTTGCAAACCATGATCCAAGACTTCGCGGAATTGTCGAGGAACTATATGGCTACCGCATGATAGGCACACCCGACATCATGGAAGGGCTGACGTGGGCGATTCTCGGCCAGCAAATCAATATGCAGTTTGCTTTTGTTCTAAAGCGCCGGCTAGTCGAATATTTTAATCATTATGTCGAGTTTGAGGAAGAAAAATACTGGATAATGCCTTCTCCAGCAGAGATCCTTTCACTTGATATCGAATCAATGCGCAAGATGCAGATATCCTATAGAAAAGCAGAATACTTACATCGCTGTGCCGAGGGTATCCAAAAAAGCACCCTTTCAAAGACAAATCTGCAACAGATGGGAAGTTACGAAATAGTGCTCGAGCACTTGATCAGTGTGAAAGGAATTGGACCGTGGAGCGCCAATACCGTACTGATGCGTACATTGAAGTTTAGAAATGCAGTGCCGATCGGCGATGCAGGTCTTAGAAATGCAATCAAGATTACTGATAATCTTGATGAGAAACCGAGCGCCGACTACATCCGTTCGGTGACAGATGAATGGGGAGATAACGGTGCGTATGCAACAATATATATGTGGCGTATCCTTGGCTAGTTAAAAAAGCACCGATCATGCTAATGGTCGGTGCTTCGATATGGATCAGGCTATCAGCCACTGTCATTCTCCCTACGCAGAACAAGCACAAGAGAAACCATGCCAACAATCAATAAGCCGACAATCAGCAGGCCCTGCATTGATGGATTTATTATACCGTCTAAGAAGACGTAGATGGCGAATAGTGCAATAATGGTCAGCGTAAAATTCAGCCACTTCAATGTACTTCTGTTCATTCGACTGCTCCTTTTATATGGGGGTGCTCGAGTTTCTTTAAAAGCACTTTTCATAATGGTATCATATTAGTGAACTATAATTCTAAAAAGGAGGCTTATTGATGAACTATATTATGAGTATTCAACTACTTCCTCATCATCCGGGCGCTAAAGATCTATATAGCCATGTCGGTGGTGCGATTGAAATTATCGAGGATAGTGGATTGACCCACTTCGTCGGTCCAATGGAGACGACGGTGGAGGGAAGCATTGATGAATTGATGAATCTGATCAAGAAACTGAACAATCACCTGGCGAACGAAGGGTGCGATAAAGTGATTTCTAACATCAAGCTGATCCAGTCAACGGAAGAGATCCGAATCAAGGATATCCTCGGTGATTACTACGAGTTTGATGACGAAGAATAAAAAATGGTCTGTACTTTCGTACAGACCATTTTCTTTATTTTATAGGTTCACTTCGGATGTGGAAGCGTACACCGCGGGGGCCTTCCACACTGAACATGCCACCGATCCCCTCAACGACGTCCAGTGTCAACCGGGTATGTTTCCAATACTCATACTGTCGGTTATGCATGTAGAAAGGCACGCCTTCGACTTCGCCGAGTTTCACATCGGCAGCGCCAATCATCATTGTCCCTTCTTTCAGGCACATCGGACTCGAGCCATCACAGCAACCGCCAGACTGATGGAAGATGAGAGGGCCATGCTCAGCCTTGAGGTCTCTAATTAGAGCTTTAGCCGTTTCTGTCGCATCAACGGCATTCAGTGTTTCCATTTAGAAGAATCCTTTTGGTGATTCGCCATAGCTTACGAGCAGATTTTTAGTCTGCTGGTAGTGGCTGAGCATCATGAGGTGGTTCTCACGGCCGATACCACTCATCTTGTAACCACCGAACGCAGCATGCGCAGGGTAGTCATGATACGTGTTCACCCATACACGACCTGCTTGGATAGCGCGTCCGAATCTGTATGCTCTGTTTTGCGAGCGCGTCCAAACCCCCGCCCCGAGACCATAAAGCGTGTCGTTGGCGATGGAGATGGCTTCATCATCATCCTTGTAGGTTGCGACAGCAAGGACGGGACCAAAAATCTCCTCTTGGAAAATCCGCATGGTATTATCTCCTTTGAAAATAGTGGGTTCGAAGTAATAGCCACCTTCAATTTCTCCGTCGACTTCCTTGACGTTCCCGCCAGTCAAAATCTCAGCGCCTTCTTTTCTACCGATATCCAGATAAGAACTGATTTTCTCTTTCTGCTCTTTTGATGTCTGTGCCCCCATCATCGTATTGACATCGAAAGGATTGCCGACTTTGATCTGCTCGACACGTTGGACGACACGTTTCATAAATTCATCGAAGATGTCTTCATGAATGAGTGCGCGGGAAGGACATGTACAGACTTCACCTTGGTTGAGCGCGAACATAACAAGGCCTTCAATCGCTTTGTCAAGATAGCCATCATCCGCATCCATGACATCTTTAGCGAAGATGTTTGGTGATTTTCCGCCAAGTTCGAGCGTGACAGGAATAATATTCTGGCTCGCATTCTGCATGATGATACGACCTGTCGTTGTTTCTCCTGTGAAGGCGAGCTTGTTTATCTTGTCGTGTGTCGCAAGTGCCTGGCCGGCTTCTGATCCGAACCCATTGACGACATTAACAACACCTTTTGGAATCAGGTCACCCACAAGCTCCATCAGATGGAGGATGGTTGTTGGCGTTTGCTCTGCAGGTTTCAAGACGACTGAGTTACCTGCAGCTAGTGCTGGTGCAAGTTTCCATGTGGCCATCAGCATCGGGAAGTTCCAAGGAATGATCTGTCCAACAACGCCGATGGGTTCATGGAAGTGATAAGCGACTGTATCGTCGTCGAGCTGTGAAATTCCGCCTTCTTGCGCGCGGATGGCACCAGCGAAATATCTGAAATGGTCGACGATAAGTGGCAGGTCCGCGTTGAGCGTCTCTCTGACTGCCTTACCATTTTCGAACGTTTCAAGCACTGCCAGTTCTTCGAGGTTCTGCTCCACACGGTCTGCGATTTTCAAAAGGATATTGCTGCGTTCGGTCGGGGAAGTCTTTCCCCAAGATTCCTGAGCTTTGTGAGCCGCTTCCACTGCCTTGTCGATATCTTCTTGCGTGGATCGCGGTACTTTTGAAACTACTTTTCCGATGACAGGTGATTCGTTATCGAAGTATTCTCCATTGACCGGTGGCACCCATTCGCCGCCGATGTAGTTCTCGTACTGCTCTTTGATCTTGTACTGTGCATCCTGCTTGTTTGGAAAGTCGAATACCATTATGCATACCCCCTGTTTAATGTAGCTCCATTTTATTCGAATAGTCTGTTATTTGCAAGCGCTTTCAATAATTAGGTTTGGTTTCCCCTCAACATTTCAATTATAATAATTATATAGTCAATGAGCGGAGTGATGAAATTGGGAAAATGCCCTTACTGCGAACACGAATGGACATATAAAGAAAAACTTCTCGGCTATGCCCTGAAGCCGCGTACAAGAGTCAGATGTCCGAGGTGCAGAGAGTATCTTGAACCGTCGACGCTGACAATTATCTACGATTACATCGCAATACTCGGTGTTGCATTGATGGTTTTTTTGCTCATTCCAATCATGAAGTTGCCGATGGGGCTGTCGATAATATTAAGCGCAGTGCTACTCGCCATCTACTTAGGTGTCTTTCTTCCGAGTACTGTGCGTTTCAAAAGGTATCATTACAATATTGGAGATTAAAAGACGGGCTATATGCCCGTCTTTTTTAGTCAACTTGCTTATGTCGGCCAGTATGATAGTCTGATATAGTAGTTCGCATTTATAGTGCAAAATTACCAGGAGGTAATAACATGAGAAAATATCGATTGATGGACTGGCCGACATTCTTAGTTTCACTGTTGATTCTGATTTCAGTGGTTGTGCCACTGATCGCCTTCCCCGAGGCGAGTCGTGACACTATCCTTCAGTTGAACGCGTGGGTGACAACTGGACTTGGTGCGGTTTATCTGTCCATAGCGCTCGCGGTATTCTGTTTTGTGCTCTACATTGCCTTTGGAAAATATGGACAGGTGACACTTGGCGCCGAGTCCGATGATCCTGAGTTTGGTACATTCAGCTGGGCTGCCATGCTTTTTTGTGCCGGTATTGGATCGAGCATTCTATATTGGGGTGTTATAGAATGGGTCTACTATTATCAAGCACCCCCGTTCCATCTGGAACCTGGCAGTGAGGAAGCAATCAATTATGCCTCTACATATGGCATCTTCCACTGGGGCCCGATTGCATGGGCCATATATGTACTGCCGGCACTACCTATTGCCTATGCTCTATACGTCAAAAAAACACCGATATTGAAAATCAGTCTGGCATGTGAACCACTCCTTGGAAGACAGACGAAAAGATGGCCGGGAAAACTGATTGATATTTTATTCATATTTGGTCTGTTGGGTGGGGCCGGAACAACCTTGGGTCTAGCCACGCCGATGATTGCAGCAGGAATAGAGGTGCTTTTTGGAATTGATGACGGCGGAACGATGCTTCGTGTCGGCATATTGATTTCTGCCACCGCAATCTTCGCATTCAGCGCTTATTCTGGATTAAAGCGCGGCATTAAGGTGCTCAGTGACATCAATCTGTGGCTGACTTTCTTGCTACTTGGATTCGTGTTCATTGTAGGGCCGACGGTATTTATTATGGAGACAACGGTATCAAGTGTTGGGCTGATGCTCAAAGATTTCTTTAGGATGGCAACGTGGCTCGAACCGTTTGGTGGCTATCGTGATGTGCCTGAGACGTCTTTCCCGCAGGACTGGACAGTGTTCTATTGGGCTTGGTGGCTTGTCTATGCGCCATTCGTCGGACTTTTCATTGCACGTATTTCGAAAGGTCGTAGACTAAAGGAGGTCGTACTCGGCACATTGCTTTATGGTACGCTCGGCTGTGTACTCTTCTTTGGTATCCTCGGCAACTATGGGCTATGGCTCGAAATTTCAGGTACATTTTCTGTAACTGAAGTAATCAACAATGAAAGTGGAGAAGCGGCGATTATGGCCATCATTGGTCAATTGCCTTTCGGAAAAATCACCACTGCCTTATTCGTTGTGACCGCGCTCATTTACCTGGCGACGACATTCGATTCCGGTTCCTATATACTTGCTGGTACAACGCAGTCTGAAGTGGAGGGTGAACCGTATAGATGGAATCGACTGTTCTGGGCATTTGCGCTATCCGTATTGCCGTTCTCACTAATGTTGATCAGTGGTGAAGATTCACTTAGTCTGTTACAGACAGCCTCGATTGTTGCCGGGGCACCGCTTATCGTTATCTTTGCCATGCTCATGATATCATTCGTGAAAACACTTGGTGAGGATAGAATCAAGCTTGAGGAAAGACGCAGGAAGCATAAGGAGAAGGAGCGGCGGACTCTCTCCATTACCCATGCAAAACGTGATAGATGGTGGGAGTAGAATAAAAATTCAAGTGTTAAAAACGTACTTCAAAGTAACACTTTGAAGTACGTTTTTTGATGTACACTTTGCTGTTCAGTTACACGAAAGTGATATCAAAACTTTTAATTGATAAAGGACGATCAGAAGATGCGTTCTCCCTTAATAATTGTATACTTCAGGCTTGAAACATCATCATAAATGACGAGATCTGCATCGGCTCCTCGTCTAATCACGCCCTTGATATCACTCAGTCCAAGCTCAACGGCAGGGTTATACGCACTCATGCGGACGATATCTGGCCAGCTGCAACCAGTAAAATTACGCATGTTGCGGATAGCTTGCTGCATTGTCAGTACACTGCCAGCTAGCGTCCCGTCTGATAGTCTGGCTTCGTTACCGGAGACGTGGACAGTCTGTCCACCTAGGTCGTATGCGCCATCTGGCAGACCTTGTGCCCGCATGGCGTCGGTAATGAGTATGAGGCGCTCCGAGCTGATCGTGTTATAAGCGAGCTTCACCATTTCAGGTGCCGAGTGGATGCCATCCGCAATGATTTCCACATAAGGTGCGGCGATGTATGCGAAACCAACCACACCAGGCTCACGATGGTGGAGTCCGCGCATCCCGTTGTATAGATGAGTGATATGCGATAATCCGTCTTTCTCAGCTTGTTTCAATATGCCGTAAGTCGCATCTGTATGACCTGCAGAGGGGATGATATCCAAAGCGCGTACTGCTTCGAGGAAAGCCGTTGTGTCTGCCTCGGGAGCGTAAGTCAGAAGCCGGATGCGCTCACCAGATATATTCTGAAGGTGCCGAAGTATTTCCGTATCGGGAGTTAATATGTGCTTGGGATCTTGAGCGCCCGGGTGACGGGTTGAAATAAAGGGCCCCTCTAGGTGGATACCGAGCATTTCTGCACCAGAGACATATTTATAGTCCGCCAAATTAATCAGCGCTCGCTCTATGTCGGATATTGGTGCTGTCATGGTTGTAGAGAGATAAGCAGTCGAACCAGTACTTGGTAGATGCGCGGAAATCTTTTCAAGATATTCCATATCTGCATCCATAGCGTCAACACCATTCGCGCCGTGGATGTGCATTTCGATTGCCCCCGGAAGTACGTACATATTTTCTGCATCCAGCGTATTGTGAGCGTCAGGGCAGATCGCCATCGGACCAAAGTCTTCAATACTGCCATCACGGCACAAAAGCCAGTGGTCTATTAGAATCTTCTCATGCGTCACAAGATTTGCATTGTGGATCAAGTATTCCATCATTCCCTCGTCCTCTCCCTAGTGCTTTTTGGTCTTATTATAGTACAGTTACTAAAATTTCTGCATAACATAATTAAATATTATGATATATTGTAATAAAATATTTTAATAGAGAAGGAGTGAGTTTCTTATGTTGCGTTATATCCAGAATATGGGGCGTGCTTTTATGCTTCCTGTTGCGGTGCTACCAGCTGCAGCACTTTTGCTCGGTATAGGCTATGCGATTGATCCAGAAGGTTGGGGTGCAGGTAATGCAGTGGCTGGTATGTTCATCACAGCCGGCAACGCAATTTTGACCAACCTCGCCATACTTTTTGCGGTCGGGCTCGCTTTCGGTATGTCAAAGGATAAAAATGGAGCAGCCGCGATTGCTGGGCTCGTATCATTCCTTGTTGTAACCACTCTGCTCAGTGCAGATTCAGTGGCACTGCTCCGGGGCATCGAAGTCGAGCAAGTGGGTGAAGCATTCACCATCATAGACAACAATGTCTTCATCGGAATTATCACTGGTCTAGTCAGTGCCGCACTCTATAATCGCTTCAGCGGTACGAAACTTCCGGACTACCTCGCTTTTTTCAGCGGCAGGAGAGCAGTCCCGATCATTGCTGTATTTGTTATGGTATTAATCAGTGGTATTCTGTATTTCGTCTGGCCATTTATGTACAACGGGCTGTTCAGCTTCGGCCAATGGATCAGTGGCATGGGCGCCATCGGCGCAGGCATCTATGGTTTCTTCAATCGCTTGCTCATACCTACAGGTTTGCATCACGCGTTGAATTCCGTTTTCTGGTTCGATACGGTCGGTATCAATGATATCGGGAACTTCTGGAATAGTGCAGGTGAGACAGGTATCACTGGAAGATATCAGGCCGGTTTCTTCCCAATCATGATGTTCGGTCTACCAGGTGCGGCCCTTGCCATGTACCACACAGCAAAAACTGAATACAAGAAAGTGGCAGGGTCCATACTGCTTGCTGCCTCATTGACAGCATTTCTCACTGGTGTGACGGAACCTCTTGAATTTTCATTCATGTTTCTGGCCCCATTACTCTATGTGATTCACGCGCTTTTGACAGGCATATCGATGTTCATCGCAGCGCTATTTGAATGGACTGCGGGTTTTGGCTTTAGCGCGGGTCTAATCGATTTTGTGCTGAGTACGCAAGTGCCAATTGCGAATCAGCCGTACATGTTGATGTTACAAGGTATCGTATTCTTTATCATCTACTATGTCATCTTCAGAGTAGTCATTACAGCACTCGATCTTAAGACGCCAGGGCGGACAGATACGGTGCTTGAAGCAGAGGCGCCAGTTGGCACAGAAGAGGGTGAGGATCTCAAATCGGCACATAACGACAGATATTCCCGTAAGGCCGAGCAGATTCTAATCGGGCTTGGTGGTAAGGAGAACATCGACACAATTGACTACTGTACGACGCGGCTCCGCATGAACGTACATGATGATGCGCGAGTTGATGAAGAGAAGATTAAAGGGGCCGGCGCCCATGGTGTCATCAAGCCGGGTAAAAATAATATTCACGTCGTCGTCGGTACGGAAGTTGAACATGTAGCAGAAGAAATGAAACGTCTTCTGTAGATAATGGAGCATCTCAAACGAGGTGCTCTATTATATTTTGCAGAGAACATTTAGTATATAATGGAGTGAGACTTCAATATATAAGGGGGCATAGGATGTTTACATTTCGTCATCCAGTTCAAATCCGGTTCGGGGAGGGTGTCATATCCCAGATCAACGAAATAATAGAAGCAGAAGGCTACAGTCGAGTCGTCGTCGTCGCAGCCACTTCGCAGATGGAGAATGGTGTCATCGAATTTATAAATACTCAACTCGGTGATAGCGTCAAGGAAATCGTTTCCGGTATCGAAGCCAATCCGACCTTGGAAAACGTCGAAACGATTGTAGAGGCCATGGATGCCCACGACGCGCACGCTGTTATCGCAGTCGGTGGCGGTTCTGCGATGGATGCAGCGAAAGCTGCAGCTGCAGCATATATGCAAGGCATTGAAGTCCAGAATCTACTCGAACATGACGACTTCACTAAGGCACTGCCGATCATTGCGGTCCCATCGACCAGCGGTTCCGCATCGGAAGTGACGGCGTCAAGCATCATCAGTGATAAACAGCACGGATTGAAAGTGCCGCTGATTGGACCGGCGTTGTATCCGAAGACGGCCATTGTTGATCCTGAACTGACATTGACCTGTCCAGAGCGGGTGACCGCCATCTCCGGTATTGACATTCTTTGTCACGCGCTGGACTGTCTTGGTGCGGTCAAGCATAATCCGATTTCGGACGCACTAGCAATCCGTGCATCAAAACTTGCGTTTGAAAATCTGCTCACAGCGTATCAGGAGCCTTCTAATAGGGAGGCACGCACCAACTTGTCACTGGCAAGCATGACTGCCGGCCTTGCTTTCAGCCAAACCGGGACTTCCGGTTCCCATGCCATGAGTTACTACTTGACGACACAGTATGATGTGCCTCATGGAGAAGCCTGCGCATTTTCGATGGATGCCTGGTATGCAATTAATGCAAAAGCGAACCCTGAACTCGAACAGCATGCCAAAGATATCGGGTTTGCTGATGCAGAAGCTCTGAGTGAAGCGCTCAATACACTCAAACGCCAGATGGGTCTGGCTGTTACGTTCGAGGATCTCGGCATCAGCCGGGAAGACATCCCGAAAATTGCTGAAAAGAGTCTCAGGCCAGCCAATATGAAGAATAATATTGCTCAATTGTCGCAGGATGAAATCATCGAAATGCTCGAGAGAAAATAGAGATGTACCATGAAAAAGTATACGCTGTCTGCAATTTGTATTCTATTTCTGATTATTGCGGGGTGTAAGGATATGGAAGACAGGAACGATTATCTGGTGGGTGTCAACGGTGAGTTGACAGAAGCAGATCTTGCGGCAGTTGAGCTTGACCAGAGTGATATCAAACACCGATACAAGATGATGAAAGTGTATGTCATTACGATGACAGAGAAAGAGGCTATGGAGGTCGAAACACTCGATAAGGTGAGTTATGTTGAATTGGATCAGGCAGTCCGAGTTCCTGATCAGCCGGAGGGCAAGTGACTGATGACCTCGACGGTGCTCATTCGCAGGCCACAGCCAGAGGATGCCGCTGATATCGCGAGAATATGCAGATTCGGATGGCAACAGACCGTAGAAGGTATGCTGTCAGAGAGTCATCAGCAACAGACAATAGGTTTCTGGTACACAGAAAACAAGGTTCGCCAAGACATCGGTCGTGGACACTATAGCTTTGTTGCTGCAATCGATGTCTATGTTGTCGGTGTCATCGGCGGGGGGAAAGCGTCCAATAGTTCTGCAGAAATCCATGTTTTCTATGTAGATGATATGTATAGGTACCAAGGTATTGGCAGCAGGTTGCTAGATTATATGACTCAGCATCAACGAAACAAAGGATTCAGAGAACAGTGGGTATCCGTTCAAGAAGGGAACACTCATGGCCAGCCGTTCTATGAATCTAGAGGATTTGAGTACATGGGTCGGAAAATCCGAACGACAGGTACGGGAGAAACGCAAGTTTCAAACAGATACAAACGCACTCTATAGAAGCGCTTGGAATCCTATCCAAGCGCTTCTATAGCTTCTTTGGCAATGTTGATGTGGTAATCCATTCTTTCACTGAGGCCTTCGAGAAAGAAGGCAGCTTCACATTTTGTGATGTGTTCTTCGGCAAGTTTAGTATCTCCAAGCGCAATATTGATGAGCGCCATGAGGTGATGCGCTTTACCGAGGTAGAACATTGAGTTATTCTCCTGGATTCTGATCAGGAGTCTATAGCACAGATCCAACGCCTGCACATATGCGCTACTGTTGTATAAGCAGATCGCATACCCGTAATGCAGCTGGATGCTCATATATTGATCGAGATGGTTAGCATGCTGGAAGTCCACGATGCGTTCCCTGTGCCTCTGGTAGAGCGAGAGTGCATCATCATATCGATCCATAATCAGATAGAGATCGCCAAGTGTATTGATGATTTCAAGTTCAATCAGATTGACGTTCTTTGTTTCTGAAATGAGTTCGAGAAGCACTTTCTCAGATGCCTGAAACTTATCGTCGTTGCGGAAGTCAATCGCCGTGTAAGTACGGTAGAGCCGTTCATAGTTACGGTATTTCAAATCGTAATGTGGATGGATATTGATTGTTTCCTTGGCGTCCTGCAATGTAACTTTGAGCAAATCCGCATGACTGAAATATACGTATTCCCGAAGCTTCTCGAGATAGTAGTCTATCAATGCATATTCGGATTCATTATCGACAAAAAGTGTCTGCATAGTAATTCCGAGGCGTTGACACAATTTATATAGTACTTCAGCTGTGATCGCCGTGTCGCCTCGCTCGAACCGATAGATGGTCGTCATACCGCATATGCCCTCGGCCAAATCTTTGTGAGTGAGTCCTTTTTGCTGTCTGATCTCTTTAAATCTTATGTGGTATCTCATAAGCCGACTCCTTTTCTGAAAAATGTTCACAATTTTTGCATATGTGAATATTGCTGGCGATTTTTGAATCATGCATAATGTAATTATAAACAACGGAGGTGGTAATGGCGTGAAGAAGCTTATCAGTGTTGTTATATTGAGTACTATCCTATTGGTCTCAATCTCAGCGGTCAACATCCAAACAGCAGAAGCGAGTGTTGTGAAGAGTGGCTATGGAGAAGTTGGAACTTTCGGTAAAGGTTCTGGTTATCTTCCTGATGGCAGGCCAGCCCCTATCGGTGTTTATTAGCAACTTCTAGTAAGTTCATTTTTTCCTTACCCTTAATTGGATCTCCTCTGCCTCTAAATGCACCCGACCTCTTAAATTATTTAAGGCAGGGGGTCTTTTTTTTTTTGCGCTAATTTATTTGGAGGTACCTTCCATTAATGTACTAATATTATCACATTACCCTTTCATGTAAAAAAATATGTTGGCTTTTTCGATGGATCTCTCTGTTATAATAGCTTTATTAAATTATTATGATGGAGGATTCGATGAAGAAATATATCAGAGTCGTCGGTGCGGTCATAGTGAATGAACAAGATGAGATACTATGTGCACAAAGACCGAAAGGAAAAAGTCTCCCCTTGATGTGGGAGTTCCCTGGCGGCAAAATCGAAGCAGGGGAAGCACCGCGCGCAGCATTGAAGCGTGAACTGAAAGAAGAAATGGACTGTAGTATAGAGGTAGGAGACAAGATAACGACAACTGTACATGAATATGATTTTGGTACCGTTGAGCTTACAACGTATTATGCTAAGCATCTTGCAGGAGAGATTCAGCTACTCGAACATGTGGACATGAAATGGCTGCCCCGCAGAAATATAGATGCCCTCAACTGGGCACCTGCTGACATTCCAGCAATTGAGCTGATCAGAGATGGCAGCATAGAAAAATAGAAACAACTTGCCCAGACTGGATAGTCTGGGCTTTATAGTGGCATAAAATAAGAATTTTCAGTATAATCAGCCTTATAAAATTTTAAGGAGTGTTCCATTTTAATGAAGGTTTCCATAGTTGGCGCAGGAAATGGTGGTATTGTCGCAGCGGCTGATCTGACCTCAAGAGGCCACAAAGTGACACTATACCATTCCCTGCAGGCATTGAAAGATCCACACACAGACATCATGCAAGGCAGGGTCAATTATAAAGGAGAGCCACTTTATCTTCATCATTTCACGCAAGATCCACTTGAAGCGGTGAAAGATGCTGAAGTGATAATGACCTGCCTACCGACACATATACTCTCTCAGATGTTTGGTGAGATTATCCCTTATCTTGAGGACGGGCAGATGATCTTTATCAATGGTGCCAGCGCAATGAATAGTATGGTACTCAGCAACTTGCTCAAGGAGAAACGTCCGGAAGTCAACGTACTGATCGGTGAGTCCATGTCGCTGACTTATGCTGCAAGGTATGACTACGAGCAAAACGATGCCGACGTCATTCTTAAAAGTAAGCATAATCTTTTCAGCGCATACCCGAGTAGCGATACAGGAAAGATGATGGAGACGCTCACAGTCCTCTACGATACCCTTGTGCCGGCACAAAATATCATAGAAACGGCGTTGAACAATGGCAATCCGGAAAGTCACCCGGCACCATCTATTCTAAACACAGGCTATATCGACAATCACGGCGATACATTTTATCTCTACCGTGATGGCGTAACACATCATACAGTCAAAGTAATCGAAGCGATAGACAAAGAACGCCAGGAAGTATGTGAAGTGCTCGGGTTTGAGGTACTTGATAAATCTGCACGTTCGGAGCGTAGCACTTACTTTGAGCCGGATAAGCCACTTAAGGATCAATATAATGAAAGTCCTATACTAAAAGACTTGGTGGGTCCAGTCACTTTGAACAACCGTTATATTGTTGAGGATGTTGGATATGGGCTCGTATTATGGAAAAGCATTGCAGAAGCGGCATCAGTAAAGACGCCGGCGATCGATTCAATCATCCACTTAACTTCTCTTATGCTTGAAATGGACTTCGATAGAGAAGGACTGACAATCGATAAAATGGGTCTCGATAAGACGCGCGACTTGAATCTCCAAGTATAAATAAATCCCCGACTGCGACGGTCGGGGATTTTGTATTAGTCGTTTTTATTGTGGATGATGGTATCGGAACCTCGGTTCTTGGCAATCTCCTCAGCTCGGTTCTTAGCGTCACTCTTGTTGTCGTAAGTGTTGCTTGGACGCTTCGCTCCTTTGGTCTGAACTTTCCATTCATCATCTTCAAAAAATACTTCGACATCATTATCAGCAATCTTCCCACCTTGCTGTCCAGGGTCATCTTCGTGTTCTGTGACATCTTTATCTTTTAGTGCGTCGAGTTCTTTTTTGGAAGCATCAGAATACCATTCTTTTGCTTGCTCTGTACCAATTGGAATGGCACGCCCATCATCGTAACCTTCTTCAAGCAGCGCATTGATAATGTCGATCGCCTTTTTCCTTTCAAGCTTCTCCATGTTCTTTAGTGAATCCGGATAGTCGTCCATTGAATAAGGCATTATCATTTCTCCTTTTTTTGATTTTCTAGTAGTATAGTACCCATAAATCATAAAGTTAAAGGTGATAACATGCTCTACACATTCAATGTAACCTCCAATCACAGATCGGAATATATTAATATCGATACGCTGGTTGATCAGGCGCTCGAGAAAAGTGGCGTAAGGTCGGGGATCATTACTGTATTCACGCCGCATACAACAGCGGGTATCACAATCAATGAGAATGCGGACCCGGATGTAACGCGGGATCTTGTCTACGGAATGAATCAGACATTCGATAATAAGAATGAATACAGACATGCTGAAGGCAATTCGGATTCGCATATGAAGTCTTCTTTGACTGGCGCCAGTGAAACATTGATCATTGAAGATGGTAAAGTCATCTATGGCACTTGGCAGAGCACCTATTTTGCGGAATTTGATGGTCCGAGGACGCGGACAGTATACATCAAAGTTATCGAGGGGTAAAAAAACCTGCACTGGTCGAGTGCAGGAAAAAATAGGAGAAATTTTATGAGAAAATGGAATAGAGTCAGTTAATACGAATTAACTGCCTCTACTGTACTGAATTTTCTGATAAATTTCAACCCTGTATTTTATATTTTTTTGGAATTAACCTCTTGGAATTTGGGTAGAGTAGATTAAATAACTTCTTGGAGGTCTATATGGAACTTATAAAATCAATACTTGGTCTATTACTTAAAGTAACAGCGGTGCTTGCTATCATCACAACGATCGTTGCAGTGGTGGTTGCTTTCTTCCTAAAGAAGGATGTCGAAGAGATCAAAGATTTCACAGAAAAGCTCAAACGTGAAATTGAAGCAGAAACTAAATAATAGAAGGCTGACTTTCGATAGTCAGCCTTTTATTATGTGGGGAGTAACGCCGAGGGGGTAGGTAGGCTTATTACTTTTATTGATTTAGTAGGTATGCGATAAAAGTGTTGAAAAAAATCGTGAAAACCTTTAAAATGGTTAAGGCGGTTCAATGTAGACGAGGGACACACCAGCATTGATTACCATCGTTTCATCCTTTCATAGGATGATCAACTGGCCAGTTGAAATGGGGTCCGAGACATCTGTTAATCGATTTCCGGACATGGTATAATAAAAATATTATTCCAATTGGATGTTCCTCACCGCACAGCGGAATAGGTAAAGAGTAAAGGAGGCGAAATCAATGAGAGTAAATGTAACTTTGGCTTGCACTGAAAGTGGAGATCGTAACTACATTACGACTAAGAACAAAAGAAACAATCCTGAGCGTATCGAAATGAAGAAATTCTCCCCAAGACTGAACAAATACACGATCCACCGTGAAACAAAATAATTGGATCTGCCACCCTCCGGGGTGGCTTTTTATTTATCGCGATGCCTGTTTTCACTGCATCCCAATCAATACACTATGTTATATTGAGTAAAAGGGATAAAGGAGCTTTTTTATGACGACGATCATGGATGGCAAAGCAGTTGCGGCACATCTGTCGGAAGGTATAAAAGATGCGGTAGAGGAATCAAGAAAGCATGGAATCAGACCGAAAGTCGCGTTTGTAAGGGTTGGTGAGCTATCAGATGCCATATCGTACGAAAGGGCGGCGATGAAGCGGTTTGAGAAGCTGTCCATCGATACAGAGCAGTTCCATTTTCCAGATGACATTTCGAATAGGGCATTTCTAACTAAATTTCGTGAAATCAACGAGGACTATGCCATCAACGGTATATTGCTGTTGCAGCCGTTGCCTGACCACATCGATATGAGACGTGTTGTGGAGCTGATGAACCCGATCAAGGATATCGATGGGATGACCCCGTTCAATCTAGGACAGGTTCTGACGGGGGAACGCAACCGGCTGGAACCCTGTACACCAGCAGGCGTGATAGAAATGCTCGACTTCTATGATATTGATCTCGAAGGTAAGAATGTTACAGTGGTCGGAGCAAGCGCCGTTGTTGGTAAGCCGCTTTCTCTAATGTTGATGAATCGTAACGCCACAGTGACGATATGCAATGTATACACTGATGACTTAATCAAGAGATGCAAGGATGCAGATATCATCATCAGTGCAGCAGGTGTCATCAATCTTATCGGTCCCGAACATGTCAGGGAGGGGGCGGTGGTCGTGGATGTCGGTATCAACTTCAATGATGCAGGTAAAATGGTTGGTGACGTAAACTTTGAAGCAGTCAAGGACAAAACGTCATTCATTACGCCCGTGCCGGGTGGCATTGGGGCCATTACGACTACTGTCCTTGTCTACCATCTGATGCTAGCGACAGACTATCAAAAAGAGCCAGTACTCTTCTTGGAGCGCTGATTTGGAGCCACGCAGAAATTTTTCTGCGTGGCTTTTTCAAATCATGACGACGTTGAGCACGTCAATGAACGAAATGAATACCATTTCCTCATCTGTCTTGTCCATCGGTTGGCCGATGAGCACCATGCTCCATGCATCAACTTGAATCAGTTTTAAGTCGGTGTGAAAACGAAAGCCATCATAGTAATATTCTACTCTGACACTCCGTTTTTCTCGGAGGGCTCGCTTCAGAATACGGTTCATTTCTTCGAGGCGGTCATCTGACAAGATCGGCCGCTCCACTTTCATCTGATCTTCAATCATACTAGCAATTTTCTCAAACTGTTCGGGCATAGTGGCAAAGGGCGCCCACTTGATCATTCCGCGTCCTTGCGGAATATTCGAATCGAGATCTTCAATTGGTAATTTACGGTAATCCATACGCATCCCCTTCCCTGCCTGTTCGTTTATCTGTTTCAATTATACGAACATATGTTCTGTATTTCAAGAGGTATTAATTCTTTTCATTTAGGGTATGGTTACTGGTATGCTAAGATAATAGAAAAATTGTAGGAGGAATATCAATGATTGGGTATGTTGGCACCTATACTAAAGAACACGGCAAAGGTATCTACAAATTTGAACTGGATACTGAAGCGGGCAAGCTCGTTTCGGTAGAAGAGGCAGCGGAATCTCCCAATGCGACTTACCTGGATATAAGGAACGATCGCATCTATGCAGTAAAGCAAGGTAGGACGAAAGCAGGTATTGCTACGTTCGGTGTGAATGATTTTGAAGCAGGCGAACTGCGTTTTATCGAAGACTGTCTCGAGGAAGGGGCATCCGGGTGCCATCTAACACTCACATCGGATCAGAACTATTTGGTAGATGCGGTTTATCTGTCGGGTGAAATCAGACTGTATCGTGTGGATTCTCGCGGTATCGTGACAGAGCGACTGGATGTTTTCCAGGTAGAAGGGGACGGGCCTCACGAACGTCAGGACAATCCGCACTCCCACTTCGTCGTCGAAACGCCGGACCTCAAGTATATTGCGGCTGTCGATCTCGGAGCAGACAAAATTGTCACGCTCGAAATCAAAGAAGATAGACTTGAAAAGGTCTCCGAAAGCAAAGTTGCTGCAGGGAGCGGTCCAAGACACCTTGTCTTTGGAGACGGTGGGAAATATGCGTATATCTTTACGGAACTTTCCAATGAAGTCATCGTTGCGAACTATCACGACGGCGAATTCTTCCCAATCGAAACGTATTCTGCACTCCCTGAGTCTTTCGACGGCCATTCCCAGGGGAGTGCGATACGCAAGCACCCGAACGGTAAATACATCTACGTCTCGAATAGAGGACACAACAGCATCGCTGTATTCGAAATTGAGTCGGATGGCAAAACGCTCAAACGTACTCAAATCGAATCTACCAATGGAGACTGGCCACGAGACTTTAATATAACACCTGATGGAGAATATCTGGTTTGTGCTCACGAACGTTCCCACAATGTGGTGCTGTTCAAAATTAACGAGGACGGCACTATTGAACGTCAAGAAGGCGAAGTTGAAGCACCGGAAGGCGTCTTCGTCGGATTCCTCTAAATGAATAGAAAAAGTATATGGATTACTCTTGTACTTGTTCTGCTTGCGATGCTTGTGCTGTTTCTGCCTCTGGCAGACCGTACAAGCTCGTCGGAACGCGTCATCGTCGATCATACACTGAAAGAAATCTTCCACCCGGGATGTTTCGATCAGGCCGAGACGACAAATTATCTCGATGAAGTGTCATTCTCCAGAGCCACTGGAGAGCTGGACTATCGCATAGCAGATGCCTGTTCCAAAGAACGGCTTGAAACAGGCAAGGAAAGTGTAATAAGTAAAATATTTAGCGAATAAAAATTCCTGATAATATTGATTTTTCAGAAAAATTAAGATAGTATTTGTTTATACCATTTTTTCATTCTTTCAACTATTATTTTTGGAATTCCTTCCATTTAAAATCCCCGCCATGAAAATGGCGGGGATTTTAAATGGTTATTTTATTTTTACATCATCATAGCTTGAATCGCGGATGGCAAAAGCAACGTAGGGGCATGTTGGTTGCACTTTCTTGTTGTCTTCACGTGCCATCTCGACGATTTCATCAACAAGATCCCTAGCTAAACCTCTGTTTCGGTAGTCAGGCCTTGTATATGTGCTTGTTACATCGTAATATTCATCAGTTTCGGTGTAGACGAGTTCTGCGATAACATCGTGTCCTTCTTCTAGATAGAGCCTACCTGCTTCTTTTTTCAGCATACTTCTTCCTCCTTATGACAATGCTTTAGTGATCTGAGGTACTACTTGCTTCTTGCGTGAAACCACGCCTTCTAAAACTGCAGAATTATTGTCTAATGAAACGTCGAATGCTCTCTCGACAGACTGTGCTTCTGTACCGAGTGCAAGCACTCTAGAGTTGGAGTTCAGGATGTCTGTTACAACCAATACGAACAGATCATAGCCTTCTTGATCAATCTGACTGTGGATTGCATCTTCCAGTTCTTGTTTGCGCTCGAACACTTCGTCCACATCGACAACGTTAATTTGCGCAATGCGTGTCGTTCTCTGGCCCATCTCGAAAGATTTTGCATCTGCAGTGATGAGTGCTTCAGCCGTTTTATCTTTCGTAGAAGCACCTGCTTTAAGCATTTCGGTACCATAGCTCTCAATATCTATGTCTGCCATCTCCGCTAAAGACTGTGCTGCAACACTGTCTTCTTCCGTTGTTGTCGGCGATTTGAAAAGGAGTGTATCAGAAATAATGGCAGAAAGCATGAGTCCGGCCATTTCCTTTGAAATCAAGAGGTCATTTTCTTCATATACCTTCTTGAGGATGGTAGCTGTACAACCGACAGGTTCTGCACGATAGTAGAGCGGTCCCTCCGTCTGGAAGTTGGCAATTCTATGGTGATCATATACTTTCAATATGTTGGCCATTTCGATATTTTCTGCAGACTGCTGAAATTCATTGTGGTCTACAAGAATCACATCAGCGCCATCTTCAAGCGTTTCGAGCAGTTCCGGCGTTTTGACGCCAAAGTGCTCGAGTGCATACTGAGTTTCTGCTCCAATATTACCGAGGCGGTAGGCGCTTGCCTCATTGCCGAGTTGTTGCTCGATATCTGCTGTAACGATGGCTGAAGTGATTGTGTCTGTATCAGGATTCTGGTGTCCAAAAATTCTAATTTGAGTCATAATGTTGATTCTCCTTATGATTATGATATTACTTTTCCCATTTTATCATTGAATTATGCATCGTTCTATGGTTCTATAGTTGCCCCGAGTGCATTTTTGAAGTGTTCGAGTGCCATTTCATGAGCAGGCTCGTTAAAGGAGGCAACGCAGTCGCTAGGGACAATGATGTCATAGCCAAGATTGTAGGCGTCTACCGCTGTATGCATAATACAGATATCAGTCACGAGACCAGTCAGTGTTACGGCATCGATTTTCCGTTCCAGCAACAGCTGGTGGAGGGGTGTGCCGGCAAATGAACTGTAGCGCCTCTTATCAATGAAAAATACATTCTTTGCGTCCTTGATCTGTTGATAGATATCACGCACTTCACCGTAAAGTTCGCGGCCGTTGGTGTTTTCAATATTGTGTGCGGGAAACAGCTTCGATTCCGGATGCATTTCATCATCATCAAAGTGAAGATCCATCATGAAAAAGATGGGAGTACCAGCTTCATGTGATGTTTTAATCTTCTCTACGAGGGCAGCTTCGATTGCTTGGGCTGCCGTACCAGCAGTCAATCTGCCATCTGGTGCAGCAAAATCGTATGAATAGTCGATGACTAGCAGTGCATTGTTCATTCATTTTTCCTCCTGGAAACTTATGATATGGTTTTACATGATTCTATTGTGCCACATTGCCGCGCCTATACATAAATAAAATGTTCAATATAAGCGTTATGATTATAGCGACTGAGAAGAAGCTGAAATAATAGGTGCCTTCTGTCACTGTAATAATGTATCCGCCAACTACCGGCCCGGCAATACTGCCGAGGCTGAACATAATACCTGCCATAAGATTGCCGGCAGGCAAATTGAATTTCGGTGTAATATCCGTCATATAGCTGATGCCTAGAGAGTACATCGAACCGACAAATATCCCAGCTAGCGTAAATAGTAACAACAGCATGATGAACGAGTTATTAAATACTTCCATGAACAAAAAGGTCACTGCACCAAGGGCCAAAAGGACCGAAATGAGCCGCCCGCGTCCGATTCTGTCACCGAGCGCTCCGATTGGCACTTGTAATAGTATGGAACCGAAACTGAAGGCTGGCAGGATCCATGTAATATCCGATAACTGGAAATTGTTCCGGATGGCAAAAACCGGGAAATTACTGTTTAATGATGCCTCAAAAATGCCAAATAGCATTGGGAACAAGAAAGCAATCCAACTTGTCGTGAGTACGGCCTTGAAGTTCTTGAATGTGTTGAATATAGTTACTTTTACACCTGAGTCAATCGGTTTTTCCCTCTCAGCGCCTCGAAGCAGGAAAATGAGCGGCCAGCCGATCATGGTGAGCACTCCGGAGACAAGGAATGGCAGAGGTTCCCAGATGGTCACAAGTTCACTGACTTTAGGTCCGATCATAAAGCCGAGCGAAAAGAACAGGCCATAGAATGCAATGACCTTGCCAAGTTTGTGCTGTGGTGTACTTTGTGTCAGCCAAGTCTGGGTGCTGAAATGTAAGACGTTATCGCCGATGCCGACAAGCAATCTCAACAGAAACCAGATCCAAATGGAGTCAAGTACCGGAAAGAGCAACAGACAGATGCCAACGATGATGCCGCCGGTGATGATCATAGGCCGGAATCCGTATTTTCTTAACGGTGCTTCTATAAAAAGGGCTGATAAGAATACACCTATGTAAAGCCCTGATGCATGCAGTCCGTTGATTGTCGCATGGACCTCCCGGTTCTCGAAAATAAAAGAAATAAGGGGGAGAAGCATCCCTTGAGAAAAACCGGATATGCAGACAATAAGGGATAGGACGATAAAGCGCGCCCTGAAACTCTCGAATTTCATGTGAATCCTCCTGTAATATTATGTCGATAAAAAATTGTTGTGTTAGAATGATTATAACTGATTTACAGCACTTCATGGAGGGACTGGAACAAATGTATCAATTTGAAGATGACAGTTTTATGCTGCATACCGATCTGTATCAGATCAATATGAGTAAAACCTACCTAGAACAAGGTCTCAAGGACCGTACAGCAGTATTCGATCTTTATTTCAGAAATATGCCGTTTGGCAATGGATATGCAGTATTTGCCGGACTCGAACGCATCATTGACTTTCTTAGGAATCTGAAATTTTCGGAGTCCGATATCGAGTATCTGAAATCGATTGGATATGACGATGATTTTCTATCATACCTCAAGGATTTGCGCTTCACCGGCAATGTCCGTGCCATGCAGGAAGGTGAGGTTGTTTTTGCCAACATGCCACTGGTTCAAGTAGAAGCGCCAATCATCGAAGCGCAGCTCGTGGAGACGGCGCTTCTTAATATCGTCAATTTCCAGACACTCATTGCCACCAAGGCGAGCCGTATCCGTCAAATTGTACCTGAGAGTACACTAATGGAGTTTGGTACGCGTCGTGCGCACGAGTTCGATGCAGCACTTTGGGGCGCGCGTGCGGCCATCATTGGTGGGTTCGACGGCACGAGCAATGTGCGTGCAGCGAAACTATTCGGTCTCACGGCGAGTGGTACGCATGCGCATGCCATGGTCCAGGCGTACGGGGATGACTACGAGGCATTCAAAGCCTACGCTGATACCCATGATAACTGCGTCTTCTTAGTGGATACTTTCGACACATTGAAATCAGGTGTGCCAAATGCAATTAAAGTGGCCAAGGAATATGGTGATAAGATCAATTTCATCGGCATCCGGCTCGACTCGGGTGACATTGCCTACCTATCAAAAGAGGCAAGGAAAATGCTCGATGCTGCAGGATTCCAAGAGGCCAAGATTATTGTTTCGAACGATCTCGATGAATTGACGATCCTCTCCCTCCTCTCCCAAGGTGCGAAAGTCGATAGCTTTGGGATAGGCACTAAGCTGATTACCGCTTATGACCAGCCCGCGCTTGGCGCAGTGTACAAGCTTGTCGCCATAGAAAATGAGGCGGGCGAACTTGAAAACCGCATCAAGATTTCAGGTAACCCAGAAAAAGTGACTACACCTGGGAAAAAGAACATCCATCGTATCATCAACCGTAATACTGGCATGTCGGAAGGTGAATATATTACGTATTTTGGGGAAAAGACAGAGCAGGACGCACCATTGCTTATGTTCCACCCCATTCATACAATGAAGCGCAAACTCATCCGTTCCTACGAGATGGTCGAATTGATGAAAGATATTTTCGTCGATGGCGAATGTGTCTATGAACCAGAAAGCGTTGATATGATGAAGCAACGACACGAGCAGGGACTGACTCTGCTTTGGGAAGAATACAAGCGCTTTTTGAACCCGGAGGAGTATCCGGTCGATCTCTCAAAGACGTTGTGGCAAATCAAGCAAGACCTTATTGAGGAAGCGAGTAATAAAACATTGGAGTGATATGAAATGACAGCATTGCAAGCAGATATTCTAAAGGAATTCCATGTAAAGCCTGAAATCGACCCGGCAACGGAAGTCAGGGAAATCATCGATTTCATGAAGGACTACGTCAAGCATCATACATTCATCAAGTCATTCGTACTCGGAATCTCAGGTGGTCAGGACTCCACGCTGCTCGGTAAACTTACGCAGATGGCAGTTGACGAACTGAATGAAGAAACAGATGGCGGCTATGAATTTCACGCATTGCGCCTGCCTTACGGCAAGCAGAATGATGAACAGGATGCGCTTGATGCGATAGAATATATAAAACCAACACATACCGCAACCATCAATATTCGTCCAAATGTCGAGCAGAGTGTCGCATCGCTCAAGGAAGCAGGCTATGTACTGAGCGATTTTGTCGAAGGAAATGAGAAAGCGCGAGAGCGAATGAAGGCGCAGTACGCGGTTGCTGCCTCGACAAGCGGTATAGTACTCGGTACGGATCACCCAGCAGAAGCCATTACTGGATTCTACACGAAATTTGGTGACGGTGCAGCCGATTTGATTCCTCTATTCGGTTTAAACAAAAGGCAGGGCAGGATGCTACTCGAGTACCTCGGTGCCCCTGAACATCTGGCCAATAAACTGCCGACTGCCGATCTTGAAGATGACAGACCTCTGATCAGTGATGAAGAGGCACTCGGTGTCACTTATGACGCGATTGATGATTTTCTTGAAGGAAAGGAAGTATCACAGGCGGATTACGATACGATCATCAAGTGGTATAAAAAGACCCAACACAAGCGGGATGATGCGTACAACCGCTACAATACACCTGCGTATGATGCACAGCAGGAAGAATAGTACAAAAACAAAAGATATACTCACTCAGGAAAGGTAGAATGAAATGATAACAGCCATATCACAAAACCCCTGGCTGATGGTAATGGTCATCTTCGCAGTGAACATCGTCTATGTCAGCTTCCTTACGATGCGTACCATCTCTACGCTGAAGGGGTACCGCTATACAGCCGCTTCCTTCAGTATCCTCGAGACATTCGTCTATGTCATCGGCCTGGGTCTGGTCCTTGAGAATCTGGATCAGTTCCAGAATGTCGTGGCCTATGCACTCGGTTTCGGCGCGGGCATCTTGGTCGGCCTCAAAATAGAGGAGAAACTGGCGCTCGGATATCTCGTCGTCAATGTTATCACTGCTGAGAAAGACAAGGATCTTCCAACGAATATCAGAGATCTCGGTTACGGCGTCACCCACGGTTATCAGTACGGACGTGACGGTGAACGGACAACGCTCCAGATCCTTACACCAAGGAAATATGAGCATAAGCTGATCAACACAGTGAAAGAACTCGATGAGAAAGCATTCATCATCACACATGAACCTAAAAATATCACTGGCGGGTTCTGGACAAAAGGTGTCAAACGCAAGCGACTCAAGAACTATGAACCTGAAAACGTAGAAGAAGTACTGGAAGAGATTTCTGAAGCAAGGGAAATGGAAGAGGAAAAAAATGCCCAAAAAGAAAAAGTTTAAAGTGGCGGAGAATGAATCACTGGGTGAGTGTCTAGAACGCATGCGTGAAGAGGGCTATCAGCCTGTACGCCGCATGGAGCAGCCCGTCTTCATCGAAAAGAATGGAGAACGGGTTGTAGATCACCAAGAAATAGTATTCGAAGGCAAGAAAGTAGAAGATTAGACGGATAATCCAATTATCCGTCTTTTTTATCGAACATTTTCATTTTATTTCAAAAAAATGTTCGTTTTTTAATATGTTTTGTTATAATGTAGAAGAAATAATACTAAGGAGCGTGTATGCATGATTTCTCGTTATTCCCGGGAGGAAATGTCACAGATATGGACTGAAGAAAACCGATTCAAAGCCTGGTTGGAGGTTGAGATCCTCGCTTCTGAAGCATGGGCTGAGCTCGGATACATACCAATGGATGAAGTGAAGCAGATTCGTCCCAATGCTCGAATCGATGTAGACCGCATCAAGGAAATAGAAGCAGAGACGCGTCACGATGTTGTTGCTTTTACCCGTCAGGTGTCGGAGACGCTTGGTGATGAGAAAAAATGGGTACACTACGGGTTAACATCGACGGACGTAGTGGATACGGCGCAGAGTTACATGATCAAGCAGGCAAATGAGCTACTCGAGCAGGACCTTTTGGACTTCATTGAAGTGTTGGGTGACAAGGCACGTGAACATAAGACGACACTGATGATGGGACGGACACATGGGGTACATGCGGAACCGACGACTTTCGGCATCAAGATGGCACTTTGGTACATGGAGATGAAGCGGAATCTAGAGCGCTTCCAAAACGTCAGGAAAGAAATCGAAGTCGGCAAGATGAGTGGTGCTGTCGGCACATTTGCCAACATTCCGCCTGAAGTGGAAAGCTATGTGTGTGAGCATCTCGGACTGGGTACGGCGGAAGTATCCACGCAGACGCTACAGCGTGACCGTCATGCCTACTACATTGCGACACTCGGCTTAATCGCAACATCCATCGAGAAGTTTGCGGTGGAAGTACGTGGTCTGCAGAAGACCGAAACCCGCGAAGTCGAAGAGGCGTTTGGCAAGGGTCAGAAAGGGTCAAGTGCCATGCCGCATAAACGAAATCCAATCGGCAGTGAAAATGTCACAGGGCTCTCCCGTGTCATCCGCGGATATATTACGACGGCTTATGAAAATGTCCCCCTTTGGCACGAACGCGATATTTCGCACTCGTCTGCTGAGCGGATCATGCTGCCTGACGTGACGATTGCGCTTGACTACATGATGAGCCGCTTCACCAATATCATCAAGAATCTGACGGTATTTGAGAATAACATGAAGCAGAATATCGACAAGACATTCGGCCTGGTCTACTCACAGCGTGTGATGTTGACGCTGATCGACAAGGGTCTGGTGCGCGAGGAAGCATATGACCTCGTCCAGCCAAAGGCCATGGAATCCTGGGAAACGAAAGTTCCGTTCCGTGAACTTGTGGAGCAGGATGATCGTATACAGGAGCTGCTGACAGAAGCGGAAATTGATGATTGTTTCGATGAAACCCACCACCTTAAGCGTGTAGACATCATCTTCAAGAGAGCAGGTCTTGAATAGGGCCACCTTTAGACATTTGGTAGGGATATGGTAAACTATCATTACTGATTGTCAAAGGAGCGGTTCGATGTTCAAACATTTAAAATCAGGCACTGTCCTTGTAATATTTCTACTGGCAGGCTGTAATGTAGCCTCGAATGAAATGCAGGCGCTGAATGAAGATTTTGAGAAAGACTACCAGCAACTGCAGGTTGAAAATCTCGAAGCGCTTCCCAATATCGAAGTGATCGACGGCATCACTTATGTTGATGATATCCTTATCGTTAACAAAGAGATCTCTTTGCCTGAGGACTATAGCCCAGGATTACAGCCAGAAGTTATTGAGGCCTATCAGCAAATGTTTCAAGATGGTGCCGCCGAGGGACTCGATTTCGTTTTAGTCAGCGACTTTAGGACGTATGACTATCAAGCCCAGCTGTACCAAAACTATATCGCTAGAGATGGACAAGAAGCTGCGGACCAGTACAGCGCAAAGCCCGGTCACTCTGAGCACCAGACAGGGCTCGCAATTGATGTCGGCTCATCAGATAGCCTCACCAATTTAAAGTGGGAGTTCGGTGACACCCCGGAATTTCAGTGGATGAAGGATGTCGCTCATGAATACGGGTTCATCATTCGCTATCTGGAAGGGAAAGAAGACATTACAGGCTATATGTACGAACCTTGGCATTTGAGGTACGTTGGTGAGGAAGCACCGGCTATATATGAGAGTGGACTGACCTTGGAAGAATATTTGGGTATCGACTAGGAAGAATCGATCGGTTTCGGCCGGTCGGTTTTTTTGCATTTTTGCCACCTTCTGACGACATATTGTAAAACAGATGCAACGTAAAAATGCTATAATATCCTTATGAATTCTGATGGGAGTTTTATATATGCTTAAAGATTGCAAACATGTATTCAAGTTGGATCCGGCAAAGGAAATCAGTGATGCGGACCTGACCGCAGTCTGCGAATCGAAGACGGATGCCATCATTATCGGGGGGACCGATAATATCACTGAAGATAATGTCCTCAACTTGATGGCACGGGTACGGCGTTTCTCGGTTCCGGTGGCACTTGAAATCACATCTACAGAAGCGGTCGTGCCAGGATTCGACCACTACTTTATCCCCGCAGTGTTCAACACGGCGAATATAAAATGGCAGCACGGGTTGATGCTTGAAGCACTGGCGGAATACGGGCATCTACTCGATTATGACACCGTCTCCTTGCTGCCGTACATCATCATGAACCCCGAGTGCAAAGCATTCAGAAAAGCCGAAGGGAAAGTAGTTGAACCTGAAATGGTGCCACACTATATTGACATGATGGACAAGCTCTACCAGACACCGTACATATATATTGAGTACAGCGGAACATATGGTGATCCGGAAGTGATGCGGACAATACGCGAGCACACCTCACATTCTCATGTGATCTATGGTGGCGGCATTACTTCGAAAGAGGAAGCGCGCGAAATGGCGCAGTATGCGGATACCATCGTTGTAGGAAACATTATCTACGACAGTTCAAAAAAAGCATTGCGTACAATCATTAAATAAATTGGAGTTTTGATTATGGACCTGAGTTTGATGAATAAAGAGCAGAAGAAAGCCATACAGTCGACGGAAGGACCGCTTCTTATCATGGCGGGTGCCGGCAGTGGCAAAACCAGGGTGCTGACACACCGCGTGGCTTACTTGCTTGAAGATAGAGGGGTGCCCGCTAGAAATATACTGGCGATCACCTTTACTAATAAGGCAGCACGGGAAATGCGGGACCGTGTATCGGCGCTGATTACAGAAGGTACACAGGATATGTGGATTTCGACATTCCACTCCATGTGCGTGCGTATTTTAAGAAGCAATATCAACCACCTCGGATACGAGAACAGCTTCTCCATCCTCGACCCGACGGATCAGAAGTCGGTAGTGAAAGATATACTGAAGCGGCGTAACCTGGACCCGAAACAACATAATCCGAGAAACATCATCGGGTTCATCTCGGACAAGAAGAACCAGCTGATCCGACCGGAGCAGAGCATCGCTGAAGCGGCCGCCTATCCCGATACCCTCTATAGTGAGATGTACCACGATTATCAGCAGATTCTCTATCGCAATAGCGCGCTTGATTTCGATGATCTGATCATGCTGACGATTGAGCTATTCGACAAGGAGCCGAAAGTACTGGAATACTACCAGAACCGTTTCCAGTATATCCACGTCGATGAGTATCAGGATACCAATCATGCGCAGTACCGTCTGATCACGCAACTCGCTGAGAAATACCGTAATATATGTGTCGTCGGGGATTCCGATCAGTCCATCTACAAGTTCAGAGGGGCAGATATCTCGAATATCCTGAACTTCGAAGATGACTATCCAGAAGCGGTGGTCATCAAACTGGAACAGAATTACCGTTCAAGCAAGAATATTCTGGATGCAGCTAATGCGGTCATCGAAAATAATACAGAACGTAAACCGAAAGCGTTGCGGACCGAACGCGATGGCGGACCGAAGTTACAGAACATTGTAGCAGACTCGGAACGCGGGGAAGCAGAGGAAGTGGTCGGTAACATACTTGATCTGGCAGACAAGTACAGCCATAGCGAGATGGCAATCCTCTACAGGACCAATGCCCAGTCGAGGGCCATCGAGGATACTTTCGTCAAATCGAACATTCCCTATAAAATGGTTGGCGGTATCAAGTTCTATGACCGTAAGGAAATCAAGGATCTGATGAGTTATCTGAAGGTCATACTGAATCCGAACGATGATATCAGCTTCGAACGCATCATCAATACACCAAAACGCGGCATCGGACCGAAGACAGTCGATAAGCTGAAGGCCCATGGTCAAACAACAGGCATCAGCATTTTCGAAAGTATCAAGGAATCTGATTTCATCGGCATTCCAAAGACAGCGGTCGTCAAACTGATGGGACTTGTCGATTTGCTTGAGAAACTTGCGCAGAAATCCAAGTTCATTACGATTACGGAACTCGTGGATGAAGTTCTTGAAAGTACCGGGTATCTCGAAGTATTGGAAAGTGAAAAGACGATTGAAGCGAGAAGTCGGATTGAGAACCTCGAGGAATTTAAGACGGTCACCCGGGAGTTTGACCGTGATAATGAGATTTCAGATGAATTATTGTTTACTTTCTTAAGCGATATGGCACTCGTATCAGACCAGGATGGTATTGAAGACGATGGGGGCGTGACAATGATGACGATGCATGCCTCAAAAGGCCTCGAATTCAAAGTGGTCTTCGTCGTCGGCCTTGAGGAGGGCATCTTCCCTTCAAGAAGAGTCATCTATGATGATAAGGAACTGGAAGAGGAACGTCGACTGATGTATGTCGCACTGACACGTGCAGAAGACCATCTGTTCCTCTCTAGGGCAAACAGCCGGATGATTTTCGGTAAGACAGAGTCGAATATGCAGAGCAGGTTCCTTTCTGAAATTCCAGAGTCGCTAGTAGAAGGCGGTGGCGCGTTTGCGCAAGGTGATGCCAACACAGGCAGTGGTCTAAAGAAGCGGACACCAAAACGCAGCCGCATCGTCACCAATAACAGCGGCGTTAGTTTCGCAATCGGCGATAAGGTCGAGCACAAGAAGTTTGGTGAAGGCATCATTTCTGCAATCAAGGGAGAAGGGGACAGCCAGGAACTTGATATCATTTTCAATAAGGTCGGTATTAAACGGCTTCTGGCCAACTTTGCACCAATCGAAAAGAAGGAGTAGTCAACCAATGGAAGAGAAAATCAAATCACTGCAGGATCGGTTGAATCGGTACAACTATGAGTACCATGTACTGGATGCACCGACTATTCCGGATAGTGAGTATGATAAACTACTGCATGAGCTTATTGCTCTTGAAGAGCAGTATCCAGAATATCGGACAGATTCCTCACCGACCGTAAGAGTTGGTGGCGCTGTACTCAGCCGCTTTGAAAAAGTGGCACATGATACGCCGATGCTTAGTCTTGGCAATGCCTTCAACGAAGAAGATCTCCGGGCTTTTGATAAAAGAATTAGGGAGTCTGTTGGGGAAGTGGAGTACATGTGTGAACTGAAGATAGACGGTCTGGCTGTTTCTTTGAAGTATGAAGCAGGGCAGCTTGTACAAGGGGCAACACGCGGGGACGGCACAGTTGGAGAGAATATCACTTCCAACTTGAGGACGATTGGCGCGATTCCACTATCACTCGACCGCTCACTGTCATTTGAAGTCAGAGGAGAGGCATATATGCCGAAGTCGTCATTCGAAAAGCTCAATACCGAGCGAGAGAAGAATGGCGAAGCCCTTTTCCAAAATCCGAGGAACGCTGCAGCCGGGTCCTTACGCCAGCTCGATCCGAAGCTTGCAGCCAAAAGAAACTTGTCCATCTTCCTCTATAGCGTGAACGATCTGACTGAACTTGAGGCGGATACGCAAAGTGGCGCGCTTGATGAGCTCGACCAAGCGGGTTTTAAGACCAATAGGGAAAGAAAACTGGTCACAGATATCGAAGGTGTCCTCGAGTATATCGCATATTGGGAGAAGCACCGAAATGATCTTGAATACGATATCGATGGCATCGTCATCAAGGTGAACGCCTTCAATAGCCAAGAGGATCTCGGCTTCACTGCAAAATCTCCAAGGTGGGCAATTGCTTACAAATTCCCGGCCGAGGAAGTGGTGACGGATCTGCTCGACATCGAACTGACGGTTGGACGTACAGGTGCGATTACACCGACTGCGATTCTCGCACCTGTCAAAGTTGCAGGTACCACTGTCGCACGCGCATCGCTCCATAACCATGAACTGATCGAGGAGAAGGATATCCGCGTCAACGACAAGGTGATCATCCGTAAAGCCGGCGATATTATTCCGGAAGTCGTGCGACCCATCCTTGAGGAGCGGACCAGCCAGGAAGTGTACAAAGCACCGACAAATTGCCCGGGCTGTGGCCATGAAACAGTCAAGCTGGAGGATGAAGTCGCCATACGCTGCATCAACCCAGGGTGTCCGGCACAGCTTGTCGAAGGGATGATCCACTTCGTTTCCAGAGGGGCAATGAATATTGACGGGCTAGGTGAGAAAGTGGTGCGTCAGCTTTTCGATGCGGGCCTTATAAAGGATGTGGGCGATCTCTACGCGCTTACCCACGACGATCTCATTCCACTCGAGCGGATGGGCGAAAAGAAAGTCGAGAACCTGCTCTCAGCCATTGAAGCTTCGAAAAAAAATCCTTTAAGAAAACTCCTTTTCGGACTGGGTATGCGATTTGTCGGTACGAAAGCATCGGAACTGATTGCACTTGAGTTCGGATCGATGGATGAGATCATGCGGCAGCCACGTGAGAGGTTCATTGAAATTCCGGAAATTGGTGAAAAAATTGCAGCTTCAATCGTGACTTACACGGAACATCCCGATTTCATAAAGCTGGTTGAGAAACTGAAGTCATTCGACGTCAATATGACTGAAGCAATCAAGGAAGCGGCGAGTGGACAGTTTGACGGCATGGTGTTTGTGTTGACTGGGAAACTCACAGAACTCACGCGAGGAGAAGCCAAGGAGCAGATTGAAAATGCCGGTGGCAAGGTGACGGGCAGTGTGTCTAGCAAAACCGACGTCGTTGTGGCAGGGGAAGATGCTGGAAGCAAGCTTGAGAAAGCGGAATCCCTTGGCATAACGGTCTGGAATGAAAAAGAATTCATTTTGAATATGGGGCAGTAATCATGAATAAGTATATAATAACCTTTCTGTTTTTGGTGATCTCGCTTGTAGCATGCAGTCCTGAGCAGCCGCCACAGCAAGATGAGGTGACAAATGAAGGGGAAGTAAGCACGCTGCCCGCAGAAGAGCGGGAAGAGACAGCAACTGTAAATAGTGGCGGTGAATACTACCGCACTGTCATCCCTTACGAACTTTCTCCTTCAAGGGGGCTGACAAGCTCCAACATGGTCTCAAGCTATAATATTGAAGCATTCGAAAAGGGTCTATTCGACTTGAGCCGGGACTCCTTCAGTACTGAAGAATACGTGTTCAGAGAAGGACAGGTATTTACTCAGGAGATGATTCGCGGATATCTCGGTCGTGCTTATACGGTCGAAGAGGTCGAGGCGATGTCAGAAGAGGAGATGGCAAGTAACAATGCATTCAGCAACCTTGGGTTGAATCCATCGGTCGAAGGTGAAACCGATCCCGAGGAGATCGCGGTACAATCGCCACTCTATCTCTCGCACATTCTTGAGCAGAACTACATGGTTGAGAATGAGGGTACCTTCGAGTTTTCAGGAATGACCATCGGTCTCGCCATGAACAGTGAATACCAGTATCAAAAGGAGCAGTATGGATCGACATTTACTAGAGAACTTGATGTCGAGACAGTCAGACAGGAAGGCGAGCAGATGGCTCAGGAGATTCTTGAGCGCATACGTGCCAATGAAGACTACGAAGACATCACGATTCGGTTCGGCATCTTCATCCAGTCCACTGACACGGCCATCGTGCCAGGAAACTTCGTGTCCACTGCAGAAGTTGCACCGGGGGTGGATCAGATCGATCGCTTTGAACCTGTCAATGCTGCGTACGTGCTGATGCCTTCTTCTGAAGCTGGAGCAATCAGCGAAGAGGCGAATAACGAATACATCAGTTTCAACAGAAATCTTGAATCATATTTTGATAGTTTCACAACTTCCATTGGACAAGGATATTTTGTCGATGGCACACTTGAGCGACTCACAATAGAAATCCCGCTTGATTACAGCAGCAGGGGGGAAGTGATCGGGCTGACCCAATATGTTAGAGGTCTGGTCGGCGAGCAGTTCAGTGGTACAGAAGTGGAAGTGTCGATAAAGGATAAAAACAAAGCTTATGCGCTCATATCAAAGACGGACGATGATGATATCAGCGTGCATATTTACGAATAGCAGACAGAAAAAGTCCCCATCGATAAATATCGATGGGGACTTAATTATGTTATTTTTTATTCTTTAGAATGTTCGTCGTTTCATCGAATTCTGCTTCCATTTCTTTAGAAATGCCCTTACCTTGTGTCGCCTTACTCACAATGATTGCTGCAAGCGTCGAGACGATGATGCCAGGTATGATTTCGTAAAGTTCTGTACCGAAAGTATCTGCTGCAATCCAGATGATAACTGTTGCAGCACCAGCGATGATCGAAGCGACAGCACCAGAACGTGTAAGGCCTCTCCAATGGAGTGAGAGCACGATAAGCGGGCCGAATGCCGCACCGAAACCTGCCCACGCATTGGCGACAATATCCAAGATGACAGACTCCTCATCCCATGCGATGACGATTGCCACGATGGCGACAAGGACGACAGAGAGGCGACCGAGTAGCACGAAATGTCGATCGAGCGCTTCTTTCGACCTCTGCTCTTTGGCCAATGCTTTACGTCTGATGATCTTGTAGAAGTCCTGCACGAGCGAACTAGATGTAACGAGCAGTTGCGAAGAAATGGTACTCATAATCGCAGCAAGGATTGCCGCAAGGAAGAACCCACCGATTAACGGGTGAAAGAGTACCTGGCTCATGAGTATCAAGATCGTTTCCGGGTCCGATACGTCGTTGGCTGTCGCATCCGTGAACGCAATACCAAGCAGTCCGGTAATACATGCACCAACGAGGGCAATTGCCATCCATAGGATGCCGATGCGGCGTGCACTCGGAATAAGTTTATGTGATTTGATAGACATGAAGCGCACAACGATGTGCGGCTGTCCGAAGTATCCGAGCCCCCAAGCCAAGTTGCTAAGTATGGTAATGATCGAAACGCCACTGATGAAAGATAAGTAGTTGACGTCGGCCATGGAACCGAGCTCTTCAATTCTGACGAAAGGTTCAACACCTTGTCCTGTAAGGTTCAGCCATGCAACGATCGGGATTAGTACAATGGCGATGAACATGATTGTGCCTTGGAAAAAGTCCGTCAGGCTGACGGCAAGATAGCCCCCAAAGAACGTGTAGATGACGACAACGCCCGCAGTGACAAACAGTCCCCAGTGATAAGGCAGATCGAAGGCGCTCTGGAACAGTTTACCGCCGGATACCATTCCGCTGGCCGTGTATACCGCAAAAAATATTACGATCACAAGGCCTGAGACAATTTTAAGAATATGCTTATTATCTTTGAACCGGTTTTCAAAGAAATCCGGCAATGTTATTGAATCGTTGGACACTTCGGAATAGACTCTTAGTCTCGGTGCCACTACCCAGTAGTTTACGTATGCACCGATGGTCAGTCCGATGGCGATCCAAATGCTTGAAAGTCCAACGTTATACATGCTACCTGGCAGGCCCATGAGCATCCAGCCACTCATATCCGAGGCCCCAGCTGAGAGTGCTGTGACCCAAGGACCGATGTTACGGCCACCAAGCATATAACCACTCAAATCAGATGTGGATTGTTTGTAGGCATAAAAGCCGATGCCGATTAGTATGGCAAAGTAGAGTGCCATCATCAAGTACTCCTGCCATCCGGCTGTAAAAGTAAATTGTGCTGAATTCAGTACCATTTTATCTCCTCCCCCTAAACACAATACAAAACCTGTAGTACCAATGCAAATCGATCTCCTGTAATTATATGGTCCAAGACCCCCAACCTTCTTAAGTCTAGGTTGTCGGTGAGGTATAAAATTACACGGTTTAATTATACTATAGGCAACGTAATTTAAAAATAATTATTAGAAAATAAAGAAAATTATTTTACACTATTGGAGCCTTTTTACAGTATTGAAATGGCTGAGATAGATTTTTGGGGGAATGTCTGATAAAATTTATATGTTCTTTATTAGAAATGGAGGGAACAGGATGTCTGAGATCAATCTGGATACAGTAAAACACGTGGCCAATCTTGCACGTATAGAAATACAAGATGAAAAAGCGGCAGAAGCCTTCACAGAGGAACTGGCCAAAATTGTGGACTATGCCCATCTTCTTGATGAAGTGGACTTAAGCTCAACAACACCGATGTTCCATGCGGTGGATTTGAAAAATATTATGCGTGAAGACGACGCAGCAGCGCCTCTCTCCCAAGAAGATGCGCTCAGCAATGCCAAATCTGTGAAAGACGGCCAATTCAAAGTGCCGAAAATGCTATAAGGAGGGCTCGTGTGAACATTCATGAACTGACAGTGGAAGCACTGTATGACAAGATACAATCAAAGGAAATCAAACCTTCTGAAGTAGTGGGTGCGCTGTTCGATAGAATCGAAGCGTCTGATGAGACAATCGGTTCTTTTTTATTTTTGAATAAGGAAGAAGCGCTGAAGCAAGCACAGACCCTGGATCAGCTTCAAGAAGAAGATAAGATGGATGGCCCATTGTTCGGTATCCCGATGGGTATAAAAGACAATATCTGTACAAAAGATATACTGACAACATGCGCAAGCCGGATGCTTGAAGACTTCAAACCGGTCTATGATGCGACCGTCATGGAGAAGCTGAACGACTCAAACGCGATTCTGATGGGCAAACAGAATATGGATGAGTTCGCTATGGGTAGCTCGACTGAGAACTCCTACTTCAAAAATGTCCGCAATCCTTGGGATACTAACGCTGTACCTGGAGGCTCATCGGGTGGTTCAGCTGCAGCTGTAGCGGCTGGGTATGTCCCATTCTCCCTCGGTTCTGACACTGGTGGATCAGTGCGTCAGCCCGCCGCATTTTGTGGTGTGGTAGGAATGAAACCGACATACGGGCGTGTTTCCCGCTATGGTCTGGTTGCGTTCGCCTCCTCACTCGACCAAATTGGACCGATCACACGAAACGTCAGAGACAATGCGAAAATTTTGGAACTGATTTCAGGTACACATAACAAGGATGCAACGAGTGTACCGGATCTTGCTACTGATTTTCTTAAAAATATAGACAAAGATCTTACTGGTATGAAGATTGCGTTGCCGAAGGAATTTATTGGTGAGGGCATCAGCGAGGAAGTAGAAGCATCTGTGAAGAAAGCTGCTGAGACTTTCAGATCACTCGGTGCAACAGTGGAGGAAGTTTCCATTCCGCATACTAAGTATGTGGTTAGTGCTTACTATCTGATTGCTTCTAGTGAAGCAAGTTCCAACCTTGCACGCTTTGATGGCATTCGCTACGGCTATAAGGCTGAAGGTGCAGAAACACTTGAGGAACACTACAAGAAAACACGTGCCGAAGGCTTCGGGCCTGAAGTTAAACGTCGTATTTTGCTTGGTACGTTCGTGCTTAGTGCGGGACACTACGACCAGCACTACATCCGTGCGCAGAAGCTACGGGGCGTAATAGAGAAGGAAATGAAAGAACTGTTTAGCGAATATGATCTCATACTGGGGCCGACAGCCCCGACACCAGCGTTCAATATTGGAGAGAAGTCCGAGGATCAGCTGGAAATGTACAAGGACGATCTCCTGACCATTCCAGCAAACCTAACGGGGATGCCTGCTTTGTCCATTCCAAGTGGACTGAGCGCATCCGGACGTCCAATTGGTCTTCAGCTTATTGGTGATCACTTTGAGGAACAAAAGATATACAATGCGGCATTCAAATTTGAAGAGCAGTTCAATCTGCATGAAGAATTGAAACAGCTGAAACTGGAGGTGCGATAATGCATTTTGAAACCATCATCGGACTGGAAGTCCACGTTGAACTTAAAACAGATACGAAAATGTTTTCGGATGCACCTGCACACTTCGGTGCCGACCCGAATACGAATTTAAGCGTCGTCGATCTCGGTTATCCAGGCACGCTACCTGTACCGAACAAAGAGGCAGTCAACTTCGGTATGAAAGCAGCGATGGCCCTGAACATGGACATCGCAGACGTCACTAAATTCGACAGGAAAAACTACTTCTACCCCGATAACCCGAAAGCTTACCAAATTTCGCAATTTGATCAGCCCATCGGTGAAAATGGCTGGATAGAAATCGAAGTGGGTGGGGAGACGAAACGCATCGGTATCACACGTCTGCACCTAGAAGAAGACGCAGGAAAATCCACCCATAAGTCGGATCACTCACTGGTGGATCTCAACCGCCAGGGAACGCCGCTTGTCGAAATCGTTTCAGAGCCTGATATCAGAACACCAGAAGAGGCATATGCTTACCTTGAGAAGTTAAAAGCAATCATCCAGTATACTGGTGTTTCCGACTGTAAGATGGAAGAAGGGTCACTCAGATGTGATGCTAACATCTCCCTCCGTCCTTATGGCCAGATGCAGTTTGGTACGAAGGCAGAGCTCAAGAACCTCAACTCCTTCACATATGTCAAAAAAGGACTGGAATTCGAAGAAAAACGTCAGGAAAAGGTGCTAATGAAGGGCGGAGAAATCGCTCAGGAGACGCGCCGCTTTGACGAGAAAACTGGAGATACGATTTTGATGCGTGTTAAGGAAGGATCGGACGACTATAGATACTTCCCGGAACCAGACCTCGTAGAGATTCACATCGACCAGGCGTGGAAGGATAGAATCCGTGAGAGTATCCCGCTTTTACCGGATGCGCTAAAAGAGAAGTACATCAACGACTATGAACTCCCGGCCTATGATGCACACGTGCTGACACTAAAGAAGGAGACATCAGACTTCTTCAATGAAATGGTGGAAACACATCAGGCGGATGTCAAACAAGCGTCTAACTGGCTCATGGGTGGGGTGAACGAATACCTCAACAAACAGCAAGTTGAATTGAATGACACAAAACTTACGCCTGAAAATCTTTCTGAAATGATTGCCCTGATTGAAGATGGCACTATTTCAAGTAAACAGGCGAAGAAGGTCTTCACTAAGATTGTGGAGGACGGCGGTAGTGCCAGACAGGTCGTCAAGGACCTTGGCATGGAACAGATTTCCGATCCTGCTGTGCTTACTGAAATGGTGACAGAAGTGCTGGATGCCAATGCACAGTCCATTGAGGACTTTAAAAATGGTAAGGACCGCGCAATTGGTTTCCTAGTCGGTCAAATCATGAAGAAGTCAAAAGGACAGGCTAATCCGAAAATGGTCAACCAGATCTTACTTGAAGAGATCGGCAAAAGATGATTATAATGTCCATATAAAAACGCTTGGGTGATATTTCACCCAAGCGTTTTTATTCTATCATGAACGTGTATATGTTCTGGACAATCTCTATTTCAGATGCAGATGTCATTTCGTCCGTATCGTAGTCATAGGCGTCACCCTCCACGGACACGTTTTGATTATCTATGTAGTAGTAGTCGTTTGAAGTCAGATAATCATTTTCTTCTTCAAGCACATCAGCAAGGAAATCATCGTCATGGACATTCGGGTTACCGAGAATATACACGATTTTATCACTGTTATAAAGATTCATATAGGCGTTCATTAAGCGGTCTGCGTCACGTTCAGGCAGCACTTCCGCATTATAGTCGCTAATCTGTAATGCATCCAGTATGACTGCATCGCTGTTTGCGTTGACGGAAATCGTCTCAAGTCCGGGTGTTGTAGATTCTAAATCTACCCGATTGAAGGTGATCTGATCAGAGTCGAACCGTTCCGATAAAGCACTAATGAAGCTATCACTATAGTACGAAGGGATAACCACATCGATAATCAACGGTTCGTCATCATCGATGGCTGCAGTATAGGCTGTATCCAGTGCTTCCTGATTAAACGAAAGGACTTCCTCCATTTCCGGTTCTGCTGGTTCAGTAGTTGATTCTTCCGTTGTCTCCTCAGTTTCCTCTGGGGTATTGGATTCAGACGGAATGTTCGATTCTGCTGTTTCGCTGGATACAGATCCAGTATCTTCTGTACTTTTATTCATACCGAAATTTACGTAAACTCCGGCGGCAAAGGCCACGATAAGCAGAATGATAAGTATTTTCTTCATGATGCCCTCCTTTAATGTATCACACATACAATTCGTCAAATATGTTATAATGTTGAAAATAAATTTTTTTCAATCTAATTATACACAAAAATTTTAATGAATGACATAACTAGGATGATTAATGATGAACAAGGAGACAAATTACCAAAAGGCATTGCATTGTTATATCCAAGCTTCACTGAACATTTTGAACCACTTCAGAAGCAGTGTAAAGGAAATCCATCACATAGGATCTACAAGTATCGAGCACATGGATTTGCCCGGAGAAGTCGATGTATTGTTGCTGGTGAAGGATGAAGGTGACCTTAGCAAACTGGCGGATCATGTAAGGGGTGTCGGTTATGACGAGGTCGAAGATTTTTCTACCGGTTACATCGAGGAAGTCGTATTGCGTCATCGGTACGATGGATATGACGTGAATTTCATCATGATGCATCACAAATCAAAGCGGAAGGATGAAATTCTTTACTGCAGGAACCGTTTACAAGGGAGCGAGAAATATCTCGAACGGTTCAGGCAACTAAAGGCTGCTTATCAGAATGAGCATATCAATGGGGATGAATACCAAGTTAAAAAATCCGACCTATTCTCTTCTGTGATGAATATGCAGGGAGACGCAGATGTTGTATAGAACCCTCTTCATCCTCAACTGTATTCTAATCGGACTGATGATTTTCATTTCGACGACAAGCAGCATAACATTGCTTCGTATCTTACAGATTATCGTATTTGTACTGAGCGTCTATCTTTTCTATTCATACACTAAACAGAAAAATAGGAGAAGAAAATGAAAACTGCGAGAATTATATATAATCCGACGTCGGGCAGAGAAGTATTCAAAGAATCGCTCGCAGAAGTGCTAGAGCGGTTCGAGGTTAATGGCTATATTACGAGTACTCATGCAACAACGAAAGTAGGGGATGCAAGGGTTGCCGCTGAGAAAGCGTGTGAGGTCGGGTTTGACCTGATTGTGGCTGCCGGAGGGGACGGTACTGTCAATGAGGTCGTCAATGGTATGGCCATCTTTGATAGACGGCCTTCACTTGGGGTCATCCCAATAGGCACTGTCAATGACTTCGCGAAGGCGTTGCAGCTACCGACTGACATACTGGAAGCAACTGAAACCATCCTCCACGGTATGGCGACTCACATTGATATCGGACTGATGAACAGCAAGTATTTCATCAATATTGCTGGGGGTGGCAAGATTACAGAAGTATCTTATGAAGCGCCGAGCAAGCTGAAATCAATCATCGGTCCTTTGGCATACTATGTCAAAGGTATTGAAATGCTGCCGAAAATCAGGAGTACGGACGTAAGGATTGAATATGATAACAACGTCTTTGAAGGCAAAGTCATGCTTTTCCTTCTTGGTCTGACAAATTCCATCGGCGGATTTGACAAGCTGGTGCCGGACGCCAAGTTGAACGATGGGAAGTTCTCACTCATTATAGTCGAAGAAGCGAGCATTGCTGAAATCGGCCATCTGATGACACTGGCCACAAGAGGTGAGCACCTGAAACATCCAAAAGTTCATTTCTTCAAGGCGGAGGAAGTGAATATTTCTTCATTCGAAGAAGTACAACTCAACTTGGATGGGGAATTTGGTGGAGTGCTCCCGGCGCGATTTACAAATTTAAGACAACATCTGGAAATACGCGTACCAGAGACTTTTTACAATCAGCATGTAGCGACCATCGAAGAAGAAATATGATTTCTTTTTATATTCAAGGGTCGAAGAAGATGGATTTAAAGAAATAAGAGTGGGTATAAGTGAAGATCCGTATACATGCTTTACGGAACGAACGGCATATTTCGTGGAAAGAGGGACAGTTGTATGTTTGGTATTCCCGATCTTATATCGCTAATCATTTCTGCATTCATCATACTTCCTATTGTTATCATTCTAAGAGAAGTCGGATATATGATTGCAGGTATAATCTTTGGCGCAAAGAATAGTAGACTTACGCTCGGCTCGGGCCCCAGGCTCTTTAAGTTCGGGATGATCGACATCCGTAAGCACTATCATCTATACAGTTGGTTCTCGTATGATGAACTAAAAAACGATAACCGTTTTGCCTATATCATGATTTACGCCAGCCCAATCCTCATCAATGTGATATCTGGATTGACAATTAATGCCCTGCTCGCAAATGATTTCATGACCGAGCAAGCAACCTTCTGGAATCGATTCATCTTCTATACTTTCTATTATGTTCTATTCGATGTCGTGCCGATGAAGACGGTCAACGGCATGCCGAACAATGGTATGTTGATCTATGAAATGATCAGATATGGCAAACGTACGGATCACAATAAGGAGCCATTCATACCTGGTACGACAGAAGTGGAAAAAGAATATCAGGAAGAGATGAAGCAAATAGAAGACGAAGTGGAAGAAGAGAAGGAGCGTAGAAAAGAAGAAGAACAAAAGAAAGAACGAGCGAAAGAAAAGAAAGAGGCGGCAAAAGAAGAGAAGGAAGAAGCGAAGGAAGAAAAACAAGAAGCAGAAGAAGAAAAAGAAGAGGAAAAACAAAAGCGCAAACAAGAAGAAAAGAAAAACTGAGTGGCACAGCCACTCAGTTTTCTATTTGTAATATTCTATTCGTCATACTCAGGATTTTTATGAGAAGGGTAGAGGCTCAATCCACCATCGGCGACAATCGTCTGTCCAGTAATGTAGACAGATTCTTCGGAAGCCATGAATGCTGCGATACTTGAGATGTGCTCAGGTTCGCCGACATAACCCATAGGAACAAAATCATCTGCACCCGATTTTTCTTCCGGTGTAGAGAAGAAATCCTCGTTGATTGGTGTGTTGATGCTACCTGGTGCGATGTTGTTGATACGAATGCCGAGTCTTGAGTATTCGAGTGCCATTGACTGAGTGAGAAGTTTTACGCCGCCTTTACTTGCTGTATAGTGTGCGTAGTGCGGCCATGGTATGATTTCATGTACACTTGAGATATTGATAATGCTGCCTTTCTTGTCCGTATCCATATAGTGCTTTACAGCTTCTCGTGCACCAATGAATGTCCCACGCAGGTTCGTATCGATGACCTTGTCGAACTCATCTACAGATAGTTCATGACTACGTACATCATTTTGAATACCCGCATTATTGACCATGACGTCGAAGCCGCCGAATTGATCGATCGTCTGCTTAACGAGATCAATGATCTCCTGCTCTTCTGTTACATCACATTTCATCGTGACAACCGATGCATCGTCTTCATTCAGCTGCTCAACAATTTTGTTGGCGTCTTCGTCGCCACTATGGTATGTGAATACAACATTCATACCTTCCTTGTGGAACCTTTCGACGATTGCTTTACCGATACCACTTGATCCACCTGTAACTATTGCTGTTTTACCTTTTAATTCAGAGTACATATATTCACCACTTTCAATTGGATTCTTAGTTTGTATACCCTGAATATTTCAATTCAAGCCTAAAGAATATGCAATTTTGATATAATGAAAATAACTAAATGATCAGAGGTGTATTATGAAATTGACGATTTTCGCAACAACGGATGTTCACGGTGCAATCTATCCTTACGATTATTTCAATGCTTCTGAAAAGTCGACAAGCCTGCTTCATATGCAGTCCTATATCGAAGAATACAAGGCAGCCCACCCAGATGAGCTTGTACTGACTGTAGACAATGGCGATATGCTCCAGGGTGATGTATGGAGTGACTATGACTACAGGCACCAGGATGTGCCGCTGTTTGTGCCGCATGTCATGAATGGTATTTTCGATGTCATCGGTATCGGCAATCATGAATTCAACTTTGGATTGGACTATCTGCATAAGGTTTACAGCCAGCTGGACGGTGAAATCGTCAACTCCAACGTGGATTTTGTGGACCACCCGCTTAAAAGCGAAGTTAAACCGTATACTATCCTGGAAAAGGAGACGCCACAAGGTATTATCAAGATTGGCTTTCTCAGTGTGGTACCCACTCAGATACTAAAATGGGATGCAGCACACCTTGAAGGAAAAGTAATGGTCCACGACATGCGGGCGACGGTCGAAAGAGTAGCCCGGGAGATGAAAGCAGCAGGTGCGGATGTTACGATACTCCTCTCTCATTCGGGTATGAGCAAGAACCCCGACCATATCCAGAGCTATGGAGAGAATCAGACATTGCTCATGACTATGATCAGAGACATTGACGGCATCGTATTCGGCCATACACACGAATTCTTTCCGGATGCTGCTTTTGAAATGGAGATAGATAACATCAATTTCATGAAGGGATTGGTGAACGGCAAGCCGATGGTTCAGCCAGGCGTTTCCGCAAGCCACCTTGGACAGCTGACTTTTGAAATGGAATACGATGGTTCTTGGCATATTGCGGACGCTGCGGCACAACTCATCAAATCTGATAGTATACAAATCGATGAATCGTTAGAAACCAAATATGCAGGCCTTCACGAGCAGGTGAAAAAGTATTTATCCCATCCTATCGGTCGTATAGATGAATCGTGGTACACTTATTTCTCGAGAGTGCTGCCTTCAAAAGCCATCCAGGTAACATCAGAAGCGGGAAAGGCCTATGCGCGAGACTTGATGGAAAGAGGAAAAATTGAATCGTTGCCCATCATTGCATTTAATGCCGTCATCCGTGCCGGTCGAGATGGTCCCAACGACTATACGGTCATCGAAGCAGGGGACCTCACTTTATCTGCAGCCATTGATCTTTATAAGCATACAAATACAATGACCATCATAAAACTGGATGGTAGAACCTTGAAGGAGTGGCTCGAGTGGAGTGCTTCGCAGTTCAACCAGATTACTCCTGAGGTGGACGAACTTCTGGAACCGAACAGATCGAAGGATGGTTTCCCGAGTTACAATTTCGATACCTTCTTTGAACTCGATTATACTTTCGACATCACACAACCACCCAGATACAGCTTCAACGCTAAACAGATCAGTGATTCAGAACGTGTTGTTGAAATGAAGTATGCAGGCAAAACGGTACAGCCGGATGATATGTTCATTGTCCCGGCAAACAACTATCGGGTCTCCTATACGCCATTTTTGCGAGATGTGGAAGTGGTCCATGAATCCTACCGTCATGTCCGTGACATTGTCGTTGAGTACATGATGACGGAGCCTGAATTCGAGCACAGAAATCCGATGACCATTATTCCTGCAAGGAAGTATCGGATGATGTCTGCAACGAAAGCCAAGCACTTTATAGAAAACGACAGCAGAATCCAGTACATCGAACCGATTGATGACAACTTCAGCTGGTACGAGATTGATTTAAGCAAGGAGGAAGAGTATGGCTCAAATAGCCAAGAATGATTTTTATACCGGAAAAGTAGAGGACTATACACATGAAGGTATGGGTGTAGTGAAAATAGATAATTATCCGATCTTCATCGGCAATGTACTAAAAGGGGAAGAGATCGAATTTAAAGTCATCAAGACCAACCAGAAGTTCGGATTCGGCAAAAGTCTGAAAGTACTTGAACCATCCGAACATCGTATAGAGCCACCATGTCCATACTACTATGCATGCGGGGGATGCCAAATCCAGCCACTTAGCTATCACGAACAGCAGGCTTTCAAGAAAAAAGCCGTCGACAACAGCATGAACCGGATGGGCAGACTGGACAGTGAAACACAAGAAGTCATGGCGATGGACAATCCATTCAACTACCGCAACAAATCCCAGATTCCTGTCCAGTTCAAAAACGGCCAAGTGGAAATGGGCTTCTATCAGCCGAGAAGTCACGATATCGTCGATATCGAATTCTGCCTGATTCAAAAGGAGATCCACAACCAGCTGATGGCCTTCATAAAAGAACAGTTCAATAAGGCGCAGATATCCGTATACGACGAAGCCATGCACCACGGGCTAGTCAGGCATGTCATTATCCGATCAAACAACGATGATAGCGAAGTCCAAGTAGCATTTGTCACCAACGGCAAGAAAAACATCTTCAAAAATATCATCGAAGAAATAATTCAAGCTTTCCCAATGGTTACAAGTGTCGTTCAGAACATCAATGACAAGAAGACGAATGTCATCTTTGGTGATGAAACCATTACGCTTTATGGTAACGACTACATCACAGACACACTGCTCGGTAAGCAGTTTCACATCAAAGCGAAATCATTCTATCAGGTCAATCATGCCCAGACAGAAAAGCTCTATCAAAAAGCAATCGATCTTGCCGATCTTAAAGGCGATGAGACCATCATTGATACCTACTGTGGCATTGGCACAATTGGACTGTGTGCTTCCGATAAGGCTAAAAAGATTATCGGCATCGAAGTTGTACGTTCTGCAGTTGAGGATGCAAAGCAAAATGCAAAACTCAATGGCGTTAACAATGCAGAATATCATCTCGGTAAATCCGAGCAAGTCATGAAAAAGCTTGTAAAACAAGGTGTCACCCCTGATGTTGTTTTCGTCGATCCGCCAAGGAAAGGATGTCATCCGGAGTTTTTGGAGTCGCTTGTTGAAGTGGCTCCTGAAAAAATCGTCTACGTATCCTGCAATCCAAGTACCCTGCAGCGTGATTTGAAATACTTAAAGGCACAAGGCTATGACATTAGCCCGGTTACACCGGTCGACATGTTTCCGCAAACGAACCATATCGAGAGCTTGGTGATGTTGCAAAGAGCGATCGATTAATATCGGAAAAGGCTTTTAATATGTCCAATGCTTATCGTGCACATCGGGTATTCATATAAGTAAAACAAGGTGGGCCGCTCATTTAAATGAGCGGCCCACCTTGTTTTGATGATGCGGTGAAAAGTTTAGTGTAGAGCTTAGTGGTGTCCAGGGATATCTATCTCATCGTCATCCACTAGATCTTCTAAGAGCATGCTTTCGAACATGTCAATTTCACCGAGTGTGAAGTAATGCACTGGATGTGCATCGAGATTTGGGTGCGTAACATTTGTCTCAAGCAGATAGAGGCCATCTTCTGCGATATTGACATCGGCTGTGTAACGACCATCTTCGCTGTAAGTCAGATCTGTAGAAGAAGCGGTTTCGTCGGATTCTCGTATATTCCAAATCCTAATAGAAACATCGGCATCGGAAACAGGGACTTCGTCCAGATAGACGTATACATCAACGGGCAGATCGCTTTCTTTTTCCGTCAGACTGGTCATATCTACACTAACCGCGGCATCCGGTAGATTATTGTACATATCATGCGTCTGAACACCTACCAAATTGCAGGCGGAGAGTAGTGACGTTGAAAATATCAAAGCAAGTATTTTTTTCATTTTTACTTTTCCCTCCTACCCGTAGATGAATTTATTCAGTTTAGGTACCCGGCGGATGACGAAGCGATCAAGCAGAAAGACGAAGATCAATGAGAGTCCGACCAATGGGAAGATGATACCAAGTATGACCAGAATGATCAATGGTCCCTTAAAGTGAAAAATACTCTTTGATTTTGGTGCGCCCATATGATCTTTAGGCCGGCGTTTGATCCACATCCAAAATCCTGTAACCACCATACCAATGAGGCCAATGCAGATGATAACACCAAAAATTTGGTTCCAAATGCCAAACTGCAATCCCTTATGGATCGTGATGGCCAGAGCCATGAACTTTCCTAATGGACCGTAATGGTCATAGCGGTAATCTGCCAGGACATTGGTTGAGTATTGATCGATATGGATGGTTGCCTCTTCCTGTGCCTGGTGGGGGAAAGTACTGAGCGTAAAGACGCCTGTATCGCTACCCGGATAGAAAATATCATAGGAAGGATGGATTTTGGTCGATTCAGCGACAGCTACAATATCATTGATGGATGCCTGATTAACACCTGAGAACATTTCGGATTCTGCCACGGGCAGCTGCTCGGCAGCCCATGAAACGTCGGCGATCTCTTTGGTCACCGTATCAGATTCAGGTGCGGGGCCTGTCCATATTGAAGGAGGATATCCAAAACCGGATGCAGTGGTCAGCTGTTGTACACCGTTCCCCCAGAATCCGGTCCAAAGCATGCCGGATAAAATGAAGAATAGTATGCCCCCCGACAACCAGAATCCCGAGACAGTGTGCAGATCGCGCCATTTAACTCTGTTTCCTTTATTAAAGCGGAAGGTGAATACGCCTTTTAATTTTTCTTTGGATTTTGGAAACCATAAGTATAATCCGGATAAAATCATAATGATGGTCCAGGATGCTACCAGCTCAACAAGTCGATCACCAAGTGTGCCTGCCATCAATTCACTGTGCGCGTCGGCCAGAAGTTCCATTGGGCGTGTATCGTCGTTGATGACGCCGAGGACAGTTCTTGTGTAGGGGTTTAAAAAGACGGTCAATGAATCGCCATTATTATCCAGGATGCCAACTTCGACAGAACGGCTGTCATCTTCACCTGGACGGTACCGGGTTGCTTCTCCACCGCCTACGGTGTTGAGGGCCGTATTGACAAGGTCACTCGGGGGTAACCTGGTTTCAGCAGGTTCGACTTGGTAATAGTCTTTATATATGTAGTCTTCAATATCAAATTTAAACAGATATACGGCACCTGTTATGGAAAGGATGATGAGAAATGGTGCGATAATCAGTCCGGCATATAAATGCCATCTCCATATCAATGGAGTACTCAGTTTTTTCATTCTATGCCTCCTTAGTCACATACAATTAAAAGTATAGTATATATTATCCGGTAATAGAAAGTGGATTGTGACCAACGTGTTACAGGTTAAACGAGGTTGTCCTGAATAGACGGGTTCTGAGTCTGAGATTGATAAATGGGAGAAATTAAGACATTGGATTCTTAATTAAAGACTAATTTCTGTAGACAATGATACAAGATTCAATCGATAATGAGAGTTACAAATTTATTGAGAATTATAGACTAAAAAGGTTGATGTAGACGATGGAACATATTAATATAAAGTATTGCTGATGTATAACGTAACGAAAGGATTTGAATTTCGTATGAAAGATAATTTTTGGCGTGACCTGCCACGGCCATTTTTTGTGCTGGCCCCTATGGAGGATGTAACAGATGTGGTCTTCCGACATGTTGTGGCTGAAGCGGCCCGGCCGGATGTCTTCTTTACAGAGTTCACCAATTCGGACAGCTACTGTCACCCGGATGGGGTACAGAGTGTTCGTGGCAGGCTAACTTTTACCGAAGACGAGCAACCAATGGTGGCACACATATGGGGGGATAACCCTGAACATTTTCGCCAGATGAGCATCGGTATGGCAAAAGAGGGTTTCAAGGGCATCGATCTCAATATGGGCTGTCCTGTAGCTAATGTAGCTGGCAAAGGAAAGGGCAGTGGCCTCATCCGACGTCCTGAAGTTGCAGCGGAACTTATTCAAGCAGCCAAAGCAGGCGGGCTGCCTGTAAGTGTAAAAACACGTCTCGGTTACACGGAGCTTGAAGAAAGACACGAATGGCTAACGCACGTATTCCAGCAGAATATCGCCAATCTGTCCATCCATCTCAGGACACGCAAGGAAATGAGCAAGGTCGACGCGCACTGGGAACTGATTGCAGAAATCAAGAAGATGCGGGATGAAATTGCACCGGATACATTGCTGACGATTAACGGGGATATTCCAGATCGAGCAACAGGTATGGAGCTCGTTGAAAAGTACGGTGTGGATGGTGTAATGATCGGTCGGGGCATCTTCAAGAATCCGTTCGCATTTGAAGAAGAATCGAAAACACATAGTAGTAAAGAGTTACTCGACCTATTGAAGATCCATCTCGATCTTCACGACAAATATTCAGAGGTCGAACCGCGTAAATATGCGCCGCTGCATCGCTTCTTCAAGATATATGTCAAAGGATTCAAAGGGGCCGGGGAGCTCAGGAACCAATTGATGAATACCAAATCAACGAACGAAGCCCGTGTACTGATCAATGAAGCGGAAAAGCACATTTCTGAAGAGTTAGAAGTCCCTCACTCCGTATAGAAATAGGCGTGAGGGTCTTAGAGGACATCCATGAGAATGGATGTCTTTTTATTTTGGTACAATAGAGCTAACAGTTTAAGAGAAGTGATGCGCTAGAATAGACGGAACTTGGATTGGGGAACCCTTTGTTTCACTACTTTATATAATCAGTGTGAGCTGAGGTAATAAGGTCAATAAAAACAGTGTTCTTTTTTAAAAACATGAGTATTAGAAACGTTCCAGCTCATATCAAGGCACGCAATATTATTTTCTCGAGGGAGCACTTATCGCAATCTTCGTTTTCCATTACGATATGAACAGACGCTTACAAATTTTACAGTTCCGAATGTAAATATTATGCGTAAGTCTTATAAGCGTATGTAAGGTCACAACGCCAGTTCTTTATAAAAAAACTGCAATAGAGGGAGATGGACAGTATTTATATATACGGTACACAAGTACCTACTCTCGTTCCCAGATTGAAGTCCCTTTTGTTCGATTGGTTTTTCATTCTCATGTGCCTCATAATCGTTTTTGTTCTTAATACCATTTTTATATTGTTCATACTGGGGGAAATGCCACAGTACACTTCTGTTGAATCTCAGCTCATCGCAACATTCTTTTCTGTTGTACCAATTATTATCATATTCTCTGTTATGGAAGGGAGTCCACCCTATGCTTCTTTCGGCAAACGGAGAACTCGTCTTATGGTCGTTTATCGAGGGAACTCGCTCCGCGGAAGCCTGGTTAGAAACACCATGAAATTCCTACCTTGGCAGTTTGGTCATATGAGCACGATTAGTGGGATGTACCATGGTTTTGACACGGCATTCTATTTCTTTTTTTATGCACTATCCATGACACTTATGATCGTATATATACTTATGGTAATCATACGCAAGGATCATAGGCACCTTGGAGATATTTTGGCAGGCAGTACTGTTGTGAAAAGTAGAGAGTAGTTTTGAGTTTCTTTGGAGTATCCAATATACTGAAGGTAAGTCTGTAATATAGGAGATTGATTTATGGAAACTTGGGATATATACGACGCTGCGCGAAATAAAGTGAATCGGACTGTAGTGCGTGGCGATCAGTTGGCACCGGGTGAGTATCACATGGTTGTCCACGTTTGCATTTTCAATTCCGATAGGGAGATGCTTATCCAGCAAAGACAACCTTTCAAGGAAGGGTGGCCGAACATGTGGGATGTAACAGTGGGCGGCAGTGCCGTCAGTGGAGACACAAGTCAAAAAGCCGCCGAACGTGAAACGCTGGAAGAAATCGGACTGACGCTCAATCTTGAAAATGCGCGGCCCACAATGACGATGAACTTTGGCCGAGGGTTTGACGATATTTATCTTATAGAGAAAGATGTGGATATTGGAACGCTGTCCTTACAGTATGAAGAAGTGCAGAATGTAAAGTGGGCGACAAGAGAGGATATTCTAGAAATGATTGAAGAAGGTACATTTATCCCTTATGAAGAGAACTTGATCAGACTTTACTTCGATCTAGTCAACCGACAAGGGGCGATAAAGAAGTGATGAATCTGGGTACCGATCTACATATCAGGCAAATCAAAGAAATCGAAGAAACACCGATGGCACTACTCACCCTAGCGGACCCGTCAGAGCAGCAAGTACAGTCATATCTCGCGAAGTCAGATTGCTACGTTGCGGAAATTGAAGGGGAGACAGTAGGGGTCTATGTGGCTGGAGAGATTTCTAAAGACACAATCGAAATCTATAATATTGCTGTTAAAGAAACCTTTCAAGGGCAGGGTATAGGGAAATATCTACTGATGGACGGAGTGGATAGGTATCGTCGTGCAGGCTATAAGATGATTGAAATTGGGACTGGTAATTCAAGCATCGGCCAGTTAGCACTCTACCAAAAAGTAGGGTTCAGAATGGATCGTGTTATTCCGGATTTTTTTACAGACAACTATGAAACCCACATTTATGAAAATGGAATATGGTGCCGAGACATGATCCGGCTTAAGTGCCAGTTATGATCGATCGTTTTGACCTCTAATCTGAAATGTTATAGTATACTATACAAATAGGAATTAAAGAAATGAGGATGCATCTACATGAATAGGGTCGATAGTATTATAGATCTGATTGGTAATACACCGGTCGTGAAGTTAAATAAGGTAGTTCCTGAAGGGGCGGCGGATGTATACGTTAAACTTGAGATGTTCAATCCAAGTAAAAGTGTTAAAGACCGCGCAGCATACAACATGTTGAAGAAGGCCGAAACGGATGGCGTGATTAAACCAGGCGGTACAATCATTGAACCGACAAGTGGCAATACGGGTATCGGCCTGGCTATGAATGCGGCAGCTAAAGGATATGCAGCGATTTTTGTTCTGCCGGATAGTTCTACAAGCGAACGCATTAGCCTGCTTAAAGCATACGGGGCGAAAGTAGTACTGACACCAGCCGATGAGAAGATGCCAGGCTGTATCAAAAAGGCTAAGGAGCTACAAGCAGAGATTCCAAACAGTTTCATTCCGCAACAGTTTGAGAACTACGCCAACCCAGATATACACCGCACGACGACAGCGGTCGAAATTCTGGATGTTTTCGGTAATGATTTAGATGCATTTGTAGCGACCGCAGGGACAGGCGGCACGATTACAGGGACAGGCGAAGTGCTTAAAGAGCATATCCCAGGGCTCCATATCGCAGTGGTTGAGCCGAAAGGATCACCCGTGCTTTCAGGCGGCCAGCCGGGCAAGCATAAGCTTGTGGGCACAAGTCCTGGGTTTATTCCGAATATCCTAAATACAGACATCTATGATGAAATCATCCAAATTGAGGATGATGATGCAATCAATATGTTCAGACGCCTGGCCAAGGAGGAAGGTATCTTTGTCGGACCTTCAGCCGGAGCTTCGGTCCATGCAGCCATCAATGTAGCAAAGAAACTCGGACCGGGCAAGCGCGTACTCTCCATTTCACCGGATTCGGGAGAACGCTACTTGAGCATGGGACTGATTGAATAGAAGTGATTCAGGCGGTGGATTGGATTCCATCGTCTTTTTTATATATATTTACGCGTAACATATTAAGTACCAGAGGGGTGTCACATGGACAAAATCATCAGTTTGGACAATGTATTATGGAAGCGTGACGGGGAAGAGATTTTAAAAGGTATTAATTGGGAAGTGAATTCCGGGGAGCACTGGGCAATCCTCGGTCTAAATGGTTCTGGCAAGACATCGCTTTTGAATATCGTTACAGGGTACAATTATCCGACTTCTGGCAAGGTGAGTGTTCTGGGAACTGAGTTCGGAAAGGCGAGTTTGCCGGAAATGCGTAGAAAGATCGGTTTCGTCAGCAATGCACTCGGCAAGTTCCAGCAGACCATGAGCAGAGAAACTGCAAAAAATATCGTACTCAGTGGCAAATTCGCTTCTTTCGGCATCTACGAGGAAATTACTTCGGAAGATGAGAGACAGGCAGGAAATATACTGAAAGAACTAAGAATTGAATACATATCGGATAAACGCTATGCTGTGCTCTCACAAGGTGAACAGAGACGGGTGCTGCTTGGGCGGGCGCTGATGAGTACACCTGAGCTTCTGATTTTGGATGAACCCTGTGCTGGGCTGGATGTACTGGCACGAGAAGATGTTCTTTCTGTGACAGAGAGTGTAGCACAGGATAAACTGCCACTACTTTATGTTACGCATCACATCGAGGAAATTACAGACGTCATTACTCACGTCCTTTTGATTCGCGACGGTACAATCGTTGCGAAGGGTCGAAAGCAAACGGTCTTAACGTCCGAGATCCTGTCTAAAGCTTACAAAATCCCAGTGAAGTTGCACTGGGAATCGGGACGTCCGTGGATGTCAGTAGAGCGGACACATAAAGAAAGTAGGTGGATGAAATAATTTCAGGACATCATCATATTTCTATGTTTACAAAAGACCTTAAGGAGAATAATCATTTTTACACTGAGGTGCTCGGTCTGAGAAGAGTGAAGGTCTCCGTAAATCAGGGCGATCCGAAAATGTATCACGTCTTCTATGGTGATACTCTAGGAAGCCCGGGGAACGATCTGACGTTTTTTGAAATCGGTAATATCGGCAGTACGCATCCAGGCACTAATATGATCTCAGCTATCGGGCTGCTTGTACCCAGTGCTGATAGCCTGATCTACTGGCAACAACGTCTTGATGGCCTTGATGTGGCACATGACGGCATCATACATTACGGCAACCGGCAAGGACTCCGTTTCAAGGATCCGGATGGTCTTGTGATTGTGTTGATCAATCATGAACACCAACCTGTCCCTAAAGAGTGGCAACCGTGGGGTGCCACCAACATCAGTTCCTCCCATCACATTCTAGGAATGGGCACGGTGGAAATTACAGTGGAGAACATGGCTAGTCTATCTTCACTGCTCGAGGATACATTCAGTTATACAATTGTAGAACGAACCGACCACGAAATATTAATGGCTTCTGTTGAAAACGAAGTCTTCGGCGAAATTCTGATCAAAGAAAAATCAGGGCAGCGCGCACGTGCAGGTCGGGGGAGTGTCCATCACCTAGCGGTCCAGTCGAAAGCACGTGCGCTTGAAGACTGGGATGCACTCCTGAAGGCTCAGGGGTATGCAACCACCGGAGTCAAAGATCGATACTATTTTGAAAGCTTATACTTCACTGAGGAGAATGATATCACGTTTGAAATCGTCGGTCCCATAGCCCGTGGCTTTACTGCCGACCAGTCTGCCGAATCGCTTGGTAAGACGCTCGATCTGCCGCCATTTCTTGAAGATCGACGACAGGAGATCGAAGCGTATTTGAAGCCGATTGAAGAATGGACATAAATCAAGAGCGGCAGGGGTCCCTGCCGCTCTTGATCAATTGAACACATCTTCGTAGACTGATTTGTCTGCTTCGTCAAATACATTGAAGACGATTCGATCGAAATGGTGATCGTTTTGTTTAAGCCAATTGCCGACAGTTGTTACAGCAATCTCCGCTGCGCGCTTTTTTGGGAAACCGAATACGCCGGTTGATATGGCAGGGAAGACGATGGTTCTGATGTCTTCAAGTTCATGTGCCAGATCAAGGCAGGACTGATAAGTCGAAATTAACTCGGCAACGTGGACATCGTTGAGCGGTGTTTCATTGGTCACTGCGGGTCCGACAGTGTGGATCACATACTTGGCTGGTAAATGATACGCTCGTGTTACCTTTGCACTGCCGATTTCTTCATCCGATTTCTGCCGATGAATGATTTCAGCACAATCATCGCGAAGCATCGGTCCGGCAGCCGAATGGATGGCGTTGTCCACACATTCATGCAACGGCTGCATGCAACCGAGCAACTTTTCATTAGCAGCATTGACGATGACATCCGCTTCTATGTCCGTAATGTTGCCTTGCCATAGTGCCATGTATTCTGCCTCTTGGATTTCATTGGCAGGGAAGGCTGAAGCAGCATTCGGAATATCAGCAGCAGAAGTGGTGTGTTTCTCCTCTCTTTCAAGGTGCAGCAGCGTATCCAGCTTTCGCATCAGTTCTCTTTTCAATGGTAGGGGTTGTCTGATGTTAAGCAAGGCACGGACCAGTCGTCTTTTTGCGACCAGATCATCTGGCACATTAATATCTTGTGTACCTGTTTTTTCGTTGCGGAGCATTTCTAGTACCTCATTTGTCAAAGTTTCTTTGTCGCTCTCATCCGCGCGTACCGGTTCGAATGGTTCATACAGTTTGATGGCGTCCGCATATTTCTGCAATCCGATATTTGCCATTACAATCACCTCTTAACTTCATTTTGTCACGAAAATGTTTTGATTTCCACGCAAATGAATTACATATTCACGTCATTTATTGTTTATATTTCATCGTTAACAAGATTTTTCTGTGGGTATAGTATTTAAGAATGTCTATGGCACGGCAGAAAGAATGGAGTGTTGGGATGGCAGTTTTTCTGAAGCTCGTTCTCACCGGAATAGTCTCTGGGGTGGTCTTCACTGCGATATTGAAGTTCATCCGTCTAGTTACAGGCAATAAGGCAAATATGCTCTTCTATAATATAAACTATATTCCCATTCTCAAGCATTGGAGCCATAGTAGGCTGCTGGGCAGATTGTTCCACTACTCCTGCTGCATGGCGAGCGTAGTTATCATGTACCTTTTACTTGTTCCCTTCGGATATGAAACCGAAATACTAGCGTATGTCATCATATCCACGTTTGGCGGCAGTATACTCTACTTCCTGACACACTTGTCAAAAGCGCCTCCGGCATCCGATGACTACATGGCCTGGTTATACTGGACACTCGGTCACGCCATTTTTGGTGCATGTGTCGGATGCATGGTTCATCTGTTGATTTAGATGTGTGTCCGCTTGCACAATATAACAAATCATCTTAAAATATTTAAAGCAATTAAAACGAAAATGATGGATAATATATATTTAGATTAATAGATAAGGATAGGGGAGACTGTTTTGTCGAATCAGGAATACGAAACACATGTTGTACAAATAGATAAGCTGGATAAGAAGGGTTCGGGCATGGGTCATGTATGGCGCGATGCAGGCGGGAGCAATCCCAGAAAACTGAAACTCAATGTTCCCCAGACACTTATCGGTGAATCCGCCAGAGTCACCGTGCCAAATCCAGACCGGAAAGTTGCCCGGCTGCTACCGGATGAAATTGTTTCGGCCAGTCCAGAACGTGTGGTGCCGCCGTGTCCGCACTTCGAAAAATGTGGGGGCTGCGTATGGCAGCACTGGACCTATCAGGGGCAGCTGGCCTATAAGACGGATAAAGTGCGTGGGTTTCTCAAAAGTAACGGTTTCGATGCAAGCGTCGTAGCGGATACACTCGGCATGGAAACACCTTGGGAATACCGTAACAAGATGGAATTTACTTTTGGGCGTGATGGTTCGCTTGGTCTGCACGAACTGGGTAATTTCCGTAATATTATCGACCTCGATACTTGCCTGATCGCAGGAGATGAGATGGTCGAGGCAATGCTTGAGGTGTCGGAATGGGCGAGTGTCCATCAACTGAGTGGGTATGATAAGGACCGCCACACAGGTCTGCTCCGTAATCTGATGGTACGCCAATCGCAAATTACTGGCGAGCTGATGCTTGCGGTCTTTGCGACAGAAGGACCGTCGGAAATAGAATCAGCTATAGAAGATCTTGTTGCGAGGCTGACAAACAAGTTCAGCAGTCTGAAAAGTTTGATGTGGATGGAAAACACGGATTGGGCAGATATGACACAGTCTGAAAAGACACACATCCTGCACGGGCGTGATTACATCAATGACGAAATGTATGGGTACAAGTATAGAATTTGGTTCGACACATTCTTCCAAACTAACCCGAAGCAGGCGGAGAAACTTGTGGAGCTAGCAATTGAAATGGCAGAAGTCGGAGCAGATGAACGCATGATCGATCTGTTTTGTGGTGTCGGCACGTTCTCTCTGCCATTTGCCAAGCGGGTGAAGGAACTTGCCGGAATCGAAATCGTTGAGACATCCATCGAATCAGCTAAAAGAAATGCAGAAGATAATGGTATTGACAACACGTACTTCCTAGCTAAAGACGCTAGAAGGGGTATGGATGAAATACTCGAATCGTGGGGAAGCCCAGACCTTCTCATGCTTGACCCACCGCGTTCCGGTGCAGGTGGCAAGGTCATGCGCAGAATTGGCCGCCTAGGGACAGATCGTGTCGTCTATGTTTCTTGTAATCCAGAGTCTTTCGCTGAAGATGCGGCTTCTCTCAGTGAATTCGGTTATACGCTTGAGCGGGTGCAACCGGTGGATCTCTTCCCGCACACAGTACACGTCGAGCTCGTAGCACTTTTTAGAAAAACCGGTTCGTCCCTGTAGATGAAATTCTGATGGATGGGGATTACGATGAAGGAGGCAGTTATGAAGCAGTATCAATTCAAACTTTCTGTTGATTCCAATAAGAAAGTTTTGTCTATAGAAGATGATGATAACGAGACAGTTGGCCATGTGGAGAAAACCGTCCTTAAGAACTGTGAAGAACAAAACACCTATTCATATACAGCTACTGTGGGGACCATCGTGACACTCGGCTTGAAGCGGCGTAGATTCAAGGACATGAATATTTCGAAGTATATTACTGTTATAAATGGTACGCAGTACGTATTTAAAGAAAAACCAGGTAGAAATCTACTTAAGTTTAAAGTGGTCGGACAATTGGACGCACATCGTATGAAAGTCGAAGAAAATTCCGATGGTGATATGGAAGCCTATATAGATAAAAAACACATTGCGACAGTTAAAGAGAAAGGGCCAGGTGGGCAAACAATCATGACGACCGACTCCGAGCTGGATGGCATGCCTGGAGAATTTGGGATTATTGTTCTCATGTACTTCATGTATAAGCTGTATAAAAGAGAGACCTGGCATATCGCCAAACTGCTGGAATAAAGAAGTTTCATGAATCGTATTGAAAAATACCAGCCCGTCATCATATTGCTTGCTGTATGCATTGGCTTCTTGGTCGGCGGTGTGGATGTCGTGCAGGGTAACGCGGGTTACTTCATCATCCCATTTCTGATGCTTATGCTGTACGGTCTTTTTCTAATAATGCCGCTAAAACGCATACTCACTTCATTTAAAAATGTAAAGTTCGTCGTGGTCGCGCTCATCATCAATTTTCTATGGACACCTGTCATTGTCTATCTGATTGGGATGTTCTTTCTAGCGGAGCACCCACTTCTATGGGTCGGCTTCGTCATGCTTGCTATCACGCCATGCACCGACTGGTATTTGATTTTTACAAGTATCGCAAAAGGAGATACCATACTCTCCACTTCCATGTTGCCGGTAAATCTACTGCTTCAGCTACTGCTTCTGCCTGTCTACTTTCATTTGTTCTTTGGGGTGGACCAGAGTATCAGTTTACCGCTTTATACAATCACCGAGAGCATACTCCTTATAATTGGCATACCGCTGATTCTCGCGATAGCAACAAGAAGGGTAACAAAGCAAGGGGGAAGAGCGGAGCGATTTTTCGGACAGGCCAATGTCCTGTTCCTTAGCCTGGCAATTGTCGCTATGTTTGCATCAGAAAGATCGGCACTGGTCGAAAACCCGAGTGTCGTCTTGCTGCTTTTGCCTCCTCTTATAATATTCTTCATCATCAACTTCCTAGCTAGTAATGCAGTCGGTAAATTTTGTCGTTTCGGCAGGCAAGAGCGCACTAGTCTCATCATCATGACATTAGCACGCAACTCTCCCATTGCACTTGCGATAGCGATTGCTGCCTTTCCGGACGAGCCATTGATCGCTCTATCTCTCGTGATCGGCCCAATCATTGAACTGCCTGTCCTTGGGTTAGTATCAAGACTACTCATTATATATAAATAAAAAACATCCAGTCTATTGACTGGATGTTTGCGTTTTACTGGTTGATGGTCTGTACTGGGATCGAACCAGTGACCCCTTCGATGTCAACGAAGTGCTCTCCCGCTGAGCTAACAGACCACACTTTAAAAACTACATATTCAAATTTACAATGATATCTTATAATTGTCAACAAAGAAATTTTGCTCGTTACCCTGTTTTTAGCTTTTGCAGTTTCTAAGAATTAGGTTAGCGATCATATTAAATCATTATGTTTGATTGTCTCCACTCTTTTCGTACTCCAATATGTCTCCGGGTTGGCACTCAAGTGCAATACATAAGGCTTCAAGTGTAGAAAACCGAATTGCTTTGGCCTTGCCGTTTTTCAAAATGGACAGATTGGCCATCGTTATGCCTACTTTATTAGATAGTTCAGTGACGCTCATCTTACGCTTTGCCAGCATTACATCAAGATTTATTCTAATTGTCATATTGCCACCTCAGACGGTCAATTCATTTTCAATTTTGATACGAATGGCTTCATCCAGTAGCTTTTCGAGTATGGTCGCAAAGAAAGCAATAACTAGTGCGGCGAATACAGGTACCACGCCGACAATAATCAACCCAGGAGCATCATCAATTTCGGCTGTGATGTAGACGAACGGTAGAATTGCCACATAGAGACCGCTGATGGGTGAAAGATGAAAGTTTGATCTTCCGTAGTGCACGAACTGACAAGTTAGAGAAAGCAGCTTTTCGATCGATATAGCTAAGCAATTTGAAACCTTGGACAAGAGCAAAAATGTAAGGCGGTACAGTCGGCAGTACACCGATTACAATTGGGTATAGAATCATAGCATATTTGGGATTGAACGGATTTCTAAACAAGAAGTATATGAGATATACACAAGCTATAAGCACAGGAATGGCCATGAGTATGACGGCAGTTTTGAGAAATAGGGAAGAGCCATGTTTCATCTTCTACACCTCATGTTGTAATTTTTGTAATCATAATATATTATTTATCGATAATCAATAAATATATATTGATTAAGAGTGAAAATTAGTTTTTGAGAGCATAATGATACTGTAAGATTGTAGCGTATCGAGGGGATAAGGGGAGATACTATGGATTTGATTTTTCTGATTCTATCATTTTTGGCTGCTCTGTCGGCAGTTGTTACTTTCGGGTTAGGTCTTATTGAATACATTATGCGTAGGAATCACGCAAAGTATTGGCAATGGGCCATCATGATGGTAACAAGTGCTGCAGTGCTTGCTTTTATGGCAGCACTGATGGCTTCAGATATGACACTTCGTACAGGTTTCATTGTAGTGGGTATCTATCTCATTCTTGCTGTGATTGGTATCATCACTGTCCATATTATTAAGCAGTCGAGAGGCGAGGAAACAAAAGGATATCTGAAACTGATCGGTATTCTCCTCACGACCGCCTCAGCAACATTTGCGATTGCTTTCCTTGTGGTTGATTCGAGTGAGAGTCCGATCCGTGAAATTAATGAAACTTTCGGGGCTGAGGAAGGTGATTCTCGCTCTGGGGAGCGGATACCGGTTACTATAGCCTCATTCGTAGACGGAGATACAACACGTTTCAACTACAATGGAGAAGATGCCTCATTCAGGTATCTGCTCATCGATACTCCCGAAACAAACCACCCACGACTCGGTATGCAACCTTTTGGCAGCGAAGCTTCCACGAGAACAAAGGCGCTTCTTTCAGAAGCCTCCACAATCGAAGTTGAATTTGATGATGGACCAAAGCAAGACCATTACGGCAGATATCTAGCATACATCTATGCAGACGGAGAAATGATAAATGAAGTACTTGTCAGAGAAGGGCTGGCACAGGTCAGATACATCAATCCACCGAATACAAAGTATCTGAAGCAACTCGAGTCGGCACAGGCGGAAGCTGAAGCAGCTGGGCTCGGCATTTGGTCTCTTGATCATCCTTATAATTCCGATGCATATCAAAGTGGAAGTTCGGATGATCCAGGCGAGGAAGTCGAGGATTTTGCAAACTGCACCGAACTGAGGGCGGTATATCCAAGAGGTGTAGAAGCAGCCCATCCTGCATATCAGCTGAAGATGGATGGTAATAGGAACGGCCACGCATGTGAGTGAGCGGGCAGTTTATTTGATAGTCGTAGCAGAGTTCCATACAATAGAGATATACTAATAAAGGAGTTGAGCTTTTAATGAAACCATTGTACGAAGTCAAGATGATCAATACTGGCGGTAGAGAAGGAGAAGTACACAGCGAAGATAATTCATTTTCAATGAACGTGAAGCAACCGAAACAGATGTCCGGTGAGGACACGAAAGAAACTAACCCGGAACAGCTTTTCGCCGCAGCGTACAGCGCATGCTTCAACAGCGCCCTGGACGGTGTATTGAAGAAAGATAGAGCTGGCGATGTACAACGTGTTGTTATGGCGACAGCAAGACTCTTGAAGGATGAATCTGACGGTGGATTTAAACTCTCTGCAGAAATCGAAGTTGAATTTGAAGGCATCGATCAAGACAAAGCCGAAGAATATGTGGAGAAGGCTCACAAAGTCTGCCCATACTCCAAAATGGCTCATAATGGCATTGATGTAGAAATCAAAGCAACAGCAAAGTAAGAGATAAAAAACGGGAAGCCCTTCTGGGCTTCCCGTTTTTTATATGAGAAGTGCAATCATTGCCATTATGATACCGATCGCTGCCATGCGCAGTGAAAATCCTATGTTCAATTTAGTGATACTGTAGGGATTGATACCCATGCTTTGAGAAGTCATAGTAGCGTTAATCCCATAAGGTGCAGCAGCGGAAATACCCATGCCACAGACAACCATGACGATACCGATACTGAGCGCGTTGTGAGATGTGATGATGGGAGCGAGCACTTCTGCCAGTATGGCAAGCGTAGCGACTGGATGGACACCAAACATCGCCAGGCCATATATGACCAGCATGATCAGCAGAAGAATCAGGATAAGGAAGGAATCGAAATAACCAAAGACCTGCTGCATTACGCCGGGGACTGCACTGCTGTTGAATCCACCTGAGAAAACACCGAGTGAGAGGAACAGTACGGAAAAGTTCTGCATGTGGTTATTATGGTTCTTCCAAGCTTTCCACCCTGTTCTGAGGAAAATCGGGAACCGTTTCATGACAAAAGCGGCAACAAAGCTGAAAGGGATGATAATCAATGCCACTGTCATGATGAAGCCGAGTGTAGAGTAGGCATTCAACATCATCACAAGTGACAGGAAGGACAACAGCAGAATGGCCATCTTCACAATCGACCGTATCATTGCACTGTTGTCAATGTCATAAAGTGGTGCATCAATGGTCAGCCCTCTGAACTGCCGCTTTGAGATCTGTACTTCCGTCAACCCGACAATGATCGAAGCCGCAAACAGCCAGGGCAGTAATGTGAAATAAGAGATACCAGTAGAGTCCACAGTCAACCCAACGATGACTTCGAGCGGGCTCCATATGACAGCCATTGCGAACGCACGCAATGTAGATTTGATGATGAACTCATTTTTAAAAGCAACTTCGGAACGTTTGAAGAGTTCACCGAGTAGCTGCTGAATAATATAGATGGCTGAAATATTCAGGAATATACCGAAAAAATAGGTGGTGAATATGCTCCTGCCATAAATGTTTTCGACCTTATTTTGGCGATCTTGTATCATCTCGGTGATACTGTTATCGAGTCCGCCGACTTTTACGACTGTACCGATCCAAGGCAGTGTACTGAAGAAGAGTAGGAGCGGCATATTGCTCATCGTATTGCTGATGATTGCCCCCGGGCCATCGCCGGCACTTAAGCTTAGTATGATACCTGTGGAGATGAAAACAAATCCGATGATCTTAAATAGCTTGGAACTAAACAGCCAGGATAATAGAAGGACAGCGAATGCCAAGTAGCTTACAAGGGGCTCTAGAAATTCGATATTGCTAAAGAAGTAGATGAGAAAAAGGATGAAAAGCGTGGCATAGATATAGAAAAAGTTCCGCAGTATCTTTTCATTATATAAAATGTTCAATATCGAATCTCCTTTCCAACAGCTATGTAAAGAACGCTGATTTTATGATATTTATTCATTGTATTATATATAGATATGTCTGCGCAAAGCAATGTGTTGGCTTCCATAAAAAAAGACAGTGTAAACTGTCTTTTAAATATAGGAATAATCCTCAATATCAAGTATGGTCTCTTCCGCATTGAGATAGCGTGCGATTTCGCGTCCAACAAGTGGGCTTGCCGTCAATCCGGTCGCGCCCATGCCGTTGATGACAAAAACATTCTCTTCGACATGGCCGAGGAATGGTAAAAAGTCTCTAGTATAAGGCTTAAGTCCGACCATCATTTTGACGTCTTCTATTTCAGAATCCGGGAAATAACGATGGGCCAGTCCACGAAGGTATTCATAGTTTTCCTCAGAAGGCACTGCCGAGAAGCTCGCGGTCTCTTCATGGGTGGTACCGATGGCAAACTGATTCATTCCCATTTCGACGATATAGATGGGACCGAGTGCCATGACGACTGGAGTATGCGCGCGATGGTTGCTATCCGCTAGCCTGAAATGAAGTACCTCTGACCTTTGGTGTCTCACTTCCGGTGTATTCTGTTCGATTCCCCAAGCACCAGTGGCATAGATGAGTGTGCCTTTAGTACTCTGTCCACTAAAGTCTTCGTTGATCCATTGCCCCCCGTGCTTTAGAAATCCTGCTTTTAATGCTTTGAGTAAAACGGCCCCCTTCACCTGACCGCCCCCCTCCACATACACACCTGGATAAAGGTCCGTGAGCTCTGGATGCATTCGCTTCACTTCTTCTCTTGAAACTTTACGTACTTCGCCCATTTCAGGCGCATCTGCCTGTTTCGACTGGATACGTTCGAAAGCAAGGTCCTGGATATGGTCGTCTTTGACTAGACTGATGGACCCTTCTCTTCTGTATCCTGTATCAAGACCCGTCTCTGCCTGGAGCTCGGCAATGAACCCAGGATAGTATTTGGCGCTCTCTTTGACCAATCGGTACCACTTTTTGTTTCTTCTCTGGCTGATCCAAGGGCAGATAATGCCAGCAGAAGCATCGGTTGCCTGTCCTGTATCTGCTCGGTCATATACTGTGACCTTATGGCCTAACTTGGCCAGATGATAGGCGGTTGAAGCACCGGCAATGCCGCCACCCACTACTGTAAAATATGCCATGTGATTTCCTCCTGTCCGTATTCATTCGATATGCGTTTATAGGATAGTCTAACATTATTTATACAGCTTGTGTTACAGTGCTCTTAAAAGGGGGCGTATTGATGGGTGGAAAATATGTATTCAATATATTCGAGGATGAGGTGGCAATGCGGAGGCTGAATATACTGGCAAGCATCATTACCCTCCCTGCATTTTTTCTATTTTTAATGATCGATGTGCTGTCTACTCAAAATATAAATTCTGTCCTTGTCGGTATGGAACAACTTGGGATCATAGGAGCAATATTGATGATCATGGCAATTATGTTTGCGGTTATTACGGTGCACGAAGCCATACACGGCATATTCTTCAAAATATTCGCGCCAAACGGACAAGTCAAGTTTGGGTATAAGGCCGGTCTCTTCTACGCTACAGCACCAGGGAGTATATTTACGAAAAAACAGTTTTCAGTCATCATATTGATGCCTTTTGTCCTCATTACAGTAATGCTTATTGTTCTAGTATTCACTGTACCGCATGGCATCTACAAGTATCTGCTCGCACTACATACCGGAGCATGCGCTGGGGATTTTTACTTTGTCTATCTTTTATATAAGTACAGAAATATGGAATACGTCGAAGACACTGATGTTGGCATGACACTCTACGAGAAATATCCAGAGTCAAGATAGGAACGCACGTTCGTAATATGATATAATCAGGTAAATCATTTCTAACAGGTGGATGCTATGGAAAGAAGAATCATTCATATAGACATGGATGCCTTTTATGCCCAAGTGGAGCAACGTGATAACCCTGGGTACAGGGGGAAGCCAATCATTGTAGGTGGCAAATCGGAAAGTCGCGGTGTGGTCGCAACAGCGAGTTATGAGGCCAGAAAGTTTGGGGTGCACTCTGCCATGCCAACTAAGCAGGCATATAAACTGTGTCCGGATGGGGTATATGTTAGACCTAGGTTCGAGGCCTACAAGGCCGAATCGAAAAAGATAATGGATATATTTCTCAATTACACTGAAATTGTGGAGCCTCTATCACTAGATGAAGCCTATTTAGACATCACACATCTAGTATCAAGGGAACGGTCTGCACAATCGATTGCGTTGGATATACAACGAGATATATTCGATAAGACGAAACTGACATCCTCGAGTGGAATTTCTTACAATAGATACCTTGCCAAAATTGCTTCCGGAATGAACAAGCCCGCTGGGACGACTGTAATCCATTATCAGAACGTCCAGGACATCCTATTTACCTTAGACATCGGTGATTTTCCAGGTGTTGGTCGTGTGACGGAAGAGAAAATGAAGTCACTCGAGATTTATACTGGGAAAGATCTCTATGAATGGGATGAAAAAACACTTGCTCAGCACTTTGGCAAAAAGGGGTTGAGTCTCTATCAAAAGGCGCGCGGCATCGGTACTTCCGAACTCAAAGTGGAACGTATTCGCAAATCGATTGGTAAAGAAACGACTTTCAATTACGATATCAATGACGACGATGAGATACTAAAAGTTATTGAAGGGTTGAGCGCCAAGGTAGGAGAAAGGCTTGAGCTTCAACAGTTTGCTGCAAAAGTCGTCACCGTTAAGATGAAAACGACTGACTACGTGACGCACTCAAGACAAATGATGGCAAATAATCCTATATTTACAGAAGATGAAATCTATCATTATGCCTATAGTCTCTACCATGAACTCAAAGACCCCGATGTGCCAATCAGGCTCATCGGGGTCACAGTGTCACAGCTTTCAGACCGGACGTATCGCAATTTGACAATTTATGATTTCATGTAGAGTCACTATCGGTTGTGTTACCAGGTGGCAGTTTCTGTGGTTTGGATCCCGACTGATGATGTTGTACAATCATCTGATAGATGATGATGATTTCGTAGAGGATATGAATCTTGAAAGCATCTTTTTCTTCATCGAGGTCCCTGATATGGCGCCTGATGAAACGGATTGCAGAGTTGGTCATCGTAAGCGTATCGGGATCTGAATCGAGACGGCTGATGACTTCTTCTATCGCTGCCTTTTCTTGGCTACTGAATTTCATAGAGATGTTTTCAGGCAAATAGATTAGGTTGCCAAGATGCGTAAAATAGAGTTTCTTAAACTGCAGTTCTCGCTCAAGGCGGTTCATCAGTCGCATCTCTTCACGGTTCGACCGGTGATACCGATATTCGTCCTGCTGATATTTCAAGAGTTGTTCCGCGTTTGCGATGGATGACTGAACTTTTGCGTATGCTTTCTCGCTTTTTTCAGATTCGTACTTTCCGGTCATCATTTCACGGAGTCGTTCTATCAGTAACTGGTGGGTCTGCTTTGTCGTAGTCTTGGTAATTGCTTCAATTTGGCCGGCATACTTCGGTGGCAGGATTAGGAAATTAATGAGTGTACTTGTACCAAGACCGATGGTGGTGGTGGCCAGTCTAGATAAGAAATTAAAAAGATAGGCATCATGTACAGAGGGTACCATAGCGACTGCGGTGATGGCTGCGACAAGGACACCATCGTGTAGTTTCAGCCGATATGTAACGAGTATGGTCAATGTGGCTGCAAGAGAATAGGTAAAAGCATTTTCGCCAAAAATATATAGGGATGCTACCGCAATGAACGCACCAATGATTGAAGCTGGAAAACGTACATAGGCTTTCTTCAAAGAAGCATAGGCTGTGGGTTCAATTGTTACAATGGCAGTGATGACTGCAAAGATTGGAGAGAGATCAAGCGCAATGCAGATGAGGGCCGTCAGAAATGTGGACAGGCCGGTTTTTATTATTCTTGGACCAACTATTTTACGGATATCATATTTCATAGTCATGCTTCTTTCAATAATTTAATGAGTACCATCCTAGTATAGCACGAAGAGTTTGTTATAATAATTACAGTAAAAAATTTTTTAAGGTAAGTAGGGTTGAATAATGATTATTAAAACTGAAGAAGAAATGCAGCACCTTGAGGAAATAGGTCAAATATGCGGTAAGGTTCTGAAGTCACTTGTTGAAGCCACCAAAGTAGGGATGACAACTAAAGAGATCGATGAGATTGCTGGTACACTCCTTAAAGATATGGGCGCTGAAAGTGCACCGACCAGTGAATACGACTTCCCGGGATATACATGCATTAGTATTAACGAAGAAGTCGCCCATGGCATTCCTGGATCCCGGACAATCAATGAAGGTGATATCGTTAACATCGATGTGTCCGCCAAGAAGAACGGCTACTTCGCAGACACTGGCATTTCCTTTATCGCAGGAACATCTGAAGATCCAAAGAAGCAAAAAGTGATCGACGTCTGCGAGATGGCTTTTGAAGCAGCGCTTGAGAAAATCAAACCAGGAACAAAAGTGAGTCAGATTGGTCGTGCGGTGCACAAGGTGGCAAGACAGAATGGTATGACTGTCATTAAAAACTTGACTGGGCACGGTGTTGGTAAAAGCCTGCATGATGCGCCAAAGCATATCATGAACCATTATGAACCGGGCAATAGCGAACTGCTGAAAGAAGGCATGGTTATCGCAGTTGAGCCGTTCGTTTCAACCAATGCCTCGTTCGTTACTGATGGTAAGGATGAATGGGCATTTGAAACGAAGGATGGCAGTTATGTTGCCCAAAAAGAACATACAATTGTTGTGACAAAAGAGGGACCGAAATTACTGACCCTGGTTGAAGACTAGAGATTGGTTTCTTAGCAAAACAGCCTCTACCCAATTTGGGTAGAGGCTGTTCTTCTATGATTCGTATCCATTGACGACAAGGTCTACCTTGCCGTTTTCAGGGTTTATAACAGTACCGTGAATTGGGACACCATCGACCATCAATGGATGGTATTTGATTTTACCGACGGTTTCAGTAATGCTCTCCTCAACACTATCAAACCCTTTGAGCCAGTCCTTGACATTAATACCAGAATGCTCAAGTGTGTCGAATGTTTCTTGCTTGATACCGCGCGCCATCATGTTATCCATCATCGGTTCCGGTTTTAGTGCGCCGAAACCGCAGTCATGGTGACCCATGACCATTACTTCGTCTGCGCCAAGCATATATACAGCAACTAGAATGCTCCTCATTGTGCTCCCGTATGGGTGAGAGATGACAGCGCCTGCATTCTGTATATGCTTGATATCTCCATTTTTAAGGCCGAGTGCCTTAGTGGATAGTTCTGTTAGTCTCGTATCCATACAGGAGATGAGCACCAATTTCTTATCCGGTGACTTCGTAGTTACATACTGTTCGTAATCCTTGTTTTCAACAAATTGCTCGTTATAATCCAGTAGATCATGCAGTAGACTCATTAGTTGTTCTTTCCTCTCCTTCTTTTTCCATCGCACGCTTGTGCATTATTGCATTGATTTGGGCTCCAAGTATAATGATAATCCCGGTGATATACAACCATAATATCAGAATTATGACTCCGGCGATACTGCCATAAGTTGCATTGTAGTTACTGAAGTTGGCAGTGTAGAAACTAAAGCCCCATGAAGCAAGCAGAAAAGCGATCGTAGTGAACAGTGCCCCAGGAATAACTGCCTTGATCTGCAGTTTGATATTCGGTGCTGTCGTATAGATGACGAGGAACACGATGAATACAAGCAGTACAGGCAGCAGGCTTCTCACAAGATTCCAGACGAATTGGAACTGCTCGTCCAAGCCAATCGCCCCAAACATAAGGTTTCCTAGTTGCTCACCAAAAACGATAAGTACAAACGTCAAAAGCACAGAAAGTGCAAGTATGACCGTAAATACGATAGAGAGTAGTTTCGCAACTACAAAATTGCGGTTATCCTCAACATCATAAGCAACATTAAATGCATTCATGAGCGCTGTCATACCATTGGATGCAGACCACAATGTGGCAATCAGACCTATTGAGAGCAGGCCACCACTAGATCCGCCCATGACATCTTGGATTATGCCCTCAAGCATGCCAGAAATCTGGGACGGGGCATAGTCTTGAATAAATTGTGTAATCGTCTGCTGGTCAATCTGGAATAATGGAACCAATGTCAGCAGGAATATTAGCAGCGGGAATATAGCAAGTAGGAAGTAATACGCAAGTTGTGCTGCCATGCCTGAAGTATTGTCCTTACCAAATTGGAACATTAGCCTTTGGAAAAAATTAGAGTTTTCTTTGTGTTTAGCTGGCTTGTTGATTTTGGAAACATAGAGTGTTTCATTCGGTTTCTTTGAAGTTTTCGATTTGAACTTGACGTCCTCAACAAAAGTTTCTCCATTATCGCCCTGAGAGTTATTGGCTTTTACTTCTTTGCCTTCTTGTTTTGCTTGGTTGAGATAGTCGGAATTTGTCGGTTTATCTGCCATAATAGATCTCCTTTCTATAAAAGAAAGAGCCAACTGATGTCAGCCCTTTCCTTTGGAATTAATTCAACTGCTTCTGTTCGCGCTTTTTCATGAATGTATCTTTCGCATCTTTGATGGATTCTTCCAGTTCAGGGTTGTTCTGTCTAATTTCCTGAATCGTATCTTTCCAGAACATTACTTCGTCTCTCAATGACTGTATCTTGGAAGATTCACCGGCGTCGGAAGCCAATTTGTCCTTCGCTTCATTCGGGTTCTGCGCGTAGTATTTGAGGTCTTTAGTGCTGTTTAGTACAGTGTTTCTCGTATTTCTGTCTATCAGGCTGAGTGCTGCGCCAATGGCAGCACCAATGAGGACAGCTGGCAACAATTTGCTTTTCATGTGAATTCTCCTTTGTATGTGTATGATAGTTGCTTATATCCATTTTATACGAAGAGTAAACTTTATTCACTGATTAATATTGAATATAAATTTTAATCTCATATATAATTTGGTAGTATTAAAATGACAGTAAGTCAGGATGGAGGAATGGGTATGCAGAAATCGGAGATGCTTAAAGAGCTCGAAGAAGCCTTGAATGTAGTCAATAAAGGGGTGTTCAATCCCGAGGATTTCGATGATGACAACACCGAAGAAATCAGGGAAATCCACAAAATGGTGACTTCAAGAAGAGAGGTGACTGCGATTGAGCAGTCAGCAATCATCGAAGAACTATCAAAACTGAGGAAATAAAGGAGAATATAAAATGGCGCAACTTGAAACAAAGCTCGAAAGATATGCAGATTTGCTCGTTGATATTGGACTAAATGTTCAAAAGGACGGCCGTGTTTTCATCAGAGGTGCGAGTGATGCCTTGCCATTGATGAGAAAAGTTACAGAAAAGGCATACAAAAAAGGGGCAAAGGAAGTCAAAGTTGCCATATCGGATGATGCATTATCGAAACTGCATGCTGATCATCAGTCCAAAGAGGAAGTCAGCACCATCCACCAGTGGACGATTGATGAAAGAATGTTCTATTCTGATGAGAAGGCTGGATTCCTGAGCATCACATCTTCTTCGCCTGAACTGATGAAGGGGGTAGATCCGGAGAAGCTCCAGGCAATGCAAGTTGCCTCAGGTAAAGCATTCAAGGATTTCTCAAACCGTATCCAGTCGGACTACCATAGCTGGTGTGTCGCAGGCTATCCATCAGTGGAGTGGGCACGGCTTGTTTACCCGGATCTTGACGATGAAGCGGCTGTTGACGCGCTCATGGATCTTATTCTTTACACTGTGCGTGCCGATCAGGATAATCCTGTTGAAGCATGGGAGCAGCATGACGCAACGCTTCACGAGAAAGTCGACTATCTTAACGCGAAGAAATATAAATCACTTAGATATGCTGCACCGGGAACAGACTTGGTTATTGGACTGCCGAAAGGACATCTTTGGGCTGGTGCGTCCAGTCTAAACGAGGACGGGCAGAAATTCATGGCAAACATGCCGACAGAGGAAGTATTCAGTGTGCCCGAGAAGACACGGGTCGACGGCTATGTATCCAATACATTGCCACTCAGCTATGGCGGTAACCTGATCGATGATTTCAAATTGACATTCGAAGCCGGCAAAGTTGTAGATTTTGAAGCCGGGCAAGGATACGATGTACTGAAGAATCTGCTTGATACGGACGAAGGTGCAAGGTATCTAGGAGAAGTCGCACTTGTGCCAGATGATTCACCAATTTCAAATAAGGGTAAACTCTTCTATAATACTCTATTTGATGAAAATGCATCTTGTCATATTGCACTTGGTAGTGCCTACTCGTTTTGCCTTGAAAACGGGAAGAATATGTCAAGAGCGGAACTTGAGAAAGCCGGCCTCAACGATTCCATCACCCATGTGGACTTCATGATCGGTTCTGCTGAACTGGATATATACGGCATAACTGATGATGGAACGGAAGAAAAAGTGTTCGAAAAAGGGAATTGGGCTTTCTGATTTATATAGTACAAATCGGGCCTTTATGGTAAAATGAAGTCAATAGGATAAGTTTCAGAAGGAGGATTTCAATGAGTTATCTAGTGATGCTGCTCATAACATTGGCATTTCTATTCGTCATATTCACCTTTGCCTTCGTTCTTCACCACTTCCTGTCAAGATCACTCCCAGGCAAGGATGCCCTTGTGATTGATACACCGGAAGAGGCGCTCGAACGCAAGTTGTAGCAAATTTCAATAGAAATGGTCAAGAAGGGATTAATCATATCCCTTCTTTTTTAGTATTTTTAATATACTGTTATAATAATGTTTGGAATGGGGGAGATACGATGCAAAAAAGGATGTCCGAATCCTATACTGTGAAAACGTCTAATGTAATGCCTCCGGATACCAATAGTCACCATACGCTCTATGGCGGTAGACTGATGGAATATATAGATGATGTTGCTTCTATAGCAGCGCGCCGGCACTCCCGCGCGAAGGTAGTGACAGCTTCGATTGATTCAGTGGACTTTCTCGAACCGATCAATCTTGGTGATGTCGTTATCCTCGAATCTATGGTGACTCATACCGGCAATTCATCCATGGAGATCTTGGTTAAAATATCGAAGGAGACGCTCGATAACGACTGCGAACGTAAATTGGCAGCTTTCAGCTTCCTGACTTTTGTGGCACTGGATGATGATTATAAACCGTTACAGGTGCCGACGCTTATTGCGGACAACGAACGGTTAAAATGGCTAGGTGAAACTGGTAAAGAGCGTTCAGAACATCGTCGTCATAGAAGAGAACGCTCCAAAGCCCTGCGGGAATTTTTCGCAACGGATCTGCTCGATTAGGAGGGGTGAGATGCAGATAAAGAGAGTTGTACTCGATAAAAACAGCATGTATGAGATACATATGGATGATGGGACATCATTTAAAGCTCATGAAGAATCTGTCGTAAAGTACCGGTTGATTTCCGACAGGGTACTTGAACCGGAAGAATACCAGCAGATCATCCGCGCTATTCAGTACGATCAAGCTTATGTCAAAGCGCTCGGTTATATCAGTTTCAAGCTGCGGAGTGAGCAGGAGATGCGCGACTATATGGCAGAAGACTATCATCCTGAAATGATCGACCAGACTGTGACTAGACTGAAAGAGGAAGGCTATATCAATGACGGACACTATGCCAAAGCATTAAGGAATACGATGCTGCTGACGACCGATAAGGGGCCTTTTGCACTGCAGCGTGAATTAAAGAAGCACCGAATCGACGAAAACATCGTAAAGAAGAATGTGGATGTATTTAGTGCAGAAGTCGATGCCGAGCGAATGAATAAGCTTAAGGACAAGCAACTGAAACGGCATAAAGGGGCATACAGACAGTTCCGGATGAAACTGACCGAAAAGTTGCACCAAAGGGGATATGGCAAGGAGCATATTGAATTGATCGATTTCGATGATGACTTTGACGAATCGAGTCATTTCGATCGCGATTTCGAAAAATACTACAATAAATACAAAAGAAAAGAAACAAGCTTTGCCCTGAAACAGAAGCTGACACAGGCATTGATGAGAAAAGGGTATAGTTACGACTTAATTCAGGAAAAGTTAGGCGGTATGGATGATGAGACCTTTGAATACCATGACGAGACGTGAACTTGAAGCATACATCGGTGAGAAGCGGGAAGGGATGAGAAAAGCTGAAATGATGGGCGTCGAAAACGAATATAGAGTACTTGAAAGACAGGTGCTCATCGCGGAAAGCTATTTCGTCGACCTTTCCCTGATAGAACCGGGAAAGATTTATAAGATAATCAGCAATGAAGACCACTATTTCAAGGTCGAATATATAAAGGGAATCTTTGCCTGGGGATTTTTTGTCGGTGGAGAAGAGAAAGAGACAGGTATTCCTGTAAGTATGCTGCAGCTCACTAAGAGAGGATGATTATATGCAAAACATCATTCTACTCAGAGCGCTGAACCTAACTTACGCCAAGGAACCGAAAAAACTCGGCGATCGTATGCTTGGACGTGAAGAAGGGCTACTTTTGAAGGATGTGTCCTTCCATCTTTATAAAGGGGAAGTACTCGGCATTCTATCAGATTACAAGACTTTACACTTTTTGAAGGAAATCGTGATTGGCAGTTTGGATACGAAAGCGGGAAAGGTGAAGACGGAAAGTCCGGTACTGAGCCTTGATGTACTGGATCATGTTCATCACCCTCATGCACTTGGTATGTTCGTTTCGGAGATACTCGATGAGTATATGAAAACTGAAGATGTGGCAAAAGCTGTAGAGCAATTACAACAACAATCACTTTTCAACACATACTGGGCAACACCAGTTAAGGATCTGACAAGGCGCGATCTTACGCTGATACTGCTTGAGCTCTCGAAGTACACGGATGCTGACATCATTATCTATTGCAACATGTACCGTCATCTGGCTAAAGAAGATGCAGCGACTTTCAAAGCGACGATTAACGAGCAGGAAAGAAGAGAGCGCGGAGTACTGCTGCTTGAGAGCAGTATCGAACCGATTGAAACACTTGCCAACTACTTCCTCTGGCTGAGCTATGGTCAGACACGCTACGATGGCAGTGTTAAACAAGGTGTCGCTGAGTATGCATCCTATATGAAACAGAAAAGCCAGATTAAGAATGTCGATGAAGAAGAAACATTTGATTTGGAATGGAAGAGTAATGTAAACGAGTACGGCAGATATGCGCATGGCTTGAAGCGGTTGAGTAGAAACCAGGCGAGCCCCATTGACCAGCTCAACATTAGAAAAATCATTATTTCTCTTCTGGTTCTCTTTACAATGCTGATGGCGAGTGTCGCCATTTTTATGGATGTTTCATTCACAGGGGTGCCGAGCACCGCACAGAACCAGACTGTATCCACTTCAGAGGAAGAGTCAGCTAACCGGATTGCTTACGGTATTAGTACTGAGGAGAGCGCTGATATAGGGGGAGAAATCTACCCTTACATGTCCCTGGTTCGTGTTAGTGATAGGGGGGAGACAAGTTATACAGTCTTAGAGAACGGTGAAACGACAGAAGTGGATGCAGATTCATTCATCTACTTCAATCCGGCAAGCCTCTATCCAGAAGCAACGCTCGAGGATCTGCTGCCTTATACAGATGAAGTTTTCGAGAACAACTATCTTTACTATTCCAGGTTCATCAATAGGGACAGCAGTGAAGTATTGGGTGAATTGGACCTGTCCGCTTCCAGTGACAAGCATGCAGCGCTTTCTGGTATACCGATTACTTACCATTTCATGGATGACATCATATTCTCGATGTCTTTCCCAGCCAAAAACCCTGAGGACATCTACCAAGCATTTGGGGTCTCGACAGAAGATGTCATATTCAGATTGCCGAGCGGATATATGATCCTCGATGCTTCAAATCAGACATGGCTGTATATCAACCGCTAGGAGAGCTATTATGAATTATAAATTGAAATATCTGTTCCGCCACTTCTTCAAACAAACAGGCTATTTTTCGAGACATAATCTGACTCCATTGCTGATCTACACAATTGGACTTATATTCCTGGTGCTCTCAATGTCTACAATGGAAGAGTCGGGAGTCATTGGATACCTCTATACATTGACAGGGGTGATGGCAACAGTGTGGCTGTTCAGCATGGTGGTACTAAATCGTAATTCAACATTCTACAAAGATTCGGTACTTAAGGTGAACTATATCCCGCTCTACGTGAGGATATTGCCGACAACGATTTTCCAGACATTCATCTTCCTAGTGTTCACTGTATTGTACAGCGCCTTTACTACTTTGATCGTACAAGATTGGCTGATTAATATATTTATACTACTGTACTACGTACTGCTGGGTGTTGTTTTAATCATCCCGTTTACACTGCTGTATCTATCAGTGGAAGTAAGGAGGATTCACACAGTCAACACTCTTGTATTTGTTGTACTGGTAATCACTGTACCGATTATATATCTGCCTGAAAATATCGAACCTTGGCTGCAGAACCTGCTGAGTTTGAATCCATTCTACTACGTTATCAATGGCCTGCAGTCGAATGCAGTGCATATAGGATGGAACATCAATCGGCTGCCATACGATATTCTTTTCTTTTCTCAAGTCATACTGCTGTATCTTTGGATGTTCGAATACTACAGCAAGATCAAATTTACTTTATACCGGTATTTAAAAAAGCGACCAGGTGAATGACCCGGTCGCTTTATTCGTTATATCAGCTCGCAAGCAGCTTCTGCTGGAGTTTACTTTCCGTAAAAACCCAGCCCGTATAGCTGTGGAGTACTTCACTGCTCTGTTTATCAAGGTGCATGATACACACAAACGGGTAATGGCCGTCTCTAAGGTATCTAAGATCGATATACCTGATTTCGACCGTGTCCTCGGAAACATCTGTCACTTCGTAACGATAAATGGAAGAAAAGAACGTGAATGCTTTGAAATTTGCATCCTTACGTATGCTTTCAAAACGTTCTGTTTCAATTGGTTGACTTTTATTGAAGCGGTCGTAGAATATAATATTTCCACGGAAACTGCGTCCGACGTAATAGGCATTCCCGGTCACTACGACGATACGCCATTCAAAGTATCGGATGGTAGGCATGACGAATACCTGATCTAAATCTTCATCAGGCAACTGCTTTACCACTCTTTTTACAAGCGAGCGCTGCATCGCATAGCGTAGTATATAGTATATTAAAAGTATCACATAAAGACCGAGGAACAACATAACAGGCGCACCTGTGAAATACCATAGAATGAAGTATAGTGCATGCAGCACCAGAATAGGAACATCTATTGTGTTGATGATGCCGATTTGTATCCATTTATGCCGAATGGGCCGTAGTGCCTGGGTCCCGTAGGAATTGAAAATGTCTACGAATACGTGCATAAAGACTGCAAATTGTATCCACAGATACATATTCAGTGCGGGCAAATCAAACATCAGTACACTGAGTACTGTAAGCAAAACCGGCCAGATGAAAAAGGTAAATGGCAAGGAATGGGTAATTCCACGATGGTGAGTAATATATATAGCATTGTTTTTAAGTTTCAATATGGTATCAACATCCGGTACGAGAGAAGCACCGACGACAGTCGTGATGAATCCCACGGAGACCGGGTCTATGGATGGGTCGATGGCAGCCAGGCCAACGATTGTACCGCCCATCATTGTATGTGTTAGAGTGTCCATGTTCATTCTCCCCATTCAATTAACATAATTAACAGAGAAAGGTGTCAACCATGCTGAAAATTTCAGAGTTTAATCATAACCTGTTGGGCTGGTACCAGTCCAACAAAAGAGCGTTGCCTTGGCGCGAAACAAAGGACCCTTACCGTATATGGTTGAGCGAGGTCATGCTGCAACAGACTCAGGTCGTTACTGTTATACCCTATTATGAGAAATTCATAACTCGCTATCCAGATATCGACAGTCTTGCAGATGCAGACGAAGAAGCACTACTCAAGGACTGGGAAGGGCTCGGCTACTACAACCGTATCCGCAATTTCCAAGCTGCTGTAAGAGAAGTGAAGGAAAAATACGGCTCAGTGGTGCCGGATCAACCAGAAACATTCTTTAAACTTAAGGGAGTCGGGCCTTATATCGGTGGTGCCGTGCAGAGTATCGCCTTCAACCATCTGCTGGCTGCGGTGGATGGCAATGTACTTCGTGTTATATCCAGACTGGATTCAGATAGCAGAGATATGACTAAGGCGTCCGTCCAAAAGGACATCAAGCATCGGATAGAGGAAATCATCCCGCTTGAAGCGGGCGATTTCAACCAGGCACTGATGGAACTCGGCGCAACCATCTGTACACCACGTGCACCAAAGTGCATCATGTGTCCTGTGCAGGAGAACTGCGAGGCCTATAAAGAGAATATCGTGACAGAACTGCCTATAAAGAAAAAAGCGAAACGTAAGAATGAATTGTATTACAACGTATATTTCATATTGAATGACCAGAATGAAATACTTCTAAAGAAACAAGAAGGCTCACTGCTCCAGGGTATGTACGAATTACCAAAGTACGATGTAGATACCTCAATTGAGTCCGTGGGGGAGGAGCTAGGGGTTGATATCGAGGTGTCAGGAGAGCACATCGGCAGTAGCAAGCATGTCTTCACCCACCAAGTATGGTACATGGAAGGCTATGTGCTTCATACGAGGAGCCGACATCGTGATTTTATAAAACTTAACGAAGTTCAGAAGCTGCCGATGAGCAGAGCTATGCAGAAGCTGTACAGCCTGTTCCAAGCTGAAAACGCATGAATGTGAATGTCCATCCTGCTGTGCTATAATATAGTAGTATTATTTTAAAGGTGGTGTGGAATATGGGTCTGGAATCCATACCGAAAGAGGGTAGCAAGGTCAAGATACAGAGCTATAAACATGATGGCAACATTCACCGCGTGTGGTCTGAAACTACGATTTTAAAAGGCACGGATCATGTCGTGATCGGAGGTAACAACCGAACACTTGTCACTGAGAGTGATGGGCGCACGTGGGTGACCCGGGAGCCGGCAATCGTCTATTTCCACGTCGAACACTGGTTCAATGTCATCTGTATGTTCAGGGAAGACGGCGTATACTACTACTGCAATCTGTCCTCTCCATTCATCTACGACGAAGAAGCGTTGAAATATATCGACTACGACCTCGATATTAAAGTGTATCCAGATGGAAAATATCATCTCCTTGATGAAGATGAGTATCGGTTACACAAGAGTCGCATGAAATATCCGGAGGATATCGACAAGATACTCAAACACAACGTCGATGTGCTCCAGCAGTGGATTGAAAGGAAAAAAGGACCCTTCGCGCCGGATTTCATCAAAGTATGGCAGGAACGTTTCAATAATGATTTCAAATCATATTAAAGATCAATCAACTCTCCAGTTGATTGTTTTTTATGTTAGTAAAGGAAGTATTTCTAGTGATAAGACGCTATTTGCAATTTGTTAAACCATATAAGTGGCTGATTGCTCTGACAATTGTCATCGGCGTACTGAAGTTCGGGATTCCGCTTCTTCTTCCGTTGCTGATCAAATATACAATTGATAGTATCATCATGCCGGAAGGTCTGACTACTGAAGACAGAGTGAATATGCTGATTCAAGTACTATTGCTTTTCTCCTTCATCTTTGTCGTCATCAGACCGCCAGTAGAATATTTCAGACAATACCTTGCCCAGTGGACAAGTAACAAAATCCTCTATGATATACGTAAAAAGTTGTACAACCATCTACAGATGCTGAGTGCCAAGTTTTATTCTAACAACAAAGTGGGGGAAGTAATCTCACGAGTCATCAATGATGTTGAACAGACAAAGGACTTCATCATGACCGGTCTAATGAATGTTTGGTTGGATTTAGTGACCATACTGATTGCACTGGCTATCATGTTCTTCTTGAATGGTGAGCTGACACTCGTTTCGATTATTATATTCCCGCTCTACATGTTTGGTGTATGGTTCTTCTTCGGCAGATTAAGAAAACTTACAAGAAGAAGGTCACAGGCGCTCGCGGAGGTGCAAGGGTTTCTGCATGAACGCATACAGGGCATTAATGTCATCAAGAGCTTTGCGGTAGAGAAGAATGAGTCCGATCGTTTCAATAACAAAAATGGGAACTTCTTGAATAAGGCGACGGATCATGCGAAATGGACGGCGAAAAGTTTTGCAGTCGTCAACACTATCACCGATATCGGTCCATTGCTCGTCGTCGGTTATGGTGCGTACCAGGTCATCCAAGGCAATCTTACAGTCGGTACCCTTGCGGCATTCATCGCCTATCTAGACCGACTATATGGACCGCTCCGCAGGCTAGTTTCATCATCTACGACTCTGACTCAAAGTATTGCTTCAATGGACAGGGTATTCCAATTGTTCGATGAAAAGTACGACGTAAAGGATCGAGCGGGGGCCCGCAAGCTCGAACGCACCGATGGTAATATCGAGTTCCAGGATGTCGGATTCGGCTACAACGGAGAAGATGCTGATACATTGAAGCATATCAACTTCAATGTTCAAAGTGGCGAAACAGTAGCATTCGTCGGAATGAGCGGTGGCGGCAAGTCGACACTCGTGACACTGATTCCACGATTTTATGATGTAACATCGGGGAAAGTAAAGCTTGATGGTACAGACATCAGAGACTATACGATCGAATCTCTGAGGAATCAGGTTGGAATCGTCATGCAAGATAATGTTCTGTTTTCCGACAGCATCAAAGAGAATATCCTTCTTGCACGTCCGGACGCCACTGAGGAAGAGATGCTTGAAGCTGCCAAAAGAGCGAATGCACACGACTTCATCATGGACCTGCCTGACGGTTATGAAACAGAAGTGGGCGAACGCGGTGTCAAACTCTCCGGTGGGCAGAAACAACGGATCGCCATTGCTAGAGTGTTCCTAAAAAACCCACCAATCCTTATTCTTGATGAGGCAACCAGCGCATTGGACTTGGAAAGTGAAAGTATTATCCAGGAAACGCTCCTTGAACTCTCTCAGAACAGAACCACTATTGTTGTGGCCCACAGATTGTCAACCATCACTCATGCAGACCGTATCTTTGTAATGGTCAATGGTCAGATTAAAGAGTCGGGTCCGCACGCTGAACTTATGAACAAACAAGGAGACTACTACAATCTCTACAGTATCCAGAATCTATAGGTAAAGGATGTCGCTATGGAAACACTAGATATTAACTCTCTGGCTGACGATACGCTAGAATCAGCACGTGGTCTGCTCGGTCTTGAACTGGTGACGTGCATCGATGGTATAGTGACAAGTGGATTTATTACAGAAGTCGAAGCCTACCTTGGTATAGATGACCGGGCGGCCCATACGTTTGGTGGTAAAAGGAACAAGAAGAATGAAATGATGTTCAACGACTATGGTCACATTTATGTCTACACGATGCATGGTCATCATTGCATGAATATACTGACGCGCGAAAAAGAGCATCCTGAAGGAATACTCATCAGGGGAATCGAACCGCATATCGGCAAGGATATCATGATAGAAAGGCGTGGCCGGGAAACGGGTCTTACTGACGGTCCTGGTAAACTTACCAAATCAATAGGGATACGCCGTGAATTGCATAACGGTATGGAATTGAACAATGGTATCCTCACGATTCGGGCCGGTCGTACCCCTGCGGAAATTGAAGCTACACCGAGGATCGGTATAGACAATAAGAAAGAAGCAGTGGCTTATCCATACCGTTTCATCGTCAAAGGTAATCCAAATGTCAGCAAGTTTAAAGGCAGACCAGCAGAGAATAATGGATGGCAATAAAAACAGGCGCAGGGTCGTATCCCTGCGCCTGTTTTCTGTTTATATATCGAGTGTTTCATCTTGTATATTGATTTTATTCTTATCTGCATGGAACCGGAAGAAGCTTGTCGTCAATCGATCCAGTCGGTCCAGCGAGTTTGAATATTCATGTATCGAAGAGATGACTTCAAGTATATTTTCATACTGGATCTTCTCTTCTTGTGTCTGCGACTGTTGGTAGAGTTTGACGAAATCATCCATCATGGAATGTTCGAACTGTATATTGCTGTCGTATATTCCCCATGGTGTTTCAGGGCGGATCTTCTCTGTAATTTTCATGAAGATTTGTTCATGGTATACCATCAGCTGATCCATCTCGTAACGAATTCGGTACTTAAAGTCCTCATCTAGATGATTATAATCATTTTCGTATCGGTTCAGTTTTCTGAGCAGTTCAAACGTTCGTCTTGTAGATGCAATCAAGTGTCTAAACAGGATTTTACGACGGGCATCAGCAAAGCTGGTTCGTTTGAAATAATTCTTTTCTTCGCGATACCACAGATACATGGTTTCAAGCGTAACGACTCGCGTCCGCAATGATTCGATATCTTTTTTGACAACCTGGTATTCACTAACTGCATTCAGTTCAAGGCGGATCCATTTAAAAATGTCACTCGTTATGTTGAAACAGTTGTGATACATTTTCGTTTCATATTTTGGTGGGATAAAGAGAAGATTTACGACAAGCGACGACAGTACACCGATCATGACAAGTGAGAATCGTATGCCTGCTGCTTCAAGGAAGTCTGTTGTAGTAGAACTTTCTATTACAGTAGGTGCATCCATTATGGCAATCATTGTTACGACGGCCAGAGTGGAAACGCTCTGTAGATTAAAGAATAACAGAACCGCGAGTACAAGTATGACAGTCAGGCCAATGACGATCATGTTATGTCCGAACAGCAACACCATAACAATTGCCGCAATTGCACCGAGCGTATTGCCTTGAAACTGGTTCCACGTATTCATAACCGAGCGGTGGACGTTTGGCTGCAAGGCAAATACTGCAGCAATTGCCGCAATAAGTGAAGGACCGAGTCCAAGTAACTCTGTAATGAACAGTGTGAGGACAACGGTAACACCTGTTTTAAAAACTCTAGCACCAAAGCGCATGATTCCCTCTCCTATAGATCATTTTTGAAAACTTCTTCAACAATGGCAAGTGTTTCCTTGATATCGTCCTCAGTATGTTCTGTTGTCAGGAACCAAGCCTCGTATTTTGAAGGCGCGATATTGATTCCTCTTTTGATTAACCCATTGAAAAATCTTGAGAACATTTCGCCGTCACTTGCTTCGGCCATGGTGTAGTTGGACACAGTTTCATCAGTGAAATAGATAGTCAAAGCACCAACCAGGCGGTTGATTGTCGCCCTGACTTCATATTTTTGTATTAGTTCCAGTAATCCATCTTCAAGCATTTTGCCGAGGTGATCTAGATTTTCATATACCCCCGGCTTACCGAGTACTTCCATGCACGCTAGTCCAGCAGCCATGCTGAGTGGGTTCCCTGCCATGGTTCCTGCTTGGTAAGCGGGACCAAGTGGTGCTACGCTTTCCATAATATCTTTTCTGCCACCGTAAGCTCCGATTGGTGTACCACCGCCAATGATTTTTCCGAGGGCTGTAAGATCCGGCTCGATATTGAGTAATTTTTGAGCTGCTCCATATGTGAAGCGGAAAGCGGTAATCACCTCGTCATAGATGACGAGTGAGCCATTTTCATGGGCAACCGCGTTTATTTCCTCGAGGAATCCATCCATCGGTTCAACGATGCCAAAGTTTCCGACAATCGGTTCGACGAGTACAGCAGCAATTTCATCTCCAAAATGGGCCATTGCCGTCCTAAAGTCTTCTAGGTTGTTGAAAGGGACCGTGACGACATCTTCTGCCACGCCTTTAGGCACACCGGCTGAATCGGGGGTACCGAGTTGTGAGGGGCCGCTCCCTGCTGCTACAAGGACAAGATCCGAGTGCCCATGATAGCATCCTTCAAATTTGATAATCTTATTTCTTGATGTGTAGGCTCTTGCAACTCTGATTGTTGTCATTACCGCTTCGGTTCCGGAATTGACGAATCTGATCCGTTCAAGTGAAGGGATAGCCGCCTGCATCTTTTGACCAAACTCGATCTCAAGCTCTGTTGGCGTGCCGTATAGTATGCCTTTGCTACTTTGTTCTGTAATGGCTTCATGAATTCGCGGGTGCGCATGGCCTGTGATGATGGGACCGTAGGCGGCCAGATAATCGATGTAGCGGTTGCCATCAACATCGTAGAAGTAGGCACCTTCACCTCTGTCCATCACAATGGGTGCACCGTTGCCTACTGCTTTGTAGGACCTAGAGGGCGAGTTAACACCTCCGAGTATTACATCCTCCGCCTGTTTTTGGAGTGCTTCCGATTTTTTGTGAACGTACATATTTTTCATCCTTTGATCTGTATTTTACACAATGTGTATTCTACCACATTCCAAGTCTTTAATTAAGAAGATACTTCTGTTGAGGACAGGGCAGAACTTGGGTATCATCAATACATGAAGATATATTCAGGGAGGTAGACAAATGAAGAAGTTTCCGGAATTTGAACTTGAAAATCAGAATGGGGAAAGGGTAGGCAATAAGGACCTAGAAGGTGTCACGGTCATCTATTTTTATCCGAAGGACAACACCCCAGGATGCACTACACAAGCATGTGATTTGCGCGACAATCTAGATTTTCTGAATGCAGTCGATGTCAAAGTGTATGGTGTAAGCGGAGATACAAAGAAGAAGCATCAAAATTTCATAGAAAAGCATAATTTGAATTTCGATCTGCTTGTTGATGAGGAATTCAAGCTATCCGAGGCACTAGGTGTATATAGGATGAAAAAATCTTTTGGCAAAGAGTCCAAAGGCATCGTCAGAACGACTTTCGTTGTTGACGAAAACAGCAACATTCTTAAAAGATGGGATAACGTCAAAGCAAAGTCACATATTGATGAACTCAAAAACTATTTGAAAGAGGAAGTCTAGATGAAGCGTATATTATCCACCGTCAACTTGAGATCCCATATGATAGAAGAGATGCATCAAAAACACCCGGAGTTAGAGTATCAGTTTAAAAAGAGTTCAGAGGTGACTGATGATGATCGGGAATGGAGTGAGATCTTCATCACGTATGGCGGTAACGTAACTAAAAAAGACGTTGAGGCTTTTAGAAATTTGAAATGGATAATGGTCATGAGTGCGGGGCTGGATGACTTACCGCTTGCAGATCTTACCCATGTTCATATTACAAACGCAAAAGGTATCCATAAAATACAGATGGCAGAATACACTGTAGGACTTTTGCTATCATACTATAAAAACTTCAACCAGCTGAGAATAGATCAGAATGAAGCGTATTGGCGTAAGAATGCGAAGACAGAAGAAATGCACGGAAAGTCCGTTCATCTGCTCGGTACAGGAAGTATCGGTTCGCATCTTGCAGAAGTGATGCGCATATTCGGAACAGAGGTGGTCGGCTACAATACGACTGGACACAAAGTCGAAGGTTTCGACCGGACATATGCAATCGGTGAGCTCAAACAGCATATCAGTGATGCAGACATTGTCATAAACATTTTGCCAAGTACAGCAGAGACAAGAGGGATGCTTGAAGTAGATATATTTGAAGAAATGAAGAAAAGCGCCGTATTCGTCAATATTGGACGTGGGGATATCATGAATGATGAAACAATTTCTAAAGTGCTCGAAAAAAGTCTGATCCGTCATATGATTCTTGACGTATTCAATCAGGAGCCGCTCCCTGCTGATCATGTGTTCTATACTTACGACAACCTTACTATCACACCCCATGCATCTTCCAAAACTGAAGGCTATTTAGAGCGCGGGTTTGATATTTTTGCATACAACCTGCAACACATTGAGGATTTCCAATCTATGAAGAATATTATTGATAACGACAGAGGGTATTGAATAAAGTGATTTGACAATCAATTTCAGTACAAAGTACAATAAGTATATTACAGTAGTCAGTTAGAGAAGGAAGGTATCAATATGAAAATGATGGATGCCAATGACCAGTTCACTGAGTCGATCAATGCACTGAAGGAAACGGGTGTGCGTATTACACCGCAGAGGAAAGCAGTGCTCATGTATATGATAGAAACAGAGGAACATCCGACTGCTGATGATATATTCAGAGCGCTTTCGAGTGAATATCCAAATATGAGTGTAGCGACTATATACAACAACCTGAAGCTTTTTAAAGAGACGGGGCTCGTCAAGGAGCTTACGTACGGGGACGCTTCAAGCCGATTTGATTTCATTACTGACACGCACTATCATATCATCTGCAGTAAATGTGGTAAGATGACGGACTTCCATTATCCTGGACTTGAGGAAGTGGAACAGCTTGCGGGTTCTGTTACAGCGTACGATGTGAGCCACCATAGACTGGAAATCTATGGTGTATGCCCTGAGTGTAGAGGCTAGATCAATCTTCATCCAAAGAAAAATGAGCAGGGGACCTCGGTCCCTGCTCATTTTTCTTTTTTCGTATTTAGTTCTTCAATTGCTTTTTCTCTGCGATGATCGACATTGTAGTCGAGAGAAAAATCTTCGCCTTCAAGTTCCTTGTCAATTGTTAAGGGTTCCTTGCAGTGCTGGCAGAAGTCGACGTGTCCAAGTATCTTGGTATGTCTTTCGCAGTTTGGACACTGGACGGTAATTGCACGAGTACTAATCATACCAACCCAAAAATAGATGACAAAGCTCAATATGATGGGAAGCATTCCTATAAGAAGGAATATGCTGAACACAATAGGGTATTCTCTGAAGAACACGCCAAGATACATGGTGCCCATTCCTATAAATATCATTGCCAGCGCATAACCACGGATGCGCAGGATCTTGTTTCCTGGTTTTTTCATAAAGCTATTCACCTCTGAAATTCATTATATACAAGTTGAACCATTTATGATAATCTAATATTTAGCATTTAGTGAACAACGTGTGAAAACGAAAGACGAACAAAGAAGTTAAAAAAAGTTTTTCAAAAGCGTTGACATTGAATGAATCGCTTGGTATGATATAAAAGTCGTCAAAACAGGGACGACAACAAGCGGAAATGAAATTACCGAAAATTTTATTTCAAAAAATTATTTGAAAGTGTAAAATTAACGCTTGAATAATTTCAACCGCTGATGTAACATAGTAAGAGTGTTTCAACCAGAACATTGAAAACTGAATGACAATATGTCAACGTTTAATTCCGATAAACGAATGGGTANGTTTGATCCTGGCTCAGGATGAACGCTGGCGGCGTGCCTAATACATGCAAGTCGAACGCGCGAATCAGGAGCTTGCTCCTGGTTGGCGAGTGGCGGACGGGTGAGTAACACGTAGGCAACCTGCCCATCAGACTGGGATAACCACGGGAAACCGTGACTAATACCGGATAATCCTTTTCCACATAGGTGGATAAGTTGAAAGGCGGCCTTTGGCTGTCACTGATGGATGGGCCTGCGGCGCATTAGCTAGTTGGTGGGGTAAGGGCCTACCAAGGCGACGATGCGTAGCCGACCTGAGAGGGTGATCGGCCACACTGGGACT
>NZ_JBHRWV010000003.1:0-3796 GCF_042648145.1 Salinicoccus sesuvii | reverse complement strand
CCGCCCCAGTCAAACTGTCCACCTGACACTGTCTCCCGCCCGGATTACGGGCGCGGGTTAGAATCTCAACATCACCGGGGTGGTATCCCACCAGTGCCTCCATGTAGACTGGCGTCCACACTTCAACGGCTCCCACCTATCCTGTACAGGTGAGGTCAAGATTCAATATCAGGTTACAGTAAAGCTCCACGGGGTCTTTCCGTCCTGTCGCGGGTAACCTGCATCTTCACAGGTACTATGATTTCACCGAGCCTCTCGTTGAGACAGTGCCCAAATCGTTACGCCTTTCGTGCGGGTCAGAACTTACCTGACAAGGAATTTCGCTACCTTAGGACCGTTATAGTTACGGCCGCCGTTTACTGGGGCTTCGATTCGCACCTTCGCTTACGCTAAGCGCTCCTCTTAACCTTCCAGCACCGGGCAGGCGTCAGCCCCTATACGTCACCTTTCGGTTTGGCAGAGACCTGTGTTTTTGATAAACAGTCGCTTGGGCCTATTCACTGCGGCTCATTTTCATGAGCACCCCTTCTCCCGAAGTTACGGGGTCATTTTGCCGAGTTCCTTAACGAGAGTTCGCTCGCTCACCTTAGAATTCTCATCCCAACTACCTGTGTCGGTTTGCGGTACGGGCAGTCATATGCTAACTAGCAGCTTTTCTTGGCAGTGTGAACCCACAGCTTCGCCTACTCATTTCGGCTCCCCATCACACCTCATCGTTACACAGGGCGGATTTGCCTACCCTGCCGACTCGATGCTTGGACGTGCTCTTCCAATCGCACGCTCTGCTTCTCCTTCTGCGTCACCACATCGCTTATACACATATCACCGGTACAGGAATTTCTACCTGTTGTCCATCGCCTACGCAGTTCTGCCTCGGCTTAGGTCCCGACTAACCCAGAGCGGACGAGCCTTCCTCTGGAAACCTTAGTCATTCGGTGGACGGGATTCTCACCCGTCTTTCGCTACTCACACCGGCATTCTCACTTCCGATCGCTCCACATGTCCTCACGATCATGCTTCTCTGCCATCGGAACGCTCTCCTACCATCAATATCATTGATCCACAGTTTCGGTAATATGTTTAGCCCCGGTACATTTTCGGCGCAGCGTCACTTGACTAGTGAGCTATTACGCACTCTTTAAATGATGGCTGCTTCTAAGCCAACATCCTAGTTGTCTGTGCAACGCCACATCCTTTTCCACTCAACATATATTTTGGGACCTTAACTGGTGGTCTGGGCTGTTTCCCTCTCGACAACGGACCTTATCACCCGCTGTCTGACTCCCGTGCATCACATCTGTGGCATTCGGAGTTTGTCTGAATTCGGTAACCCGGGATGGGCCCCTCGTCCAAACAGTGCTCTACCTCCACGATGCTAACACGAGGCTATACCTAAATATATTTCGGAGAGAACCAGCTATCTCCAGGTTCGATTGGAATTTCTCCGCTACCCACACCTCATCCGGTCACTTTTCAACGTAAGTCGGTTCGGCCCTCCATCCAGTGTTACCTGGACTTCAGCCTGGACATGGGTAGATCACCTGGTTTCGGGTCTGCAACCTCATACTCATTCGCCCTATTCAGACTCGCTTTCGCTACGGCTCCGCATTCGCTGCTTAACCTTGCATGAAATCGCAACTCGCCGGTTCATTCTACAAAAGGCACGCCATCACCCATTAACGGGCTCTGACTACTTGTAAGCACACGGTTTCAGGTTCTATTTCACTCCCCTTCCGGGGTGCTTTTCACCTTTCCCTCACGGTACTGGTTCACTATCGGTCACTAAGAAGTATTTAGCCTTGGGAGATGGTCCTCCCAGATTCCGACGGAATTCCTCGTGTTCCGCCGTACTCAGGATCCACCGCAACGTCCACTCGCTTCGCCTACGGGACTCTTACCCCCTATGGTCGGCCGTTCCAGGCCCTTCCGCTCGCAAATGTCCGTCTCCTCGGTGTCCTACAACCCCAGTCCGAAAACTGGTTTGGGCTCTTCCCGTTTCGCTCGCCGCTACTCAGGGAATCGATTTTTCTTTCTCTTCCTCCGGGTACTAAGATGTTTCAGTTCCCCGGGTCTACCTCTTTTAGGCTATGTATTCACCTAAAAGTCACACTAATGTGTGGGGTTCCCCCATTCGGAAATCTCTGGATCAACGCTTACTTACAGCTCCCCAAAGCATATCGGTGTTTGTTCCGTCCTTCATCGGCTCTTAGTGCCAAGGCATCCACCGTGCGCCCTTCATTACTTAATCGCAATGAAATTGTGAGTGTGCCAGCCTAAACTGACACAACGCGTGTTTTTGAACTCTTTCGGTTCTCGGTTTTCTACGCTTGATTTCGGTTAAAATCATTTTTCGCATTGTTTCTATACGGTTTTCAATGTACATGTTTAAAATTTAAATGGTGGAGACTAGCGGGATCGAACCGCTGACCTCCTGCGTGCAAAGCAGGCGCTCTCCCAGCTGAGCTAAGCCCCCATATTATGAATTATAATGGTGGGCCTAAGTGGACTCGAACCACCGACCTCACGCTTATCAGGCGTGCGCTCTAACCAGCTGAGCTATAGGCCCATTATATTTCAGATATAGATTATACTATTGTGAATGATAATTTCAAGCATTACTTTTACACTTTCGAAAAGAAATGAGNTGACACAACGCGTGTTTTTGAACTCTTTCGGTTCTCGGTTTTCTACGCTTGATTTCGGTTAAAATCATTTTTCGCATTGTTTCTATACGGTTTTCAATGTACATGTGAATGTCAAAGAAACATTCAAAACTGAATACAATATGTCAACGCCATTCCCCATCAAATGATGGTCCGTTATATCCTTAGAAAGGAGGTGATCCAGCCGCACCTTCCGATACGGCTACCTTGTTACGACTTCACCCCAGTCATCGGTCCCACCTTCGACAGCTGCCTCCCAAAAGGGTTGGCCCACCGGCTTCAGGTGTTACCGACTTCCGTGGTGTGACGGGCGGTGTGTACAAGACCCGGGAACGTATTCACCGTGGCATTCTGATCCACGATTACTAGCGATTCCAGCTTCATGGAGTCGAGTTGCAGACTCCAATCCGAACTGGGAACAGTTTTATGGGATTCGCTCCACCTCGCGGTCTCGCTGCCCTTTGTACCTGCCCATTGTAGCACGTGTGTAGCCCAAATCATAAGGGGCATGATGATTTGACGTCATCCCCACCTTCCTCCGGTTTGTCACCGGCAGTCTCACTAGAGTGCCCAACTGAATGCTGGCAACTAGTAATAAGGGTTGCGCTCGTTGCGGGACTTAACCCAACATCTCACGACACGAGCTGACGACAACCATGCACCACCTGTCACTCTGCCCAAAAGGGAAGCCCTGTCTCCAGGGCGGTCAGAGGATGTCAAGATTTGGTAAGGTTCTTCGCGTTGCTTCGAATTAAACCACATGCTCCACCGCTTGTGCGGGTCCCCGTCAATTCCTTTGAGTTTCAGCCTTGCGGCCGTACTCCCCAGGCGGAGTGCTTAATGCGTTAGCTGCAGCACTAAGGGGCGGAAACCCCCTAACACTTAGCACTCATCGTTTACGGCGTGGACTACCAGGGTATCTAATCCTGTTTGATCCCCACGCTTTCGCACCTCAGCGTCAGTTACAGACCAGAGAGCCGCCTTCGCCACTGGTGTTCCTCCATATCTCTGCGCATTTCACCGCTACACATGGAATTCCACTCTCCTCTTCTGCACTCAAGTTCGCCAGTTTCCAATGACCCTCCCCGGTTGAGCCGGGGGCTTTCACATCAGACTTAACGAACCGCCTACGC
>NZ_JBHRWV010000002.1:0-349179 GCF_042648145.1 Salinicoccus sesuvii | reverse complement strand
TGTCGAATTGCGCAAGATTGCCGCATAAAAAGCTGAGATTCTAATCAATTAGAATCTCAGCAAAAATTATTTTATTCATCTGTAAACTTTAGTGGTCTCAGGTCAACACTAGATTCCAATGGCTTTTTTATTTATGATGCTTCATCGATTTCTTCTGTGGTTTCTTCAGTCGGTTCCTCGACCGGCTGAGTCTCTTCGACCGTTTCTTCGGAACTACTTTCTACAGTTGGTTCTTCGGTAGTCTGTTCAACGGTCTCCTCAATCGTTTCTTGGACTGTCTGCTCCTCGGTTGCCTCTTCTGTGGAAGGCTCTGAAGTTCTTGGTTCCTCGGTTGTTTCTTCTTCGGTTTCTTCCTCAGCGGCGGATTCCGACGTCTCGGTTTCCTGAGTTGGCTGCTCAGCCGTTTCTTCAGGTTCGATAGTGACTTCAGACGGTTCTTCTGTTGCTTCGACTGTCTGTGCTGGTTGCGCATTTCTTGATCCTTCTCTAGAAGTATCATCCGACTTGACATCTTCACTGCCTCTGACGGCGAGCGCACCGTTATCTTCTATTACGCTGTCGGGACGATCAAAGTCCTGTCCATTATATGTGCTGATTGATTGCATAACATCTCTAAAGAACCACTGTGGGGTGATATGCTCATCTGCCCCAACAAACGAAGTTTCACCACCGGCTTTCGTCGCTGTAAAACCAGTCCATAGGCTCATTGTATATTCTGGGGTATAGCCTACAATCCAAGCATCTTTGGCCGAATTATCCGGTAAGTCATATTCTTCTCTATCTTCTCTACTGTAAGAGGTTGTACCCGTCTTGCCGGCAATATTTAATCCGTTCATCTGGATATAGTCGGCGCTACCGTACGATTCGAAGGTACCTTTTAGCATATCCGTTAGCATGTATGCCGTATAGTCCTCCATAGCTTCTTCACCTTCGTTTTCAAACTCGATTGTTTCGCCTTCATTGGTGACAATATGACGAATCGACTGCGCTGCATTATATGTGCCGCCATTCCCGAGAGTGGCATAGGCTTCAGCCATCTGAAGAGGTGTAAAGCGTGACTCATAGCCGCCAAGCACGTCATTAAATGACAAAGTATAGTCGCCATCTGCTTTCCCACTGTAATCGAGCCCGACGTTTTCGGCAAACTCTCTTGGTGCATCTTCTCCTGCCTCATCTTTTACTGCTTCAAATGTTTTGACAGCTGGTATATTAAGACTCTGTCTCAGAGCATCACGCGCTGTGACTGTACCGTGATCTTGGCCATCATAGTTGTAGATGGTATTCTCAAAGCCATCCGGCTGGTATTCGTACTCATCTTCTATCAGATGATCCGTCCGCCACTGCATGTTTTCAATGGCCGGTCCGTAAGCCAGGAACGGTTTCATCGTCGAACCAACATTCTTTTCAACCAGTGCTTGATTATGCATGACTACTTCCCGGTAATCTCGTCCGCCAGATATCGCCACGAGGTTGCCTGTCTCAGTATCCAGTATGGTGGAGGCCATGTTGAAATCTTCGCTTTGGAACTTCGGATTATAGTAGTAGTCTCTGTTATCGACCATCGTCTGCAACTGGCGCTGGACGCCGCTGTCCATATTGGTATAGATGGATATACCGCTGGCAAGCGCTTCGCCGACTTCCATATTTCTGAATGTATCATTCGTTTGGAGTTCCTGCTTTACGACATTGATGTATGCCGCATATTCCGGATCATCGGGTTCACTGGAGGCACGATCCTCCTCGGAGCGCTCAACCAGGTTGGCAGTAATATCTGTTTCGATTGCTTCGTTATATTCGGCCTCGGTGATGCGTTCATGATGGCGCATCAAGCTAAGCACTGTTCTGGCACGATTGGTACCGAGTTCCGCGTCTACGTAAAGATTGTATCTATTTGGCAGCTGTGGCAGTCCTGCGAGATACGCAGTTTCTGCCAAATTCAGATCCTCAAGATCCTTTTCGAAATAGTAGTCTGCTGCTGTTCGTATACCGTATATGCCATCCGAATAATAAATCTTATTCATATACATCTCAAGAATTTCATCCTTCGAGTATTCCTGCTCCAATCGGTAGGAGAGGTAGGCTTCTTGGGCTTTTCTTTCCAATGATTTATCTGCAGTCAGAAATACACGCTTCACCACTTGCTGAGTGATTGTACTTGCACCTTGGCTACCGAAACCATCTGTGATGTTATTGAGCACTGCGCCGCCGAGCCTTACAAAATCGATGGCGCCGTGATCATAGAAACGATTGTCCTCAACAGCAAGCACCGCGTCCGTCACGTGAGTCGGCGTATCCTCTATATCGATGAGCTGCCGCTCCTGTCCTTCATACAAGGTTGTAACCAGTTCGTCATTCATATCGTAGATTCGTGCGGGAATCGGGTCTTGCAGTTTTTCTTCGCTGAAGGCGGGCGCCCGTGATGCGTAGAATGCAAACAAGAATGAACCTACCACAAGCATCACAAGACCGATGAGGACCACCCACAGTACGATACGTTTAATGAGTGATGCTCTGGAACGGCGCGCACCTTTCTTCTTTGCGGATGTACTGCTTTTACGGGAAGACTTTTTCGCACTTCGTTTATAGTTCTGTTCCATACACTATTCTCCATTCTCGAAATAAAATTCGTCGACTGCGTCCAAATAGCTGATTCTCGGGTTCATCCCTTGTTTCAGCAGTAGGGCCGATGCTTTTATATCCTGATATCTGATGGATTTCCTGCCACCCTCCTGGAAAAGATCCCAAAAGGGTAGGAAATGTTCAATCGGCATCAGATAAGATTCGTCGTACAATGAGAACCGGATGATGATGAACACCACGCCACCCTGTTCATGACACTGTTTCATGTGATTGACCTGATGTGCGTGTATATTGATGAAGGGGAACCGCTGGTCATTCCGTGTTTCTTTTGCTTCAAAATCTATATACCTTCCTCTGTAGACACCGTTATAGTCACTGGTGGAGGGGACCTTGAAATATGCTTCATCAATTTTAGCTTTATTTCTGGAAGGATAGTCGACGTTGACGATTTGGACAGGGGTCGGCTTCTTATGTATTACAGCGCGACCGCTTTCCAAATAGTACTGGTTTGTCTGATCCAAATCCTTCTCAAGTGTCATGCCTCTTTGGCCGTATTTAATACCACCATCAAATGAGCGGCCGCTTTTAGCTGGGCGCTTCGCCTGTGATTTGATGCCCTTCGGATATTTCATATGCATCGCCTTTCATTATTCTGTATGATGATAATATAATATTATACAATATAATGGTGGAATTAAACCATTGATAATTATAGGGAGTGTGGCATTTTTGTCAAGAAATGCATCTTTTAAAGAACTGCGTGATCTGCTTGATGCGGTCGACCGCAGATATCATATGGCCAAAGACGGCTATCAATTCGACTTCACTACTGAAATCTCACCGTTTCTCGATGAAAACAAAGAACGTGTGGCACAGATTGGCACCATCGATACAGATTTCAGATTCAATCCCGTAACACGTCAAAAGATGGTCGAGGAGTTTATGGAACTGCTGATGGCCTGCCATGAAAAACGTTTCAGTGTCAAACTCTACAAAGAGAAGTATAAGTTCATCAATATGTGGCTCGCGCACGTAGAACGGGAAGGGCTGATCGAATGAAGACGCTCGTGACAGGCTATCGTCCCTACGAGCTCGGCATATTTAAGGAGACACAAAAAGAAGTTGAGGTCCTGAAGGACTTCATGAGAGAGAAAGTGCGCGCTTATGCTGAGACCGGTACTGAATGGTTCATCCTCCAAGGGTTTACAGGGATCGAATTCTATGCTGCTGAGGCGATGATTGAACTGCGGGAAGCCTATGGTTTCAAATTCTGCGTATTAAAACCATTCCATAAGTTTAATGACAGGTACAAAGAAGAAGATCAGGCGAAGCTCCAGCATATTTTGGAGGAAAGTGATTTCCACCGGTTTGTCTATGACCGGGAGTATAAATCCCCGAAAATGTTCAGAATCATCAGCCAGTTTCTCATTGAGCACTCGGATCAGGCACTTGTCATCTATGATGACGAGGTGCCGGCAAAAACGCGCTTCATATATGATCAAATGCTTGAATTCCAGATGAATAATCCGTATAATATTGAAAGAATACAATTTGACGAAATCAATGCTTTCATAGATTCCGCTTATGAGAGGTGAAAGAATGAGCGAATATACATTGAAATTATCAGCAAAAGATATATTCGAGAAAGAATTTGAGAAGTCTGTCAGGGGCTTCAAGCCGATAGAAGTAGATAGTTTCCTAGATGATGTAATCAGCGACTATCAAAAAATGGCTGACATGAACAACAGTCTAAAACGGCTTGAGGATGAGAATGCACGTTTGAAAAAAGAAGTAGAGGAACTTAGGATCCGTGTCGCCACGAAGTCGAGATCGGTCGACAATCAGACACAGAACCACCAGATAGACATTTTGAAGAGACTCAGCAACCTGGAAAAGAAAGTATTTGGTCAGTCCAAAGTAAATTGATTTGACGCGGTATCTCGGATAATCGCTATGCACCATGTGCATAGAGGAAAGTCCATGCTCACACGATTCTGAGATGATCGTAGTGTTCGTGCTTGACGAAGAAATAAGTCAAGGCAGTACGTTTTATAACGGCTGACGGCTGTGACCGGTCCTAAGTGCCAAGCATATGGATCCAGTAACTATAAAAGTGCCACAGTGACGTAGCTTCTGTAGAAATATAGAAGGTGGAACGCGGTAAACCCCTCGAGTGAGCAATCCAAATTTGGTAGGAGCACTTTCCAATGGGAATTCAACCAGCGGAAGGATACTACAGTGTAGTATAGACAGATGATTATCACCAATGTGCGAGTGTAACTAGTACACGTCCTAGCACAGCGGTACAGAACATGGCTTATAGAGATACCGGACTAGCTACGCTCTCCATTACGAATGGAGAGCTTTTATTTTATAATGAATTTGAACTACATATAAACTTCCATAAAAGAGAGGGTTTTTTGATGCAATTCAAACTGCTGGCAAATACACCGATGGGCATCGAGCGTGTCGTTGCAAATGAGATAGAGGCACTCGGCTATGAAACACGTCTTGAGAATGGACGGGTCTATTTTGAGGGCGATGAGATGGCAATCATCCGGACAAACTTGATGATGCGCACCGCCGACCGGATCCGTATCATCATCGGTGACTTCGATGTACTCACTTTCGATGAACTGTTCGAGAAGACCAAAGCACTGCCATGGTCCGACATTCTCGGTCCATCCGCCGAATTCCCGGTGACGGGTCGCTCCCATAAGTCCACACTCTACAGCGTGCCGGACGTGCAGCGTATCGTCAAAAAGGCGATTGTCGAACATTTGAAGGAGGCGTTCAGCATTAAAAGTAAACTCCCCGAGACAGGACCACGCTATAAGGTGGATATCCAAATCCTGAAAGATCGTGCTGTACTGACGATAGACACCAGTGGAGATGCTCTGCACAAGCGGGGCTACCGTACTGCTCAGGGTGAGGCACCAATTAAGGAGACGCTTGCTGCGACAATGCTTGGTCTTGCCAATTATGATGGCACAAGTCCACTCATTGACCCATTTACAGGTTCAGGCACTATCGCTATTGAAGCAGCGATGATGGCACTGAATATCGCACCGGGATCCAACCGAACGTTTGATGCTGAGAAATGGGATATCATCCCGGAAGCCGACTGGATCCGCGTGCGTATGGAACTCGAAGAAGCGGCACACTATGACCGTGATGTGAAGATATATGCCTCCGACAATGATCCCGAAATGATCCGGATTGCCAGAGACAATGCCATGGAAGTTGGCCTACTCGATAACATCGAGTTCAAGGTGCTTGATGTTCATGATCTTGAGATTACCGAGGGAAATGTCCAGATCGTTACCAATCCACCTTATGGTGAACGTATCGGTGAAGCAAAGGCAGTGGAAGAAATGTATCGCACACTCGGCGAACTCATGCGCGCGCACCCTTCACTCAGTCTCTATCTGATGACTTCAAACAAAATGTTCGAGCATATCGTAAACAAGAAAGCGACTAAACGACGCAAGCTCTTTAATGGCTATATCGAAACAACCTACTTCCAATACTGGGGAAAGCGGGAGGAATGACCAAGTGGCAGCGACAGGGACACTCGATACATTATATAAACTGAAAAAAGAGATACTGAAGTCCGATAATGATGTACTTGTTTCACAGATCGACCATGCCATTATGAAGACTTATAAAGATCAGCTCGTATTTTCATTTATCGGCCACTATTCAGCGGGTAAATCGAGCTTGATCAATCATTTGCTCGACCAAGATATCCTGCCATCTTCCCCCGTACCCACCACAAGCAATACCGTTTCAGTCGAAATTGGAACGGAACAAGAGATACAGGCTTTTGTCGACCAGTACAGGTATATCCCACTCGCAAGCTACGCAGAACTCAGAAACCTCAATACTAGGGACCTTGACATCACATCCATCTCGATGAATGTATCTCATCCACAATTCAGTGATCGTACGGTATTCCAGGATACCCCGGGGGTTGATTCTAATACACGCAGTCACGAAGAAAGTGCTAACCGCTTTCTCTTAAATAGTGATTACATCTTCTTTACCGTCGAATACAACCATGTGGAGAGTGAGCACAACATGAAGCTCCTCAAGGAAATCTCGGAACTAGAGATTCCTTTTTCTTTAATCATCAACCAGATTGACAAGCACGATGATGCGGAACTCTTGATGGAGACTTTCATGTCGCGGATCAAAAAGACACTCGGGCACTGGAATGTAGCACCTGCCCATATTTTTACTACTTCGATTTATGAAACTAGCCATAACGAAGTGGAGCAGGTTTGCCAGGAGATTGTAAGTATAGAAGCAGACCGACCTGCCTATCAGGAGCGCTACCATGATCGTATCATACACAATATCGAGTACAGACAGCTACAGTACCTAGAGGACATTGCATACGATATAGAGACAACACTCGAGCTTACTACATCACCGACAATGGAAGCAGTGGATGAACAAATCACCTATCTCGATAACGCGCTCGGCAACAATGCTCTCTCCCGCATGCATGAAGACGAAGCGGCACTCCGCACGCACGTCCAGTCGGCCTTAAAGGACATCGTTACGAACAGCTATCTCTATCCACATCAGGTTAAAACAGCGATAGAAGACTACTTGAGAGCAAGAGCAGGGGAGATACAGCCCGGTGGTCTGTTCGGTAAGAAGAAGAAGGCACAGGCGCTCGTTGAATCATACAAGCAACAAATCGGGGATGAGATTGGCCCGGTACTCCAAACAGAGATCAATGCACCAATCAATTCACTATTCGACACGCTCCGTCTGCGTGGTGCGCCTTTCAAGTACACTTGGAAGGCGGACCTACTCATAGAAGAAGGTATCACGGCATTGTCGTCCGCATATATCTCGAACTATTTGGACAAGTTGAAGCGGGCGATAGGGTCAGATATCACTAAACTCGCGATGGAGCATATGGCGGAACTTGAAATTGAAATGCAGACGCAGACTGCTGGATCCCTTGAGCTCACTAGTACACTTGAAAGCTACACGTCGCTAAAGCGAGTATTCGAACTTATCCAATCAATCCAGACACAAAACTACAGGCACTTCTACATCCACTTAGATGATGAAATGGAGAAGCTGGATATGACGGAGGCCATCAGTAAAGACTTCGGAGAAGTGCGCCCAAAGACCCCCAATCATCGGGACAATGCGACCGATACTCCGTCAGATGAGATGGATACCGCCTACTACCGTAAGCTTGTTGAAATATTGACAAAATACCCAAGATACGACGCGTATCGCAATATAATAATGGAGAAGCTTGAGCGGATTGAAAAGGGAGAAGTCAATATCAGCGTTTTCGGTGGATTCAGTGCCGGAAAGACGACATTTGTCAATGCACTGTTGGGCGGTGTGCATTTAACTACAAGCCCGAACCCGACGACTGCCACCATCACTGAAATTTCAGGCGGCACAGAGAGCCACGCACTATTTAAAACAGAAGCGGACCTTGTACAATCGCTTAAGGTGATCTCAAACAAAGAGGGTAGCACAGTCCAGGATTTCCTGCCTTGGGTAAAACAGAACCGGCGCAAGGTGAGCGAAGCCCACATTCCATTTATCGATGGTATCCTCTCCCACTATGATACACATAGTGCCCACCTCGGAAAGGACATTGTGATGGAAACTGCAGGCCTCATTGACATGATCAGCACGGATGAGGAAGCAATATTCATCCATAAGGCGTTCCTATCTATCGATACTGCATTTACAGACAGATTCACAATAATTGATTCTCCGGGCATCAATTCCATCAATGACCGTCACACTAAAGAGACAAATAGTACTATTGCCGGTAGTGACATGATCATCTATGTGTCCTACTACAACCATGTATTCAGCAAATCCGACGAACGCTTCTTGCAGTATATCAAATCGATCAAAGGGCCTGATTTCCCGATTCTCTTCATTGTCAACGCCGTTGATTTAATGCAGTCTGAGGAAGACCTCACTAAAGTACTCGGGTATATTCAAACTTCACTGGAAAAGCTTGAAATCTCCCACAGAATATTTCCGGTATCAAGCAGACAGGCCCTTGGGCCCGGAGACGCAAGATTTGACACTGCAAAAGATCAGATTGTTTCAATTGCCAGTCATAACGCGTCGTACATGCAGTACCAGTCTATGCAAGAGACGGCTAGGCAACTACAGCGCACTGTTGAGGGTAACAAACAACGATACCACGACCAGCATAAAATGCAGGCGGAGATCGAGGCAGCAAGAAGCCGTTCAATTGAGGCAATTGATGGTTTTACAGCAACTGCTACTGCACCGACACTTCACCAGGAGCTTGATATCATCCTATCTCATACAAAGAAGCAGCTGACATTGAAACTCTACGACCAGTTAAAAGGTCTGATTTCTCCATCTGACATGAATGATGCACGCTTTATATCCGATAACCAGGCTTATCTTGTAAACACCATCAATCACCATCTTGGACTTGAAACAGCAACAAGTTTCAATGCCATCTATCATAAAGCACAACGAGAGATCGATCAGATGGTTGGGCAACTGAACGAAGGTCTTAAGGAAACGCAAACAGCTCAGCGTGTCGATACCAGCTACGGTGAATATGCACAGCCAAGTATCGAAATCGATGCATCGCAGCTTATCCAGTATGAAAAGCCGCTTGCACGTGTTAAAAACAGAATGAAGGATTTCCGTAGTTTGCTTCTTGAGCTTTCTGAAGCTATTATCAACTCTATCGATGATACAAAAATGAAAGACGAAATGGTCCATATGATCGATGACTATCTAAAAACAGTGGATGAGCGTATGGGAGATCAACTCGTTGCTGTCAGACAGGCACTGTCAGAGCCACTGCCTGAAATCAGTCAGGCAGACCACGAGGCGGACATAACCCTTGCTGAGGCAATAAGTCACTTGGAAGGAGTTACTACATGACTATTATAGATAGAACAACCGTAGCCGAACATGATTTCAACACGCTCACCTTGGTGGATTGCCGCAATGTCATGGATGATTTAACTGGGTCAGTGGATAAGGTAGCTGAGTTTCCGGTAGCTGGCACTGTACATATTCCACAGTACCCTTGGATGTTCGATCGGGAGGGGCTCAATCGGGGGAGACACCCGATACCGGTTAAAAGTGTCGTCAAGACACTCCATGAGGCATTGTCAAAGTCATCAATGCAGATGCCGGTCTTATTCGACGGGGAACAACAGTTCTTCCATACGCGCCTATATTATCTATTCAGACTGTATGGTTTAGATGCTTTGTTATGGAATGATTCGCTCGAGCAGCTTAACATGCTGACGGCATCAGTCGGCGGAACGATACCCGAACTGCCCGAAGCAGATTTTACCCGGACTGGAGACTATACCGACGTCGAAGTCGGGTTGCTTGTGCTTATGGAGGATGTGAAAAGAGCTATTCAAGACGAAGATGTTCTTTTAATTGATGTTAGAAGCAGACCGCGGTACCTTGGGATCGAAGAACCCATTGATTTAAAAATGGGCCATATTCCTGGTGCTGTGAATATCCCATATGGCAATTTCTTCAGAGGTGGAAGAATAAACTTCGGTGCATGTAACCATATGCGCCATTTCCTCGACAGCTATAAGGAAATTATCGTATATTGCGGTTCCGGTATGAGTGCCACACCGCCGTTTTTAGTCCTCGGTGAAATGGGACTTCCGGTGCGTTTGTACGGGGGCAGCTTCTCAGAATGGATAACAGACGATGAAAATAGTATCGAAAGTGGGGACGCCCCACTGAATGAAAGGATTCTATCTCTGAATGAATAACAATATACTTGTAGTAGATGGCATGGCACTGCTCTTCCGTCATTTCTATGCGACCAGTTTTCGGCAGCAGTTCATGTATAATGCGTATAATAGGCCGACCAATGGTGTCCAAGGCGTCGTCCGGCATGTTCTGAAGCTTGTGGAGACGCTAAGACCAGAGCACCTGGTCATCACTTGGGATATGGGGGCAAAGACGGTCAGGAATGACTGGTATGCAGACTATAAGAAAGATAGAGTGGCACCGCCGGATGAACTCATCCCACAGTTTGATCATGTCAAAGAGGTACTTGATGCCCTTGGCATGTTCCAGATTGGAATGAAAGGATATGAAGCCGACGATATTATCGGTACATTATCCAAAGAGTATGATAATATCGTCATCGTTAGCGGAGATAAGGACCTCCTACAATTGCTCGACGATCACAACGAACTGTGGTTGACGAAGAAAGGTTATACAGTATATGACCAATATACAAAATCCCGGTTTGAAGCGGAGCATGGTATAACTCCAGAGCAATTCATTGATGTCAAGGCACTGATGGGGGATGCAAGCGATGGTTACAAAGGGGTCAAAGGTATTGGAGAAAAGACTGCATTCAAACTGATCCGCGAGTTTGGAAGTGTTGAGCATATCCTTACACAGCTTGACACATTGACACCATCTATCCGTAACAAGATAGAAAGTGATATTGAGTCGCTCAAGATTTCTCAGAGACTAGCGCGCATCATCACCGATGTACCGGTCGATTTTAGACATATAGAGCAAAATAGTGTGCTCAGCATTTCAAAAACTGAACTTCAAGCTATACTTGATGATCATGACCTCGCAATCAGCAGCAAGTTTGTCGGAACTTTGGATCTATAGGAGGTGAGTGCATGACACGTGCTTATATAGATGCAGCTGCGTCCATGCAGCCGAAAATGGCTGCTGGTGCAGTCGTATTCAAAGATGACGGGATGAATCACGAATTTACCAAGTTTCTAGGAGAGATGGACAACCACGAAGCCGAATGGGCTACATTAGAATTCGCTGTGGAGAAAGCGATCGAACACTCGATTACTTCTCTTATTGTCTATACCGATTCAAAAATCATAGCCGATAGCTTTGATAAAAACCACGTAAAGCATCCAGTCTTCAGAAAATATTTTGACAGCATCTCTGCTGATCTAAAAAAATTTGATCTCTTTCTGATCAGCTGGACACCGAGAGGCAAAAACCGACAAGCTGATGAACGTGCAAAGGAATTACTTTATAAACATAAGGAAGGCTGACCTACCGAGATCAGTCTTTTTTTATACGTTAAAATTCGGTATAATCACCTAAGGAGGTTGAAAAGTGAATATCGAAGTACTGGATAAGATTAATGCCCTTGAAGAAAAATACTGCCAAGGTTGCCTTCTGAAAGAACTCAACCGCGCAGATGGCAGCAAGACGGCTGCACATAATTTCTGCATTCACGAGTGTTCGGTCGGCATCGCCATACGATCACACGGAAACGAACTGCAATAGGAGGACTCACATGGAAATCATTAAAATTGAACCAACACCAAGCCCAAATACAATGAAAATCACAGTAAGTGAAGAAAAGCAGGAAATGAAATCATCCACGTATCGTGAAGTTTCCAGCGAGGCACCGGAATTCATTAACAAAGTGCTTGAGCTTGAAGATGTAACAAGCGTGTTCCACGCACTTAATTTCATTTCAGTCGACAAGTCACCAAAAGCCGACTGGGATACTCTGATACCGGAAATAGAAAAGACATTCAACTCTGAAGATCAGGATGTAAAAAAAAACCTCAATTAGATGATGATTTTGGTGCTGTCTCAACCGAAGTCTTGACTTTTAAGGATATACCTTATCAGATTAAGCTGAATGATGGCGAAGAACACAGGCAGCAACTTCCTGAGCGCTTTATGGAAGCTGTATCATCAGCCACACTGCCAGAGGACAACATCCTTCTGCTGAGGAAATGGGTTGACTATGGCATTAGATATGGCGCTCCTGATGAGGTTTTCAACGAAGTCTCCGAAGAAATCGAGGCGCTGCATGATCCGGAAAGTCTGAATCGTCTTATTGAGGAAGCAAAAGGCAAATCCACTCCCGAGCCCAAACGGTACTATAAGTGGTCTACAGAGGACTACAAGTCTAAGAAGGATTGGAAAGATCGTCTATGGTTGCTCAATCATATGGAGACACCGACTGCTGAAGACTACGAACTACTTTCATTAGCACTATCGGATGATAAGATGCAAGTAAGAAGAGAAGCAGTCAGCTTGCTTGCGATGATCGAGGAGAAGAAGACGCTGTCGTACTTAAAGCAGGCCCTAGAGGACCCTTCGGTGCCTGTGAGACGGACAGCAGGGGATGCGTATAGCGATCTCGGATACGAAGAAGGACTTGAAGACATGTACCCGCTACTCGGTGATAAAAGTGCAATTGTCCGCTGGCGCGCTGCAATGTTCATCTACGAAGTCGGAGACGAAAACAGTCTGCCGTATTTGAAGGCGTACAAGAATGATCCACAGTATGACGTCAGATTACAAATCGAGATGGCCATAGCCAGAATCGAACAAGGGGATGCTGCGCTTGGCAGCGTCTGGAAACAAATACAGGAAAGGAAGCGATAGTATGAATCCATACGAAGCATATATGAAAGAAATTGCACAGCCGATGCGTGATGAATTAACTCAAAGGTCTTTTGCGGATCTTACGACTGCTGAAGACGTTGATCAGTTCATGTCCAATATTGGCAAAGAAGAGACTGCATTCATCGTTATCAATAGCGTATGTGGATGTGCTGCTGGGTTAGCAAGACCGGCTGCAGTCACTGTCGCAGAACAAAATCCAGTTGGACCTGACAAAAGAGCGACTGTGTTTGCAGGGCAGGACAAAGAAGCGACAGAACGCATGCGCGAGTATGTGGGGCAGGCGCCTTCTAGTCCTTCCATGGCGCTGTTCAAAGGTGACTCACTCGTTCATTTCATCCCGCGTGAGCACATCGAAGGTCGCGATATCAATGACATCATGATGGATATAAAAGAAGCTTTCGATGAACATTGTGCATAATAAAAACAGGAAAGGCGATGGCCTTTCCTGTTTTTATTGATAAATATGAATGCTAGTCGAAAATGCTCATTGATGTCATATATAAAGCGAGCAGCGTGAGACCGATTGTCATAAGTACTTCCATTAGCTACACCTCGAGTAAATAGATTTAATCTTGTACGCACATTCATGTATTATTATATATAAAGAATCATAAAAAGAAAAGGGGAGGATAAAATGAATCCTTTCGATAGTGAATACCATACATTGATGAAGAAGATTATGGCAGAGGGTAAATACAAAAGTGACCGTACAGGCACTGGTACATATTCTATATTTGGATACCAAATGCGTTTCGATATGCAAGATGGATTCCCGTTGCTGACCACTAAAAAGGTGCTATTCAGGCTACTCGCCACTGAATTAATCTGGTTCATGCGTGGCGATACAAATATTCGATTCCTACTGCAGCACAACAACAACATCTGGAACGAATGGGCATTTAAGAATTGGGTGGAATCTGAAGAGTATGAGGGGCCGGACATGTCTGATTTTGGTATCCGAGCCCAGCAGAACAGTGATTTTCGCGAGGTCTATGAGAAGGAAATGGAAACATTCAAATCACGAATTCTCGAAGACGATGATTTCGCCAATAAATATGGGGATCTTGGCAATGTTTACGGCAGGCAGTGGCGCGCGTGGGAAGGTCCGGACGGTAGCTTCACCGATCAACTGAAGAATGTCGTCAACAGCATCAGAAATAATCCCGACTCAAGGCGCCATATCGTGACGGCGTGGAATCCGGCTGAAATCGATACAATGGCATTGCCACCATGTCATGCCTTCTTCCAGTTTTATGTTAATGAAGGAAAATTGAGTCTTCAGCTCTATCAAAGGAGTGGGGATGTTTTTCTCGGTGTCCCTTTTAACATCGCGAGCTACGCGCTACTACTAAAGCTTGTAGCGCGTGAATGCAACCTTGAGGCGCACGAGTTTATCCATACGCTTGGTGATGCACACATATATAGTAATCATGTGGATGCGGTGGAAAAACAGCTCTCACGCGATGGTTTCAAGCCGCCCGAAATAAAAATAAACGGTGACCGCTCAATGTTCGATTTAGAATATGAGGATCTTGAAGTAGTGAACTACGAATCGCATTCTTATATAAAAGCCCCGATTGCGGTATAGGAGGAATAGAATGGTATCTTTGATTGTATGTCATTCAGCTCAGAACGTCATTGGTTACAAAAACAGCATGCCCTGGCATCTGCCCAACGACCTGAAACATGTAAAAAAGCTTACGGAAGGAAATACCATTGTCATGGGTCGGAAGACTTTTGAATCGATTGGCCGCCCTTTACCCAATCGGCGCAACGTGGTACTGACTCAGAATGAAGATTTCTCATATAAAGGTGTCGATATTATTCATAGTACCGATGATATCGAAGCACTGGAAGGCAAAGTGTTCATCTTCGGTGGTAGTGGTGTATACAATCAGACGATGCACCTAGTAGATGAAATGCATATAACACGCATTCACGAAACATTTGGTGGCGATACGTTCTTCCCGGAATACGACAGTTCCGAATGGGAACTCTTATCGAGTGAAGAAGGTATTGTTGATGAAAAAAATAGGTACCCGCACGAATTTCTACACTACAGGCGCACAAACTCATAAAGGAGTGTACTTTTTGAATATCTGGAAATGGCTATTCATCTTTTTACTGGCTCTAAATGTAGGTGTTATCATCTGGCTCTACACTTTGCTAAATGAAAACTATGAAGCGCCAGATTCTGAAAACGATAATTATACGTCCGAGGGATCGGGTATAGAAATAAAGATGAACAACGATGCGGTAGAATCCATACTTAACGAATCCATTAGTGACGAGAGCCTGTCAATTTCAATAGATGAAACAGGTATCTTACTTGATGCTGTTCAGGAAGTCTATGGATTTATGATCGATACATCAATCGCGCTCGATCCAATCTCAATTGGAGATCAAGTGGTATTTGAAGCAAGGAACATTAATGTAGCAGACCTTCCTTTGACGCAAGATATGCTATATTCATTAATCAGAGCACAAAGTGATTTGCCTGAAGGAATTCAATTCAGCGACACAGAACGTGCACTAATTGTCGATTCTAAAGCTTTAACAGATCAAATTGAGTGGGATGTAGAAGTCAATTCAATTGATTATGAGAATGATGAGTGGTATTTTTCTATAACAAGATAAAAGAAAATCAAGAGGTGAGCATTTTGGCAATAGCAACATTAGCAGGTGGATGTTTTTGGTGTCTCGTTAAACCGTTTGACCAATTTGAGGGAGTAAACTCCGTAGTTTCAGGTTACTCAAACGGGCATGTTGAAAATCCGACGTATCAACAGGTATCGACAGGAACAACAGGTCATGTCGAAGCAGTACAGATCGATTTCGATGAATCGGTAATGTCGTACGAGTATATACTCGATATTTTCTTCAAAACATTCGACCCTACAGACACAAACGGACAATTCGGCGATCGTGGACCACATTACGCACCAGGTATCTTCTATCATGATGAAGCACAAAAGCGTACCGCGGAAGAAGTCGTAGCTAAACTTGATGCGCAGAATATATTCAATGGTCCTATCAAGACTCCGATACTGCCTTATAAAAACTTCTACAGAGCAGAAGAAGAGCACCAAGACTTTTACAAGACGAATAGTGCGCATTATAATGCCTACTTTAAAGGATCAGGCAGAAAATCATTTATAGAAGAGCACTGGGGGAAATAACAATGGCAATCGAAAGAAGCGAATCTGAACTTACTGCGGCCGAGTATAATGTTATGAAGGAAAATGGAACTGAACCTCCATTTCAGAATGAATACTGGGACCATTACGAAGATGGGTTGTACGTGGATAAAATCAAAGGCACACCGCTTTTCACTTCACGAGATAAGTTTGCATCTGATTGCGGATGGCCAAGCTTTGCGAAATCAATTTCGGAAGACGTGTCGGAGCATTTCGACGATTCATTCGGTATGCGACGTACGGAAGTCAGAAGCGAATCATCTGATAGCCATCTCGGTCACGTTTTTGAAGATGGTCCAAAAGAGCTTGGTGGCTTGCGCTACTGCATTAACTCAGCTGCGCTCGATTTTATCCCTAAAGACGATCTTGAGGAAAAAGGATACGGAGAGTATTTGAAATACTTCAATTAAACATCACAATAATTTTATGGACAGGGGAGAAAGCACATGTTTAAAAATTTATTTGGAAAAAAGAACACCGCAGACAAAGAGTTAAAAATCACAAGTCCTTTGAATGGAAAATATGTTAAGCTGGAAGATATTCCAGATCCTGTTTTTGCTGAGAAAATGATGGGAGAAGGATTCGGTGTCGAACCGACAGATGGTGAAGTTGTTTCACCTGTTTCCGGAACTGTCATGCAAGTCTTTCCTACGAATCACGCAGTCGGCATCAAGACCGATAACGATATCGAACTACTCATCCACATCGGTCTTGAAACGGTCGCCATGGAAGGAAAAGGTTTCGAAGGTCATGTATCTGAGGGAGATAAAGTTGAGCAAGGAGACAAGCTTGTCACATTTGATATAGATCTGGTTAAAGCGGAGGCAAATAGTACAATATCTCCTGTCATTATTACAAATAGTGATATTCTCGATTCTTTCAGCCTTGAGGAAGTTAGTAGTCTGAATCGTGCAGATACGGTTGTTGCACGTGCCTCTATAAAATAATGAAAAATTATTCTTTCTACCAGTACATCAAGACAAGAAGAGGGGAAGCCTCGCCAATCGGTCGATTGGCGAGCTTCATTGTGGAAGATTCTATGTTTCCCAAGTATTCTGACGACTATCTCGAAATCTCTGAATATCTTGAGGAAAATCCTTATAGGGATATGCCACTCTCTTATTACGATTCAGCTTTTGATGACTATCAGAACTGGCTTTCTCACTAGATTCACATAAAAAAACAATCAGAGGAGATTTTATTCATGAGTATACACATCAATGCAAAAAAAGGTGACATCGCAGAAACGATTTTACTACCTGGTGATCCATTAAGAGCGAAATATATTGCAGAAACTTTCCTGGATGACGTTGTCTGTTATAATGAAGTGCGCAATATGCTTGGCTTCACAGGTTACTACAAAGGCAAGCGTATTTCAGTACAGGGGACTGGAATGGGTGTCCCATCCATATCTATATATATCCATGAACTCATGGCCGATTACGGAGTGAAGAACCTGATCCGTGTTGGTACATGCGGTGCGATACAAAAAGATGTTGAAGTAAGGGATGTTATTTTGGCGCAGAGCGCATCGTCCGACTCCTATCAGAACAGAAAACTTTTCAACAATATAGATTATGCACCGACTTCTGATTTTGAACTGCTACTCTCAAGTTATAATGAAGCTAAGAAAAAAGGATTGAATGTTAAAGTCGGTAATGTATTTACTGCGGACTCCTTCTACGATGAAAATGGTAATATTGAACAACTTGCAAAATACGGGGTTCTTGCTGTGGAAATGGAATCTAGCGCACTCTTTACAATCAGCAAGAAGTTTGATGCGAGAGCACTTTCCATTCTTACTGTATCAGATCATATCCTTACTGGAGAGGCTACATCAAGTGAGGAAAGACAGACCACTTTTAATGAAATGATTGAAGTGGCATTGGATGCGAGCCTTCCTTTTGCAGAAAAAGCTGAATAACATCCATCAAGAGCAGTGCGTAGCACTGTTCTTTTTCTTTAATTTTCTTGTATAAACTGGTAAACTGAAAAATAATTATTCAAGTAGAAATTAGGTGTGTGTTTTGAGGGAAGAAAACGGCCGTCAAGAATCCAAGTTTCCAGAAGGACGACGTATCAATATCAATTTTTTCTGGTTTATCATCATTATACTGACATCAATCATCGCTACAGCTGTCATTACAGCGCTTAGCCTTGAAGCTGGTTCTGAAAAAGCTGTGAATGTCGGCACAGACACGAGAAGCGAGTTTTCTAAACTCTATAACGTGTACGATACAATAAATGCAAACTACTACGAAGATGTTGACCGTGAGGCTTTGATTGAATCTTCAATACAAGGTATGGTCGAAGGTTTAGATGACCCATACAGTGAATATATGAATAACGAAGAATTGGCACAGTTCCAAGAATCCGTCACTGGAGACTTTGAAGGTATCGGTGCAGAAGTAATGCAAGAAGGAAATCGTGTCATCATCACATCTCCAATGAGAGGGTCTCCAGCCGAAGAAGCTGGTATCGAGCCAGGAGATGAGATTATTGCTGTGGACGATGAGTCTATAGAAGGATGGACAACACAAGAAGCTGTACAACTGATACGTGGAGAAAAAGGAACAGATGTCGTTCTGACCATCGTCAGAGGTGAAGGCGATCCAATGGATGTAACAATCACAAGAGATACCATACACATTGACAGTGTTACCTATGAGGAAATTGAAGGCGTTGGTCACGTCAGTATCAATCGTTTCCAGGAAGGAACAGCTGAAGAGTTCGAAAACAAACTCAATATGGCCTCCGAAGATGGTGTAGAGGATATTATTATCGATTTCAGATATAATCCTGGTGGTCTTCTTGATGAAGCTGTGAGCATGATTAATCAGTTCATCGAACAGAATGAAACTGTACTTTACCTGGAAGAAAACGGTGGAGAACGTACTGAGATAAAAACAAGTGATGACCGCAACGATAGCACTGAAGATTTCAACATTTACATTCTAATCAACGAAGGTTCTGCAAGTGCATCGGAGGTATTTACAGGTGCACTCGATGATCTCACCGATGCAACCATCGCAGGTACGAAGTCCTTTGGTAAGGGTGTTGTACAACGCACAGTGGAACTCGGAGGCGATTCATTGCTGAAGTACACAAACACCAAATGGCTCACTCCAAATGGCACTTGGATACATGGAGAAGGGATTACCCCTGACATAGAACTTGTCAATCCTGACTATTACAGAGTCACCATGTTGGATCCAGAAGAAGTGTATACAGAGGGAGTCAGCAATGAAACGGTCAAGTCAATAAAGGTTGCATTGGATACACTCGGTTACGACGTTGGAGACTTTAATGAAACTTTTGATGCTTCACTGACCGAGACTGTTGAAAACTTCCAGGCTGATAATGAGATAGAGGAGACTGGCGACGTTACCGGTGAAACTTCAACGCTGATAATGAGCGAACTGAGGGAGTACGCTAACAGCAACGATGCCCAACTAGATTATCTAATTAATCATATCAATGGAGAATACACTGAAGAGGAAATAGAGGAGTACGCAGAAGAACGCGCGCAGCACCTTGAAATTAAAGATCCTATGAATCATTCCCTTCAGGATGCCGACGACGAAGATCAATCAACAGAAGAATAGTATTTAAGCCGTATGAACATAATGTTTGTGCGGCTTTATATTGTATCAACAGTAAAAATAGTTTAAAGTAATTAGCATAAAAGAGTTTTTGGAGGAAAGTATGGAACCAAAGAAAAGAAAAGTCGTCCTCACAGGTGGGGGCACAGTCGGACACGTAATGCTCAATAAACTGCTCATCCCTGGCTTTATAAACAGAGGGATAGAACCTGTTTATCTGGGTTCAAAGAAAGGCATAGAAAAAGAAATTATCGGTGCCACTTCCATAAAATACTATAACATTTCGAGCGGTAAACTAAGACGCTACCTTTCCTCGGAAAACTTCAAAGATATATTCAAGGTCGTGAAGGGTATCGGCGATGCCCGTAAAGTACTTAAAAAAGAAAATGTCGAATTTGTATTTTCAAAAGGCGGGTTCGTCAGTGTGCCGGTTGTACTTGCAGCCAAGTCTCTTGGAATTCCTGTATATATTCACGAGTCGGATATTACGCCGGGGCTCGCAAACAAAATAGCAGGTAAGTTTGCTACCAAAATTTTTGTCACTTTCAAAAGAACACTGGACTACATTCCTTCCGATAAGGCGGAATATATTGGGCCTGTGATACGGGATGAACTGAAGCGTGGCTATAGTAAAATCGGTTACGAACTTACAGGTTTTAATCCGGACAAGCGGGTTATGATTGTAATGGGTGGTTCACTCGGTGCGCGCTCAATCAATCAGTTCATAAGAAACAATCTTGACGAACTGACTAAGGAATGGCAGATCATTCATCTCTGTGGTAGAGGGCATTATCAAGAAGGGCTTGATACAGAAAACTATAAACAGTTCGAGTTTGTTAAAAAAGAACTCCCACACCTTATTACAATATCCGACATTGCTGTCGGTCGCAGTGGTTCTAATGCTATCTATGAATTTCTTCTAAATGAAAAGCCGATGATTCTTATTCCGCTGCCACGTTCCCAAAGCAGGGGGGACCAGGTAGAGAATGCAGAGTATTTCAAAGAGAAGGGCTTTGCAGAAGTCATACAAGACGAGGAACTAGATATAGAGATTTTCCAACAGACACTAGAACGTATCGATTCAAATAAGGAAGCGATCGTAGATTGCATGTGCAGCTTCGAGGGCGGTTTCAAGCCCCAGGAGCTTGTAGATCTTCTAATCCGCAAGGAGGCCGAAGAATGAGTCGACTGAAAAAGATTTCTCTGTTTCTCGTTTTTACACTAATTTTTGGTGTGATTGCCTTCTTCCATGAATCCCGTCTTGGACGATGGATTGATACTGAAGTCTATGAGTTTATTTATGCTTCTGAGAGTTTTATCACTACCGCTCTCATGCTTGGTTTTACTCAAGTAGGGGAAGTGCTTTCTATGGTTATCCTGTCACTTATCATGATTACCATACTCATGCTCTATCGCCTTAAGTTCGAAACGCTTTTCCTAATCATCTCCATGCTATCAAGTAGCATACTTGTACCTGTATTAAAGAATACATTCGATAGACAGAGGCCATCTCTCCTCAGACTGATAGACATTACCGGGTTTAGCTTCCCGAGTGGTCACGCAATGGGATCGACTATATTCTTTGGGTCATTGATGACACTCATCAAGAATAGTGAATTGAACCACAAGGGGATCTTGTACGGCTTATGCGCGACTTTCATCCTGATGATCTCCTCATCACGGGTTTATCTTGGCGTGCATTATCCGACGGATATCATTGCAGGAATCGTAGCGGGAACAGCCGTCGTTATTGGTGCGAGTGCCATCATGCATAAAAAGCTTGACAATAATCCAACGCCTGTTTAGAATGTAATTGAAAATGATTATCAATGATAATGAATAAGCCCCCCTTATTTAAAAGATCATTTTCAAAACAAAGAAATATATCCATAAACATATGGCAGCGTCCTTCTGGGCGTTGCCAATTTTTTTGTATGCATTTATAATTATCATGTCAATATAACAGTGAGGTGAGATCAGATGGTTGTTAATTTGTATGAGTCCATAACTCTAGAAAATGAAAGGATACGGCTCATTCCCATGCAGCCCAGTCACGCTGGCAAGCTACACGAAATTAATCACGAATCCATCTGGTCATATATGCTTTTTCAGGCAACAAATGAGGAACTGATGCAGGAGTGGGTAAAGAGCGCCATAGAACTCAGAAATCAATTGAAAGATATTCCGTTTGTAGTAGTGTTGAAAGCCACTGATGAAGTACTTGGCAGCACGAGAATTCAGCACATTGACTATGAGAGGCAGAGCTGTGAAATTGGTGCTTCATGGTTTGGTACTAGAGCGCAGCGTACCTTCGTTAACTCGGACAGCAAGTTTTTACTTCTCGAGTACTGTTTTGAAGTACTTAACATGATGCGTGTTCAGATTCGAGCAGATGAAAGAAATGTAAGAAGTAATCGCGCAATTGAGCGTATCGGCTTTACTAAAGAGGGTGTCATCCGCAAGGAACGAAATCTTCGTGGAGTCGCCCGCAACATTATCATCTATTCAATAATTGATGATGAATGGCCGGAAGTGAAAAAAACCTTGCTTATCAAACAACAAAGCTACATGATGGATCTACCCTTGGAGACTGTCAGTTGACGCATGATTTCTGTCATGCGTTTTTTTAATACTTTCGTCATGGTATGATGACAAAAAAGAAGATAGGAAGATTAAGATGAAGCATATTTTAGTAGTCGAAGATGAAATGAATCTCGCCCGTTTCATCGAGCTTGAGCTTATGCATGAGGGATACCAAGTCACATTGTCATCAGATGGGGAAGAAGGTCTGGATAAAGCATATTCGTTTGACTATGATTGTATACTCCTCGATTTGATGCTACCTGAATTGAATGGTCTCGAAGTATGTAGAAGGTTACGTAAAGAGAAAGACACGCCAATTATCATCATTACAGCTAAAGGCGAGACATACGATAAGGTGATCGGACTTGATTATGGCGCAGACGACTATATTGTAAAACCATTTGAGATAGAAGAACTCCTCGCGAGAATACGAGTCATTATGCGGCGCTCTCAATTAAAAGAGCAGAAACATGAGCTGCTCTCCATGCATGGTATAGTTATGGATGCCCAGGCGCACCACGTTACCATTGACGATGTTAGTATTGAATTGACTAAAACAGAATATGATCTTCTACACCTACTCATGAAGAATGCCGGAGTTGTTCTACAGCGTGAAACCATCCTCGATCATGTGTGGGGATACGACAGTGAAGTCGAAACCAATGTTGTTGATGTTTACATCAGGTATCTGCGCAATAAGTTGAAACCATTCGACAGACATAAGTTGATAGAGACTGTCAGAGGTGTGGGATATGTGATCCGACCATGAATAGACAATCCTTGAAATATAGATGGCTCCGACTATCCACGCTCATTATTTCCATCACATATTTGATGTTCAGTTCACTGCTCATCTATCTGACTAGCCTTTATCTTGAAAATCAGGAGTATCGCTCCATTGATCGAAGTCTTGAGGAGTTAGAAAGTATTTATGAGGGACAGCCGATCAACACTATCAACGAAAATGAAATCTATTCGAGTCTTTACGATGGACAGAAGATGATTCTATACACACAGAGTGGCGAAGAGGTTTTCAGTGCAACCGCTGGCATACCTTTAATGTATGACAATGAATTTGAACCTGTGCTCGATAAGGAAATTACATCAATAAGCACAGAGGACGGCAGCTTTTTCAAAGGGAGTATCCGGATTGACTCAGTGTATTGGACTGGCTATGTGTCGGTCATTCATCCACTCGACTACTACCATTCAGTTATAAGAATGATGGTCTTCATCGCTATCATTGTAGGGTTTATCTCAATCCTGTTCACATCAATTATCAGCTATTTCTTTTCCACGCAGATGGTCAAACCCATTCGCAACATCGCCAATCAATTGAGACGGATAGAGGACGAAGGGTTCTCTGAACGACTCCAGATACAAACTAATACTGAAGAGACCGACTATATGGTGGAATCGTTCAACCATATGATGGATTCACTAGAGAGATCTTACAACCAGCAAAAACAGTTTGTGGAAGATGCTTCGCATGAACTGAGAACACCACTCCAAATTATCCAAGGGCATCTGAAGCTAATTAATAGATGGGGCCGACACAAGCCTGAAGTACTTGATGAATCTCTGAATATCTCAATTGAAGAACTTCAGCGGATCAACAAGCTCGTCGAAGAACTTCTGCTTTTGACTAAGAATGAAGGTAAAACAAAAGAAATTATGGAAGAGGCGGATATCAATAAAGAAGTGAAGAGTAGGGTGGACGCATTCAGGCAACTTCATCCGGAGTACACTTTCAATCTTGATCTTGATGACAGAAACATTTACTTTCACATCAATCCTTATCATCTTGAACAAATGCTAGTTATCTTCCTAGATAACGCGATCAAGTACGATTACGAACGGAAACACATCGATGTGATTACAAGGAGAGGAAATGACCATTTCGATATATCGATAGTCGATCATGGTATCGGCATACCAGAGAGTGAAATAGAAGCTATTTTCGATCGATTCTATAGAGTAGATAAATCAAGAAGCAGGGAACTCGGCGGCAATGGGTTAGGCCTCTCAATTGCACAAAAACTTATCGATAACTATAAGGGTAGAGTATGGATTGAAAGCGTTGAGGGAGCGTTTACAAAAGTTACGATCAGATTCCCTCAAAAAAATAGACAATTGTAATAATTACAGCAAGTATTGACTTTAAAACAAAATACCATAGTGCTAGAATGGAACTGTATAAGACAAAAGAAACTAAAGAGGGTGGCAAAATGCAAGAGAAAGAACTTGAGAATGCCCCGGTTCGTTTCGGTACCAATCTGGGGATGATTCTCGAGCTTCATGAGATGTACCAGGAAAATCCAGACAGCGTAAGTGATGAAATGCGTTTTCTTTTTGATAATATCGGTTCTGGACAAACAGGTACTGCTCAATCGGATATAAATCACAGCAAAGTGAAAAGTCTGTTACGTCTAATAGATAACATTAGACTATTTGGACATCTGGAATCAGATATTTATCCTGTTTATAAGCCAGACGTAAAGAATGTTCCTAGTCTGGACTTCGAAGACTATAATCTAACTGAAAATGATCTGAAGAATTTACCTGCTTCGCTTGTAAGCGTTCACCTTGGTGAATATTACAACAATGCTTATGAAGCAGTCACCCAACTCCATTCACTATACACTGGACCGCTCGCGTATGAGTATATGCATATTAATGATACAGAAGAGCGCCAGTGGTTGAAGGAGACAATAGAAACACAGAAAGAGATTTCTCTCTCAAAAGATGAGAAAAAGCATCTGTTCCGAACACTTGCAAAAGTTGAGGGATTCGAAAAGTACCTGCATAAAAACTTCGTAGGCGCAAAGCGCTTCTCCATCGAAGGCGTCGATTCCATAGTGCCCCTGCTCGACCATATGCTTCAACTCATGGCTGATGCTGGCATTCCCAATCTTCAGATCGGAATGGCACACCGTGGCCGTCTGAACGTGCTTACACACGTCCTCGAAAAACCATACGAAATGATGATCAGCGAATTTATGCATACTGATCCGATGAAATTCTTGCCGGAAGATGATTCTCTTGAAATTACACAAGGGTGGATGAAAGACGTAAAATACCACCTCGGCGGATCGAAAGTAAGAGAAGACAAAGGGATGAAACAACGTATCAGCTTAGCTAATAACCCAAGTCATTTGGAGGTTGTGGGGCCGATCGTCCTCGGTAAGACTCGTGCTCAGCAGGAGACAACCGATCACGCAGGCTACCCAAATCAAGATTTCAATAAGGCTATTGCAGCAATCATCCACGGTGATGCAGCCTTCCCGGGTCAGGGCATTGTCTATGAATCTCTCAATCTCGGTAAATTGAAGGGATACAGCGTGGGCGGATCAGTCCACATCATTGCAAACAACCGTATCGGCTTTACGACCGAAGAAACAGATGCAAGGTCAACCGTCTACGCTTCAGATGCAGCACTCGGCTTCGATCTTCCAATCCTGCACGTCAATTCAGACCGCCCGGAACACGTGCTGAGAACGATAGAGATTGCACTTGAATATAGACAAAAATTCAATAAAGATATTGTTATCGATGTGCTTGGCTACAGAAGATATGGGCACAATGAAATGGATGAGCCTACCACGACCAATCCAATGCTGTACAAAGAAGTGAAATCACACGATACAATTGATGAATTATACGGAAACAAACTCGTCGAGGAGAATGTCATATCAGAGGATGAAAAGAATGAAATCATCCAAGGAGTACTCGATGAAATGCGGTCTGCTCATGATAAAATCGATAAGAGTGATACAAATGTAGATGGACAACTTGATACACCTAAGGAAATCATGGAAGGTCAGCAAAGCCCTAAAGATGATATCTCAAGAGACCGTCTTGAAAAAATTAATGATGCTCTTTTCCAGTATCCCGACTCCTTTACTGTATTTAAAAAACTTTCAAGCGTTCTCGAAAGAAGAAAGAAACCTTTCGAAAATGATGAAGATCTTATCGACTGGGCGCATGCAGAAGTTCTTGCTTTTGCTTCAATCAATCAGGATGGTACTCCAATCCGTTTGACTGGACAGGACTCACAAAGAGGGACATTTGCTCAGAGACATGCAGTCCTACATGACCCTGAAACTGGAGCCAAACATATTCCTCTCCATTCAGTCAGTGATTCAACAGCAACATTCGACGTATATAACTCTCCGCTCTCAGAGGCGGCTGTAGTCGGATTTGACTACGGATACAATGTGGAACGCAAGACAGTAATGGCAATATGGGAAGCACAATACGGGGACTTTTCAAATATGGCTCAGGTGATTTTCGATAACTTCATGGCTGCAGGTAATGCAAAATGGGGTGAGACCTCAGGAATGACACTATTCCTTCCACACGCTCAGGAAGGCCAAGGTGCCGAACACTCCTCGGCTAGACTAGAGCGTTACTTGCAACTTGCTGCTGAAAACAATATGACTGTTGCCAACCTTTCTAGTGCGTCAAACTATTTCCACCTTCTGAGGAAACAGGCGAAGTATCTTGGAACTGAAAAAATGAGACCGCTTGTGCTCATGACGCCAAAAAGTCTGCTTCGCAACCAGATTGTCAGCGAACCTGTCAGTGCTTTCACAGAAAGCAGCTTTAGGGAGATTATATTGCCTGAATATAAGCGAACTAAAGTTAGAAAGGTATTAATTGCCAGTGGCAAGATGGTTGTCGATTTGCTGACAGAGCAGAGGAAGAATCCGGACGATAGCGTAATGATCATTCGTCTCGAGCAAATCTACCCGTTCCCTGCAGAGAAAATTCAGGAAGTGCTAAAAGGCCTTAGAAATCTTGATGAAGTTCGATTTGTTCAAGAAGAGCCCGAAAACATGGGCACATATAATTATGCTCTGCCATTCCTTCTCGAAATTGCACCGGAAAAAGTAGAAGTGAACTATGTAGGTAGAATCAGGCGTGCCTCTCCTGCAGAGGGCGATGGAGAATCTTATAAGCTGATACAACAGAACATTATTGAAACTGCTCTAAAATCATAGGAGGTAGAAGAATGGCTGAAGTTAAAGTCCCAGAATTGGCTGAATCAATTACAGAAGGAACAATTGCAAGCTGGTTGAAACAAAAAGGCGATCAGGTCGAAAAGGGAGAAAATATCCTTGAACTTGAAACCGATAAGGTCAATGTTGAGGTTATTAGTGAAGAGGCCGGGGTCATCACTGAGATAAAAGCTGAAGAAGGTGATACGGTTGAAGTCGGACAAGTCATCGCCATAGTCGAAGAAAATGGTGAAGCAGATAGTTCGTCGGAATCTTCTGAGGAGAGCTCAAAAGCAGAAAAGGCGGAACCCTTGGAAGATGACAGCCGTAAAGAACTGGAAGATGCCGGTTCGAAAGAGCAGCAGGAAGGACAGGCACAAGAAGAAGGACAGGCTAGCGATTCGCGTATTGTGGCAACACCTTCAGCAAGACGCATGGCACGTGAGAAAGGTATCGACATCAGCGATATCAATGCTTCTGATCCGAGGGGGCTTGTGAGAAGCCAGGATGTCGAAAACCACGGTAGTCAGCCTAAAGAATCAGAACAGCCTAAAAAGCAAGAGCAGAATCAAAAGCAAGACTCCGGAAAACCGGACAAACCCGTAATTAGAGAAAAGATGTCTCGCAGAAGACAAACAATCGCAAAACGTCTCCTAGAAGTTTCACAGAATACAGCAATGCTTACAACTTTCAACGAAGTTGATATGACAAATCTCATGGAACTCAGAAAACGCAAAAAAGATCAGTTCCAGGAACGTCACGATGGCACTCGTCTTGGATTTATGTCATTCTTCACTAAAGCATCCGTGGCAGCGCTCAGAAAGTATCCTGCTGTCAATGCTGAAATTGATGGCGAAGATCTCGTGCTCAAGCAGTTCTACGATATCGGTGTTGCAGTGTCGACTGATGAAGGTTTAGTAGTACCTGTCGTCAGAGATTGTGATCGCAAAACGTTTGCAGATATCGAAAATGATATTGTTGACATGGCAAAGAAAGCACAGAATAAAAAACTAGGTCTCGATGATATGACAGGCGGTTCATTTACAATCACCAATGGTGGAGTATTTGGATCATTGATGTCTACACCAATTATCAACGGAACGCAAGCCGCCATACTTGGCATGCATACTATCCAGAAGCGTCCAGTGGCAGTCGATGATGAAACGATGGAAATCCGTCCAATGATGTACATTGCTTTAAGCTATGACCACAGAGTTATTGATGGTAAAGAGGCTGTAGGCTTCCTTAAAACAATTAAAGACTTGGTGGAAAACCCTGAAGACCTCCTCCTAGAGGGATAAACAATAATATTTATGACAGGCGTCCATAGGACGCCTGTCTCTTTTATGTTAGAATCATAATAAAATCAAATGTTTGGAGAGATGAATATGCTTCACGAAACGTGGAACGAAAACAACTTAAGAACGGTCAGAGTTAAACATACAGATGCAGAGAAATACAAAGTATCAGAGATGCTGACAGCTGGAAAAATTTATACTGTCGTCAATGAAACTGAAGAGTACATCTTCGTCAAAGACAACTCGGGTAAAGTCGGCGGCTATTACAAAACTTACTTTGAAGAAGTTGAATAGATATGTCAGTACAATTTCTTCATAACGATGAAACAATTATAGGGGACGCAACGATCATTCTTTCCTTAGGGAAGAATCTCCTGCTTAAAGGACCTACCGGTGCTGGTAAAACCCGTCTTGCTGAAAACATGTCAGAAGCACTCAGTCAAAGTATCTACAGCGTCAACTGCTCTGTAGATGTAGACATCGAATCTTTGCTCGGCTTCAAAACCATCGAATACACTGAAGGTCGGCAGGAGATTATATTTATAGATGGCCCCGTCGTCCGTGCCATGAAAGAAGGTGCAATTCTCTATATTGATGAAATCAATATGGCACGGCCAGAAGTGCTACCAATACTCAATGCAGCTCTCGACTATCGGAGAACAATTACTAACCCGCTCACTGGGGACATCATCACGGCAGAAAAAGGCTTTAAGGTTATCGCAGCCATCAATGTCGGATATGTAGGAACAATGCCAATGAATGAAGCGCTCCTTAACCGTTTTAATGTCATAGAGCTTGGATATGTATCGAAGGAAGCTCTTACAGAAATCCTTAAAATACAAAGTATACAAGAAGATGAAGCTATCCTTCGTGATATTGCACAGTTTCACAGTGACCTTGTTACGATGACTGAGCAGGGACAGATTTCACAAGAAGCATCAAGTGTTAGAAGCTTGATAGATCTTGCAGATCTTAGTACAAAGATGCCGATTAGTCGTGCATGTTACCGTGCCATTATCGATAAACTAGATAGTGAGCAGGAGAAAAAAGCAATACTCAATGCCGCAGAACTTCAATTTGGAATGCGATAAAAATGAGCTATTCATTCATAAAATTTAATGATGAAATTGTAGACTCTAAAATCATGATGGAACTAACAGATCTTGCTAGATTGCTGTTGAGAAATAAAGAAGTCACAGTGTCCATAAGGAAGTACAGCTATTATGATCCTGTTGAAAATACTTTCAATTTGAGTTTCTTCTGGAAACACCGAACAGATATATCTGAAAGGGAAGGGTTTAGATATGATATTCTAACTCGTTATACTTCTGCATTTATTATGGACTACAGTCAATATGACAGCATAAAGGATAGGAATATATTGGCTCAGCAGATTTTCTTGTCACTTGAATACTACAGAAATCGTCGGGCAGCCTTCCACTTCCGGCCATTAATCAGCAGTATTGTAGGTAAAGGTGATCGTATAAAAATCAAGGAGTACAGCAGAAAAGCTGCCACTGATGCCGAGTACTTCCTAAAGAAACTTAATATTGCCATTCTTGAGGACAGTGAGGTTTTCAGCACATTCGGAAAAGACTTCAAACTAATCAGTACAAGCACAGAAGAGAGTATCCATATGACTGAGGTTATAATGACTGAGCTTGCCTCCCATATAACCCTTGACACTACTTTTCAGATTCATGATATGCCATTTAATGAAATCAATGTATTTAATCAGGCAAAACCATTCAGAAAAGATGCAGCAAAACTTAATGAAGAAGAAGAATTAGAAGAAAACCTAACACGCAATGTCGATACTAAGACGGCCCGAGATGCGGAAGATGCCAATGTACTTGGTGACACCGGGGATAATACTTCACGTAAGAGCCCACATAATAGACAGAATAATCACAACGATGAGGTATCCGACTACTACGAAGGATTTGGAAGAAATTCTGGAGAAAATGATTTCGAAGATAGAGGACGCGTCAATCAACATGCGACACTCGAGGTAGTGCGTCCAAAAATAAATATTTCGAAGTATCAGGAGTATCGAGTTATATATGAATCCTACAATCAAGTCGCTCAGAAAGTCATTGGTGACATTACACAAATACTCAATTACAAAATGAATGCTTACCAAACGCGGCGAACTTCGGGGAAATTGATGAAAAATCCTGTTGGGCCGCTCATGGAGAATAGTCACAAATTGTTCGTAAAAAAGAATATCGAATCGAAAGATCTGGATGCGGTGTTCACCATTATTATCGACCAGTCATTTTCAATGACTGAACATCTCATAGGATGTAGAAATGCTGCGATTATACTAAATAATATACTTCGAACTTTGCACGTTCCTCATCGTATCATTTCGTACCACGAGGATACTTTTGAAGTCATGAAACAGTATTATCCGAATAAAATATATGAGCATTTGGATTTTGAAAAATCCAAGTACTATTATCCTGTATCACTGATGAACCTTGAAGCTTCTGGAGATAATAGAGATGGGTTAATTCTTAGAAACGAAATAGATAATCTCAATCAGCGGAGTGAAAAAGACCGATTTATTATAATGTTCTCTGATGGCTTGCCAAGTGCTGAGGAGTATAACCAGAGTGGTATCGTAGATACCCACGAGGCAGTCCAGGAAGCAAGAAAATCGGGTATACAAGTAATCAATATGTTCATAGATCAAAATAATGAAGAAAACACTCTCTCAGCTATTAGAAATATCTATGACACAGACATGATTGTTGTAGAAGATGCTGAGGAAATTGCTTTCGCGCTACCCAATCTATTAAAGAGAATATTGGCCAAGATATTGATGTGACAGCGCTTTTGTTATCTGATTATTAAGAATCTTATAGACTTGATAAGATTAGTAGTGTACACTAATGAAGGTCATTTTATTTTTTTGTATTAGGAGGTCAAGTAATGAGTTTTAAAAATAATGTCATAGTCGGTTTTATGCTGTTCGCCATGTTCTTTGGTGCAGGGAACCTAATTTTTCCACCAGGACTCGGTTTTGAGAGCGGCCAGTATTTCTGGATGGCAATCATCGGTTTTGTTATTACGGGGGTAGGGCTGCCGCTGATTGGGGTCATCGCTGGATCAATATCAAAAGATGGCTTCAGAGAGTCACTTAAAGTGGTCCACCCAGCATTTGCCATCATTTTCATGGTTGTAATCTACCTTGCTATCGGTCCGTTCTTCGCAATACCAAGAACAGCAACGACAGCATACGAGATGGCGATGGTACCATTTATCAATGGTACTGGTTGGGTGAGTCTGCTTATATTTACAATCATTTTCTTCGGTATCGTATTTGCATTGAGCTACAATCCAAGCCGTATGGTTGATAATATCGGCCGCTTTCTTACACCAGTTCTGCTGATCACTATTATTGCTCTTATTATTAGAGCAATTATGATGTACATGGGCAATGATTCAGGTACTGCATCTGAAGGTTTTGAAGCGACTTCTCCATTTTCAATTGGATTTACTGAAGGTTACCTTACAATGGATGCGATCGCAGCCATTGCATTTTCAGTCATCGTATTGAATTCGATTAGAAGTCTCGGAATTACTAAAAGAAAAGATTTACTTATCGAAACAATTAAATCTGCATCTATTGCAGCAGTATTGCTGGCAGTCATTTATATTTCACTCGGGTGGATTGGCAACCATGTCAATCCTGGTGTTGCACAACCAGAAGGTCAGAACCTTGGAACATTTCTACTGACTTTTGTAGCCGATGATTCTTTCGGTCAATTCGGTACAGTACTACTTGGTGTCATTGTTGCAGTAGCCTGTCTCACAACAGCGACTGGCCTTGTTGTTGCCGTCAGCGAGTACTTCAACAGTATTCTTCCTAAAATATCTTACGAAACTTTTGTTATTGTATTTACGCTGATTTCGCTTGTTTTGGCGAACCAAGGGCTGACACAAGTTATTCAGACGAGTGTACCGGTTCTTTCGATTATCTATCCGATTGCGATGGCATCTGTTGCACTATTATTCCTGACATACTTCATCCCATCACCTCGACTAAGCTTCCAGATTCCAATATATTTGATTATTATTACAAGTATATTAGCAGTGGTTCATAGAAATGGCTGGGTCGATTTCGGTTGGATTGAGAGTATGCCTCTCTTCGCGAGTTCGTTCGAGTGGATTCCTGTAATGATCATTGGCTATATTGTAGGTTATCTGATAGGAATAAAGAATGATAAAGTGAAATATTCATAAAAAAGAAGCGCATATGCGCTTCTTTTTTAATATCTGTGCTCTTGTTTAATTTCGAGGAGCCTATTTTTGAGGTCTGATTCCATCTGTTCAAGTTCTCGTTCCGCCGCTTGTCGTTTCTGAGAACCTTCTTGCTGTATTCTTAGTGTTTCCTCAATGGTCGTAACAAGATTGTCCTGAGTTGTTTTCAGTGTTTCGATATCGACAATACCTCTTTCATTTTCTTGTGCAGTACGGATGGAATTCTGCTTTAGCATTTCTGAGTTTTTGGTTAGCAGATCATTTGTAGTATTTGTAACAGCCTGCTGCGCCTGGGAAGCTGATTCCTGACGCAGAAGGGTTAGGGCGATAGCCATCTGATTCTTCCATAGTGGTATGCTAGTCAATATAGAACTTTGGATTTTTTCAGCCAATGTTTGGTTTATATTCTGGATCATTCTGATCTGTGGCGCAGACTGCAGTGTAATCTGTCTTGAAAGTTTAAGATCATGAATTCGCTTTTCCAATCGATTGATATACTGCATCATATCATTGACTTCTTGCACGTGCATTTGATTGCTAGATTGTTCCGCTTTACTTCTTAGTTGCGGTACAGTCTCATTTTCAAGTTCCTGCTTTTTCATTTCAGCAGCAGCAATATAGATGTTTATCGCGTCGAAATAGTCTTTATTCTGATCATAGAGTTTATCAAGCAAATGAACGTCCTTGACCAAGACTTCCTTGGCGTGTTCAAGCTGTATGCTGATACGATCAACTTGCGAAGCGACGCTCTGATGTTTCGAAATTAGTTCATTCACTGATTTCTTGACCCTTCTGAAAAGTCGATTAAATATATTCTTCTTTTCTTTTGAAAGTTCATCTGGGTCTATTTCCTTGAGTTTCTTCATTAGATTTTCCAGTGTATCTCCTATAGGGCCTACATCTTTGGACTGGACCTCGTTCAACATCTGGTGTGAGAATTTTGAAAGTGCCTGCTGTGCATTCGCACCATATTGAATCAAAGCATCGTTATTCAGTGGTTCTATTTTGTTCTTGATCTCTGTAATTCTTTTCAGATCTTCTTCATTGAAGCGCTCCTGATAGGTGGTAAGCGCATCTTGCTGACCACTTTCATCTATTGCCGGTTCTGGTTGAGGAATCAACTCATTCTCCTCGTCTACTGAAGAAAATGGATCTGACAGGAGCTGTTCTTTCAATTTATTTTCCTCTTTCATTATCTTCACCTCTGTTTTGGTATACAGGCTCTTTTTCTTTTTTCTTAAGCTTCACTTTTTGTCTATCGAGCGTATTATCGAGTTTCATGGTGGACGTGTTACGTTTTCTGTTCAGCTTAATGAAGTCCTTTTCAACTTCTAGCGCTTGATAACTGTTATGATTCATTGATGTCAAATTGCTTTGTATCGTCCGCTTTAGTTCCAGCAGTGAAATTCTCGTCTCGTGAAGTTTCACCTTTTCCTCCTTAGTTTTACCAGGCATTTTATATAGGAAAAGATACTGTTCAATTGTGTTTACCGCGGAATCAAGATTCGAATGAAAAAACTGCTGGATATTGAAAAACTGTTTTGGATCATTTTCGACTGTCTGATATACAGTCCGCGCGAGCCGGTTGATATCATAAATCAGCCGGGCATCCTTTAATGTTCTCACATTTTTATAACTCTGTCTGAGCCTCTTCATCTTTTCTCTTGCTTCAGTCAACTGCCCTCTGACATAGCGATAGTCACTTTTAGTGATGCCCATCTTCTCTAGTTGGGAATTCAAACTGATTGATTGAGTTGGGAAGTAGGCCGCAAAAAAACCGCCTGCTGCAATCATCATATCGAATACCAGATGAATATCAAAGGCGATCATCGAGAACAGTCCAGCTACAACAGCAACGGGAATGGAAATTAACGATGCAAACCAGTGTGATATATTATTCTTCATCTCTAAATTACACCTTCAGTCAGTCTATTTAGTAACAAATCTGCCATTATTGTCTTCAAGCGGGATATTTTTAACAGAATAGTCATCAACTCGTGAAGCAGGGGAGATGCCCTGAATTATTTCTTGCACAAATTGATCGAGATCTGACGTTTCTCCAGTCGCCAGTATTTCCACATGCTCCTGAACGTTTGCTGCATATCCTGTAATATTCATTCTATCCGCAGCCATTTTAGCTGAATATCTAAAACCGACACCTTGAACATGGCCGAAAACGTTTATCATTCTAGATTCCATCTGCAACACCTCTTATACATATTATAGGATTTTTAACTTGATAATGCGAATTATACGCGTATATAATACTTATATTATCAAACGGGAATGGAGTTTTTAAAATGCTTAGTATTGTCATACTCAAAGCGGATTATGAAGGCTGGTGGCTCTTTGAGGGTTGGCAGGATAATATCATCAGACAGTTCAACTATGATACAGAAGAGGAGATGCGCGAAGCATATACTGAACTGAAGCAGGATATGAAGCAGAAATTTCATTCTTACAAAGAAGGGAAATACGACCTAACAGCATTCTTCAATGGCTGTGAACTCGAATACTGCGACGACTGTGATGAAGCACTGCAGATCTACTATACACCCATAATGATTAAAGACGGTCAAATATTTGTATAATATTATTAGAATATTCACGAAAAAATTACAAAGCTTACAAAGAATCGTTTGCAAATGCTTCCGTTTTGCATTATAATTGATGTATCAATAAGTATTCTCTATTTAAGAAATTGTATGTACCATGCACTTCTTATCTACGTAGTTTATGCATATTGAATTATCGTCTTTGGAGGATTTAATTAATGAAACAAGGTACAGTAAAATGGTTCAATGCAGAAAAAGGTTTTGGCTTTATCGAAATCGAGGGTGAAAACGACGTATTCGTACACTTCTCCGCGATCAATCAAGAAGGTTACAAATCTCTTGAAGAAGGTCAATCAGTAGAATTCGAAGTAGTTGAAGGCGACCGCGGCCCACAAGCTGCTAACGTTGTTAAACTATAATATAAATCTATTTATAGGTTAAATTGATTTGTATCATAAAAAACCTGGGTTTAGGCCCAGGTTTTTTATTGCCAATATATAGAGCGCCCTAGGGCGCTCTTTTTTATATGATGTCGTTTTCTATTAACTGAGCAAGACTCTGCCTTCTGATTACTTCTCGGACGCCTGACTCATCTACAAAGACGACAGCTGGCTTTCTCATCTGATTGTAGTTCGACGCCATGGAGTAGTGATAAGCTCCTGTTGTTTTTACCGCGACAAGATCACCACGACTTATACCTTCCGGGAGAGAAGTGTTTTTACGTATAATATCCCCAGATTCACACAGCTTGCCAACCACATGGGCGTCCATCAATGGGCTTTTGTTTTCTTTAACGGGTATTACTTCGTATTCCGCTCCGTAAAGTGGAGTGCGGATGTGGTCACTCATGCCACCATCGACTGATACATAACGAGAAACCCCAGGAATCTCTTTGACAACCCCGACTTCGTATAATGTAGTGCCTGCTTCGGCAACAATAGAACGCCCGGGTTCTATCATGATATGGGGGAGGGGGATATCATATTCTTCCGAGAGGGACTTCAACTTGCTTATAATGTTAGCAAATCCTTTTTCTATCGGATACCGTGTGTCCGCCTCTGTATATTGGACACCAAAACCACCACCCATATTCAGAATTTCGATAGCGATGCCGGATTTCGAAAGCCATTCAAACACCAGCTCAAGTGCCTTTAGGAACGGCCCCTCTTCATCTATCTGTGATCCCAGATGATAATGGACCCCTTTAAAGTTCACATTTCTACTTTTCTCCATCATCTTAATTGCTTCAAACGCTGTACCATTATGAATGGAAAGTCCAAATTTGCTATCTTCTTGACCGGTCTGGATGTAAGAATGAGTGTTGACATCGACGCCTGGATTGATTCTGAGGAGAACGTCTATGGACTGGTCTGCCAACTGGTCAAGCAGAGCCACCTCATCCATGGCATCAACGACAAAAAGTCCGATCCCCACTTCTAGCGCGTACTGGATTTCCTCTGCTGTCTTGTTGTTGCCATGAAAATGTATATGGGAAGCTGGAAAACCTGCCTGAATCGCTGTATATAGTTCCCCTGAAGATACAACATCAAGCTTCATGTTTTCCTCCTCAAGGAGTTTGACCATCTGTATCGAGGTGAATGCTTTCGATGCATAGGAGATGGAGTAGTCGAGTGATTCCTGCTCGAATACACTATGGTATTTTCTGCACTGGTTGCGTATGGCATCTTCATCATATACAAACAGCGGAGTGCCGTATTGCTTTGAAAGACCTTCAAGTGCATGGCCATTCAAATGGAGTTCATTATTGATATACGCGAGCGTCATTAATAATCACCTTTTTCAAAGAGTTGTAATTCAGGGCGCCTAGCTGTTCAGAATTTGCACCGACACCGAGATTTGTAAATTCATCGATTCTTAGATCACTACCGTACAGAATGACTTCATCTTCCAAGCTTACTTCTTCATCCACTTCCACAATCATATGGCTCATCATCAGTGCTTTGATCGGATAACACTTGCCATTAATCATACAGTGGAATTCAGCTCTTTTTCTTAATATGCCATCGCCATAACCAATATCTACTACCGCAACCGATGCGTCTTTCCCGGGCTGATAGCTACCACCATAACCGCATTTTTGGCTCGCACGCAAATGCCTCAGCTGAACGATTGGTGCTTTAAGTGTCATACTCTGCTCATAGTCAGAAACTGGCAAGGTAGCGTAAGGCCTAGAACCGTACAATGCGATACCGAGTCGTAGATGCGTGTGATCATCGAAAAGACCGTCACGCGCAAAGCTTGCGCTATTCTGAGCGTGAATATACTTGAACGTGTGTCCTGTTTTCTTAATGGACGAAAGGGTGTCAAGCCACATTTTCCTTTCCACTTCGTATTCCTGCATATCAAGCTCATCGGCGTAGCCGAAGTGTGTCCAAATACCTGCAATGTCCATCTGCACGTGTGTAGGCAGGACATCCATATCGTTTATGATTTCCACCAAATCTGATACGTTATCGAACCCCGACCGGTTGAATAGTCCTGCAAATTCAAGATGGACACTTAAACCAGCGAGTTCATCTTTGTACTTGTAGTAGTATTCAAGAGAGGGCAGGGTAATATGGAAGTCATTGGCCCTGACGGACTCGAAATCATACGTCGGGTTCATAAGGAAAATCATTGCGTCTGGTGCTATCTGTCTAATAGTTAGCGCCTCATCCATAGACGTAGTAGCAAATGAATGGATGCCGGCCTCAAGAAAAGCACTGACGGAAAATTCCAAGCCATAGTTGTAAGCATTGTTTTTCACAACAGCAATGACATTCTTGCCACCTGACGACATTTTTGCTGTCCTTACAAATTGTGCTCTATCTATCATGAGTGTACCGCCCATTCTATTCACTTCCCTTTTATATTTCGTTCATTAGAGCTTCAAAGTAATCTGCTACATCTATCAAAATATTCTCATCGAGATCAAACGTTGAGGTATGAAGGCTACTTGTAAACCCCTTCTTTTCATTACGACTTCCAAAGAAGACGAAATAGGAAGGGGCGAGCCGACTATAGAAACTGAAATCTTCACCGAAAAGATAGGGCTTGTCATTTTCCACAACATCGAGTTTTAAATTGGAAAGCGCTGCTTCGACAGGTTGCCTTAGTATTTTTGCGTTCATAACCGGTGGGTAACCTTCATTGAATGTCACTTCGATTGTTGAACCGAAAAGTTCACCGGCCGTTCTTGCCAGAGTCTGCATTCTCGATTTTATAACGGCAAGATCATCGACTTCATATGTTCTGATTGTTCCTTCGAGATATCCCTGGCTCGCTACTGTATTAATAGCCTCACCCGCATTAAGATTTCCAATATGAATGATGTTGCGGTTTAGACCGTTCAGGTGGAAGTGTTGCATCTGTGTCAACTGAAGAGCGATGTGCAGTAGCGTTTCTATCGAAGAAATTCCTTCATGTTTTGCTGCAACGTGTGCAGACTGTCCATTGATGTAGAAACGAAATTCAGTAGCGCTTGCCGTAATCTCATCATCTCGCAGGGTTACTTTACCTTCATCTTCATTCGGCATCATATGAACACCGAAGACCGCTTCGATAGCCATTCCAGGTTGCCAAGCATCTATCAACTGATTTGCACCTGCTGCGGTTTCTTCAGAAGGCTGGAATATGAAGATAACGTTGTGTGTTAGTCGCCCTTGATCAGCAAGTACTTTACATCGTTTTGCGAAGAGCATGAGAGCTGCTGTATGTCCATCATGACCACATGCATGCATGGCACCTTGAACAGTGCTCCGATATGGCGTGTCACTGTCCTCGTGGATTGACAATGCATCTATGTCCGCCCTATAGGCAAGGGTCCTATCCGAGTTACCTTCCAGATAGGCAACGGCCCCTGTTTTAAGAGGCCGTTCATAGTCAATTCCCATCTTTTCCAGAAACTCAATGATGTGATCCGTTGTTTTGAATTCCTGCATACTTATTTCAGGATACTGGTGGAGGACCCGTCTATGATGCGTGACGAATTCAAGATCAGTCATTCAGCTTCCTCAATGCAGCAACAATTTCCTTCTTGGAGCTTTCGACGTCCTGTGCCTGCTTGATGACTCTAGCTGGTGTACCTGCAACGACAGCACCTGCTGGTACATCTTCTGTAACGACTGCACCAGCAGCAACGATAGCACCTTGTCCAACTCTGACACCTTCTAGAATGACAGCATTAGCACCAATCAGTACGTCATCTTCGATGACGACAGGGGAGGCACTTGGGGGCTCTATGACACCTGCAAGTACAGAGCCTGCACCAACATGGACATTTTTACCTGTAACAGCACGGCCTCCGAGAGAGGCATTCATATCAATCATGGTACCTTCACCGACAACTGCGCCAATATTAATCGTCGCTCCCATCATGATGACCGCACCATCTTCAATGACTGCATTTTCACGAATAAACGCTCCTGGCTCGATACGCGCATTGGTTTCCGACAGATTTTTCAAAGGAATGGCGGAGTTCCTTCTATCCATTTCTATTTCAATATCTGTAATAAGTTCTGTATTCTCTGCTTCAAAGGCTTTCCAATCAGCAAGGTCGGCAAATACAGTCTTAGAATGCTCACTGCCGAACACTTTCAGTGTATCCGGAAAGTCGACGTTTTCAAAGTTGCCGTTGATGTACACCTTTACAGGTGTCACCTTGTGTGCATCGCTGATGTATTGAATGATTTCTTCTGCTGTAAAATTTTCCATGATCTTATCTCTCCTCGAATAGATTGTTGTAGTCGTAAAATCCGTCTGGTCTGTCGACCAGGGCGGTTGCTGCTTTTAGCGCACCATTGGCGAAAATCTCTTTGGATTGGGCTTGATGTCTGATTTCAATGACTTCGTCATCCTTGGCGAATATAACATCGTGCGTGCCGACGATGGATCCGCCTCTGATGGCACTTACACCAATTTCCTCTTTCTTACGTTTGTCGTTCATACTGGACCGGTCATATACCGGATAGCTGCCTTCGCGATGATCCAGCGCAGTATCCAATAGTTTTACAAGAGTACCACTTGGTGCGTCTACTTTCCTGTTATGATGACGCTCGACCATTTCAAGATCAAAGTCATCAAGCATGGTGAGTGCTTTTTTGAGAAGTGTGTTCATAACATGGACACCATAGCTCATGTTGGCACTGAAGAAAACAGGGAGTGACTCGCTTTTTTCTTTTAATACGGCAACCAATTCTTCCTTCCTACCTGTTGTAGCAATGACGAGTGGTGTATTCACTTGATCTTCAAGCAGAGGCAACAACAGATCGGGGTGTGAAAAGTCGATTGCGACATCTGCACCAGCTGCATCAATTGAATCAAAAGCAGGGTAGGGGGCATCACTTTCGCCACTTGCAATAATACCTGCGATTTCATGTCCTGCTTCTTCAGCCAGTCTTGCTGTGATTTTATTCATTGTGCCGTAGCCGATGAGCAGTATTTTCATACGAGGGAACCCTCCTTAAAGTCTTTCAGTGTGTCGACCACTTTTTTGTGCATCTCAGATTCAAGAGGAACAAGAGGTAACCTCAGTTCATAATTGCCAAAGCCAAGTGCACTGGTCATTGCTTTTACGGGTATCGGATTAACATCTACCTGCACTGCTTCGATCATCGGCATGAGCTTATCGAACTGCTCGTGGGACGCAGGATCGTTTTGCTGGATGCTTTCATAAACTTCCTGCAATTCACCGGGGATGATGTTGCCGACTACTGAGATTAGCCCTTTACCACCCATTTTGCAGAACTCATGCATATTATCATCATTGCCACTATATAGGATGAAATCCTGATCTCTTGTCAGTTCGAGTATAGTTTTTGTATATTCTAGGTCACCTACAGCATCCTTTAAACCGACAATATTTTGGTGACTGCTTAGTTTTTCAACTGTTTCAGGCTCTATTGTCATCCCCGTTCTCCCAGGAACATTATAAAGGATGACAGGTAGGTCGGTACTTTCCGCCGCCTTCACAAAATGCTCGTAAAGACCGCGCTGGCTGCTTTTATTGTAGTAGGGAGTAATGAGCATTAGTGCGTCTGCACCGACTTCAGCAGCATACTTTGAATGCTCGATTGTCGTTCTTGTCGAATTTGTACCCGTGCCTGCAATGACAGGTACACGACCGGAAACTGTCTCCACTGCGGTTTTTAGGAGAACACGCATCTCCTCGCCATCAAGTGTCGGAGATTCTCCCGTAGTGCCATTGATAATCAGTGCCTGTGCATTGTTTTCGATCAGGTATTCAATATGCCTTCTGAATGCTGCATGATCCACTGTGTCATCTGCGAACGGGGTCGTCATTGCTACGCCGATACCTTCAAAAATAATTGTATCATTCATTATGAACCCTCTCCGTTTCCATCATCATTTTTAAGATCTGTACTGTGTTCTGCGCAGCGCCTTTCAAGAGATTATCTGCTGTACACCATATATGAAATGTATTCTCCAATGAATCATCTTTTCTTATGCGTCCAACTGAAACTTCCGGCTTGCCGGTACTGTCAAGTGGCGTCGGGTAGACATTATTAGCAGGGTCATCCACCAATTTGATGTGGGAAATATTCTTGAAGGCTTCTCTGACCGCTTCTACTGAAGCATCCTGATCGAGAGTGACGTTGATATGCACGCTGTGACTGTTCGATACCGGAACCCTGACACAAGTCGCTGTTACACGAAGGTCCGGCTGATCAAGGATCTTTTTCGTTTCGTCCATCATCTTTATTTCTTCTTTTGTGTAGCCATCTTCCATAAAGACATCGATGTGGGGGAGGACGTTATCGTGAATCGGATGCGGATAGGTCGTCGGTGCCTCTCCTTTCGCGCCGGCCTCAAGGTCTCTTAAACCACCAGCACCAGAACCGGATACCGCTTGATAGGTAGTATAGTGTACGCGCTTCAGTCCAAACCGTTCCTTGAGTGGTTGGAGTGCGACGACCGACTGTATAGTCGAACAGTTAGGATTGGCTATGATACCGCGATCAAGTTTGGGCGTATTGATTTCTGGTACGATAAGGTCTATATCTTCATGCATCCGCCACTGACTAGAATTATCTATAACGATGGCACCGTTCTCTTCAAAGATTGGTGCGAACTGTTTGCTAGTACTTCCTCCAGCACTCATGACAACATAGTCGAAAGCTTCCTGCGCAGATTCTTCATTCAGTTCCGTAACAGTAAGGGTTTGCCCCATGACCTCAATCTTTTTACCTGCTGAACGTGGAGAAGAGAAGAGCACCAGCTCATCCGCTTCTATTTCATATTGCTCGAACATTTCGATCATCTTGCTGCCGACCACACCCGTTGCTCCAACTATTGCTACTTTGACCATATTGATCTCCTCCTGGTTTTATAGTTCGAAGGCTGTCGCCAGTACTTCGATTGCTTGTTTGTCATCTTTGCTGTCTACGACATAGGAAATGCTGATTTCAGAAGTCGTTGTCTGATAAAACTTAATTCCTGCACCTTCAAGAGCCATAAATGCTTTCGAAGCAACCCCGGTCATATCCCGCATTCCTGAACCGATAATAGATACTTTTGATCGGGTAGTTCTTGCGTCGAGCATCATTTCAGGATGCATGCGACCGACGGTTTCGAAGATGTCATCGAGACGGTACGAATCGTTGCCTTTCACTGTAAAGGACAGCTGAAATCCCTCACTATTAACGACCTGCGAAATCATGTCGATGTTGATGTCATGTGTCTCAAACCGCTTGAAAAGATCAAAGATGAGAGTCGACTCCTTCTTTGGTTCATAGAGGGTAACATGGATGATATCACTATCAAGTGCTGCCCCCGTAACGGCTTTTCTCTCAAGTATTTGCGTGTCCTGCATAATCCATGTTCCTCTCTCTTCAGATAATGTGCGCCCAAGATATATCGGGATAGAATGATTTTTTGCGATTTCTATACATCTTGTTTCAAGAACGCCGGCGCCGAGTGCACTCATCTCCATCATTTCATCGTATGTGATCTCATGGATTCTTGAGGCAGTGCTATAGACTCTTGGATCGATAGTGTAAACCCCGTCCACATCCGTATATATCTCGCACGGCATACTGCAACGTGCTGCAATGGCTACCGCCGTCGTATCGGATCCGCCGCGGCCAAGTGTCGTAATCTCAAAATCATCATTGATACCTTGAAAACCTGCAATAACGATGACGTCATAATCTTCAAGCGTAACTTTCAACCGTTCTTCATCGATATCTGCGATCTTACTTTTCATATGACCACCGAACGTTTTTATTCCTGCTTGATATCCTGTCATGGCTTTCGTACGGACACCAAGGTCCTCAAGTACAATCGAAAGGTAGGAAATCGTCTGCTGCTCACCGGTAGTGAGTAGCAGTGCCACATGATCCTCCTTTGGAGCAGAGGATAGCTGACCCGCGTTCTGGAGCAGCTCATCCGTTGTACCTCCCATCGCACTGACAACAACAATCAATTTCTCACCTTGTGAGACTCTCGAATGCAGTTCCCCCGCGATACTTCTTATCTTGTCAAAATTACCTACAGATGTGCCACCAAACTTCAATACACTTGTTTCCATACGACCTCCTGTTAGGGAAGTACTCACTTAAACTAAAAAAAACAAGCCCGGAATGCCGGACTTGTTATATCTATACACAAGTGATGCACTCCATTATTTTGTGAAAATAATGACAGATCTGTAGCTCTTAACCTTCAGATCCAATAACGGGCCGCTGCAACGGCCAGTCATTTCGGCATCTCACCCTTTTACACACTTAAAGCTCGCAGGCTTTGATAAGTGGTTACTATTGATTGATGCGCCTCATCCAACTGATTATTAAATTTTATAATCGTAATTATACATACATCACTCGTGCATGTAAACTACTTTTTTAAAAACATGAAATTGCCTCACAATTATGACTTAATGAGCCCTTTATCCTTCAAGTACTCTTCGTACGTTGATTCTTTTACAATAGCACCGGTTTTTTCTAGTTCCAATACCTTGTTTGCGATGGTATTGATAAACTCGAAGTCATGGGAAGCAAAGATAATGGATCCCTTGAATTTCTTCAGTCCTTCGTTGACAGAAGTGATGCTCTCGAGATCCAAGTGGTTTGTCGGCTCATCCAAGATGAGCACATTTGATTTCGACAACATCATTTTCGATAGCATCGCTCTTACCTTCTCACCACCGGATAGAACATTTGCTTTCTTTTTAGCTTCCTCGCCACTGAAAAGCATGCGGCCGAGAAATCCTCTAAGGAAAGTCTCTGTCTGTTCTTCAGGAGGGGCGTACTGGCGCAACCAGTCGACTAGGTCTGTATTCACACCCTCGAAGAATTCGGAATTGTCCTTCGGGAGATAAGTGTGACTTGTCGTTACGCCCCATTTGACTTCTCCTTCATCTGGTGTAATCTCTCCGGCAAGAATACGCAGAAGGGTAGTACGCGCGATTTCGGAGTAGCTGATCAGTACTGTTTTATCGTATGGATCCAGCGTGAAATTCACGTTATCCAGGACCTTTTGACCATCAACCGTATGGGAGAGATTTTTGACTTGTAGTAGATCATTACCAATCTCACGCTCAGGTGTGAAGTGAACAAATGGATATTTCCTTGATGATGGTTTGATATCGTCAAGTTCTATCTTTTCAAGGGTTTTCTTACGGCTGGTCGCCTGTTTCGATTTCGATGCATTCGCACTAAAACGTGCGACGAAATCTTTCAGTTCCTTGATTTTCTCTTCCTTCTTCTTATTCTGTTCCTGCGCCATCTGCTGGGCAAGTTGGCTGGACTGGTACCAGAAGTCGTAGTTGCCGACGTAGACCTGGATCTTGCTAAAGTCAAGGTCTGCAATGTGGGTACATACGTTATTCAAGAAGTGACGGTCGTGAGAGACGACAATGACGGTATTGTTGAAATTCATCAAAAATTCCTCAAGCCACTGGATTGCTTCGATATCGAGACCATTGGTTGGCTCGTCAAGTAGCAGTACGTCCGGATCGCCGAAAAGACTTTGTGCTAAGAGGACTTTCACTTTTTGATTGTTCTCAAGTTCTGACATGTTTTTGTCAATCAGATCCGCACCGATGCCAAGACCATGGAGGAGGCTCTCTGCGTCTGCTTCAGCTGTCCAGCCTCCCATTTCTCCATATTCACCTTCAAGTTCGGCCGCACGCATGCCATCTTCATCTGAAAAATCTGGTTTCATATATATGGCGTTCTTTTCGTTCATGATATCCCATAGCTTAGCATGTCCCATCATGACGACATCGAGAACGCGATGTTCTTCATATCCGAACTGATTCTGTTTCAGTACGGCCAGTCTTTCATCATTCCCCATGCTCACATGACCTGTCTGTGCTTCCAGTTCTCCTGAAAGTATTTTAAGAAACGTCGATTTGCCGGCACCATTTGCGCCAATAAGACCGTAGCAGTTTCCGGGTGTGAACTTTATATTTACATCTTCAAACAGTTTTCGGTCACCAAACCTCAGACTGATATCTGTAACCTGTAGCATAGGCACTCTCCTTTAGTATATTCTTAAGCGATGATACCACATTTGTGGTACCATTGAAATATAATTCTAGGAGGTCAATGACCGATGGAACAAGAAACAGGCCGATTTTCAGACATAATCAGAAACAGCCAGCGCAGTGTATTTTTCACGGGAGCAGGCGTCTCTGTAGAAAGTGGCATTCCCGACTTTAGAAGCATGGGCGGATTGTTTGATGAGATTAGCCAGGGAGGGCACTCTCCCGAATACTTGCTAAGCCGGTCACATCTTGAAGATGCCCCTGAGAGTTTTATCCGCTTTTATAGAAAACGATTGATGTATTTGGATAAACTCCCCAATATCGCTCATGATTTCATTGCAAATGAAGAACAAAAAGGGCGTTCTCTTGGTGTCATTACCCAGAATATAGATGGCCTTCATGCGGGGGCGGGCAGTCGCAATGTTGATGAACTGCATGGAACAATTAACCGCTTCTACTGCGTTAATTGTAATGTCAAGTATAATAAAAACACAGTCGTCGAGCAGGATTTGACCGTCTGTGGATGCGGCGGCATATTGAGACCGGACATTGTACTCTATGAAGAAATGCTGGACGAGTCGGTGATCCAGTCTGCGATCGACAAGTTAGTACAGGCGGACACACTTGTGGTCATGGGGACTTCACTTGTCGTCAACCCGGCAGCATTTCTTATCAATTATTTCAACGGCACCCACTTCGTTATCATTAATAAAGACAGCACACCATTCGATCGTGCAGCTGACCTGGTCATTAATCGGAATATGACCGAAGTCATCGAGCACATCTACAATAGTTAAGGAGATAATATATGGAACCCATATCAGGAACAGTACAATTTTTGAAAGTCATCAAAAAGGAAGGTTCGACCTACCATCTGAAAACAGAAGATGCACAATATATTAGAATGAACGCTTCGACATCAGATGAAGAATTTGAAATCGGCGATCAGGTCAGTGCTTTCATTTATCCGAACAGAAGTGGCGAACTATTTGCCGCACCCATTGTACCGACAGCATCAGTCGGTCAGTACGGTTATGCGACTGTTACAGAAGTCAACAGGGATGGTGCCTATGTGAATGTTGGTGCACCAAGGGACATTCTCGTGCCATGGATTGATCTTCCTAAAGTCAAGGACGTCTGGCCGACAGAAGGGGATCAGCTGTATCTTGTACTGCGTGCAGAGCATGATAATCAACTGTACGGTAGGTTACTAAGCGAAAATGATGCAGCAGAACGTTTTACGCCAATGGATGCATCGAAATTTGCAGAGATGAAGAACAAATGGCTCGAAGGCCGACCATACCGTCTGCTCAGGATTGGCACATTCCTACTGACTGAAGATGGCCATAAAGTATTTGTGCATGAAAGTGAAAGGGAGTCAGAGCCCCGTCTTGGTGAATTGAAGAAATTCAGAGTAATCGGTATCAATGAAAAAGGGGAAATCAATGGCTCTTTCATCCAGCAGGCGTACAAAAAAATGGATGCAGATAGCGAGAAACTAATGGATTATATTACGAAGAATGGTGGCAGCATGCCACTGACTGATAAAAGTACACCTGAAGATATAAAAGAAGCATTCAACATGTCTAAAGGATCTTTCAAACGTGCGCTCGGTCGATTGATGAAAGAAGGCAAAGTGGAGCAAACAGATAAAGAAACAATCGCAAAGAACCAATAGATATCTAAAGGCCCTCGAGTGTGAGAGGGCCTTTTATATTGAGTAGCGTCAGGCAATTAGGTATGCTTGGAGTATATTTAAACGTGAAAAGAGGGGTTGGATGATTAGATTTGATAGTGATTACATAGAAGGGGCACATGAGTCCATTCTGGAGCGTCTTTATGAAACCAATAACGAACAATTACCGGGTTACGGGATGGATTACCATACAGATACAGCCAGAAGATATATACGTGAACTCTGCGGCGCAGATGTTGATGTACATTTTATGACTGGAGGAACTCAGGCAAATATGACCATCATTGCCTCAATGCTCAGACCCCATCAGGGTGTAATTGCACCGGACAGTGGACATATCGCTGGTCATGAGACAGGAGCGATCGAATCGATAGGACATAAAGTTTTGGAATTGGAGAATAGCCACGGCAAAATAGCTGCCGAACAGGTTAAGATTGCGGTAGAGGCGCATTGGAATGATCCTACCCACGAGCACATGCCACAACCGAAAATGGTCTATATTTCCCAACCAACAGAAGCCGGCACCCTGTATTCTAATGACGAGCTGACACGTCTTAGGGATGTCTGTACTCATAACAACCTATATCTTATGATTGACGGCGCCAGAATTGGGTACGCGCTTGCATCGGAAAGCAATGATGTAAGCATTGAGGATATAGCTCGTTTGTGCGATGTTTTCTATATTGGTGGTACAAAGGTCGGCGCACTTTTTGGCGAGGCCGTTGTCATCACCAATGAAGTGATAAAATCGGACTTCCGCTATATCATGAAACAAAAAGGCGGGATGCTGGCTAAAGGCAGACTTCTTGGCATTCAGTTCGAGGTACTTTTCGAAGATGGGTTGTATTTTAAGATATCTAAGCACGCAATAGAAATGGCCAAGCGTCTGGCACAAGCTTTTGAGGAGAAGCAGATAGAGATGTATGCACCGGCCACTACAAACCAGATCTTTCCCATACTTACTGATGCTCAGATCGATACATTGAAGACTGAGTACGCATTCCATGTCTGGGAAGAGGTGGGTGCTTCAAGAAAGGCCATCCGTCTCTGTACAAGCTGGTCAACCAACCATGGGGACGTCGATGCCTTGATAAAGGACATCAGAAAGCTATAGAGAATTTCATTAAGAATAAAACCCAGCCACTAATGGCTGGGTTTTATTCTTATCCTTCTATTTCTTCTGTTAATTTCTCCAGTTGATCGACCAATTCACCGATATAATCGATTGTGTCACGCAGTGGTTGCTCGGTAGTAATATCAACGCCACCCATACGTGCCAGTTCTACAGGATCTTTTGTGCCACCTGCATTTAGAACCTTGAGCCAGTCATCGACTGCAGCTTGTCCTTCGTTCATTACTCTTTTGCTCATTGCTGTTGCAATGGTCAGTCCGGCGGAGTACGTATATGGATAAAGTCCCATATAGTAATGCGGCTGTCTCATCCATGTCAGCTCTGCACCTTCAGTGATTGAAACATCATCTCCCCAGAACTGCTCGATTACTTCGCGCTTGAGCTGATTCAAAACAGGCGCGGAGACGCTCTCATTCTGATCTACTTTTTTATACACTTCACGTTGATAGGCAGCTTCAAGCAAGTGTGTTACACAGTTGTGATAGTATGTTCTGGAAATGATTGAGCTGATAACCCAACGCTTGAATTTAGGATCATCTGAATTCTCAAGCAGGTGGTTCGCCATAAGCATTTCATTCATTGTACTTGGTGCTTCGACAAAGTACATGGAACTTCTTGAATCGAATACATTTTGGGAACGATTGGCATTATAAAAGTGGCCGGCATGGCCAAGTTCATGGGCCAGAACAAATACTTCAGTCATAAGTGATGTCCAAGAAATTAATATGAATGGGTGAGATCCGTATGGACTGGAGCAGAATGCACCAGTAGACTTACCTTTATTTTTCACAAAATCGATCCAACGTTCATCATAGGCGCGATTGACCATGTTGATATAGTCATCTCCCATGATTGCGAGTGCATCATTAATGTATTTTCTAGATTCCTCGATGCTGATTTCAGGCTCTGATGATGGATCGAGGGAAATTTTAAGGTCTTCATACTTCATTTCATCGAGGCCGTGCACACGCTTTAGTAATTTGGCATATCTTCTCATATGCGGGGCAAGATCGCTCATAATCATATCGATCTGACGATTATAGAGCGACTGGTCGACGTCCTGACGGTGGAGCAGGTAGTCAAACACTGAATCGAATCCACGGAGATCTGCTGTCGTCTTTTCCTGTTTAAGCTGAAGATCGTATGTTGCAGCTGTTGTGTGTTGGTATTGACCAAGCTTATCACTGAACGCACGGAACGCGTTACGTCTGATTTCTGCATTTTCATGACCTTCCAATTCACCTTCAAAAGCCAAGTATGAGAGAGGGATTTCTTCTCCATTAGCACTGAAAGTACCGAAATCGATATCGAGCAGTTTAGTTTTTTGATAAAGACTGTATGGACCTTCGAATACAGTAGAGTAGGAGGCAAGCGCCTTTTCTACATTAGCGTCTAACTGATATGGCTTGTGCTTCAGTAGTTCGTCCACAAAACTCTCGAACTCAGATGACTCGCTCTTGATATCTTCGAGGAAAGACGCATCCTTCTGAAGCAGTTCGCTTGTTAGAAAACTCGTTTCGCTGCTGTAGTATGTACCGATATTGCTTGCAAGACCGCTAAGCCGCTGTGCCGAAGCATCTCCCTGATCAGAAGCCATTCTAAGGTTGGCATATGCACCAATCGGCACGAGAGATTCGGTCAGATCCTTGTAATACTCAATCGCTTCAATTGCAGTTTTTGCGTCCGATAGACTACCTGAATATTTTTCGCTAAATGCTTTTATTTCTGGTCTAACGTTCTCTACGGCTGATTCGAACGCCTCATCAGAAACAAAAAGATCAGAAAGATCCCACGTATACTTTTCTTCAACTTCATTTCTTGATTTTAACTGTTCCATTGTTATTGACACTCCTTTAATTTCGGAAACCGAAGTAATGATTTCATTATACAGGAAAATTCAAAAAATTAAAATCATTACTATATAAAAGCATTAAGTTTCAAACCAGTGAAAATCGAGAATATTACTTATATTAAATCCTTTGGAGGTGAAAGTATGATACAAAATCCAAGTTTCTATGTTTTCAGCATACTTGCTGTCATTCTTTTAACTGCAATTGCAGGACTTGCTTTGAGAAGATATATCATTGTTCCAGTCGTTGTTTTAATAATTATGGGGTTAGCTGCATTCATCATACCGAACTTCGTTGAAAATACGAACTGGGAACCATTAATGGGTTATGCGTTATTCCTCGGTATATTATCGTTTATCGTCAGCGTACTCACGTGGGTGTACGTTAGAGGTAGAAGAAGGAAAAGAGAGATTGCATCAGAACCTGCGACAAAAGCAGAGTTGAATGATCCAGATACAGCACATAATAATAAAACATGATTAAAAGGACAGCTGCCTGAGGGTGGCTGTTTTTTATTGATATATAAATGAAACACGTACATATGATATTAGCTAAACATGTATATTATATATAGACAGGAGAATTGAGATTAAATAGTGCTTAGAGATATCAATCATGAGAATCAAAATTGAATCACTTGAATGCTATAATAAATTGATACCAGCAGTCGAGATTCCGAGCCATATCATGAAGAGCGACAATTTACTCATAGTGTAATAGTTAATAGACAATGTTTGTAGACAGAAGGATAAAAAGGGTGCTCTCTTTCTCTATATACATAACTTCCTATAATATATATTATGTAAACTTTATAATAAATAATTATTCGGGAAGTAAAATTACTCTTTATACGACAAAAAAATACCTGGTTTGGATTGTCTCCATAACCAGGTATTTCAATATTTATTCTTTGTTATCTATGTTAACATTTAGATATCATTCTTCTTTTGATTCATTTACAACTTTATATACTGTCGCTCTAGATACGCCAACCATATCTGCAATTTGTTTTCCGGTATATTTCTGTGTATCATACAATGACTGTATCATCGCTTTTTTATCGTCTGCAACTCCAGGTCTGCCACCGTTTCTGCCACGTGCACGCGCTGATTCAAGCCCTTTTTTTGTACGTTCGCTAAGCAAGCTTGCTTCAAGTTCTGCAAATGCCGACATCATTGTAAAAAACATTTTACCCATTGGATCTTTGGTTGTCACATTCATATTGATGATTTCTAGATCAATACCACGCTTTTCCAGTGCTGTAGACAGCTCGATAAGCTGTTTTGTCGTACGTCCCAGGCGGTCCAGCTTGGTAATCACCATTGTGTCGCCCTCTCGCATATAGTCTAGACATTTCTCAAGCTCCGTGCGTTCAGCCTTTCTACCACTTACTTTTTCTGAAAAAATCTTGATACAGCCAGCTTCTTCGAGCATATCCATTTGACTTTCAAGGTTTTGACCTTTGGTACTTACTCGCGCATATCCTATTTTACTCATTTTTACACCTTTCCCTCTTAATGTATTTTAAACGGTGTATAGTAAGTATAATCATACAGTGAATAAAAAACAAGTAAATAAACATTATTTATTAACCTTTTTATAGTTATTGTTCACTTTTAGTTAATGTATGTAAAACCCTCGTTAAATAGACAGTTGAAATGAATCCGATTTTAGGATAATTTTTACACTTTGTGTTTAATAATCTATAATTAGTACATATATAGTATAAATGATAATTTCATATTTATTCATGGAGCTGATAAAATGACTTTCACTATTATTACATGCATCCTTTTTATGGCATTTGTCGCATGGTATTCCTATTACAAGACGAGAAATACTGTCGGCGACAGTGACGGTTACTTTCTCGCCGGTCGTGGTCTTACCGGAGGGTTCATTGCTGGATCCCTCGTTCTTACAAATCTTTCTGCAGAACAGCTAGTAGGCTTAAATGGCCAGGCTTACAGCGCAAACATGTCGAATATGGCATGGGAAGTGACGGCGGGAATATCGGTTATTATTCTTGCGCTCGTACTTCTACCGAGATACATAGGCGGTGCCTTCACAACGTTACCCGGATTTGTAAACAGTAGATTCGACGAAGGCACCCGTATGATGGTCACTCTCCTGTTCATGATGGGATATACTTTCGTTACAATTCCTTCTGTACTTTATTCAGGCGCTATTGCCGTACTCCAGCTCTTCGATGTACCAGAACTTCTTGGATTGTCTCTTGAGCAGTCCATGTGGATTGTCATTTGGATAGTAGGCATTATTGGTGCCTGCTATGCAATTTTCGGTGGACTACGTGCTGTTGCCATATCGGACACTTTAAATGGTATTGGACTTTTAGCTATCGGTCTCCTTGTTCCGATTATCGGCTTCTACGCACTCGGTAACGGTAATATCTTCGAAGGAATGAAGACAATCGCAACGGAAAATCCTGAGAAGCTCAATTCAATTGGTTCAAGCGAAGATTCCGTCCCTTTTGGCACAATATTCACAGGTATGATTTTTGCCAACTTGTTCTATTGGGGAACTAATCAGTATGTTATCCAGCGGACACTTGGAGCTAAAAGTTTAGCTGAAGGTCAAAAAGGAACACTTTTCACCGGCTTTCTTAAGATGCTTGTCCCATTCATGATGATGATTCCAGGAATTATCGCTTTTCATCTGTATGGATCAGATCTTCAAAATATGGACCTTGCCTACCCGGCTTTGATTAATGAACTGCTGCCGCCTATTTTAAGTGGATTTTTCCTTGCTGTACTTCTTGGGGCAGTGCTTTCCAGTTTCAACTCACTGCTCAACAGTGCAGCAACCATGTTTGCATACGACATCTATAAAGTTAAATTCAAAAAGAATGCATCAGACAGAGAAATGATCACAATCAGTAAATGGTTTGGTACACTTCTGGCACTGACTTCCTTCTTTATCGCCCCTCTGCTGCTCCGTGCACCGGATGGTCTATGGAATATCATCAGAGAGTTCACCGGATTTTTCAATATCCCGGTCATCGCAATCATACTTGTCGGTATCTTCTCTAAAAAGGTGCCGCCAATTGGTCCAAAAGTCGCCATCATTGTCCATGTTGTTCTATACTACATGCTGATATGGGGGTTGCCGACCTTCTTTGGAATCGAGTTCAACATTAGCTTTATCCATATCCAAGGTATGCTCTTTGTACTCGCTGTTGTGATCATGATAGTATCTGGAATCGTCAGGCCGTTAGCGAGACCACATGATTTCACATACAATCCTAAGGTGGATATGGTGCCGTGGAAGTTTGCGCTGCCGGTTACAACGATACTCGTTGGCGCCATGGTATTCTGTTTTGTACTATTTTCCAATATCGGACTTGCCTATCAGGACGGTGTTGTTTCCGGGTGGTTCTGGCCGATCATTCTTGGACTAGTCGTTGTAACTGCCATATTCTATTTCATTTCCTACAAGATTTGGAATAAAAAATACGGTACACTACTAGAGAACACCTACAACAAAAAGGAGCTATAGCAATTTGCTATAGCTCCTTTTTTCATCTAAACTTTATTCATTTTCTGGGCTAGCTTGTACACCGGTTTGTTGAATATTTTTTCAAATGTCCCCGGCAATTCCTCTATCAATGGATCATAGCCCTTTTTGAACTTATAGACCCCGTAGTCCTTTGATGCTTCCGTGAAGTCTCCAGTCAGTCCAAAGAAATTAAAACGTCCGACTCCCAATTTCTTAGCTTCCTTGATCATATGCCATGTTGTGTAGTTGGTACCCATGAACATGGAATGCTCAGGATAGCTGCCACTGAAAAGATAGACCATTTCATGGGTGTTGTAGTAATACATACCAGCGGAGAGTTCTATGACATTTCCATACTCAGCTTGGACGCCACGGATTTTCTCGAGACGCTTTTCTTTATTAGCTACCAGATCCTTCAACTCATTCAGTCTGCCCTTCATGCGCTTCGTTCCTTGCCCACTATCAAGCTTACTCTGCATCTCCTTCTGATCGGAGACGAGTGTCTCGAGTTCTTCGCTGAGCTTCGCCAAATATTCTTCTAAATCGATATAGCTCAGTGTCAGATAAGTACGGTCTTTCAAAGTTCGAAGAAGGGTCTTGATTTTCTGACTGCTCACAGGATCAAAACCGATGCGCTCTTCGGTATCTTTATAGATCTCTATGAATTTATCATATTCATCTTCTTCCAGATACCTCACCCTGATGCACATCTGCTCACTCGCTCGTGTATTGTAGCGGGTTTTTTGATCCATACTTTTTATAAGTGCATCTTCATCCCTACTGATATCGAGCACAGCTTGATATCTCAGCATCTCACTAGTCACCAGTTGCTTTGTAAATCCATTGTGGCTATACCCAAGGCTGCTGTATACTTCCATGATCTCAGGGTTGTTCAATTCGCTATCGATTGCTTCGCCGTCGCTATTGCGCATCTGATAAATCTGGTAAGGAGAATGGACCATTTTGATCGCACCCTGCTTTTTTGCGTACGCATCAATCTCTTTTAGGAAAAACTTCAGTCTTTCATTCGAGAACGGCTGGATCAACGGTCCGGCATGAGACGTGAAAATTCTGTACCGCTTCAGTACAGAACGGCCACTAATCATAGAAACTCCGATAAGCGCATCCGCTTCATATAATCCAAGGATGTGGGTATCCTGAACCTCTGAAATATAGTCATAATACAGCGAATCATGCATATAGTGAGCATAACTGTCGTACTCGGCCATGAATGCTTTGAAAGTCTCTGGCTGGATGGGTGATGTTCTCATATTTGGGACAACCTTTCCTGTGATGGTCAATTGGATTTTGCAGCTCTCTTCTGCTCAATCTTCCGCTTCACTTTATAAACATTATAAGGCATTTTACTGATGACCTTTACAAAGTCTCCGACTAGCTCCTCGATTTCCGCATTGAAACCACGCTTGAAACGATAGACCCCATAATCTTCGCCGTCTTCTGAGAAATCTCCGCTTACACCGTAGAAGTTGTATCGGCTGATGCCTTTATTCATGCAATACTTCATCATTTCGAAGTGCATCATGTAAGGGCCTACGAACTGAGAAAATGCAGTGGAACTCGCACCAGAATGGTAGACCATTTCATACGGTGTTTCAAAATAGATACCAGAAGCAAGATTCAGTACATTGCCTTCATTCTTGCGCAGTTCACTTGCTTGCATACGGTCTTCGCTCATCTTATCGATCTGTTTATCGAGTTCATTGATCTTGTTAAGCGTCTTCTCATTCTTCGTATCCTTCTCCATCAGCTGGTTGCGTTTAGACTCAGCATTCTCAATGCCATCCGAAAGGTTACTGATGTACTTGTCCAATTCTATATAGGCCAATGGCATAATAATCTTATCGCCATATGCTTTTTTGAGGTTTGAATAGTATTTTTGTGGATCCGGCGGTGTGAAAAAGCTTTGCCGCTCGCTCGTATCCAAGTACAGTTTGAGGAATATATCAATCTCATCGAGTTCAAGAAACCTGATCTGAACCCCATATTTCTCGGCTTTCTTTATATTCCGCTTCCTCTGGGAATCAAAGGATTTCAGCAGACTGTTTTCGTTGTACCCTGAAAGATCCAGCACACTCATCCAGCGCGCCTGTGATGTTCTTGAGTATCCGCGTGTGAACCCCTGGTGCGCATAACCTTCCGCTTCCATTATTTCAATCAGCGCATCCTGCTCAGGATAATCCGTTTTCGGGTTAACGTCCTTATCGTATTTTTGGTAGATCCAGTTCGGGTCCAGCTTGACATAAAGTCCGTTGTTCTTCTTCAAGTACTGCGTAAGCCCCTGGAGAAAGAAACGGACGAGTTCATGGTTATGGTAGTCAAGAACCGGCCCGCGGTTCGAATAGTAGAAATACTTGCCCATCACGGTCTTCTTCAAGGTGAAAAGGCACGCAGCGACTACAGTCCCCGCCTCGTCCTTGACACCAAGGAGTCGCACCTTATCCTTGTCCATCTCGCGATTCCTTTTATTTTCTATCATCTGGAAGAAGGCGGACTCCTCACCTTTTTCGATATAGTTTTTATATTGACTCTCTGTCAGCTCAACAAATTTCATCTATCCGCTACCTCCCTATCTTATCCCTTAATTTCGTCAGCGTCTTGTAGGCGTTGTATGCGGGTCCATTGACCGGTTTAGTAAAGTCACCAGCATATTCGAACACTTTAGCATTGAAGCCGCGCTTGAACTGGATGACGCCATAGTCCTCCGCTTCCTCGGAGAAGTTGCCACTGATGCCATAGAAGTTATACAGATCGATCCCCTTCTCCAGTGCATAGTTGATCATATGCCATTGGATCAAGTAGCTACCTGCAAAGTGTCTGAAATCATTATCGCTTCCTCCTGCCAGGTACACGACCTCGTGTGGCGTGATGAAGTAATAGGCGCTGGCGATTGGCAGTTCTTCACCATGCGTTTCTCTTAGTGCCTCTCCTTCAGCAAGCTTATCTTCTATATTCTTTAACTGATCTTTGAAGTTACCGATTTTTTTTGCTGCTTTCTGATTATCTGGATCCTTTTCGAGATCTTTGTTGGTCTTCTCGATGTTCTTAACCAGTGCATCCCTATCCTTTGCGATGGATGCGGTGTATTCATCCAGATTGACATACACAAGTGGAATGATGACATTATCGCCAAAATGCTCTTTGCGACTGATATAGTAGGCATCATCACGATCAACGAATGCTTTCTTCTCCGACGTATCCCGCATGAATTTCCTAAATACATCAATCTCATCAAGCTCCAGATAACGGATGTGGAGTCCATGCTTTTGAGCTTTTTTGATGTTCCGCTTCCTCAGGCTATCCATGTCATCGAGTAGCGTCTTCGGATCTTTGCCTTCGAGTTCAAGAACCGAATGCCACCGGATTTGCAGAACCGGATCAAATCCTGTAGTGAAACCATCGTGTTTGAAGCCTTGATCTTTGAAGTGGTCGAAGATATACCCATTGTCTCGGTCATTGAGGACCTCGCCATCATGATCTCTTTCCTTAATGACTTCATAGGGATCAATTCTGACGTGCATGACTTTCTTCGGTTTCAAAAATGCATGCAGACCTTCAAAAAACACATCGAACACCTGTTTATCAGCGTAATCCATCACGGGACCGCGGTTGCTGTAGGCGTATTTGAATACTTTCATCATTGGGGTCAATGTTACAAGACACGCAGCCTTGATCGATTCCCCATCCTTCACACCGACGAGATACGTCTCTACTCCTTGAGATTGCTTCAGTAGATAATTCTCTTTGGTCTGGGTGAAGTGACTGAAGTGAGTTCTGGTAAACTGGTCGAATTCCTCTATGGTCAACTCTGTAAATTGCATAATGGCACTCCTGTCAACTAATTTTCATACTTTGATTATATTATCAGATTTGCCGGGTCATCTCCATGATTTTCAAAAGACGTCAGGCAAATTCGCCCTTTGAATGCCTGTTTTGCCCACCCATCCGTCGCTTTAGCTTATAGCCGGTAACTATACATCTATGTATTATACCACTCGGGAGAGCCTATGCGTCACATACGCGAAACAAAGAGCCCCTATCCCTATACCCTTTAGGAGGAGTTTTACCTTTTATGACCAGCAATCAGGCCTTCCCGCAGTTTTAATGTAGACGGTGCCGTACAACTCAATGCCCGCATGACGGAGAGCTGGCCATACTTGACCTTGAGCCGATCGACAGTTTGCAGCAGTCGATCACGGCGTTCTGCTGCCTCTACGTCATCAAAAAGTGAAATCTGTCTGATGTGCGCCGGGATAAAATTCGTCAGTGAAATACTTATAGTACGGTAATACGCATATGGATCCGCCATAGCGCCAAGCAGCGCCCAGATCCGCTTCATAATAACATCACCGTCGTGTGTGCCGTCGTGGATGGTGAACTGCTTACGGTAGACTTTCCCTTCTGCTGTGCCGAGAGCGAATTGCACAGTTCTTGCCAGCCTTCCAGAAACTCTAAGCCGGTGCGTGACTTCGTCTACATGTTCCAAGATGACAACGTATGTTTCCTCCAATCGATAGTCCCGCATGAGTATCTGACTCTTTACTATAGAGGGGGAATGAGCGATATGCTTCTCTCTGATGGTACTGAAGTCGATGCCGTTCGCATGCAGGTGCCAGTCGATGCCAACGACGCCAAAGTCGCGCTTTAGATGGACGGGGGAATACTTTGCCAAGTCACCTATTGAGAATATGCCCCGTTCATTCAGCTTGATCTCGCTCCGTTTGTTTATCCCCCAAAACTTGCGGAGCGGTTTGATGGGCCACAGTTTCTCCGGTACATCGTGATACCGCCATTCAGCAATACCATCCATTGCGTGTTTTGCTTCAATATCGAGCGAAAGCTTACTGAGTAAAATATTTTCACCGATACCAATCGCGCAATCGATGCCGGTCTCGCGGTAAACTTCAGCCCGGATCCTTTTGGCAAGTGTATACGGACTGTCTTTGAAAATCCGGAAACTATCTGTCACATCCATAAAAAACTCATCTACCGAATATTGATGGAAATCCTGGGGCGCAACGTACCTCAGTGCAATCTCGGTAATGCGTGTAGAGTAGTCGAGATATGTCTTCATAGCAGGGTTGATAATATAGATGTCATTCCGTTGTGGAATTTCAAATAATCTAGACCCGGTTCTAATCCCGAGCTTTTTCAGTTCAGGGGTGGCTGCAAGCACCACGGCACCTGGGCTTTTCGTATCTGCAACAACCGCAAGCTTTGTCGTCATCGGGTCCAACCCCTTCAACATGCAGGACACACTGGCAAAAAAACTCTTCTGATCGATACAGAAAACATGACGATGTGGACAGATATGATAATTGTACATAGTACCCTCCCCTTAAACGGAACATATGTTCGATACCCTTTATATTTATCATATCACAAAATCTTGGAACCGAAACATAAATGATGGTAACATCCGATAATCGGGTATAAAGTGATACAATATTTCAAAGGGAGTGGGTCATATTGAAAGATATTTTCAGTTTGCTCAAACAAGGAAGTAAATCTTCGCTCATTGCATCAATTGTTAACTTCATCATTGCAGGACTTAAAGGCGTGGCATTCCTGCTCACTGCCAATGTGGCGATGTTCGCTGAAATGATGCACTCCATCGGAGATGCCATCAATCAGCTTTTTGTCTACATCGGTTCAAGCCTGTCGAAGAAGGCACCGACAGCACGCTTTCCTTTCGGTTTCGGGAGACTTGTCAACCTCGTCTGTCTATTCGCCATCATCGTCGTCGCAATATTGTCATATGAGACCATACGGGAAGGCATCCATCATATCGTGGCGCCGCTTCCGACCGAGACCGATACGACCATGCTGCTGATTAATATCGGTGTGCTTGCTGGTGCTGCACTTCTTGAGAGCTTTGTTCTGTACAAGGCCGGCAAGGAAGTGCTCCAGCAGGCAGACCAGCCATACGACGGGCTGAAGCCGCTGACAAAGAGTTTCCTTTGTATCAAACGTGCCAAACCGGCAACGAAACTCGTATTCATGGAAGATACTGTGGCTACAGCCGGTGCGCTACTTGCCATCACTGCCATACTGATTGCCCGGTTCACAGGGTTTGGCGCAAGTGAAGGCATCGCATCGGTCATTATCGGCTTGATGATGTTCTACATCGTCTATAAAGTGTTCATGGAAAATGCAGCGGGTGTACTCGGTGAACATGATCCGCATATGGAAGCACGCATTTCCCAGATTGTCCTACGCCATGCGGCGATTAAAGACATCAAAAAGTTGTTTGTTCTAAAGGAAGGAGATAGTCTGCACGTCGAAGTCGTTGCAGAGATCGATCCCGATCTCACGTCGCGGCAAGTAAATGATATACGAAACGAGATCGAAGCGGTGATCATGGAACAAAAGCATGTCACGGATGTGAATATGGAATTTGAACTGGATGACGGCCAGAGAACGTGGCCTGAGACACAAAAAGAAATGGACGAGCGGTAAAAAATAGAAAGGGATGGCCCCCGGGGGCCATCCCTTTCTATTGGTCTGTTGTGGTGTTTTCCGCTTCCGGTTCCAGTGCCTCCGGGTCTTCGAGGTTACCTTCGAGAAAATCATGGACATACTGGCTGTTAGTCTCAAAGTCAAGATCAATGACATTACCTGCATGGGGCACATCAACAAATTGATAGGTGTGCTCGATTGGCAGAGTCAGTGTCTCAATGTTCTTGTCACTTCTCACAAGAAACGACGCCATCATCCTATAAAGTTCCCCGTTACTCATGCTGGTGTTGATGTGACCGACCGCTGTACCTGTAATTTTAGGCAGCTTCAGTACATTGCCGACACTGAGCGCTTCATCTTTTAGTGCATTGATGACCTGCTGCTGGCGTCTTACACGGCCAAAGTCCCCTTCTTCGTCCTGGCGGAAGCGAGCATAATCCAGGAGATCCTTGCCGTTTAGCTGTTGCTCACCTTGTTTTAAGTCAGCATCAATCTTCTCAGACATATCCTTCTCGACATCAATGGTAATACCATTCTTATTGATGACATCAACGACGGATTCAAATGCCTGGTAATCAATCACTGCGTATTCCTCGACCTCTATGCCAAAGTTCTGCTCAATCGTTTGTCTGAGAAGCTCGACACCGCCAAGTGAATAGACAGAATTGATCTTATAGTTCTGGTAGCCCGGGATATCTACATAGATGTCGCGCATGAGTGATACGAGCTTCATCTCCTTATTCATGAAGTCGTACTGGGCAATCATGATTACATCCGTACGCTGGGCACCATCCTCCTCACGGTCGGCACCAAGTAAAAGGATATTCTTTTTGCCATTGTTGTTGTCCTCACTATTGAATTCATAGGTCTCTTGCTCTACCCCATTCTCTTGTGCAATGCCGAGCCCCGACTGATATGAAAAAAATGCATAGAGCGCTAGAACAATAAGACTGACCAACAGAATGATCGGAATGAGTGCACGCTTCCTAATCCGCTTTTTCTTTTTCACCTGATTGTGCTCCGGCCTGTCGGAGCGTCTGTATTCATTATCCATAATCATACTCCTGTCATTTATATACCAAATCATTCTAACGGTTTTTTAGTCATTAATAAAGAAATTATATTACATTTGGCCAGACGCATATACAAAAAATTGTGATACAGCGGTCCGATATAGTAGAATATCCATAAGAAATGAGGGATGAAAATGATCAAAAAACTTCTACCGCTAGCAGTGCTACTTTTGCTGCTTTTACCAAACCCAGAAGCTACAGCGGCGACCGAATGGAATGAAGCCGTTACCGTCTATGGCGCAGCACTGGAAAATGATGCACAGCTTCAAGACGCTACACGCGAGCTACTCGGCACGTCAGATGACGATAAGGTTGCATACGTCTACAGTGAGGATGTTAATCAATACATTGGTATGAACTACAGCAACGATGTCCTGAAGTCGAGCATACGCATCATTCAGGAAGATGAAGGCTATGGCCTTGATATCACCGTGGACGAAAGTATGGGAGAAATCACACAGATCACCGAAGAAACATATAAAAATGCCCTGCTTACTTCAGGTATTACCGATGCCCAGGTGGTCATCGGGGCGGCACAGGATGTAACAGGAGAAAGTGCCCTTGCCGGCATTTACAAGGCCTACGAGGAACAAGGTGAGGCAATAGATACTGAACGGACACAGAATGCCCAAGAAGAACTTGGCACAATCACGGATATCACTGAAGAGAATAGTGCTGTCGAAGGGTTTTCTCAAGAACAGCTCAATAAGATGATTACCGATATTAAAATCGAAGTCATCAATCAGGGTGGCAACTTGTCCGAATCTGAAATCAGAGACATCGTTGATGAACAGATGGCAGCAAATGGTCTCGATGGTATACTCACGCAGGATCAGATCGACAGAATCATCGACTTGATCCGTCAGATTCAGAATTCTGGTCTATTCCAAAGTGAAGAGGCCCAGGCGCTTAAAGATAGTGCACAAAATCTCATTGACCAGATCACTTCGAGCGATTCATTCAAAAATGCTGTCGACCAAGCGGAATCGCTTGGCCAGGAAATTACAGAATCGAATGCTTGGGATACATTCAAGACAGCTGTTTCAAATTTCTTCGACCGTGTGATATCATTCTTTAGATCACTGTTCAACTAAAAAAGGCAGACCCTAGGGTCTGCCTTTTTTAGTGATTTATTTATCTTCGTCTCTGTAAGCGTAGCGGTTATATCCCCATTCCTCTACAGAAGTGAGATCGGCTCTGATGTTATTCGTCTCAAAGACCGGCTTTTGACCGCGTTTCAGCTGCTGCTTATAGTCGGCTGCCACTTGCCAGACGACATTACTCAGACCGAATACGGCCACCAGATTGGTCACGGCCATTAACGCCATGAACAAGTCTGCTGTCGCCCAAGCTGTATCGAGTTCCATAACAGAACCGATGAAGATCATAACGATTACGAGTATCTTGAACGCCAACAGCAAGAAACGGTTTTCTTTAATGTAGTACAGATTGCTCTGCCCGTAGAAGTAGTTCCCAAGAATGGAACTGTAGGCAAAGAGCAGAATGACGATTGCGATGAACGTGGCACCGAATGTACCGATTTGTTCGGTCATTGCTGCTTGCGTTACTTCAATTCCTTGCACGGCATCTGCACCAAAGCTTAGATCCGTATACATGAGAATCAGGATCGCTGTTGCGGTACATACGACCATTGTATCGAAGAAGACACCAAGTGATTGAATCAGTCCCTGCTTAACCGGGTGACTGACTGCTGAGGAAGCTGCAGCATTCGGCGCAGACCCCATACCGGCTTCATTGGAGAAGAGCCCTCTTTGGAAACCGTTTAGTATCGCAGCACCTACTGCACCACCAAATACTTCTCTAATACCAAAGGCATTCGTGAAGATCCTGCTAAGCATCGGTATGATCTGATCATAATTGATGACCAAGATAACGAAAACAACACCAAGATAGATGACGGCCATTACTGGGACAATATAGCCAGTAACATTGGCAATCCATTTTGCTCCACCGAATATCACCAGTCCCGCAAGGGCTGCGACAATAATGCCGATGATCCAACGATCCACATTGAACGCCTGTTCATAGGCATGGGCAATTGTATTTGCCTGTAGTCCATTGAATACAAAACCAAAAGTGATGGTGATCAAAATGGCAAATAGTACACCGAGCCATTTCTGATTCAGACCTTTTTCCATGTAGTAGGCCGGGCCCCCACGAAAACCGCCTTCCGAATCTTTCACTTTATAGACTTGTGCGAGGGTCGATTCAAAGAATGCAGTCGCTGCACCGAAGAATGCCACCACCCACATCCAGAAGATCGCACCGGGACCACCGAGAACAATTGCAGTGGCTACCCCTGCAATGTTACCTGTCCCGACACGAGAAGCTGCGCTGATGGCGAATGCCTGGAACGGAGAGATACCTTTCTTGCCATTTGGCAGAATTTCTCCTTTTTCCGTCAGAACATTGAACATCTCCTTAAACCATCTGAACTGGACGAATTTGGAACTGATCGAAAAATAAAGACCTGCAACAATCAAAAGTCCAATGAGAAAGTCTCCCCAAAGAAGCGTGTTGCCGACATCAACAAATGTTTTAAACCAATCGGGTATGATTCCTTCAAAATCCATATTGCACCTCCTGAGATAAATACCATTATAGCATTGAAGGAAATGCTACGAATGGAAGAAATTAATTTTGCTCACCATAAAGTGCTACATTTTCAAAAACGACACCTTCCACTTCACCGAATGCATTCTCATCGACTACGAAGGAGCCATTGGCATACTTGCCACTGACGCGAATGGATTTGGCATCAAGATCAAAACTCGAACTTGCCGAATACAATGTCATTCCTATGGTGCTTTCGATGAGACGCGCACCGATTATACGGTGGGGTTTCGATTTTATATCCTTAAGCAGCATTTGACCGACCTGTGCCCGTGCACCAGCTTCAAATGTATCGATGGCTGTACGTTTCACTGCTCCACGCTGAGTAACAGTGACAAGAAACTTCTCGTTTGTAACGAGGCCGGAGAACACCAATGCATCATCCGATTTAAGCTGTATCGCTCTGACACCTTGCGCCTTCAGACCAGTGCCATTGACCTCAGATAACGGATATCTAAGGGAGAGCCCTTTTTCTGTAACCAGCAGTACATCGGCTGCTGCATGAGCAAGTTCGACGCCGATTACAACATCATCTTTCTTGAGATTGATGCCTGATATCGGCCGCTTGATCCGGCTTGCTTCATAGGCTTTCAGTTCAGTCTTCTTAATCTGGCCCTGCCTAGTTGTCGTCACGACGGAAATCTCCTCACTATAGCCTTCAATGACAAAAGCCGCTACAGGTATTTCCTTCGCTCCCAGTCTGAAGCGGTTTGAAAGATGCTGGCCATTATCCTTCCAGCGTATATCCGGCAATTCATGAACGGGAATAATCATGTAGTTACCCTGGTTTGTAAAGACAAGCATATGCTCAAGTGTATGTGCTCGGCTGGCGAGCAGTACCTGATCGTCCTCTTTCATCCCGATTTCTTCGGGTGTACTGGCATTATAGCTTCTCTGGCTCGTCCGTTTCACATAGCCTTCTCGAGTTAATGAAACGACTACTTCTTCTTTTGCAATTAACACTTCTTTTTCAAGTTCGATATTCTGTATTTCTTCCTCTACACTGCTTTTGCGTGATGTGGCATACTTTTTCCGTATATCCCTGAGTTCCTTCTTAATTACTTTAAGCAGCTGTTTCTCGTTGGATAGGATCTCACGCAACTGATTAATAGTGTAATCAAGCTCGTTATGCTCAGTTTCAAGTTCAACAATATCCGTGTTCGTCAGACGATACAGCTGGAGCATGACGATGGCTTCAGCTTGGGCTTCTGTAAAACTGAATGATTCAACTAAGTTCTCCTTGGCGTTGCGCTTATTATCAGACTCTCTGATGACACGAATGACTTCATCCAGAATGGATAGAGCCTTCATCAGCCCTTCGATGATGTGCATCCGGCGCTCCGCTTCCGATAGCTCATGATTGGAACGGTTGAGGATGACGGTTTTCTGGTGGTCAATATAGCTTGCCAGTATCTCTTTTAGTCCCAGCTGCTTGGGTGCACGATCACTGATGGCTACCATATTGAAATTGTATGAAACCTGCAGGTCGGTCTTCTTATAGAAGTAGTTGATGATACCATCGACATTTACTTCCTTCTTCACTTCGACGACGATGCGAAGTCCTTCGCGATCGGTCTCATCTCGGACTTCCAGTATGCCATCGACGTTACGATCGGCGCGGATTTCATCCATCTTTTTGACAAGGTTCGCCTTATTCACTTCAAACGGCAACTCTTCAATAACGATCAGAGTTTTGCCACCCCGCGTATCTTCAGTTCGCACCCTACTGCGCACGATGATCTTACCGCGACCGGTCTCATAGGCTTTTTTGATTTGATCGACACCCTGGATAATACCGCCAGTCGGAAAGTCAGGACCTTTTACAACTGACATCAGCTCTTCGACAGTCGTACTCGGTTTATCAATCACCTTCAGTGTGGCATCGATGACCTCACCGAGATTGTGCGGCGGAATATCTGTAGCGTAACCTGCAGAAATACCCGTCGAGCCATTGACCAGCAAGTTCGGGAATTTCGACGGCAGTACTGTCGGCTCCATTTCAGTATCATCGAAGTTGTTAATGAACTGAACTGTACCTTTATTGATATCTCTGAGCATCTCATTTGAGATTTCAGACAATCTCGCTTCTGTGTAACGCATTGCAGCAGGTGGATCCCCATCGACACTACCTTTGTTGCCGTGAATATCAATGAGTCCTTCACGCATCTTCCACTCTTGGGATAGACGCACCATTGCTTCATATACACTGGAATCCCCGTGCGGGTGGTAGTTACCGATAACATTCCCGACTGTTTTGGCACTTTTTCTGAAGCTCTTCTCGTATGTGTTGCCTTCTTTGTACATCGCGTATAGTATACGTCGTTGCACTGGCTTCAAACCATCTCTGACGTCGGGAATAGCCCGATCTTGGATGACATATTTACTATAGCGGCCGAAACGGTCGCCGATGACGTCTTCAAGCTGCATCAGCTGTACTTGTTCAGTCATTCATTTCACCACTTTCTCCTGATTTTGTGACATCGTCCTTACCGAGTATGCTATCGGCTTCCTCGAGTGTGAAGCTGACGTTGGATTCGATCCATTTTCTGCGCATCTGCACATTATCGCCCATCAGTGTTGTCACACGTTTTAGTGACAGTGCCTCGTCTTCCACCTGCACCCGAATCAGTGTCCGTGTTTCAGGATCCATCGTCGTTTCCCACAACTGGTCCGGCATCATCTCACCCAATCCCTTGTAACGCTGCAGATCGATATTTTTACCCATTTCATTTTGTGCCTGTATCAATTCGTCTTCTGTCCACACATATCTCACATCGGCCTTCTTTTTGCCGCGTGACTTCAACTGGAAAAGTGGTGGCATTGCAATATAGATCTTGCCAGCATCAAACAGTGGACGCATATAATTGAAAAAGAATGTCAGGAGTAGCACTTGAATATGTGCACCATCCGTATCAGCATCAGTCATAATGACAATCTTATCGTAGTTTGAATCTTCTACATTGAATTCATTACCGACCCCGGCACCGATGGTATGAATGATGGTATTGATTTCTTCATTTTTGAAAATATCCTCAAACCTTGCCTTCTCCGTGTTGATTACCTTACCGCGCAGTGGCAAAATCGCCTGAAATCTTCTGTCACGCCCTTGCTTCGCCGACCCCCCTGCTGAGTCGCCCTCGACCAGGTACAATTCATTCTTTTTGGAATTGCGGCTCTGAGCAGGTGTCAGTTTGCCGGATAGCAGTGTATCTTTACGACGTTTTTTGCCGTTTCTCGCTTCTTCACGCGCTTTCCTTGCTGTCTCTCTGACGTTCCTTGCTTTGAGTGCTTTTTTGACGAGTTGAGTACTGAGCGGACCGTTTTCTTCAAGAAAATACGGAAGATGCTCGCTCATCAGCGACTCCATAACATTACGCGCTTCACTGGTACCCAGTTTACTCTTTGTCTGCCCCTCGAACTGCAGCAGATTCTCAGGGATCTTTACTGAAATGACTGCCGTCAGACCTTCACGAATATCATTACCTTCAAGATTCTTGTCCTTTTCTTTCAATTCGTTGATCTTACGTGCATACTCGTTGAAAACTCGAGTGAAACCAGTCTTGAAGCCGACTTCATGGGTACCACCGTCCCTCGTACGCACATTATTGACAAAGGAAATCAGTGTCTCAGTATACTGATCGTTATACTGGAAGCTTACTTCCGCCTGAATATCATTATATTCACCGGAGAACATGACAACATCGCCGATCGCATCCTTACCTTCATTGAGGAAATTGATAAAAGCTTTTAGTCCATCGTCATACTTGAAATTTTCTTCAAGTGGTTCTTCCGGACGTTTATCAATAATGGATATTTTTAACCCTTTCTGGAGAAAAGCCGATTCTCGCATACGCTCCATAATAGTCTCGAAGTTGAAGACTGTACCGGATTTGAAAATTTCGCCGTCCGGTCGGAAGGTCACTTCGGTGCCTGTTTCCTTTGTCTTACCCGTCACTTCAAGTGGACGATCAAGTTTACCGCCTTCTTTGAAAGACATTTCATGTATTTTTCCGTCCCGGAAAATCCGGATCTTCACCCATTCACTCAGAGCGTTGACTACGGATGCACCTACACCGTGCAGTCCACCGGAAGTTTTATATCCACCAGCACCGAATTTACCCCCTGCATGCAGCACAGTAAATATCACTTCGGGTGTCGGTTTTCCAGAAGTATGCATACCAACTGGCATGCCCCGTCCATTGTCTCGGACTGTGACGCTTTCGTCCGCATTGATTGTGATACTAATCTCATCCCCATAGCCATTGATGACTTCATCCACCGAGTTGTCGGTAATTTCGTATACCAGATGATGGAGCCCCCTATGATCGGTTGAACCGATGTACATCCCTGGTCTCTTCCTTACGGCATCCAGACCTTCCAGTATTTGAATTGAATCATCATTATAAGTATTCTGTCCTGCCAAATCTGACATCCTCCCACAAACATATGTTCGTTATTTTTATCTCATGTTCTATTTTTATACAAAACCTCGCTTATTGCAACCATTAATCGCTCTGCACAATAATTAGTTTACTATAACTTTATTATGTAAACTAATTATTGTTATACCTTATTCGACGTTTATGGTAAACTGTTAGTACCTGATAATAAAGGAGTTTTAAAATGGAAATGATCATAATACTCCTGGTGTTGAGCTATCTTTTAGGATCCGTGCCTTTTAGTCTGCTTATTGGTAAATGGTTTTATAAAATTGATATACGGCAGCATGGCAGCGGCAACATCGGAACTACCAATACTTTCAGGATTCTTGGGAAGAAGGCGGGTATTGTCGTTCTGATTTGTGACATGCTCAAAGGTGCAATTCCAGTAGTTGCTGCAATGTTATTGGATCCGAACATGCATATTTTCATTCCTGGACTAGTCGCCGCTCTTGGTCATGTATATTCGATCTTCCTAAAGTTCAAAGGTGGAAAAGCCGTTGCAACAAGTGGTGGTGCAGTACTCGCCTATAATCCGATTCTCTTCATCTTGCTACTTTCAGCGTTTCTAGTCACATTAAAGTTCAGTAAGTATGTCTCTCTTTCCAGCATAGTCAGTGCGGTTCTTTTTTTCATATTATCGCTGGTCTTCAGAGATCCCCTGCTCATTGCCTTTTCATTCATAATCGCTGTAGTAATAGTTGTTAGACATATATCTAACATTAGACGTATAATGGACGGTACAGAAAGCAAGATTACTTTCATGTAGCAGAAGGGATGATCAAAATGCTGGAAATTACAGATCGTGCACTCGATTGGATGAAAAAAGAACTGGAACCAAATGAAGACCAAGGCGTGAATATCTATGTAAGATATGGTGGAGAAACGCAACTAAAACAAGGATTTTCCCCAGCAATGACCGTAGAACGCATCCCCTCCGACAGTAAAGTCTACGACTTTGAGGGACTTCAGGTTTTCATCAAAGAATCCGATCTTTGGTATTTTGAAGACACCGAGCTAGTGATAGATTCGGAAAAAGACGAGATTATATTCGATAGCAAATAGCAAACAGCCCACCTCCATTAAAATGGAGATGGGCTGTTTTTAAATTTCTATGATTTAAGCTTCTTTCTGAGAACGAGTTGCAGGATACCACCATTACGGTAGTAGTCTACTTCAACTTCCGAATCAAAGCGTGCTTTGACTTTGAATTCTGTCTTTTCTCCAGCATCATTCGTCGCAACAGCATCCAGAATGTGACCTGGCATAACATTTTCATCAACTTTGATATCAAATGTTTCACTGCCATCGAACCCTAGAGCATCTGCGTCTTCACCATCAACGAACTGCAATGGTAATACACCCATCATGACAAGGTTCGAGCGGTGGATACGCTCATAGCTTGCTGCAATAACTGCTTTGACACCAAGAAGGTTTGTACCCTTGGCAGCCCAGTCACGGCTTGATCCCATGCCGTAGTCGTCACCTGCAAGAACAACGAGACCTGTACCATCCTGCTGGTATTTCATAGCAGCATCATAGATACTCATAACTTCACCAGTCGGCCAGTATGTTGTAAATCCGCCTTCTTTGCCATCTGCAATCTTGTTACGAATGCGGATGTTAGCGAATGTGCCGCGCAGCATGACTTCGTGGTTACCACGTCGTGAACCGTAGGAGTTAAAATCTCTCGGTGATACACCTTGTTCAATTAGCCACTTACCAGCGGGCGTATCTTTACCAATTGCACCGGCTGGAGAGATGTGGTCAGTTGTAACTGAGTCGCCAAACTTACCGAGCACACGCAGTCCATTTAATGATTCGACTGTACCTGCTTCAGCAGACAGGTTCTGGAAGAATGATGGGTTCTGGATATACGTGGAATCCGGATCAAAGTCGTAAAGTGGTGCATCTGTTGTTTCGATATTATTCCAGATTTCATTGGCATCGAATACTTGCTCGTACTCTTTTCTAAAGAGTTCCGGATTGACGTTACCCATAACAGCATCTTTGACTTCCTGGGTAGTTGGCCAAATATCTTTCATGAAGACATCATTGCCTTCTTTGTCTTTACCAAGTGGCTCATTGCGCAGATCGATATCCACTGTACCTGCCAACGCATATGCTACAACAAGCGGTGGAGATGCTAGATAGTTTGCTTTGACAAGCGGGTGGATTCTACCTTCAAAGTTACGGTTACCAGAAAGAACAGAACTTACAAGTAGGTCGCTCTCCGTAATTGCCTCCGTGATTTCAGGTAGTAGTGGACCGGAGTTTCCGATACATGTTGTACAGCCGTAACCGACAAGGTTGAAGCCGAGCTGATCAAGATATTCTTGCAGTCCAGATTCATCTAGGTAACCGGTAACGACTTTCGAACCTGGTGCGAGTGAAGTCTTTACATAAGCCGGTACTTCAAGTCCTTTTTCTACTGCTTTCTTAGCGACAAGACCCGCTCCAAGCATAACGTATGGATTGGACGTGTTGGTACATGATGTAATGGCTGCAATGACAAGGTCACCTGTTTTCATCTCGACTTCTTTTCCGTCATTGAAATTGACTGTCGTCGTCTTATCAAATTCGGATGCGTCAAGCCCATGTCCATGATTACCACTTTCAGCTGTAACGGACTTTCTATATTCTTCTTTCATATCTGAGAGCGTGATCAAATCCTGCGGACGCTTTGGTCCAGCCAAGGATGGTTCTACAGTAGAGAGATCAAGATCAACAACTTCACTGTATACCGGTTCATTTTCTGGGTCGAAATACATGTCGTTTTCTTTGAGGTATGTCTTCACAACATCACAATGCTCAGCACTGCGGCCTGTCAGTTTCATGTATTCGAGTGTTTCATCATCAACAGGGAAGAAACCACATGTTGCACCATACTCAGGCGCCATATTGGCAATTGTCGCACGGTCTGCAAGTGGAAGTTCCGTTACACCCTGACCGAAGAATTCAACAAATTTACCGACAACGCCTTGTTTTCTGAGCAGTTCCGTCACACGAAGTGCGAGATCTGTTGCTGTTGCGCCTTCAGGAAGCGCATTGGTCATACGCACACCGACAACCTTAGGAATTGGGAAATAGGAAGGTTGGCCAAGCATTCCGGCTTCGGCTTCAATACCACCTACACCCCACCCAAGTACGCCAAGACCATTGATCATTGTCGTATGGGAATCCGTTCCAACAAGCGTATCAGGGAATGTAACAAGTGCATCGCCATCTTCTTTTACATGGACCACGTTAGCCAGGTACTCGAGGTTGACTTGGTGCACGATACCTGTTGCCGGTGGTACGGCCTTATAATTGTCGAATGCTTTTGTTGCCCAGTGCAGAAACTCGTAACGCTCTTGGTTTCTTTCGAACTCAAGCTCCATATTCTGTCTAAGTGCATCATCACTTCCGTAGGCATCGACCTGAACAGAGTGATCGATGACGAGATCTACAGGTACTTCAGGGTTAATCTTCTGTACATCTCCCCCTACATCGTCCATTGCTTTCCTTAAAGAAGCTAGATCGACAACTGCTGGAACTCCAGTGAAATCCTGAAGAATAACACGTGATGGTTTGAATGGTACTTCTTTTCCATCGTTATTACCCTGATCCCACGTTGCCAAGGACTCAATATGATCATCATTGATGACCTTACCATCGTACTGGCGCAATACGGATTCGAGAAGAACCCTTACAGAGTATGGCAACTTGTGCGTTTCGGACATGCCACGTTCGGTCAAAGTCTTCAAACTATAGTAGTCATAGTCTTTACCATTCAGATTGAACGACTTTCTGGCCGCTTCACTAACATTCTGACTCATTTAATAGCCCCCTATTAATATTCCAGTCAATATGACCGTTCTTATTAATTGTATATCTTTACAATAGGTATGTAAACGAAACGCGCCATAATTCAGTCACATATGCGATACAAAAAAATGACCTATAGCAATAAGTAAAACTTATGCCTACAGGTCATTTTCATAACTATATATTAATCTTTGTTTTCTGCTTCTAACTTTTCTTGCTCTTTCTCGTGCTCTTCCATCAGTTCTTCATACTCTGTACCTTCATAATCTGGTTCGAGTAGTAAGTTCAATGATCGCTGTTCCTTAGCAACATCTTTGTAAGTAGCGAACATCATAAGAATTAGAATGACAGAGAACGGGAAGGCAGAAATAATTGCCGCAGCTTGGAGTGCATCCAAGCCACCACCCATCAGGAGTACAACCGCAATTAGAACTTGCGCGGCACCCCATATCAATTTTACTTTAGTCGTTGGCGTCAGAGAGCCGTTTGTCGTCTGCATAGCAAGAACGAAGGTCGCCGAGTCAGCAGAAGTAATGAAGAAAGTGGCAACCAACAGAACAGCTACGATTGAGATGATTAGACTGAACGGCAGATTATTCAATACTTCAAATAATACTGTTTCCGTAGCAAGATCTCCAAACCCACCAATTGTTCTTTCCATGTTAATTGCTGTTACACCAAATATACTGAACCATACAAAACTTACAGCAGCTGGCGCAATCATAACTGCGAGAACAAATTCACGGATGGTACGACCACGGGAGACGCGGGCGATAAAGATTCCGACGAATGGGCTCCAAGACATCCACCAGCCCCAGTAGTAGATTGTCCAGCTTCCGAGCCAATCGTTTTTGTCCTGGTTAAGTGGTGCTACATCGTAGCTCATCTGTACGAATGTGCCGATCATGCCACCGAATGTATCTGTCCACATATTCAGTATGAGTACAGTTGGTCCAGCGACGAGTGTGAAAATCATTACGAGCCCAGCCAATGCCATATTGGCGTTACTGAGATACTGGATACCTTTTGATAATCCAGTCCATGAGCTGTACATGAATAATACGGTAATGATAGAAATGATGATCAATTGGATATAAATATTGTTAGGTACGTTAAACAGATAGCTCAGTCCACCGTTGATTTGCATAACACCGAGTCCGAGTGATGTAGCGACACCAGCAACAGTAGCAAATACTGCGAGTACATCGATGGCTGTACCGAGCGGTCCTTCGACACGTTTACCGAGAATCGGTTTTAAGGTACTTGAAATAAGACCTGGTTCGTTACGTCTGAACTGTGTAAAGGCAAGTGCCAGTCCTACAACAGCATATATTGCCCAAGCATGGAAGCCCCAGTGGAAGAAAGATCTTCTAAGAGATTCTTTCATTGCTTCGTCAGTACCAGGTTCAGCAGTCGGCGGTGTAAAGAAGTGACTGAGTGGCTCAGCGGCACCCCAGAATACAAGACCGATACCCATACCGGCACTAAATAGCATGGCAAACCATGACAAAGTGCTAAATTCAGGTTTTTCCGTCGGTTTACCTAGACGAATTTGCCCCATTGGTGTAAGTACAAAAATCAAACAGAATGCAATGAACAGGGTTGTGAGTGACACATAGTACCAACTGAAGTTGTTCGTTATGAAATTCTGTAGAAGACCGGTCACCTCTTCAAAATTGCTGGAAAAGAAAACCCCGTACAACACGAGAGCAGATACAAGTGCAAGTGCAATCCAAAAAACAGGTGTTAATTTAGACTTGTTGTTTTCGTTCACAATATTCCTCCTTAATTTTTAATTACTCTACATTTACTTTTTGTAATAGACCCTACAAAACAATTACTCATGTTAGCATATTACACCTGGTCTGGCAAATCCACCAAGAACTCTAGAGGCTTTATAATAAGTCAATTTCACAATTAAATAGTATTATTACAACGAAGATAAGAATTGTATCGTACGAGACGATAGTATGATATTCTGATTGATATCCATTACATAACTATAGGAGGAACGGAAAAATGTGGCAGGAATTCAAAAGCTTTATACTGAGAGGTAATGTAATTGATTTGGCTGTTGCAGTTGTAATTGGCGCAGCATTCAGTAAAATTGTGACGGCACTCGTTGAAAATATCATCATGCCATCTATCGCCCTTATTTTTGGCAATACCGACTTTACTTCACAATGGGCTTATAGAGGCATTACATATGGTGTATTCATCCAAGCAGTCATCGACTTCATCATTATCGGCGCTGCTGTGTTCGTATTCGTCAAAGTAATCAATGTGCTGACCCGAAACAGGTTAGTCAAAGAAGAAGAGGAAGTCGTAGATGAACAAGTTGTTCTTCTACGGGAAATCAGAGACGCTTTAAAAGAAAATAAAAACGATGTCTCGTATAAATAGAAAGTCGGACCTTACATGGTCCGACTTTTTTTATGAAATACCAATGACTGTCGCAACAACTAGTGCAACTGCGGCAATCAACAGCCACAAGAGTGTTACTTTCCAGACAAACTGGACCCACTTAATATAAGGAATGCCGGATACAGCCAGTACACCCATCAGTGAGGCAGATGTTGGAATGATTGTATTGGTGATACCATCTCCATACTGGTAAGCGAGTACCGCAACCTGCCTCGGTATATTCTGAAGGTCTGCAATCGGTGTCATGATCGGCATGGTTGTCATGGCCTGTCCTGACCCGGATGGGACGAAGAAATTAATGACAACCTGGATGACCAGCATGCCAAGAGCTGTTATGGAAGCTGGAAGAAAATCCAGTACACTACTCATTCCATTGATAACCGAATCTATAATAAGGCCAGATTCCAGCACAACAACGATAGCGCGAGCAAAACCAACGATGATGGCACCGTAGACGACAAGCTTCATGCCATCGATGAATGCATCAAATATATCATTAATCTTCATTCTCCCTATCAACCCTGCAACGAGACCAACCAGGAAGAAATTGGCCGACAGTTCTGTAAGATACCACTCATATCTGAAAATGCCATAAACGTTAACGATGATACCGATGGCGAATGTCACAAGAATCAGTACATGACGCTTCTTAAGCTTTTCAAAATCCATGACGTCTTCGGTAAAGTTGATCATTCCTTTTTTAGATTCTTCGTATACAAGACTCGATTTCGGATCTTTCTGTACCTTTTTAGCATAGCGCATAACATAAACAATGCCCGTCCCAAGCACAACCAGATACACTATACTTCTAAATCCCCAACCGGAAAATAACCTCAGTTCTGCAATTTGTTGAGCAATACCTACTGTGAAAGGATTAAGCATGCCTCCAATGAAACCAGCAGCTGCACCTAAGGTCACCATTGCTGTCCCTACAATTGCATCGTAACCCAGTGCTGTTGCCAATACGATGCCTATCGGAACGAATATGATTGCTTCTTCAGACATTCCTGTAGTGAAGCCAAGAATTGAGAAAACGAGCATAATAACCGGAATCATCAACTTTTCTCTGCCCTTGACCGATATCATCACCTGCTGAATTACAGCTTCAATAGCACCCGTTGCTCTAATGATACCGAACGCGCCCCCTACTAAGAAGATGTAAAAAATAATATTCGCACCAGCTATCAGCCCTGTTGGAATTGACTTGAAGAGCTCAAAGAATGACACAGGATTCTGCTCGACATTTGTATAGCTGCCTGGTACAACCTCAGTCCTATTTTCAATCTCCACTCTCTCAAATTCTCCAGCCGGAATGACATAACTCAGCGCTGCAGCGATAATGACAACCGCCAATAGAATTGCATAAGTATGTGGGAATCTGAAACGTGATTCAGTTTCTTCGTTCGTTTCTCCTCTATCCATTTATATCTCTCCTAAAGATTTGATATTTTTATTATACAGATATTTCGGAACATGAAAAGACTATATTATTTTAAGTTTTCCAATTATTTGGTTAATCGCGGTTGTTATCAACGATGACTGAAGTATAATTGAATAGACATATCATGAAAGGAGATTTGAAATGAAGTACATAAAAATACCTCATGCATTTGTACTGATATATGCCATCGTCATCCTGGCGATGATTATGAGCTATATCATTCCTGCGGGAGAATATGAAAGGTACGAGAATGAAAACGGCACCCTTGTTGTTGATGAAACTTCATTCCAGTACACGGAACAAACGCCTGTCCATTGGACTGAAATTTTCCGCAGTGTTCCTGAAGGTATGACGGATGCCGCGGGCATCATCTTCCTCATTTTCATCATCGGTGGTGCATTCGGCATGATCAACGGCACAGGTGCCATCGAGGCCGGTATCAACAAGGTCGTCTCTCTTCTAAGAAACCGAGAAATCATATTGATTCCCCTCACCATGTTAATTTTTTCATTTGGCGGCGCCACTTTCGGCATGGCCGAATCGACACTTATCTTCATTCCGATGGGTATCATGCTCGCACGCTCCCTCGGCATGGATGCCATGACTGGCATGGCTATGGTGGCCCTAGGTGCAGCTGCCGGCTTTGCAGGTGGTTTCATGAACATCTTCACTGTCGGTGTAGCACAAGAAATTGCCGGGTTGCCACTATTCTCCGGTATGTTTTATAGAATCATCGTACAGCTAGTATTCGTCGCCATTGCATCATTCTTTGTTTACCGGTACGGGCGACGGGTTCAACAAGATATCAATAACAGCTATGTCTATGCACTTGAGAAAAATGCACAAGATGAAAAGTACGAATTCAAAAAGCTGACCAAAAAACACATACTTGTCCTGCTGATTATCTTCAGCGGATTCGGCCTGATTATTTATGGTGTCGTCCAAGGATGGTCAACAGGAACCGATCTTGCAGCAATCTTTTTGGCCATGGGTATCGCCTCCGGCCTCATCGGTGGCAATACACCAAACGGAATTGCCGAAGATTTTATCAAAGGTGCAAAAGAAGTAACATTCGGTGCCCTGATCGTCGGACTTGCGCGATGCATCTTGCTCATCCTTGAAGACGGCAGCATCATCGATACAATTATCTTCTCGATCAGCGTAGTACTCGAAGGAATGCCTGCTTCAGTTGCCGCAATCGGAATGTTCATTACGCAGTTTATCATCAATTTCTTTATCCCTTCTGGTTCTGGTCAGGCTGCAACCACAATACCACTACTTGCACCGATCGGTGATATTGTTGGTGTGCCCCGTCAATCAGTCGTACTGGCTTTCCAGATGGGAGACGGACTTGCAAACTATCTGTTCCCAACATCCGCCATCCTTATGGCTGGACTAAGTATCGCGAATATACCTTACGAGAAATGGCTACGTTTCGTGTGGCCGGTCATGCTCGTGTGGATGGTTGCAGGCGGTGCGTTTATGGTGATCAGCCTATGGATTGGATACGGTCCCTTCTAAAACAAAAAAGATACTGAGTCCTGAAAATCAGGATTCAGTATCTTTTTTGTTGTAGTATTGCTTTATTTCGCTAATAAAATAGAGGCTGCCAGTCACAAGTAACAGATCTCCTTCGAACGCCTCAATGAATGAAAGGTAGTCGGTCACCATAGATTTCTCAGGATGATCGACCTTGTCGAATATTTCCGCTTTCGGCAATGCTTTAGGGAATTCAAAATCAGTCACATTAAATGACACAGCAATTTCACCGAGTATTTGCATCATATCCGAAAGCGGCTTGCCTTCGATTGCTGAAAAGAGTACTGTTATCTCCTTATCGCCGTACTGCCTTTTCATTGTATCTACAAGCGCCGCCATAGACTCTCTATTATGCGCTCCGTCAAGGATGACAAGCGGATCAGTGCTTACAGTCTCGATCCGCCCAGGCCAAGACGTTTCTTCTATACCATGGATCACCTTATTACAGTCAAGTACAGCCTTCCCCTGCTCATGCAGTTCGAGGAGCGCAGCGATGGCTAGAGCTGCATTCTCCTTTTGATGTCTGCCGACCATGCTGAGCTTGATATCTTGGAAGTCATATTGATCATATTGGAACTGAAACTCTCCATTGCGCGGTATGAGAATAATATCTCGATCAAGCTCTATTCCTTTTGCTTGCTGATCCTCAAGTACTTTGTAGATATACTCACGCGATGTCTGGTCCTTGACGCTGAAGACGAGAGGCACACCCGGTTTGATGACTCCGCTCTTATCCCTCGTAATATCAAGTAGTGTATCCCCGAGAATGCTCGTGTGGTCAAGTCCAATACTTGTCAAAACCGTCATAGCCGGCATGAATACATTGGTCGAGTCATATCTGGCACCAAGACCCGCCTCAACAATGACATAGTCTACAGGCTTCAACGCCCCAAAGTAAACGAACATCATCATGGTGATGATTTCAAATTCTGTTGCGGTGCCAAGGTCCGTTTCGAGTTCCATTGCTTCACTTGTCGGTTTGACGATTTCAATCAGTTCAATCAGCGTATTATCCGATATTGGCTTACCGTCCACTGAAATCCGTTCATTGAATGTCTCAATATACGGAGAAGTGAAGGTACCGACCGTATAATCGTTGCGGTTCAATGCATTTCTCATGTAGGACACTGTAGAACCTTTGCCATTCGTCCCAACGACATGGATACCGTTAATGTTGCGCTCAGGATTACCAAGGCGTTCAAGCATCCATTCCATCCGTTTGACACCGGGCTTGATGCCGAACTTGATTCTTTCGTGAATCCAATTCAATCCTTCTTGGTAGTTCATACTTATCCCTTTCTTTTCAGACTATCAAGTCGTTCCTTGACTTCATTGTACTGAGCCTGATAGCCAAGCTGCTTCTCTTTTTCCTTTGCCACTACATCAGCCGGTGCATTTGCAACAAAACGCTCATTACCAAGCTTTCCAGCAACACGCTTCAATTCACCATCCAGACGTTTTTGTTCATTTTCAAGACGGGCAATCTCTTCTTGCATGTCAATCAGCCCAGATAATGGCAGAATAACAGTTGCACCGTTTACTACGTCTGCCTTAACATCCTCTTCGGTCGAGATTTCAGAAGCGATTTCAAGTGTACTCGGGTTACAGAAACGATCGATATAGTGACGATTTTTTTCTATAATTTCACGCCGCGTTGCATCTTTTACCTCGATGAATATATCTATCGGTTTCGATAGTGGTGCATTTACTTCATTTCTTGTCTGACGGACAGATTTGATGATGTCAACGAGCAGTGCCATACCATCTTTAGAAGTCGGATTGCTAAGATGTGTATGCGCTTTTGCCCACTCACTTGTAACGATTGAACGATCCGCTTCAATTGATTGATAAATTTCTTCAGTGACAAATGGCATGAATGGATGCAACATCTTTAGAATATTATCCAGTGTATGCAAGAGCACAGAACGTGTCATCGCCTTCTCCGCTTCAGTACCTTCAGTCATCGGTACTTTAGCCATTTCAATATACCAGTCACAGAAATCATCCCATATGAAATTGTAGAGCAGACGACCCACTTCACCAAACTCGTAGTGCTCAGATAACTGTGTCACATTACCGATTGTTTCGTTCAAGCGCGTCAGGATCCACTCGTCGGCGAGTGATTTCTCACCTTCAAGGTCAATGTCCGACATGTGGAAGTTCTCTCCAATGTTCATCATGCTGAACCTTGATGCATTCCAGATCTTATTGATGAAGTTCCAGATGGATTCCACTTTTTCATCTGAGTATCTGAGGTCTTGCCCAGGTGTTGAGCCTGTGGCGAGGAAATACCTCAGTGCATCTGCACCATATTTCTCGATGACCTCCATTGGATCGACGCCATTACCAAGAGATTTAGACATCTTACGGTTCTGCTCATCCCTGACCAGACCGTGGAGCAGCACATCATCGAATGGTTTCTCACCCGTATGCTCAAGAGATGAGAAAATCATTCTGGCAACCCAGAAGAAGATGATATCGTACCCTGTGACCAGAACGTTTGTCGGGAAGAACTTTTTCAAGTCTTCTGTTTCGTCCGGCCAGCCCATTGTAGAGAACGGCCACAGTGCACTCGAGAACCATGTATCAAGAACATCTTCGTCCTGGACCCAATCCGAAGCATCGCTCGGCGCTTCCATCCCAACGTAGATTTCACCGGATTCCTTATGATACCATGCTGGAATCTGGTGTCCCCACCAGAGCTGGCGAGAGATGACCCAGTCGCGGATATCTCCCATCCAGCGACGGAAAGTCGAATCAAACCGTTCCGGTACGAAATTGACTGCATTGTCTGAGTCCTGATTATCAAGACTCTTCTTCGCTAATTCATCCATCTTTACAAACCACTGTGTCGATAGGTAAGGTTCGACCACTGCACCACTACGTTCGGAGTGTCCGACTGAGTGGACGTGTGGCTCCACTTTAATCAGATATCCGCCTGACTCAAGATCTTTGACCAGTGCCTTACGACACTCAAAACGATCCATACCAGCATACTTGCCAGCCAAGTCGTTCATCGAACCATCTTCATTCATTACATTGATACGCTCAAGGTCATGGCGTTCACCGAGAACAAAGTCATTCGGGTCGTGTGCTGGTGTGACTTTCATAACACCTGTACCAAATGTCATATCAACGTACGGATCGGAAATGATCGGTAACTCACGCTCCATAATCGGGAGTGTAACGGTTTTACCGATGTACTGCTTGTAGCGTTCATCATCAGGATGAACAACAATCGCAGTATCTCCGAGCATCGTCTCAGGGCGTGTTGTCGCGACTTCCAGATGATTGCCGTCTGCCAATGGGTATCTGACATGATAAAAATTGCCCTCAATCTCTTTATGGATAACTTCTATATCGCTCAAAGCAGTCCGCGTTTCAGGATCCCAGTTGATGATATACTCACCGCGGTATATCAGGTCTTTGTTGTACATGTCGACAAAGACTTTTCTCACCGCTTTCGATAGACCTTCATCGAGTGTAAAGCGTTCCTTATCGTAATCCAGACCGAGACCAATCTGCTTCCACTGGCTACGGATGAAATCAGCATACTCCTCTTTCCAATCCCATGCCTGCTCAAGAAACTTTTCGCGTCCAATGTCATGACGGGAGAGACCTTCTTTGCGCATACGCGCTTCTACTTTAGCCTGCGTGGCAATGCCTGCATGATCCATACCCGGCAGATAAAGTACTTCGTATCCTTGCATACGTTTCATACGCGTGATGATATCTTGTAATGTTGTATCCCATGCATGACCGAGGTGTAGTTTACCGGTCACATTCGGTGGTGGAATGACAACGGAGAATGGCGGCTTTTCCGACGATGCATCGGATTTGAAATAACCTGCACTCACCCATTCTTCATATTTACCTTTTTCTACCGATTTTGGATCGTACTTTTTGGACATCTCCATGATATCTTCTCCTTTTTAAACAAAATAAAAAGCTTCAGTCCTTAAAAACATAGGACGGAAGCTCCGCGGTACCACCTAAATTCAGCACGAATGCTGCACTTGGAATGATTAACGCTCATCAAACGTCGGTTCCTACTCAAGTGTTCAGAACCGATTTCTGCAGACTACGTTCATAATATGCTTCGGCATGTTCACACCACCCACATGCTCTCTGTCTCCCGCATAAAACTACTCTTCTGCCATTCATCTATAACCTTGCTTTCATATTATTCCAACACCCGCATACTGTCAAGACCCATCCTATGCATGGCGGCGCTTCCTATTTCTTTTAAGCAAAAGATTGATAAGCGGCGCTACAACCAACAGAATGAAAAAGATGCGAAATATATGATAGCTCGAAATCATAGCGATATTAGCACCCGTTTCAACAGCCACAATGATAATCTGTCCAATGCCGCCTGGTGCGGCGCTCAAGAACAGATTGGTAAAATTATGCTCTGATATTAGCAGAAACGCCATGACAAGCCCAAGAGTACCAATGATAAGCAGCATGTTCTGAATCATCATCGAGAGGATGAGACGGCCATTCAGCTGATTGACGAGGGTTGAGATCTGGATGCCGATCCGAATACCGAATAGCAGCTGGGCGGCATACATGAACGAAATATTGACCGAAAATGTATAGTCAGTCACCACATTCCAGATGAGCACGACAAGCATTGGTCCAATCATATAGGGAACCGGAAACTTCATTCGCATCATGATATAGATAACCAGTAAAACAGTCGGAAGCATCCAGAGCATACTTGGCGTTGCAGCAGAGGTAAGTGACGGTACCATTTCATTAGTACTTATCCCATCACTGTTTGCTGTGAAACTCGCAATGAATGGAACGAAGATAACAACAAGTACAATTCTCGACATTTGTGTCAAAGTTACAAGAAGCAAATCTGCACGCTCTTCCTCTTCAGCCATGACAATCATTTGCGAAAGAGCACCGGGGATTGAGGCAAGTACCGCGGTTTCCAGTGTGCATCCTGTCATTTTCATGAAAAGTCTCGCAAGAAGCAGACTCAGACCGATGATGAGAAGCGACAGCATGATGATTGTGATATAGTCTTCAGCCATATCTGCGAGCGTTTCGAGTGTAAATGTCGATCCGATTTCAGCACCGATAATGACGAGCCCAAGGTTACCAAACCATTTGGGATAATGAAAATCAGTCGTCACCACCCTGTAGAATATGACTGTTGCAATCATGGCACCAAACAGCCATGGCATGACCATACCCGTCCACTGAAGGAAAATAGACAAAGCGATTGCTGAGAGGAAGAGTAGCATCAGATTAATATATTTCATTATTGGGCTCCTTTCATCGTACTTATTTCGATATCCTAAATAATTTTGCAGCATAGAAGAACCCCGCTGAGCAGTTGACTGCAGCGGGGTTGTAGGAGGTACTAGTTATCGCTTTCTTCTTCAGTGGATTCTTCCTCATTATCGGAGTCAGACCCTTCTTCTGAGCCTTCCTCTTCAGTCTCTTCGCCATCCGGTCCATCCGGTTGAGCATCGTCACTACCTGAGTTTATATCCGCTTCTTCTTGATCCACTTCATTCTCGTCAGTCGATTCTTCTTCAGATGATTCGCTTTCGTCTTCTTCGACCAGCTCACCATCTGTTGGCTCTGTTTCTTCTTCGGATCCATCAGTGGAGGTTGTATTTCCCTCTTCATCGTGGCCATCACTAATCTGTTGGAAGATGAGTGGGAAGATCAACAAAACGATGATGATAGGCATAATCCAGACAAGCGGATTTTTCTTGCTTACCTTCTTCTGCTGAATCATTTCCCTGTTCTGACCTTCGATGTAGACTTTATCTTCTTCTCTTTTACCTTTGATGTTACTGTCGTTGTGTGTCAATCGCTTATCTTTATCATTGGCCATCCAAACTACCTCCAATTATCTATTCTCTTTAATTATACACTTTATTTTCTACAGGTAAACTGTATTTAGCAAGCTACTTTTGAATGACACGATCGAGTGCTTTCTCAAAAGCATCCAGCGTCTTTTGTATATCTGATTCAGTGTGGCTGGTCGACAGGAACATACCTTCGAACTGGGAAGGAGGTAGATAGACGCCTTCTTTCAACAGTTCTTGATATAGATATTTGAAGCGCTCTAGATCGCTCGTATTCGCGCTGTCGAAGTCGACGACAGGACCTTCTGTCAGGAAGAACCCGATCATTGAACCGGCTCGGTTCACAGTAATTGGCTGGCCCCTTTTGCTGAAGATATCCTTCAGCCCAACTTCGAGCATATCGCCAAGCTTATTGAAATGATCATAGCTTTCAGGCGTCAGTTGTTTGAGCGTCTCAAGACCTGCCGTCATTGCCAATGGATTACCGGATAGTGTCCCTGCCTGATAGATGTCTCCAACTGGTGCGATGTATTCCATGATGTCTCGTCTGCCACCGTAGGCACCGACAGGCAGACCACCGCCAATCACTTTGCCGAGACATGTAAGGTCTGGTGTGACACCATAATACCCTTGAGCACTGTTGTAGCCGACACGGAAGCCAGTCATGACCTCATCAAATATGAGCAATGTACCGCTTTTCTCGGTAATGTCACGGACAAATTCAAGGTATTCTTCACGCGGCGGTACGACACCCATGTTACCAGCGACAGGTTCCATGATTACCGCTGCGATATCATCTCCAAACTTATCAAAGGCTTCAGTCAGACTCTCTTCATCATTGTAAGGCACTGTAATAGTATTTGCTGCCGTACCTTCTGGTACCCCTGGGGAATCTGGCAGACCGAGTGTAGCGACACCACTGCCCGCTTTGATGAGCAGCGAATCGCTATGACCATGGTAGCATCCTTCAAACTTGAGGATTTTGTTGCGTCCGGTAAAACCGCGAGCCAGTCGCAATGCAGCCAATGTTGCCTCTGTTCCGGAAGAGACCATGCGAATCATTTCGACAGATGGTACACGGTCTATAACGAGTTCAGCGAGTTCATTCTCAAGTTCTGTTGGCGCGCCAAAACTTGTACCTTTCTGTGCTGCTGCAGTCAGTGCATTGACCACTCTGTCATCGCTGTGGCCGAGAATCAAAGGGCCGAAGCTGAGTACGTAGTCGATATAAGAATTGCCATCCACATCATAGGTCTTCGAGCCTTTGGCACGATCGATGAACACCGGATCCATACCTACAGAGTTGAATGCTCTAACCGGGCTGTTTACACCACCCGGCATAAGATCCTTTGCTTTTTTGTAAAGTGCTTCTGATTTTTTAAACATCTCATTACATCCCTTCATCAAGCATTCTGCATATATCTTTTGCAAAATAGGTGATTATCATATTTGCGCCCGCACGTTTCATAGAAATCATTTGCTCCATGATGACTGCTTCATCGAGCAGTCCCATATCAATTGCCGTCCGTGTCATCGCATATTCCCCACTGACATTGTATGCCACAACAGGAATATCGGTCTTGTTTCTTACGTCGCGGATAATATCTAGGTAGGATAGTGCCGGCTTGACAATCATCATATCACAGCCCTCTTCAAGGTCGCTTGCCAGTTCACGTTGTGCTTCTAGACGGTTTGCCGGATCCATTTGATACGTCCTACGGTCTCCGAAAGATGGCGTCGAATCCGCGGCATCACGGAATGGTCCATAGAACTTCGAAGCATACTTGATGCCGTAACTCATGATCGGAATATGGCTATAACCATTATCGTCGAGCCCTTTTCTGATTTCCGTCACGAAGCCATCCATCATATTACTCGGTGCAATGATATCCGCACCCGCTCTAGCTTGAGAAACTGCCGTTTTGACAAGCAGTGGTAATGAGCTGTCGTTGTCAACGTCCTGTGTTTCTGGATCAATGAGGCCACAATGGCCATGGTCTGTATACTCACACAGACACGTATCCAGTATCACTAATATTTCAGGATATAGTTTCTTCGATATCCGGCACGCCTCCTGAACGACACCGTGGTCGTGGTACGCACCATGGCCTTCTGGATCTTTCTCGTCCGGTATGCCAAAGAAAATGACTGATTTAATACCTCTGGCCTTTACCTCTTCCAGTTCTTCATGCAGACGATTCAAAGAGATCTGAAATACACCTTTCATCGATGGTACTTCTTTTTTTATATCGTCGGACTCAACGACAAAGATTGGGTAGATGAGATCATCCTTCGAAATTTTTGTCTCCCTGACCATATCCCTCATAAACTCTGTTCTTCTAAGACGCCGATGTCTATCGAAATTCATATTAAATGCCTCCATCTATTCTGCTTTCAAGTTGTTTCACCATGTCCTCAACGGTTTCTTTATCAGGCTGTATGGCGTGGACGCCATGCGCCTTTAATGCATCCGCAGTCACTTGTCCGATTGCTGACACAGTAATATTCCCAAGATCTTCTGGACTGAACCATTTCATGAAGGCCCTCACCCCGGAAGGACTTGAGAATGTAATTGCATCAGGTGATTGACTAAGCAGCTTACTGATTTTCTCTTTCGACTCCCTATTGGCGACAGGCTGATACAAAGCAAACTTCTCTACATCGCATCCTTTTGCCACAAGGTGATCATACAGCAACGGTCGGGCTTGTGCACTTGCAGGGTAAAGAATCCGCATACCTTCTTCTACAGGGAAATCTGAAAGAAAACCCTCCTGTGAGTAGTCCCGAGGTTCAAAGTGGATCTGGAGCCCCTCTTGCTCAAGCCGTTCACTTGTCTTTCTGCCGATGGTCGCCAATTTGTTGAACTGTACTGTTTCTATATAAGGCAGGAAATGTTCCACTGCATTGCGACTTGTAAGAATGAGCCAGTCATAACGGTATCCGAGCACCTCCCTGTCAAAGGGGAGCTTCTCCGTAGCAATCAGTGGTGCATGGACAAGCGACAGCACATCAGAATCGCTTTCAATCGGCCTACTCTGGGTCATGATAACGACAGGTTTAGAGTGTCTCATTGATGCGATCGATGATTTCTTTGGCGCCAATACGCTCCATCTCATCTGCGACCAAATTACCGAGCGTTTTGGGATCCTGATGGGATTTCTTCACAACATACTGTTCGCTACCATCTTCAGGCATGATCAGGCCGGTGAGGTAGAGTTCGCCATCTTCATAGGTTGCATACCCTCCGATTGGTACTTGGCAACTGCCGTCCATGCGTCTCAGGAAAGTACGCTCGGCAGTCGTGCAGGCAGCATCGTCATCCGAATGAACGGCGCCGAGCATTTCGATTAGTTCTCTGTCATCAGAGCGGCATTCTATACCAAGCGCACCTTGTGCAATAGCAGGTATGAAAGATTCAGGATCGAAATATTCTGCAACGATATCATCAGACCAACCCATACGTTTAAGTCCTGCTGCAGCCAGTACGATCGCGTCATATTCCTCGGACTCCATCTTCTTGATACGCGTATCTATATTACCGCGCACCCATTTCACTTCCACATCGTCACGCATCGCAAGTAGCTGGGCACTACGCCTCAAGCTACTGGTTCCGATAACGCTACCAGCAGGCAAATCCTTGAAAGCTACGTTGCCATTTGAAAGAAAAGCATCTCGCTTGTCTTCGCGTTCGGGGACGCATGCAATGGTGAATTCCGGCTCCAATACGCTTGGCACATCCTTGAGACTGTGGATGGCCATGTCAATTTCCTTATTAGCTAGTGCCTGTTCAATTTCCTTTACAAACAGTCCTTTACCACCGACTTTGGAAAGCTGTACATCGACGATTCGATCCCCTTTAGTGACAATCTCCTTAATATCAATTTCCATGTCTGGAAACTGCGCTTTCAGACTGTTGATGAACTGCTTGGATTGGGTCATCGCTAGATCACTGCGTCTGGAACCCACAATAAATTTTCTCATAATACTTCTCCTTTAGTAGCTCCAGAAATGAAAACTGGAAAGTTGTGTAATAAATAGATAGTTCAACATGCAGATAATGAAAATTATGATGTTGAACCAAGCAAAACGGTAAGTGCTACGTTTTGTTTTCAAATAGACGAATAGTCCGGCATAAAGTAGTATGACGAACAACGTACCGAGCACCTTGAAGTCTTTGAATATCTCGACTCCATATATATAAAGTCCCCATTGGATACCGAGGAAAATGCTGATCAGCATAGATAATACACCAAGGATTAAGGTACGAACCATCGTCTTATTGGCAGTTTCAATGCTGAATAGTGAAAAGAAAAGACGATTGAAACGCTTCTTTTTCAGATTATCATACTGGATGATATATATCACGGCATGGAGTACTGAAATAAAATATAGTACGTATGCAATCAGGGCAAGCGCAATATGAATGATTAATAACTCGTTCATAATTGCGGAAACTTCAGTCACCCTGTTGTAGGATACCGGGCCAAATGTATAGATTGAAAAAAGTACGAATGCGCAAAATACATAGAGCGCAAAAGCAATCTCAGAGTCACTCCAGCGGTAATGAATGAGCCCGGTAATGATGATCAGGGTTGAAAACACATAGATACCTTCAAAAGTTGTTTGTATCGGTATCCGCCCCAGTGCCACCCCAATATACACTAGCGTGACGACCTGAAGTACGGCTGCGGTGACGACAAGATAAAAGGAAACCTTTCTGGCAAGCCGATTCCTGAAAAACAGATCGTAGCTTAGCACAGAAAGGCCCAAAAAGTATAATAATAGAATAAATTCATGACTGCGGAACATCATATCCATATGGTTTCCACCTTATTCGATTGCCAGCTCCTGCTTTCGTGCCGACAGTTTTTCCTGTTGTTTTGCTTTCTCCTGCTGTATGACTGCCTCAACTTCTTCCTCTATGCCAAAGAGCTGCTTGATTTCATCGAGTTTTTCACCGGCTTTTCTGTCTCCGGAAATTTCCTTCGTATAGATGATCGGATCTTTAAGCATTTGGTTAATAATGCTCTTCATATGCTTAGAGATGATTGTACGTTCGCGCTCAGTCATCTCCGGCATCTTTCTTTCAACGCTCTGGAAAGTCTCTTCATGAATCGACAGCGCCTTAGAACGTAGCGCCTGAATAACAGGAACGACCCCAAGCATGTTAACCCATTCTGCAAAGTTATCCATACTTTCAGCGATCATGCCTTCGATTTTGGCTGCTTCTTCTTGGCGTGTAGATAGATTGGCATCGACTAGTCCTTGAAGGTCATCAACATTGTACATATATACATTATCCAACCCACCGATTGATGGGTCAATGTCACGTGGTAGAGCGATATCCATCATGATGAGTGGCTTGCTATTGCGTTTAGACATGGCTTTGTCCATCACGTCTTCTGTAATGACATAGTTACGTGAAGACGTACTAGATATAACGATATCCGACTTCGCAATTTCTGCTTCCAGCTGGTCAATCGATGCACTTTTTCCACTAAACTGATTGGCCAGTCGTGCTGCATTCTCTTCAGAGCGGTTGACGACCGTCACGTTTTTGATACCATTTGATGTCAAATTCAAAAGCGACTGCTCCGCCATTTCACCGGCACCGATGACCAATACTTTACGATTATCGACACGTGAAAATATCTTCTTTGCCAGTTCCACTGCAGCATAGGAAATAGATATCGCGTTTTTCGAGATATCTGTCTCACTATGACCACGTTTGGCCACAGTAATAACTTCCTTGAAAAGTTTATTGAAGATTGTTCCTGTCGTATGTTCAGTCTGCGCGGTAAAGAATGCTTCTCTGATTTGACCAAGAATCTGTGTCTCTCCGAGAACCATCGATTCTAGTCCGGAAGCGACGCGGTAGAGATGCTCCACTGCTTCATCGGCAACCTTGATATCCGTAATCCTCTTCACGGATGACAACTCTAGGCCAAACCACTCTGCTAGAAACATCTGAGAGTAGTATTTTCCTGTATGAACCTGGTCACTGACTACATAGACCTCTGTTCTGTTGCAAGTAGACAAAAGTACAGCTTCAAGTATGCTCTTTTGCTCTCTCAGCCTGTGTAGCGCCGGAATAATTTCATCATCTCGGAACGCTACTTTCTCTCTTTCTTCCACACTTGCCTTTCTATAATTCAGACTTAATGCAATGACATGCATCCGAATTGCCCCCCACTATCCTATTATGCCTCGTCTCTGGACACTTTCAATACTCTTATTTTAACAGATTATAAAGTCATAATCCATGTTACACCCTTATTTATAGTAATTATTATTAAGAACTTTTTGTGAACAAAATTACACAAACTTGGAGATGGCGTCCATCACTTTGGCCATGTTGTTCTTATCTAGGGAAGAGAAAGGAATCATGACGTCGTCTTGCTCGAAATCAATTGCCTCACGTACAATCTTGAGGTGCTTCTCGATTTTACTCCTTGGTATCTTGTCCATCTTTGTACATATAATGATGACCGGTATTTCAAAATGCTTCAAGTAATTATACATAAGAACATCATCTTCTGTCGGCTTATGTCTTAGATCAATGAGCTGTATGACGGCAGAGAGCGCTTCTCTTTCGGCTAGATAGCTCTCAATCATCTTACCCCACTGCTCTCGTGATTTCTTCGACTGTTTCGCGTATCCGTACCCTGGTACATCTACAAAGATGAACTGGTCGTCCATATTATAGAAATTCAGAGTCTGTGTTTTACCGGGTTTTGAAGATGTACGGGCCATATTCTTGCGACTTGCCACAGCGTTGATGAACGAGGACTTACCCACATTGGAGCGACCACTCAGAGCAATTTCAGACATTCCCGTGTTGGGATATTGATCGCTACCGACTGCTGAAATGATAATATCTATATTGTTTGGATTTATTTTCATCGCTATCTTCCTTTCAGTAAAAAGAGCTGTCCAAAAATCAGACAGCTCTCTCGTATATTATGCACTTTTGCGGTTGAGGTGTATCTCTTCGCCATCTTCGTTGAAGAGCAATGGATCTGCTTCTTCTTCGATTGTTGCTCTTGTGATTTCAACTTTGCGGATTTCATCGTTCGATGGCACGTTGAACATAATGTCCACCATACGTTCTTCAATGATGGAGCGTAAACCACGCGCTCCAGTCTTTCTTTCGATCGCGAGTTCACTGATAGCGTTCAGTGCATCTGGATCGAATTCAAGTTCCACATTGTCGATTTCAAGCATTTTCTGATACTGTTTGACGAGCGCATTCTTCGGCTCTGTCAGAATGGAGTTGAGCGCTGTTACGTCAAGCTCCTCAAGATAGCTGATGATTGGCACACGACCAATGAACTCAGGAATGAGACCATAGCTTTGGAGATCATCCGGGCGCACTTTAGCCATCAGTTCATCTTTGTCGTTCGCACCTGAAGCACCACCGAAACCAATGACTTTTTCGCCAATACGTCGCTTGATGATTTCGTCCATACCGTCAAATGCGCCCCCAAGAACGAAAAGGATGTTCTTCGTGTCGATTTGGATAGATTCCTGGTTTGGATGCTTTCTGCCGCCTTGCGGTGGCACACTTGCTGTTGTACCTTCAAGTATTTTCAGGAGTGCCTGCTGAACACCTTCACCGGAAACGTCTCTTGTGATGGAAGTATTTTCACTTTTTCTGGCAATCTTGTCGATTTCATCGACATATATGATGCCTTGCTCTGCACGCTCTACATCGAAATCTGCTGCCTGAATCAGACGGAGCAGAATGTTCTCGACATCATCACCAACGTAGCCTGCTTCGGTCAGACTTGTTGCGTCCGCAATCGCGAAAGGTACGTTGAGTGTTCTTGCCAATGTCTGCGCAAGAAGTGTTTTACCACTACCTGTTGGACCAATCAAAGCAATGTTACTTTTAGAGATTTCCACGCCATCCTCTTGGTTCTGGTTGATACGCTTGTAGTGGTTGTAAACTGCCACACTAAGCGCACGCTTGGCATTTTCTTGACCGATGACATAGTCATCCAGCGCACTCAGAATCTCCTGCGGTTTTGGTATCTCAGTAAAGACCTGTGTCTTCTCAGTTTTCAGTTCTTCTTCGATGATTTCATGACAGAGTTCAATACACTCATTACAAATGTATACCCCACTACCAGCGATCAATTTCTTCACTTGTTCCTGATCCTTACCACAGAAGGAACAAGTTAGATTTGTGTCGTCTTCATTAAATTTAAACATATTCAACACCTCTTTTTTCAGTCCAATAAAATATACTAGATATTTTAATTAAAATCAAATATCTAGTTTGTAATTGTTATAAACGAGGAGCCCTGTAGCATATCGCTACAGAGCTCCTCGATATTGGAGTCCAAACTATTTCTGTTTTCTGTTGTCTACAAGTACATCGATTGCCTTTTGTACTTTAAGATCTTCTTGCAGCATGGAAAGGTCTCCGAGTGTAGATTTGATATCTTCCACACTGATGCCGAATTGTCCACTCATCTTTTCAAGTTCCTTGTCGACATCTTCGTCTGCTACTTCAATGTTTTCGTCGATTGCAATCTGCTTAAGAACAAGGTTTGTACGTACGCGCTTAGACGCATCGTCTTTCATCTGTTCACGTAGTGCATTTTCATCTTGACCAGACAGTTGCTGGTACATTTCCATGTTGATGCCCTGCTGAGATAGACGCTGCTCGAATTCTTGGAGCATTCTGTCTGTTTCAGTTTTGATCATTGCATCGGGAACGTCGATTTCCGCATTTTCTGAAGCTTGCTCAATGAGCTGCTCCTTCATCGTAGTATCTGCTTCGTTCTCTTTTGATTCTTTGAGATCTTTTTCAAGTTTTTCTTTCAGTGCATCTACAGAATCAACATCTTGGTCAAGTTCTTTTACGAGATCTTCATCAAGCTCAGGGACCTCTTTAGATTTGATGCTGTTGATTTTGACTTTGAAAGTCGCTTCTTTACCAGCGAGTTCTTCAGCATGATATTCCTCTGGGAAAGTGACATTGATGTCTTTTTCCTCTTCGATGTTCATGCCGACAAGCTGCTCTTCAAAGCCTGGAATGAAGTTGCCAGAGCCGATTTCGAGCTCATAACCTTCAGCCTGGCCGCCTTCGAACTGCTCATCACCAAGATAACCATCGAAATCGAGGTTAACGAGATCGCCTTCTTCAACGCTGCCTTCTTCCTTCACTACCATATCAGCGTGGGATTCAAGTAGGCTGTCGATTTCCTTTTGAACATCTTCTTCAGTAACTTCTGTTTCAAGCTCTTCTACTTCAAGACCTTTGTATTCGCCGAGTTTAACTTCAGGCTCTACAGTTACTTTTGCAGTGAAGATAAGGTCTTTGCCTTTTTCCATCTGCTCAATGTCAACTTCCGGTTGATCAACTGGGTTGATGTCAGCTTCTGTCACTGCTTCTGTGTATGCTTTAGGAAGCAAGATATCGAGTGCATCCTGATAAAGTGATTCTACACCGAAACGCTTTTCAAACATTTGGCGCGGTACTTTACCTTTTCTGAATCCAGGAATGCTGACTTCTTTAGATACTTTCTTGAATGCTTCGTTTAGGGCACCGTCAACTTCCTTAGCAGGTACTGTTATTGTCAGTACGCCTTCGTTGCCCTCTTGTTTTTCCCACTTTTGAGACATAATCTAATTCCTCCGTAAATACGTAATTTCAATTAACCAATATAGTATAACATATCACTTTTTTATATCCAACATTTGATTTCGCACGTGGTTTCAAGCCATCGATTGTTCAACTTGCCGGATCCAATCAATTACTGCCTCATCTGTTTCTAAATCATGGTCCAGATTAAGCATGTCGTACAGCTCACTCATATATCCACGGTAGAGTGCTTCATCGTCGAATGACGGGAATACTGGATAGCAGTGAACCGCATGGGACATCAGCATGCCTTCTGCCGCGTCTCTGAACTCAGGTATGCGGTTCTCCACTTCTTCCATTACAAGTTGGCGCACGTTGTTGAAAAGTGGACTCTCTTCAAGTTCCGGTAATTCCGCTGGCACAACTTCAATTTCCTGCCCTATCTTCAACACATTAATCGGCTCTTGATCTTCTATTGCCCTCAGATAAAGCAACATGAAGGTCAGACATGTATAGTTGTGCTCAGCCGGTACTGCCTTCCGTATCATATCCTTATTGTAGACATCTAGGCTTTCAATGAGCCCTCTTAAAAATTCCATCTTTTCAAAGTCAGGCATCTGCTCGAATTCTGAAATGGATACAACACGTGCCTCAGTCTCAGGTTCATTGACCTGCGCCATTTTTTTATCCATTGCTCGCTTCGCCTCATGTCTGAATGCCGCAACATCAATACGGAAGCGCTGAGGAATATCTTCTTCCATAAGATGATCGGAGAACTCAATCACTTCGAAATAGCGCTCTTGCTTCAGTAATGATTTCAAGAGGTGATGCATATGGACGTCATAATTGCCAACACCTTCATTCATCTGCAGCAGTGCATATTCCATCACTTCATCGTGCCGATCTTCATTTGATAGCGATTCATAGAATTTTTCCATAAAAGAAATATCCGGTACCTGTTGCTCGGCATACATCTTGAATTTGGAAATGAAGGTGGAGTACTCACCGTTGCTGAAGTCGTGATCCAGATCCCGCTCCATCTTTTGGAGAAACCTGCGGTGGGAGACGATCTTATCTTTCATAGGCATCTCTGATGATCAGTTCACTCCACGATTCATAAGGTGACCTTTCAGACAGTTTAGCATCGTGCTCCCATATCAGTTCGAGTGTGTCTTCTTCATGCGAAGCGACATCCGCTTCTTCCACTGTCACCTTGAATACTACCCCGATATGCACACGACCGACCGCGTTGTCATCGTCGTTGATCAGACCGACGATTTCAATATCCTCAAGCTGCTCTTGGGACAGTCCAACTTCCTCAGAGAGTTCCCTTGCTGCATTGATGTAGAGCTTCTCTTCAATTCCTGACGCATCCGGTACATCGTTCATATGCCCGCCGACACCAATCGACAGCATTCCATGTAAGCGTGCTTCGCCACCACCGGATAAACGCTTGTATACAAGTGTTTTGCCATTATCGGAAGATATGATAACATAGCCGACCAGCTGCTTATACGCTGGATCTTCTTCCATGTCCCCACGGCGCTTAATCTCGAACTTAGGGAAAGTTGAAAGTATATTATTGTACCTTCTATCATTCATGCCGATAAAACCATTGAAGGCATTCGCCTCATTATTAAAAAGAACATCCCTCGGTACTACGAGAATAGGTTCGTCAAATTTGCTCATGCGTATTCTCCTTTTCATAAATTCATTACAAGTTTATAGAAGGGAGCGGGGTTTGTAAAATGAAAGATGAAGGATTTAAGCCATCTAAGAAGTGTCTTCCTCGATTTTTTGATAAAAAGAAAGTTTTAATAGGTTGATGGATTGCAAACTCAATATTATTAAATTCAGTGATTATGGCTAAACGTTGTATGCACTCGATTGCAGACAACGCTAATCTTTATAAAAAATCCCCCCTATTTAACTAGAGAGGATCACTACTAATGTATTCTATTCACATGCCCAACCATCTTTATCTCTATCCATTTTAGGTTGATAAGCAGGATGACCTTGTGGAACACCATCCGGATAGGTTCCTTTCAGGTGTGTGCAATTATCGAATATTTCAGGTGTTTGAGCTGGTTCACTTGTTGCCGGCTCAGATGTCGCTGGTTCACTCGTAGCCGGTTCGCTTGTTGGTTCTGCTTCGGGCTCCTCACTATTGAAGCCTTCTCCGCCAACGTTTACATAACCTGGTATGGACCATACACCAATCTGCTGATCTTTCGCTTTCTGCTCCGCCGCGCGGAATTCAGATAAATACCTTTGTTGCTCGTAGATGTATCCGACGCGTGCTAGCCCTTCTTCGAGAAGTACTTCATGTACACTGACATCGTCAGCATATAGATATACAAGTTGTCTGTCATAGCGATCCGTTTTCGCTCCATCATCATATTCGATATATAGCTGATCTGCAGCATTCAATAGATCCGTTAATCGTGCAGAAGCATCTTTGCCGAATGGCTCGACTGGTTTATTCGGATGTACCGTTTCAGGTGTATCAATCAGAAGTAGTCTGAGTTTCATTTCATTACCCTCATCGTCAAGTACGTTGACTGTATCTCCGTCAACAACCCTGTATAGATTGACAGGAATCAATCCTTCTTTAGGTGCTACTTCTTTTTTGGCCGCTTTCTCAGCTTTCGCTTCCGCCGCCTTTTCTTCTTCGATTGACTTCTCTTCTTCAGCTTTTGCTTTTTCTACCGATTCTTCCTTGGCTTTATCAGCCTCGATGGACTCTTCTTTCTCTTTTTTCTCCTTAGCTGCCTCTTTTTCTTGCTCTTCTGCTTCTTTAGCGGCTCTTTCTTCTTCAGCTTCTTTCTCTGCAGCAACCTTCTCTTCCTCTGTTTTCGTTTCTTCAGTTGACTCTTCTGTGACTTTTTCAGTCGCTTCCTCTGTCAGTTCTTCACTTTCTTCGTCCGCTGACGCAGTCTGGTCTACAGGATCCGTTACTTCATTTGCTACCATAAAAGCCATGAAGAATAGTGCAAAACCGGTTACAAATGTAATTCCAACTCTCTTGAAGTGTCTCTGGGAGTTTTCGTTTCTATACTTGGCTCTCAATCCGAGAGCAATAAACACAAACATTGCGACAGAGACAAAAACCCATAGCAGCGCAGCAACGTTTGCCAAGCTAAAACCACTGCTCACGACCCCGAGAATGATGACGAGAAAACACGTTGTTATGAAAGAATAAAGCGATGCTTTCCACATACCATAATGCGACCCACCTTTATTTTCCCGTATTAAACCAAGCACGAACAGAGCGACGGTTGTGACCACACCTAAAAATATCAAGAATCCTACAAAGGTTCCCATTGCTTCCCCTCCAGTATATGCGATTTACATCATTTTATACTATTTAGAGAGGATTTTGTGTATTATTTCAGAATTATTCCAGATCTATACAAAAATCTAGTATAAGGATTGAAGTTGGGGGATGACATTTCTTTATATTGGTGTTTAATGATCTATTTCCATATTTTAATTACGGAAAAAAATTAACGAGCATCAATGAATAGACTATTTAAATATTTTACTAGACCGATATAAAAGAAGTAGATTTCGTCAAACGTCTAGAAACGATAAGTATAATACATACTATTTTTCCTTTTATTTCTATATAATAGTAAGATAGACTGCATATTTAGATGCAGGTAGAAAATCCATTAGTATTAGCTGGATCTGTAAGGAGGTTAATTATGTCCAAAAATTGGCTGATAATAGTGCTTTTTTTCTGCATCCTAATTTCGGTTGGTGTAGGTACTATCTTAATGAAATTAGACCGATCAGCGGATACGACCAGCAAAACACTTAATGACCAGATAGAAGAAATAGTTGCTGAACATGGACTAGATTATTCCATTATAGCCACTAGCAACAGTATTAACACTAGCAACAGTATTAATCTAAATGAAACAGATCACCCAAGTGAAAAGAAAGATTTAAAGGCACTCGAGGAACTCGTGGAAAAAGCAAATCTTCTAGGAAGTTTGGATACAACAGAAGATATGCAACCCTTTGAAGAAACTGTGCCTAAAAATAAAAGGTTTGAAGAGGCGGATATAAAAGGGACTACTTCACACAGCTATCCAATCGATACTTCAGAATATGAGCAAGAATGGGTTGATGAGGACGGGTCGTTTACTTTAGAAAAAAGTATCACTTTCGCTTATTCTGCTCAATCAAGCGACATCAGAGAAGCGCTACCGACATTCGTCTCGATTTCACAGATTAATTCGGTTGTCACAGGAACGACACGAGGCGTTGGCTTTGAGCAGCGTGCGGCCAACTATAGTTTGACTCAGAATGGCACATTGATAAAGTTTTCATTTACTGGACAATGGCATGCAACGATAGAATTTAAGGAATTTGACGTTAAACTCTCGAAGCCCGATATTTGGTTGTTTGAGTACAGTTCCAGAAACTTAATAGATTAAAATACTAATTTGAAAGCTTCTTTGCACATTGACCTCAATACTTTCGGATTCTATTTTTCAACCATTTCTTACTAAGGTTTGCTCTCGGCTAAACAGAAATAAAGAAAAATACTTATATGAGAGGTGTGATAGAAGAATGCAGAATTTGTTTACGGTAATTTGGTTATTGATTGGGCTGACCTCTGTAGCTATGCTTTTAAGTTTTATCTATAGGAGGGAAAGTTTGAATTCTAAGCTTTCGGTGCTTTTTGTTTCACTATGTTTATTATATATAACTATGTATTTTGTGCTAAGATAATTGTCTAGGACTTTAAGTATTAAAGATTTGGCCTTCGATCTTCTAGATACCTTAAATATTAAATGACTTCTACTTTTATTCAATAGACACCTAGAGTTCTTTAATAATAACGTAACCAAATACTACAAAATAAAACTCTACAACAATAAAGTTGCAGAGTTTCAAAGTCATGCCATTTAACGTCCCAGGAGGGAGTCGAACCCCCGACCTACAGCTTAGGAGGCTGTCGCTCTATCCTGCTGAGCTACTGGGACACGGATATCATTATGATGATAAAAAAATGAACCCCATATATGGGGTTCTTTATGAACGTCCTGGGAGGGATTCGAACCCCCGACCGATAGCTTAGAAGGCTATTGCTCTATCCAGCTGAGCTACCAGGACCAATCGAACAAATACAATTATAATCAATTTCCGGGTCAAAAGTCAAACGTCTATGAGAAATTAATAATGTTTTATTACACCTAAAGGGCTTGGAATTCTAAAACCTTGCTTCTTCGTATTCTTTTTTGAGTTGCCGGTACATGATGCAGTCATGAAAGTGATCATATAGGAACTCATAATCCGCGAGCACACCTTCTTCAACAAATCCCATTGCTTCTGGTAATGCTCGACTTCTATAGTTGTGGACACCACATATAATTTCAATACGGTTCAGTTTGAGTGTATCGAAACCGTAGGATACAAGGCGGCTAATGGAACGACTGGCAATGCCCCTACCCTGAGCATTCTTAGTGAGCCAGTACCCGATCTGGCCCCGGCTACTCAGTGAAACGATTTCGTTGTAGCCGCACATGCCCATGAACTCACCTCTATAAAATATGCCAAGTTGCAAGCCTGTACCGTTATCGATGATCTCCTGCCATGCTTCGATGATTTCAATATAATCATCTGCACGCTTCATATAGTCGACCCACGGAAGCCATCTTCTAAGATGACTTCGGTTCTGATCGACTGTATCATATACCATTTTATAATCTTTCTGTTGTACTGCTCTGAGTTCTATTTCTTCGTCGACTTTGATGATCATCATAACACATTCCTTCTATAATGATTATTGTTGGATTCGGATACTCATGATGGACTGTCGGAACTGATGATTTTCTTTCTGACTTCATGGTCAATGGTGCATTCCATTTTCGTATTAAGCCGATAGCGGTTATTGGCAATGAAACGGTACAGTGCATTGCGCCAGCATACCGGTATAATCTTTAACCCACGTATGGCTCCAATTCGTGTCGTATCAGCAAACACTTCGATTATGGCATCGGAATGAAGATACAGATCATCTGAATAGTAAACCACGGAATCAATATGCTTCGGGATAATACCATCCAGTGCTTTTATCGATGCGAAGCGCAAGATATCCTTGCGGTCGAGTCGAGTAATGATTTTGGCGAATCGATTGCAGATAATGCAATCGTCATCGAAATAAAGTATATTCACAATAGACCCTCCTGGATTAAGGATTAAGAGAAAGGAAAAGTATACATATGAAAAACACTGTCAGACTGTCTTTGGCAACCTATTTTATTATTCTCTCCATCCTATATTTGAGTGTACAATATACGAACTTCGAAATGCGATCTGCTATATTTATCATTGCGTCTCTAGTACTGATCATCATGACGTCTTTCACCATTAAATTCCGTAAAGACAGCGATACGATGGAATGGATCATTCTGCTTCTTACGATCATCATGATGGTATCATTTCTACTAAAATAGACCAGGTGGCCCTGGTCTACAGCGTGTCCAAATCGACTTCACGCAACATCTGATGCACCCTATTCAGGAAAGTGACGATGTTGCTCGTAGTATCGAGTACTGCGTATGATTCTTCCAATTCGCCCTTTGAGTTCGAAATGCTACCCGGATTGATACAGTAGATGTCTCCGACTTTCTCAGCTTTGGCCACATGAGAATGACCATAAAATGCGTACTTGGCATCGTACTCACGTGCACGGTCCGCAAGTATTTCGCGGTTCTCTTTGATATCGTAGAAATGTCCATGTGTATAAAAAGCTTGCGCCTCTTCATTATAGCCTTCGACTGGATAACGACTGTCGTTATCGACATTGCCCGCTACACGTTCAAAATGTGCCATTTCCGTATCGTCATAGCTGAACTCGCTGTCTCCAAGATGAATGTTCAACTCTCCCGCATTTCTGCCAAATGCTTCATATCCTATACCGTGCTCACCATGGTTGTCACTTACAATCAGTATCTTCATTTCCGTCACCCCTCATTGAATCGTATGAGTAAATTAAAGACCTGCTTATCCTCCATCAGACGATTGAGTGCATTTCTTCTATGACTTATTTCCCCTTTTTCTTCAGTACTAATCATGCCCAAGAACCTGCCGTCTGCTGTTTTGAACAGAGGGTCGTAACCAAAACCATGCACCCCTTGCGGCGATTTCAATACTTCTCCGTGCAACTCACCTGTATATGTTCTGGTCTCCATGCCCGGAATCGCTAAAGCGATCGCACTTGTGAAATGGGCCTTGCGGTCCACCTGGCCTTCAAGTGCTGATAGAAGTTTTCGATTATTCTCTTCATCGGTCGCTTCTGGTCCTGCATATCGTGCTGAGTAGACACCTGGTGCGCCATTCAGTATATCAACCGACAACCCAGAATCGTCACTGATTACGGGCATACCCAATGCCTCTGCAGCCGCTTCAGCCTTCAGTACAGCATTACCGATAAATGTGTCTTCTGTCTCTTCAACTGAAAAATCAGGCAGAATTTCCTTAATGCCCACAATGTTATGATTCGGAAAAATTGCCTTAAAATCATTGATTTTCCCTTTGTTGCCACTAGCCACTACTATCTTCACCATAGCGTTCCTCCTCCAACTCCACTTGTTCAAGCCTGTATTCTATAAAAGGCATCCAGTCTTTCAATATATATTCAAAGCGTTCAGTTTTGCCATTGACGATCATCAAATGTTCGGGATTTGATCTTGGGGAGGCGTGCCCTTTCAACAATGTAAGCATTGCACTGACTTCACGTGCTGTCTCATAGCCAGAATCAATCACTTTTTTTCTGCCATAGAAATAATCTCTGATTTCATCAGCCAACAAAGGATAGTGTGTACAGCCGAGAATGACAGTATCCGCCCGTGTATCCGCAAGGTGCTTTAACGTTTGATGAAGTACGATGCGCACGACCACCTTATCCTTGTACCTCAGTTCTTCAACAAGTGGAACAAATTTCGGACAGGCGGTACTCTGTATCTTAAAACGATGATTGATCTGATGGATTGCTTTCGGATAAGCTTCTGAGGTGACAGTACCTTCCGTAGCCAACACGATGACATCTTGGTTCGCGCTACTTTGTATCGCACTCCGTGCACCTGGATTAATCACACCGATGACAGGGATATCGTACCGTTTCTCTAAAATGTGCAGTGCCGCTGCGGTTGCGGTATTACAAGCCACAACTAGCATTTTGATACCCCGGCTCACGAGATGATCGGCTACCTGCAGTGTAAAACGTCTAACTTCCGCCATGGAGCGGCTACCGTAGGGACATCGGTCGAGATCTCCGAAATAAACGATTGATTCGTCCGGCAGCTGTCTCATAATCTCCTTGGCGACGGTCAGTCCGCCAACACCTGAGTCCATCACGCCGATTGGATTATTCATCGCTCTTCTTTTCACTTTCATGCAGTATCGACTCCAGAATGCCAGGTAGCATATCACGTTCTTTTGCAGAAAGATGATCCGTTATTTCAGATATGTATGACACACGCTTCGCAATGACTGCCTTGATAATTTCAAGACCTTTATCCTTCATAAGAACCAGTACAATGCGTTTGTCCTTCTCATATTTCTGTCTTTCTACAAATCCGCCATTTTCTAGCTTATCGACGATATCGGTCGTTGTTGAATGTGCAAGATCCAGCCTGCTCGATAGTTCACCGATTGTGATTCCGACCTTATCGTCCACCCATTGCAATGCTACAAACTGCAATGGAGACAGTTCGTACTCCTTAAGGATTTCCCGGCCATGACTCTTTACATGCGCCGATATATATCGTATTGATTTTTCTATCGATATTATGGATTCTCTATCGCTCATTGTCCCCAGTCCTTCTTGATTATTTCTTTTATTATAACGTAATTGAAAATAAAAAAATAGGAAGAGCAGCGCTCTTCCTATTACAGCTTATTCGACTTCGTGGTCGCTTCCGAAGAAGGACTTGAACATGTGGAAACTTGTTTCTCTTTGCATCGCAGCAATTGAAGTCGTCAAAGGAATACCTTTCGGACATGCTTTGACACAGTTCTGAGCCATACCACATTCCGCAACGCCGCCTTCACCCATCAATGCATCAAGGCGTTCGTTTTTGTTCATGCTCCCCGTCGGGTGCAAATTGAACAGTCTGACCTGACTGATTGGTGCGGCACCAATGAACTTGGAGCTATCGTTGACGTTCGGACATACTTCAAGACAAACACCACACGTCATGCATTTTGACAACTCGTAGGCTGTCTGGCGCTTCTTCTCAGGCATTCTTGGTCCAGGACCAAGATCGTACGTACCATCGATCGGCACCCATGCTTTGACACGTTTTAGGCTATCGAACATGAATGTACGATCTACCTGAAGGTCTTTAACAATCGGGAAAGTAGACATTGGTTCGAGCTTTACTGGTTGCTCCAGTTGATCAATCAGTGCAGTACATGATTGTCTCGCGCTACCGTTGATCACCATGGAGCAGGCGCCACAGACTTCCTCGAGACAGTTCATATCCCATGTGACAGGGGTCGTTCTCTCACCTTTTGTATTCACTGGATTCCTCTGAATCTCCATCAATGCACTGATAACGTTCATGTTCTCACGATAAGGCACTTCAAATTCTTCCCAGTAAGGTTTTGAATCTGTATTTTCCTGACGCTTTATATTAAATCTGATCATTTTCTCACTCATTTATTTCTTAGCGCTCCCTTCAGCCTTTTTCGAGTAATCTCTTTTACGAGGCGGGATGAGGCTTGTATCGACATCTTCGTATTCGAAACGGGGTGCTTCAAGTGGCCCTTCGAAGTATGCTTTTGTTGTTTTGAGCCATTCTTCATCATTCCGTTCAGGGAAATCAGGTTTGAAGTGCGCGCCTCGCGATTCGTTCCTGTTATAGGCACCAATCGTGATGACACGTGCAAGCACAAGCATATTCCACAACTGGCGCGTAAAGAATGCAGCCTGGTTGCTCCACTTTTTAGTATCATTGATGTTTATCCGCTTGTAGCGGTCCATCAGTTCGACAATACGCTTATCTGCTTCAAGTAGCTTGTCGTTGTGGCGGACAACAGTCACATTATCCGTCATTAATTCGCCAAGCTCCTTGTGGATGACGTAAGCGTTCTCATCTCCATCCATATTCATTATACCATCAAACTTCTCTTGTTCAGCCTTGACATGCTTATCAAAGATGGAATCGTCAAGATCGTCGTAGCTGGAATCGAGCCCTCTGACGTACTTTATCGCGTTCGGCCCAGCGACCATGCCGCCGTAGATGGCTGAAAGCAACGAGTTTGCTCCGAGTCTATTACCACCGTGTTGGGAATAATCGCACTCCCCTGCTGCGAACAAGCCAGGAATGTTAGTCATCTGGTCAAAGTCTACGTATAGTCCACCCATTGAATAGTGAACGGCCGGGAAGATTTTCATCGGTACTTTGCGTGGGTCATCACCAGTGAACTTCTCATATATTTCGATGATGCCGCCAAGTTTTACATCAAGCTCGTGCGGGTCTTTATGAGAAAGGTCCAGATACACCATGTTCTCGCCGTTGATACCGAGCTTCTGATTGACACAGACATCAAAGATCTCCCGTGTAGCGATGTCACGCGGTACAAGGTTTCCGTAGTCCGGATACTTCTCTTCAAGGAAGTACCACGGTTTACCATCCTTGTAAGTCCAAATGCGACCGCCTTCTCCACGTGCTGATTCACTCATTAATCTCAGCTTGTCGTCACCTGGAATCGCCGTTGGGTGAATTTGGATGAATTCGCCATTAGCGTAGATTGCACCCTGCTGATATACAACAGATGCTGCAGATCCAGTATTGATCATAGAGTTCGTCGATTTTCCGAAGATAATGCCCGGGCCACCTGTGGCCATAATGACTGCATCCGACTTGAATGTCTGGATCTCGGCACTCGTCACCTGCTGAGCGGTGATTCCGCGCGCACGTCCTTCGTCATCAAGCACTACACCAAGAAATTCCCAACCTTCGAACTTTCTTACAAGACCATCGACTTCATAGCTTCTGACCTGCTCGTCCAATGCATATAGAAGTTGTTGCCCTGTCGTTGCGCCGGCAAATGCCGTTCTGTGGTGCAACGTACCACCAAACCTTCTGAAGTCGAGAAGACCTTCAGCCGTACGGTTAAACATGACGCCCATGCGGTCGAGCAGGTGGATGATTTCTGGTGCCGCATCGGTCATTGCTTTGACCGGCGGCTGGTTCGCCAAAAAGTCTCCGCCGTATACTGTGTCATCAAAATGGATCGCCGGCGAGTCGCCTTCACCTTTGGTGTTGACCGCTCCATTGATTCCACCTTGCGCACATACGGAGTGAGACCGTTTTACCGGCACAATCGAGAACAGGTCTACTTCAGCACCTGCCTCAGCTGCTTTTATCGTTGCCATCAGTCCGGCAAGTCCGCCACCGACAACGATGATTTTATCATTAGCCATTCTGTCCACTCCTTATTAGATAAATGCCAAAATTGCCTGTATACCGATGAAGCTGACCACTACGAAAATGACAGCAGATACATACGTCATTACACGCTGTGATCTATCCGACTGGGTAAAGCCCCAAGTCACCATGAACGACCATAGTCCGTTAGCAAAGTGATATACTGTCGCGACTACACCGATAATGTAGAATACTAACCACGCCGGATTTGAGACGATCTGGTGAACCATATCATAGTCCACTTCCGCGCCTAGGAGCACCTGGAATCTCGTCTGATAGACGTGTATAGCGATGAATATGAAGGCGATTACACCACTGACCCTCTGGAATAAAAACATCCAGTTTCTGAATGTGCTATATGTACCCACATTGTATTTCGCAGTGAATGCAATATAAATTCCATAAATACCGTGAAACAGAATCGGAATATATATTACAAAAACCTCAAGAAACAGTACAAAAGGTAGGCTGCCCATGAATTCCGAAGCTGTATTGAACGCCTCTTCACTGCGTGTCGCAGTATGGTTGACCAATAGGTGTTGAATCAGAAAGACACCCAGTGGCAGAACTCCCAACAAAGAATGAAGACGTCTGATCGCAAAGCTTGAATCTTGTTTCGACACTCGAATTCCCCCCTAACTCTCCAATGAAATAAGTTTACACAAGAACCATTTTACTCCCAAGGTATACATAAATCAAGGCGACCTGGACGGTTACTAGAAAAATATTAAGAAAATTCAAGACGCCTGAAATCAGGCGTTAAGCGCTTCCAGTATTCGCTCGGCAATTGGGGCAGGAATACCTATTTCAGTAAAATCAGCAACTTGCTTCTCACTCATTCTTTTTATCGAACCGAAATGGCTCAGCAGCTTCTGTTTGCGTTTTGGTCCCACACCTTCTATATTGTCGAGTTTAGAAGTAACAGATGTCTTCCGTCGTGTGTTCCTATGGAAACTGATGGCGAACCGGTGGACTTCATCCTGTATACGCTGCAAAAGATAGAATTCCTGGGAGTTCTTCTTAAGTGGTACGATTGCCGGCGGGTCGCCATAGAGCAGTTCAGCTGTCTTGTGTTTATCGTTTTTCGCGAGCCCTGCCACGGGGATATCGAGTGACAATTCATCCATCAGAACGGATTTGACCGTATTCATATGGCCAACCCCGCCATCCACAATAATCATATCGGGCAGAGGCAATCCCTCTTTCCGTACCCGTGCATATCTGCGCCGGACGGCTTCCGCCATTGAAGCATAGTCATCTGGCTGGGTAACAGTTCTGATTTTATACTTCCGGTAGTCCTTCTTGCTTGGCTTGCCATCTACAAAGGACACCATGACGCTGACCGGGTCAACGCCCTGAATATTCGAGTTATCGAATGCCTCTATGCGGATTGGTGTTTCGATGCTGAGCGCTTCCCCAAGGCGTTCTATGGCGCCGATGGTTCGAGCCTCGTCCTTCTCGATCATTTCGAACTTGTTTCCTATTGCGATCTCAGCATTTTTTGTCGCTAGGTCAACCATCTCCCGCTTCTGGCCTCTTTTTGGCTGGAGGACGGTAACGGGCAGGTACTGGTCGATGATTTCCTGATCAAGTCCATTGGCAATGTGCACTTCTTTAGGCAGTAGATTCGACTTCAGATCATAGAACTGAGCAATGTATCTGAAGAACTCTTCCTGCACATCATCATTGATTGGGAACATGTCCGCCTTCTTCTCGATTAGATTACCATTTCTAATCAGTAGCACGGAAACAGCCATCCAGCCTTTGGACACACTGAACCCGAAACAATCCCTTGCGGTGACGTCCTTTGTCATCATCTTTTGCTTATTCATCGTTGCTTCAATGTGACCGAGCAAGTCCCTGTATTCCTTAGCCTTTTCAAACTCTAGGTTTTCCGATGCCACTGCCATCTTATCCTTAAGTTCATCGACGATCTGCTTTGTTTCTCCATTCAAGAACCGAGTGATGCCATCGATCATCTCTTTGTACTGTTGTTGTTGCACATCGTAGACACATGGGCCAAGACACTGGCCGATGTGATAGTACAGGCACAGCTTGTCCGGCATCGTATTGCATTTGCGGAGCGGATAGATGCGATCGAGCAGTTTTTTTGTCTCATGGGCACTGTAAGCATTCGGGTAAGGTCCGAAGTATGTACCAGTCGACGGTTTGACCGTTCTCGTAACGATCAGTTTCGGATGCTTCTCTTTCGTAATCTTGATGAAAGGATAGCTTTTATCATCCTTTAACAAAATGTTGTATCTTGGGTAGTGCTTCTTGATCAGATTCAGCTCAAGCAGCAGTGATTCGACCTCGGAATTGGTCACTATGAAATCGAAATCGACAATCTCTTTTACGAGCCGCATCGTCTTTTCATCGTGTGCACCCGTAAAATATGATCTGACACGGTTTCTTAAGTTTTTGGCCTTGCCGACGTAGATGACGATGCCGTGCCGGTCCTTCATGAGATAGCAGCCCGGTTCAGTCGGTAGCACCGATAGTTTAAGTTTAAGTTCTTCCATAATAATCCCTCTGCATATATATTATAAAAAAGCCGCCCGAAGGCGGCTATCTTTAAATTATGAGTGCTTTTCAATCAGTGAAACAAGCTGTTCTTTTGGCTGGAAGCCAACAACTTTGTCAACAGGCTCGCCATCTTTGAAGAGGATCAGTGTAGGAATACTCATTACTTCGTATTCACTCGCTGTTGCCTGGTTATCATCGACATTCAGTTTAGCAATGTCAGCTTTACCTTCAACATCCTGTGCAACTTCTTCAAGTACAGGAGCGATCATCTTACAAGGCCCACACCATGGTGCCCAGAAGTCCACCAATTTAAGTCCGCTTTCCACTTCTTGTTTGAAATTTTGATCATTCACTTCTATAATTGCCATTTGAAATTACCTCCATTATGTTGATTATGCATCAATTATAGCATGTAGATGCATGTATTCTCAATCTAACTGCCTATGCGAAAAACATCAGATAGATCACGCCGCTTACAAACATCAGGATTGCGACCGCAATCAGTACTTTCGCAAGCTTATACATATCAAAGTTATCCATAGAACCCCCTACTTCATTTCGACGACTGTCACCCCGAAGCCACCTTCACTCGGCATGCCGCCCCTGAAAGATTTCACTTTAGGATGCGTCCTCAAAAACTGTTGGACGCCCTTTTGAAGGGCACCGGTACCCTTACCGTGTATGATTTCCACTTCACTGTAATTGGAGAGCATCACTTGGTCGAGATACTGGTCGAGTCTGCGGAGCGCCTCCTCGTAGCGCTCCCCCCGGAGGTCGAGTTCTCTTTTGATGGAGGTCTTGTTGATCCTTCTCGAAACAGTCCGTTTCGGCTGCTCTTTCTTGCGCTTTTTTACTTCATCCATGCCGACCTTCATCTTTATAATACCCATTTGAACCGTTACCGAATCGTCCTTTACTTCCAGCACTTCGCCCTTTTGACCGTACGATAGAACATCCACTTCGTCCCCTTGGGAGATCTTCTCTTTCTTCGTGGCCCGTTCCTTTTTCCTAATGTCTTCTTGGTGATAGCTATCTGTCAGAGCTTTCTTCTGATCGATGAGTTCATGTTCTTGGATATCTGCACCGAGCTTCTTCATATCTTCAAGAGTACGGATAACCTCATCCGCCCGTGCTTCCGCCTCTTTAATGATACGGTTGGCATCCGCCCGTGCTTCCTTACGCAGCTTCTCCTTGTAGGCTTCGTAATCGGCCACTTGACTGTCGAGGCTCGTGTGAAGCTTTTCTGCATCTTTCAACAGCTTTTGCGTTTCCGCTTCATTATCTTGTGCTTTCCTTGTATGACGCTCGAGCGCTGTGATCATTTCATTGACATCTTCGTTATCCCTACCAGAAAGGTTGCGTGCCCGTTCAATAACGTCCCGATTCAGCCCGAGCTTGTTCGAGATTTCAAATGCATTGGACTTACCCGGAATACCCATGAGCAAGCGATATGTTGGAGATAAGGTTTCCACGTCGAACTCAACACTCGCATTCAATGTATCTTCCCGTGTGTAGCTGAATGATTTCAATTGCGGGTAATGGGTCGTCGCAACGATGGTTGAACGTTTGGCAAGCAAGTATTCCAAAATGCTGATGGCAAGTGCGGCACCCTCTTCAGGATCAGTGCCGGCCCCTAGCTCATCGAGAAGTACCAAGCTGTTTTCATCTACTTCATCCAAGATACCTGTAATATTTGTCATATGGCTTGAGAAGGTAGAAAGGGATTGTTCAATCGACTGTTCATCCCCAATATCGCTATAGACCCGTTCAAAAAGACGCAGGCGGCTACCGTCACGCGCCGGCACAGGGATTCCGGACTGTGCCATCAGTACGCTGAGGCCGATTGTCTTGATGGTGACCGTCTTTCCGCCGGTGTTCGGACCAGTGATGATGACAGCACGCGTCTCCTCATCCATTGCGATATCGTTCTTGACTACCTCATCACCCGGTATGAGTGGATGGAATGCAGCCGGAAGGTGGATTCCCCCGGATGCTGACATTTCAGGCTTCGATCCACTGATTTTTGCACCGTATTTGGCTTTTGAGAAGACCATATCCAAATGGTGCAAAGCATCATCCGTCATCGACAGCTCAGCACCGACTTCCGCCACTTCTGCTGAAAGCTGGTAGAGGATGCGTTCTACTTCAGTCTGTTCCTCATCCCGCAGTCTTTGTATCTGGTTGGTCATTTGAACGACTGCCATTGGTTCCATGTAGACCGTTTGTCCACTTGAAGATATATCGTGCACAATACCACTGAACTCCCCTTGGTGCTCCACTTTGACAGGGACAACATAGCGATTGTTGCGCATTGTGATAATGCTGTCTGACAACTTCTTCTGGTTCGACCCACGAATAATTTCGTTCAATCGATCCCGTATCTTGCCCTCTTCAGAACGGATCTTCCTTCTGATTCTTAGCAGCGCTTCCGATGCATGGTCGAGTACTTGGCTATCGTCGACAGTTTCCGTGATCCTTCTATATAGAAAATGGATATCCGGCAGACCATTGATATAGATTGGCAGATTGTCGAGTACGATTTCATCATCTTCGAAGTCGTTGAAGACCCCTTGCAACATATGCTTTCGGTTCAATACGGATCTGATTTCATTCAGTTCCTGTACGCCAAGCATGCTGCCAATTTCCGCACGTCTGGCATGTCGCTTAATATCAGTGATACCGCCAAGCTCGACTGCTTTGTACCGAAGCATGGTAGAGGCATCATCGACTTCATTGATCATCTGCAATATTTCATCTAAATCGGTAGACACAATATCGCTGTCAATCATCTTTCGCGTCTTTTCGCTTTCAGCAAAAGCGGAAAGTTGTGCGAGTATCTTATCGAATTCCAATGTATTGATTGTTCTCTGATTCATTTTCAACCCTCTATTTCCCTTTTTTGACCCACTCTCTGAAGTCTTCTCTCGAGAATGTATTGATCACTTGATGCTTTTCGATTAGACCCTTTTGCAATGTTGCCGTACCATACTCCATGAACTCAAGATGTTGCGTATGGTGGGCGTCGGTATTGACTGTCAGCATCAGTCCCGAATTCCTTATGACAGAAGACGACAAGTCGAGACGTCTTGGATTGGCATTCACTTCCATTACAGTACGCGTATCTTTGGACATCTGGATCAACTTTTCGAAGTCTACCGCATAGCCTGCCCTTCCGCCAATCAATCTGCCTGTAGGATGGGCAATATGACGGACATATGGATTTTCACATGCCGATCTAAGCCGGTGCATAATCTCGTCCTCCGTCTGCTGGAAACTCGAGTGGATGGCTGCGATAACATAGTCCAGTTCCTTGAGCATATCTTCCGAAAAATCCAGACTACCATCTTTTAGTATATCCATTTCTGTTCCTGTATAGATATCTATCCCAGGGTATTCCGGTCTTATTTTTTTGATTTCCTCAATCTGTTGCCACAGTCGATCTTCATCGAGTCCGTTTGCGACACGTAGGCTCTTTGAGTGGTCCGTGATAATCATATAGTCGTATCCTTTATCGATGCAGGCTTCTACCATTTCGCGTACTGAATGCGCACCGTCACTATATACTGTATGCATATGGAGATCCCCCCTGATATCATCCAGTGTAACGATGTCGGAGACTTCGATATCCGTTTCTTCACCAGTTTCACGCATGGTAGGAGCGATATAGGGCAAGTCGAAGTGAGAAAAGAAATCGGATTCCGACTCGAATGTCAAAAGCTCGCCTTCTTTCTCTACACCATACTCACTAACTTTCTCCCCTCTCGATTTCGCAATCTGGCGCATCTTTACATTATGTTCTTTCGAGCCTGTAAAATGGTGCAGCGTCGTGTGATAGGCTTCAGCTGTAACAAAACGTATATCAACACCGATCTGATCTAGGTCATGCGCAATCACTACGGACAGCTTACGCTCCCCGCGTGCAACGACATCCTTTACAAACGGTAGATTGACTAATGCTTCTGCGACACTATGGGCATCAGTCGTCTGCACAATGAAATCGAGGTCTTTACTCATCTCTTTATAGCGCCTTGCGCTGCCAGCAATGTCGTACCTGTCGATGCCTGTGATTTCATCAAGTGAGGCTTCGATGATTTTCCTGAAAGTCTGGATCTTCTCGATCGGGTATGTTTCTGGGCGCGTAAGAAGTTCATCGATCGCTTTACTGATATTATCCTCAGTCTTCTTACCAAATCCACTCAGTTCACTCACATTACCCGCAACGCATTCTGCCTTCAATCCTTCAAGTGTCACGACCCCAAGTTCCTTATGCAGCTTCGCAATTTTCTTCGGACCAAGTGTCGGTAACTTGAGCATCTGGACCAGTGACACAGGGACCGTTTCCTTCAGGTCATCAAGTATTGAAGAGCGCCCTGTTTCCACATATTCTGTAATGACATCGTTGACACCTTTGCCGATTCCCTTCATTTCTGAAAAATCTTCGATTTCTGAGAGTGCCCTTGGATCTCTTTCAATGGCCGCGGCCGCCTTACGGTATGCCGAAACCTTGAATGGATTCTCAAGAGATAATTCCATGTATGTTGCGATTGTCTCAAGTAGATTGATAATATCTTTTTTTGTCATATTGACCTCCAAAAAAAGAGCCATATTTCTATGACTCAGTCTGTAACCATTCTATGAACTTGTCGGAAATAATGAAAGTATTGTCCATCAGGAATCGTGCAAGCCCTGAGTTCCCTATTGTTTCCTGTAAAAAATCGAGTGGGACCAGACTTGCCATGACGAGGATGACTACCAACAAGTAGACCATTTCAATCAAGCCGAGTACTGTTCCGATTACGTCGCCCGTACGTCCGAATGCATTGACTTGCTGAAGGTAGTCAAAAGCACTAACGATGAGCTGTATCACAATTTTGGCAACCACGAATATCATGAAGAATGCACCCATTCTGTAGAAGCCGAACTCTGCATCTGCTATTTCAGGCAGAAGCGAGCTTGAGACCGTTTGGGACATCGACGGATAAGGCAGGATCATGTCCAGGCGCTCAGCGAGCCTTTCATAGTTCATGGCAGAGATGATGATGGCGGAAATCGTACCGATTAGATGAAGGAGTTGCAGTATAATACCCCTGCGGTATCCGATGACCATTCCTATGATGAGCAGAATCAATATGAGCAGTGTCATGATATCACTTTCCTTGTTGTTCCATTTCTTCCAGCAGCGCCTCGTGCTTCTCAGTCAGTTTTACGTATTCATCCATGACGTTTACCGCTGTAAGCACTGCCTTCCTGGTGGTATCAAGTCCTGCATTCTTCATACCGATTTCTCTAATTTTATTATCTACCAGTCCTGCAACATACCGTATATGTTCAGGGTTGTCTTCTCCGACCAGTGTATACTGCTGGTCATTTATTACGACAGCAATGCGGTTTTTATATTCTGCCATCTGACATTGCCTCCCTATCCAAAGTTTCAGCTCTTATATGTTATCATTAATTTATTATACTTATCCACTACAGGTTACACAAGTATATGCACGCGAAAAAACACAAAGGACAGAATAATTATGAACTATGATATGTTGAATACAATTGGTAGCGATGAGGCCGGTGTTGGTGACTATTTCGGACCGATGACGGTATGTGCTGTACACGTACCAAAAGAAAAAGTCGCTTTGTTGCGCGAACTCGGTGTAAAGGATTCTAAGAACTTGTCGAATGGCACAGTCCACAAGCTCGCCGCTGATATTATCCACATCGTCCACTACTCCCTTGTTATACTGGACAACCCCTCTTACAACAAAAAGATCGATGAAGGCTGGAACATCGTCAAATTGAAAGCTGTACTGCATGACCACTGCATCAGAAATGTTCACGGTAAGCTTGAGTCTAGTGCACAGGATGCGCTCGAAGCGATCGTCATCGACCAGTTCACGACGGAGAATGCCTATAAAAAATATGTGCCGGAACCTTTCCAGCTCAATCTCATTCACCAGGAGACGAAAGCTGAGTCGAAATCTATAGCAGTGGCGTGCGCCAGTATACTCGCCCGTAGCAAGTATCTAGAACAGATGGACAACCTGAACCAGCACTTGAAAAAGGATGTGCCGAGAGGTGCCAGCCAGAAGACGGATCAGTTCGCGGCCCAACTTGCCAGCAAACATGGCATGGATTATGTCGACAACCTGACGAAGAAGCATTTCAAATCGAGGCAGAAGGTTCTGGATTTACTTGAGCAGAAAAAGCGCAATAAATGAAACCATCATTGAGATGCCAATGATTTTCATTTATTATTACATTAATCATTGATTAAAAGGAGAATAGATATGCCAAAAATGAATGTTGAAAGTTTTAACCTGGATCACACGAAAGTAGACGCTCCCTATATACGCCTTGCCGGAAAAAGTGAAGGTGAGCACGGAGATGTCATCTACAAATACGATATCCGCTTCTGCCAACCAAACAAAGAACACATGGAAATGCCGGGTCTGCACTCTCTCGAACACCTAATGGCTGAAAATATCAGAAACCATCATGAAAAGGTCGTGGACTTGAGTCCGATGGGTTGTCAGACAGGATTTTATCTTTCAGTTCTAAACGACGATAACTTCGACCATATCAGTGCCGTCATCGAGCGTACACTGAATGATGTGCTTGAGGCCTCCGAAGTGCCTGCCTGTAATGAAGTCCAGTGCGGCTGGGCAGCGAGTCACAGTCTCGAAGGTGCCAAGGAAATTGCTAAAGGCATGCTTGACAAAAAAGATGGCTGGGATGTTGTTTTTGCAAAATAGATAAAAAAAGGCGATCACATTGTGATCGCCTTTTTTTATCTGATTTGTGCACCATTTGACTCCAGCGCTTCCAAGACTGGTGTATGCTGCTTTTCTATTTCTTCATCCGTTAGTGTATCTTCCTTGTTCAAGTAAGTGAGTCTAAGCCCGATGGATTTCTTCCCTGCTTCCATGTTATCGCCCTCGTAGACATCAAAGACAAATACATCAACTAGGTACTTTTTAGCTGCTGCCTCAACTGTGCGTACCAGTGTATCGGCGGCCATCGTGTCATCAACCACAAGCGCAATATCTCGTGTGATAGAAGGGTATTTCGAGAGCTGGTCATAGATGATGTTCCCCTGCTTGACCGACAGCAGTCGATTCAGATCGACTTCGAACACTGCTGTTCTATCAAGGTCATTTTGTTGGGCGAACTTAGGATGCAATTCCCCGATGAACCCGATGCGTTCATTGTTGAGCAGAACATCTGCAGATCTGCCAGGATGCAGTGCATCAAATCTCGCAGATCGTTCGTAGCGCACGTTACCCGTAAGGCCGAGCTTTTCAAGTACGCTTTCAACGACGCCTTTAGCTGCAAAGAAATCTGCCGGTACTTTCGTTCCGAGCCAATCGGTACGGTTCATCTCACCAGTAAGAATACCAGCAAGCATTTCCCGCTCCTCAGGCAGTGCACCGTGTCCGTTAGACTTGAATATCCTGCCGATTTCATAGAATTGGATATCCTTCTGCTGACGGTTTTTGTTATAGACGACGTTGTCGATCAGGTGTGGGATCATGCTTTTTCTGAGCACTGCATGATCTTCACTCATCGGCATCAACAGTTCGACAGTGCCTTCCAGCTCGTTGAACTGCTCCGCTTGCACGCGGCTGGTCAGAGCATAGTTGATTGTCTGGGAAAGACCGAGAGATTCGAGCTGGTGGCGAACGATGCGCGTCTTCTTCTGTTCGTCCGTCAGTTTGCCTGAAGTTGTGCTTGCTGCAGGCATAGATGAAGGAAGTGCGTCATATCCATATATTCTTGCCACTTCTTCGGTGATGTCTTGTTTAATTTTCAAATCATCGCGGCGCGATGGAATGGAGACGAGGAGTGTCTCATCAGAAACTTCCACTTCAAGCCCAAGTTTAAAGAGTGTATCTTGAATTTCCTCCGTCGTCAGTGTCATGCCAAGGTGGGCATTGATGAATGCCTCCGTTATGCTGATTTCCGTATCTTCGACACTAAGTGTCCCGTCAGATATGATTGACGACGCAACAGTGCCGCCAGCATACTGTTCCAGCAACAATGCAGCACGATCCAGTGCCTGCACGACGAATTCATGTGAGACACCTTTTTCAAATCTCGCCGAGGCCTCACTTCTCAAGTTTAACCGGCCGCTTGTCTTACGGATAGAGACTGGATTAAAGACCGCAGACTCTATGACGACATTTGTCGTCTGGTCCGTTACCTCGGAAAATTCGCCACCCATTACACCTGCCAGCGCAATCGGTTCCTTGCCGTTAGTGATTACGATATCTTCACTCTGAAGGGTTCTCTCCTTGCCATCCAGTGTCGTCATCTTCTCCGCATCATGCGCGTAACGTGTAACAATTTCATCCGAGCCGATCTGATCGCGGTCGAACATATGGAGCGGTTGGCCAAATTCAAGCAGTACATAGTTGGATATATCAACAACATTGTTGATCGGACGAATGCCCGCTTTGATTAGCCGCATCTGCATCCATGTTGGTGCAGGGGCTATTTTTACATTTTCTACAACACGTGCACCATAGTACGGCACAGCGTCAACGTCCGCATTCCTTACTTCAAGAGAAGTTGTTTCGGATCCTTCAGTCACTTCATGGGTTGGCACTTTAACTTCTCCACCGAAAAGTGCGCGGGCCTCATATGCTGCACCCGCCATGCTGAGTGCATCCTTGCGGTTTGGCGTGAGATCAAATTCCATTACTTGGTCGTCTAGTAGTAATGCACTCAGTGCATCTTCACCAGGTTTCCGCGCCTCTTGGAAAATGAAGATGCCGTTCTGATATTCAGTCGGGACATGATCTTCTTTGATTCCAAGCTCTTCGAGTGAACAGATCATGCCTTCTGATACTTCACCACGCAGCTTGGCGCGTTTAATCTTGATACCGCCCGGCAGTCTACCACCAACTTTGCAGACAACTACGTAGGCACCAGCTTCGACATTCGGTGCCCCACAGATGATCTGATGTGTTTCGTCACCTGTATCTACCTGGCATATTCTCAAGCGATCCGCTTCTGGATGCTGCGATACCGTCTTCACGTAGCCGACCACAAGATTTTTCACTTCGGAGGCGTAATCGATGATTTCATCGACCTCAATGCCACCACGTGTAATTTTTTCTGCCAACGTACCCACCGGCACTTCATTTGGAATCCATTCATTGAGCCATTCTCTAGATACTTTCATTAGTCGCACCACCATCTTCTGTTGCTTTGAATTGATTGATGAATCTTACGTCGTTCGTATAGAAGTGTCTAATGTCCTCGATACCGTATTTCAGCATCGCAATCCTATCAGGTCCCATGCCAAAAGCGAATCCTGAGTAGACTTCTGGATCGAAACCAGCCATTTCCAATACATTTGGATGCACCATACCCGCACCAAGTATTTCTATCCAGCCGGTACCTTTGCATACATTACACCCTGCACCTTTACATTTGAAGCATGATATATCTACTTCGACACTTGGTTCTGTGAACGGGAAGTAGCTTGGACGCAGACGAATTTCCCGCTCTGCCCCGAAGATCTCTCTCGCGAAAAGCTCAAGTGTCCCTTTAAGGTCGCTCATACGGATGTGCTTATCGACTACAAGCCCTTCGATTTGGGTGAATTGGTGGCTGTGTGTCGCATCATCGCTGTCTCTTCTGTAAACTTTACCCGGGCAAATTATTTTTACTGGTCCTTGCCCTTTCTTCGACTCCATAGTTCGGGCCTGTACAGGTGATGTATGAGTTCTCATCAGTGTTTCCTCTGAGATGTAGAAAGTATCCTGCATGTCGCGGGCCGGGTGAGACTTCGGCAGATTGAGTGCTTCAAAGTTATAGTAGTCCGTTTCGACCTCATATCCTTCTACAATCTCGTAACCAAGTCCTAAGAAAAAGTCTTCGATATCTTCGACAGTGCGACTCAAAGGATGTGGACTGCCAAGGTTGAAGGTTCTACCTGGCAGTGTTACGTCAATAGCATCTTCTTGCAATTTTGCTTCAAGCGCGGCGGCTTCCATAATTTCGCTTCTGCTTTCAATTGCTTCTGTGATATATGTGCGTACCTCATTCACCTTCGCACCATATTCAGGTCGCTCTTCCTTTGAGAGAGCCTTCATGCCTTTCATTAGCTCGGTCACTTTGCCCTTTTTGCCTAGAAAAGCCACTTTAAGCTGCTGGAGTTCCTCTATGTTGCTGACTTTCGATATATCATCATCGAATGATTTTCTAACATCCGTAATTCCTGCTGTATCCATTGTCTCACTCCTTCAATATAAATAAAAACTCCGTCCTTATATACAAGGACGGAGTTTCCGCGGTACCACCTGGTTTTCTGCATAGTAAAATACAGACACTTCTAAAAAGATAAGGGATCATCCCATTGCTCCATCTGCCAGGTGAACCCTGATTCTATCCGTGCGCAGCATTCCAGTCTATGTACTGCGCTCCCTGTGTCGGATTCCTGAATCATTTATGTCCGGCTTCTTTTGAAGCTTTGTATTCATCTATAGAATTATTATAAATCAAAGTTTGTAAAAATCAAGCTTTGAAATGGTGCATGATGATACCACCAGCGATTGCCACATTTAAGCTTTCACTTGCGCCCGGCATTTCTATCTTTATTTTCCGCTCCACCTGGGCGAGCACCATTTCAGACACACCTCTACCCTCGTTGCCGAGGATGACCATCAGAGGGGCTTGTGCTTCAACTGCGTCAAGTGGGGTGGCACCTTCGAGATCCGTTGCGAAGACAGCGCCATCGAACTGCTGCACCGCCTCGGCTGCATCCATCGTCGTAATATCGATATGGAATGTACTGCCCTGGGCACTACGGAGCACCTTATCACTAAAAGCATCGACTGTATCCCGAGATAAAATGACACGATCGAATCCAAAAGCATCCGCCGTGCGCAGCAGTGTACCTAAGTTACCGGGATCCTGAATGCCATCGAGCAGCAAGACACGGCGACCGGCCGTTTCTGGTGGCACATAAGAAACGACCGCCATGATACCCGGTGGGGTCTCAAGTGAGGACAGGGTTTTCATTACCCCTTCATTCACTATAAATGTTTCAATTCCATGTGCATCATACTCCCCATGGTCATAATCTTCCAAAAATACGAGCGACTGGACCTTCTGACCATGCGCAATCGCCTCTTCGATAAGATGTGCCCCTTCGATTAGAAACTGATCCAGTTTCCTACGATATTTTTTTGACTGGAGCTTTTTCATCTCCTTGACGCGTGGATTGTCTTTTGACGTGATGTATTTCGGTTCTACCAAATGATCTCTTCCACCTTACTGTCGTCAAGTGACCGGACAATTTCAGTCACGAGGCGGACAGCATTGTTGTAGTCTTCTTTATTTAGGATGGATACATTGGAGTGCATGTATCTGAGCGGTACACCGATAGAGATTGATGGTACCCCTTCATTGGATACATGGAATGCACCGGAGTCTGTTCCCCCACCTGTAATCGCAGACCATTGTACAGGGATATCTTTTTCTTTAGCGAGCTTCTCCACATGTCTTCTGAAGCCGACGTGTCCAATATTTGATCCATCAAGCAGCAGAACGAGTGGTCCGTCGCCCATCTTGCCGGTACCGTCCTTCTCACTCATACCCGGTGTATCCCAGGAGATGCCGACATCTACAGCGATTGCCAAATCCGGCTTCACTTTATTGGCTGCAACCTTAGCGCCTCGTAAGCCAACCTCTTCTTGAACAGTCGCTCCACTAACCAGATTGATGTTGATGTCCTCATCTTTAACAGATTCCAAGACTTCAATCGCCAGTGCACAGCCAAACCTGTTATCCCAAGCTTTGGCCAGGAGGTAGTCTTTGTTGGTCATTTCTGTAAAGTCACAATGCGGCGTAATCATATCTCCGACCTTAACACCGGCATTCTCTGCTTCCTCTTTCGAAGAAACACCAATATCGATAAACATATCTTTCATATCAACCGGCTTTTTACGCGCTTCAGGTGATAGGACATGCGGTGGTTTGGAACCGATGACACCGGTCAGAACACCTGAGTCTGTTACCACATTCATACGCTGTGACAGCATGACCTGGTTCCACCATCCACCGATTGGGGTAAAACGAATGAATCCATTGTCGTCGATTCTTGTAATCATAAAACCGATCTCATCAAGGTGTCCGCCGATAAGCAATGTGCGTGAACCGTTCTTCGCACTACGCTTGCCGAAGATGCCCCCAAGATTGTCTTGTACGAGCTCATCGCTAACGGGCTCTAGGTATGATTGCATCACCTTTTTTACATCGTATTCGAAGCCTGAAATACCATGTGCATCTGTCAGGCTTTTCATCATTTCCAGTTGTCTATCCATAATCAGTCTCCTTGTCTCACTAAGATACTTCTATTCTATCATAAACTATTTCAGTTTTCGTAATATGGACCATATTGATACACATATCCAAGATAAGTTGATATCATCGTTATAGATGGAGACAGAAATACCCTAGGAGGCGTTACCTTTATGAATATAAAAATATCTAAAGTTGAAGAGTCCGGCCAAGAAGTACTTGTGAAAAGCACCACTTATAAAGAAGAGAACGAAGCGGTAGCATTATACAGCAGATTGACAGATGAATATGCAGATCAAACATTACCTTTCTTCGACGAAGGCGAGAAACTTATCAGGCTTGACATTGTGCCCGATGATGATGCATCCGACGAAAATAATGAGCAGAAGGAATGCTACTTCGAATATTCCGATGCACTACTTGATGAAATATCTGCCCACATCCAATAAAAAAACCACTCATTCTGAGGAATGAGTGGTTTTTAAGTAGGATTACTTATTTAGTGCATTTTTAGCTTGGTTAACAATCTCAGTGAATGCTTTTTCGTCTGAAATCGCGATTTCAGAAAGCATTTTTCTGTTGATGTCGATACCAGCAGTTTTCAGTCCGTTCATAAGACGGCTGTAGCTGATGCCATTCTGACGAGCGCCTGCATTGATACGCGCGATCCAAAGCTTGCGGAATTCGCGTTTTGTCTGACGGCGGTCACGATATGCATACTGACCGGATTTGATGACTTGCTGTTTAGCTGTTCTATAGAGTGTGCGTTTTGCACCAAAATATCCTTTTGCTTGCTTCAATACTTTTTTACGTCTTTTACGGGACGTCAAACCATTCTTAACACGTGCCATTTTTGCTCCTCCTTAATCGATCGATTATTTTACGTATGATAGTAGTTTTTGGATACGTTTGTGGTCGCCTTTGGAAACCAGTTTTGATTTTCTCAAGTGACGCTTCTGTTTAGTGGATTTGTTTGCAAACAGGTGGGAAGTGAACGCACTGTTGCGTTTGAATTTACCTGTTCCAGTACGCTTGACGCGTTTAGCATAACCTTTGTGAGTTTTCATTTTTGGCATGGGATCTTAACCTCCGGATTATTGGTTTTTGTCGACGATGGGTGCAACCACCAGAAACATTGAACGACCTTCCATCTTAGGTCTTTGTTCAACTGTTGCAACTTCAGACAATTCGCTAGCAAATCGTTCTAAAACTTTGCGGCCGATATCCTTGTGGGTGATTGCACGTCCACGGAATCGGATTGAAACTTTTACCTTGTCTTCTTTCGCAAGGAATTTCTTTGCGTTTTTCAACTTGGTATTGAAGTCGTGATCTTCGATTGTCGGAGAAAGTCTGATCTCCTTGACATTGATCACTTTCTGCTTTTTACGCGCTTCTTTCTCTTTACGCTGCTGCTCGTACTTATACTTGCCATAGTCCATGATGCGGGCAACCGGTGGTTTCGCGTTCGGAGCCACAAGTACAAGGTCCAATTCCACACGCTCTGCCATTTCTTGGGCTTCGCGTTTAGGTTTGATGCCGAGTTGGGAACCGTCCTGACCGATCAGGCGTACTTCTTTGGCGCGGATTCTGTCATTGATTAATGTTTGGTCCTTAGCTATCTTTGACACCTCCATATAGTTTGAAGACGAACAAAAAGGGCGGGCACAATATGCGCCCGCCAACCAGCATCAAGATGCATGGAACAGAATGTTCTGATCCATGTCATTCTTACTGTACTAACCCGGTCGCTACCGTTGGTGCTTGCGGGTGAGAAGCGGGAGCTTCTTCTTGTCCGTTCTTATCAACTCTTAATATACTACACGCTCAAAGCGCAGATGTCAAGCAGCTATTTCTTCAATCTGATCTCATCAACAATCTGCCAGATGAATTCCTCACGGTCAAAAGTATTCTGATCTTTCTCGCCGTACTTTCTGACATTGACTTGAGATTCTTCGATTTCCCTGTCGCCGATGACGACTTGGTAAGGGACTTTTCGCATCTGTGCTTCCCGGATCTTATAACCCATTTTTTCATTCCTATCGTCGATATTCACACGGATACCATGACTTTTCATCTCGTCCTTTAGTGCTCTAGCATAATCATAATGCAAGTCCAGATTGACCGGTATGATTTCTACTTGCTGTGGTGCAAGCCATAACGGGAAGGCCCCTTTATATTCTTCTGTAAGGAATGCTACAAAACGTTCCATTGTTGATACGACACCACGATGAATGACAACCGGACGATGAAGTTCGCCGTCGCTACCCGTATATGTCAGATCGAATCTTTCGGGAAGAAGGAAGTCAAGTTGCACTGTAGATAATGTCTCTTCTTTTCCAAGTGCCGTCTGCACCTGGACATCGAGCTTCGGACCGTAGAATGCCGCCTCGCCTTCAGCTTCAATATAATCAAGGGCCATTTCATCGACCGCTTCCTTCAGCATGGACTCCGCTTTGTTCCACATTTCATCGTCATTAAAGTATTTTTCAGTATCTGCAGGATCACGATAGCTCAGGCGGAACGAATAGTTTTCGAAACCGAAGTCCGCATATACATCGATGATCAACTGGACAACCCGTTTGAACTCTTCTTTAATCTGGTCCGGTCTGACGAATACGTGCGCATCATTCAATGTCATACCACGGACACGCTGAAGGCCACTGACTGCCCCACTCGCTTCGTAGCGGTGCATCGTGCCAAGTTCTGCAATACGGATTGGCAATTCACGATAGGAATGCTTACTGGATTTATAAATCATCATATGGTGCGGACAGTTCATCGGACGGAGGACAAGTTCCTCACCATTCATATCCATTGTCGGAAACATATCATCTTGATAATGTTCCCAGTGGCCACTTGTCTTGTAGAGGTCGACATTCGCCATGACTGGTGTATAGACATGGTCATAGCCAAGCGCGATCTCTTTGTCGACGATATAACGCTCGATTTCACGTCTGATTGTGGCACCGTTCGGCAACCACAGCGGCAGACCCGCACCGATTAGTTGGTTGTTCTGGAACAGCGCCATATCCTTGCCGATCTTTCTATGGTCACGCTCTTTTCTTTCTTCAAGTAGGTTCAAATATGACTTCAGCTCTTTCTTATCGAAGAAAGCTGTACCATATATACGTTGCAGCATTTTATTGTCGCTGTCACCGCGCCAGTATGCCCCTGCTGTCGATAGCAGTTTGAACGTCTTTATCTTCGAAGTGGATGGCACATGGACACCGCGGCAGAGATCGGTGAATTCTCCTTGTGAATAGACTGTCACTGTTTCATCTTCAGGAATCGCTTCAATCAATTCAAGTTTATATGGATCATCATTGAAGAGCGCTTTTGCTTCATCACGCGAGAGCACTTTGCGTTCTACTTCGATGTTCTCCTCGACGATTTGCTTCATTTCTTTCTCTATCTTCTCAAAATCATCCGATGAGATTTTCTCATCCATATCGAAGTCATAGTAGAACCCTTCCTCAATGACCGGTCCGACCCCGAAATTGACATCGCCATAGAGACGTTTAAGTGCTTGCGCCATAAGATGTGCTGTAGAGTGGCGCAGTACTTCTAGCCCCTCATCGTCCTTATTTGTGACGAGCGCAATTTCTGAATCTGATTCAATCGGTCTTCTGAGATCGTACATCTCCCCGTCAACCTTAGCCGCAAGCGCCGCCTTCTTCAGTCCAGGACTGATGGACTGAGCAATCTCTTCTGCAGTTACTCCAGACTCAAAACCTTTAACATTTCCATCTGGAAATGTAATCTTTACTTCACTCATATTCTTCACCCTTCCATACGTATTGGTCATATTTCAAAAAAATCGTCCCTCTATAAAATATAGAGGGACGATTTTCACCGTGGTACCACCCTGATTCGCATGACAAATGCCTGCCTTCAGTCGGAAATAACGGTCCGTGCCGGCTGGGGATTAGCCAGCATATATCAAGGGAGTCACTCAGACGGTTCATTATGCATGTTTCAGCAGTTCATGCACTCTCTTTGAATGAACACAGAAGAAGTGGTGTCCTTGGAATTCATTTAATGAAATTATACATAAGATTATACTCAACCAACTTTCATTTATCAAGCATCAGTTGCCGCGGTAGTTGTTTCCTTCAAGCTGCACTTCCTCACAGAGTGCCCTCAGGCGTTCCATCATCCGACGTGCTTTCGTCTCCTCTACACCATTTTCTTTAGTACGTGCGTAACGATACTCAAGGTCTGCCATTGAGTAGTTGGAACTAACAAATGTTGGCAGTCCTTCGACCATGCGGTAATGCAGGATGCCAGTCATGACCTCATCACGCACCCAAGGTGTGACATCCTCTGCACCAAGATCATCAAGCATGAGGACCTGGGCATTTTTTATTGTATTGAACTTGCTGTCCGTTGTACCATCCTTAAATCCGGCCTTCAGATCCCTTATGATCTCCGGGACGTAGACGATGATTGAAGACACCGACTGCTCTTTGAGTTCGTTGGCAATGCATCCGAGTAGATAGGATTTACCAATGCCGAAACTACCGTGAATATAGAGCCCTTTCGTATCGCTGCCTTCAATAATCTTCTTACTGGCTGCAATAGACTTCATGATGATCTGTTGACGATTCGAATCAGGATCAAGAAATACTGTTTCGAATGTTGCATCTTTGACATCTTTCGGTACGTGGTAGGATTCGATCATTTTCTCCTTCTCACGGAAAGCATCATTTTTCTTCTTGTTCGGGCAAGGCGTATGGATAATATGAATCCTCCCCCCTCTGACGTCTATCGATGGCACATACCCTTGAGGATGATTAATGCATTGTCCGAGCGACGGGCAGTTTTCACATGCAAGGGATTGCTCGGTGTAACGTTTCAACTGCAACAAGTCGTTTTTAATCATAGAACGCGTGATTTCAAACTCACTGTTTTCAATCAGTTCAACAATTCTTGGATGACGAATCAAAGATTCGTATAGCTTGTCGTTGTTGTCCTGTATTTTTTTATTGTTTTTTAAAAATTGGTTTATAGGTTCCATCTAAATCACCTGGATTTTCTAAAGTCATCTATCATTTTTTGAAGTTCCGGATCGTCTTTCGCCGTCTTCTGCACACCGTTATTTTCAGGCACAGTACTTTTTTCTACATTTTCACTTGGTGCCGCCTGCTTCGAACCATCCATCCAGGATGGCCTACGTTCACCTTGGCGCTCCCGGCCACTGCGCTTTGTGTTGCGTTGCTTTCTGAACTCCATGATCGACTGGTATGCTTCCTTAGCTGAGCGAATACCCTTCTCTTCCCAGTCCCGCGCAATCTTCATTGTATATGGGTAGTTCAAATTGCCTTCCTTCTGCTGGTATACATATTCAAGCAACAAATTGATGACACCGTTCGGCAAGCTAGTCTTGGCAATGATGTCCGTCACGAGCTTCAGATCATTATCGCTCGGCTGATGCTTCCGAATATCGTTCAGACGATCCAGTGGACTGATCAGTTCAAGACGCTCCATGTATGATTCCGTGGAATTTTCCGTCTTTTGTTGCTCGGGCTGGGCACTTGGTTCCGTTACAGGAGATTTAAACTCCGGTAGTTTGCCCTTGTGCTCTTTTTGATAATATTTCCTAGCTTCATATCTCAATTGCTCCTTATCAATACCCGCATACTGCGTCGTCGCGGATAGAAGAATCTGCTTCATATCATAAGCATTGAGATCGAAGAGTACGCTCAGCTTCACAATGAGCATCCGGACTTCTTTGGTGAAGAACGCACGATCAATCTTCGTCCCTTTTAGATGGGTGAAAAGTACGTCGAAATCGAAATCATCCAAATCGACATTCGGACCTGTCGATATGTTATCTTTCCGCAGGGAATCCTCTGGGATACTGAAGCCTGAACCGTCACCTGCTTGGAATACTTCCGTGAATTTGCGTGTAACTTCCGTGAAGTTTGCAGGTTTAGAAGGATAGCATAGACGCTCCTTCTTCGCTTTATAAGCATTCGATCCGATGTGGTTATAGAGGTACAAGCTCAGCATCGGGTCCTTGAAGAAGGATTCCGGAGTGAGCGGCTGTAACAGTTCATATATGAAAAGATCATCATGCGCTTCATCAGATACAAAAGATCTGACAAGGCCAATGCCTTCCAGTTTCTCCAGCACTTTTGAAAAGCTTGATAATGAAGTATTTAGTGCATCCATTATCTCCTTATGGAATCTTATCTCGAGTGCCTCATGGTAAGCTGAGGATTCCTGGAGGTATATATATACCATTGCTGCATCCTGATGAATCAGAGGCAGGTACAGCTCGTTTAGTATGCTGAGATGGGATTTTTCAAATGCAGCAGGGTTATAGACTATGAATTCTGTGTTCGGTTTCAGCCGTTCATTGAAGTTCATCGTCATCCCTGCCTTTAGTGAGATGATTCAACGTATCCATCAGTTGATCGATGTCCTTGAATTCCTTATATACAGAAGCGAACCTGACGTAGGCCACTTGGTCTAGTGTAATCAATTCTTTCATTACGTACTCACCGATTTCATTGCTTGTGATTTCCGGCTTATTTAAATTTCTGAGCGCCGATTCTATGCGGGCAGTCGTCTTCTCCAGTGCTTCATATGGTATCGGGCGCTTCTCGCACGCTCTCAATAATCCATCCATGAGCTTCTCTCGGTTGAAGACTTCCCTGTTGCCATCCTTTTTGACCACGACAAGCGGAGAGAGTTCCATGCGTTCAAAAGTGGTAAACCTAAAACCGCAGTTCTCACATTCCCTTCTTCTGCGTATGGCTGACACCTCATCGGTATGTCTGGAATCGACGACCCTGGAACTCGTCTGATGGCAGTTTGGACATTTCATATGACCACCTCACTTCTCAAGGATTAGTATACCATTATAATATATTAAGAATAAAAAAAGAAGAAACATCAGTTTCTTCTTTTTAAAACTATTATAGCTCCTGTACAATTTTCTCAGCAAGTTCCACAACCCGTGTCGAGTATCCCCATTCGTTATCATACCAAGCGAGCACTTTTACCTTATTGTCATCCATAACCATAGTCAGTGAAGCATCGACGATAGAGCTTCTGCTGTCGGTATTGAAATCACTTGATACGAGTGGTGCCTCGTTGACACCGAGAATACCTGAAAGTTCGCCCTCTGCCTGATCTTCAAATGCCTTGTTCAATGTATCTTTTGTCACCGGTGTATCGAGATCAACGACAAGGTCGACCAGTGACACATTTGATACCGGCACACGCAGTGCTAGACCATGCAGTTTGCCTTTTAATTGCGGGAGCACGACACCCAGTGCCTTAGCAGCTCCGGTAGATGTCGGAATAATGTTATCCCCACATGAACGTGCCCTACGCAAATCTTTATGCGGATTGTCGATATTTTTCTGGTCATTTGTATATGCATGCACTGTTGTCATGAGACCATTTTTAATACCGAACGCATCATCCAGTACTTTTACGACGGGTGCCAGACAGTTGGTCGTGCAAGAAGCATTCGAAAACACATCATATGTTCCGAGATCGAGCGCCTCGTCATTTACACCCAGTACAATCGTCTGGACATCGCCTCCCTTGGATGGTGCAGTCAGAAGAACTTTCTTTGCACCGGCATTAACATGGGCACTGGCTTTATCGCCATGGTTGAATGCACCGGTGGCTTCTATGACTAGATCAATGCCGAGGGACTCCCACGGCAGATTCTCAGGATTCCTTTCATTTGTAAGCAGTATCTCTCTGCCACCAATCGAGAGACTTTCATCTTTCACCTCGACATGCTTACCCCATACCCCGTGCGTTGTATCATAGTTGAGAAGGTGTGCAATTGTTTCTGCAGGATAGCTTGCATTCACTGCAACAAGTTCGATGTCTTCTGAAGCAGCGGCAATGCGGAAAACCATCCTGCCGATTCTTCCAAGACCATTAATAGCTACTTTTTTCATCACCATTACCCCTTTGTGTTATACTTTTCATTAATTAGTATAACACAATAGAGGTTGTTTTGAAGAATAGTTCTGTATAAAATGTCACTTTTCGATGCTAGATATAAATTCATCTATCTGCTCGAAAAGGTCCGCTTTCGATCCACTGTTATCAAGTACTTTCGTGCTTTTCTCTTTTTTCTCTGAGAGCGGCATCTGACTGTTGATTCGGGCCAGTGCTTCCGACCGGTCGAAGTTGTTGCGTGCCATTAACCGTTCGATTTGTGTTTCCTGGTCGACATATACGGTCAATGTTATGTCACATTGACGATCCAATCCGTTTTCGAATAACAGCGGGATATCAAGAAAGACGTGACTTTCCGATAAAGCAGCCTCTTTGTCACTGTCCATCAGTTTCCGAACTTCAGGATGAACCAGTTTGTTTAATACTTCTCGTTCCTTAGTATCATTAAAAATGACAGCGCCAAGCTTTCTTCGGTCAATCTCACCGTCTTCTTGGAGGATGTCATTACCGAAGTGCTCGATAATACCGGGGTACGCTGGTCCATCTTTAGCCGTCGACTTTTTTGCGTAGATATCGGCATCGAGTACTGGATAGCCTTTTTGTTTTATATAGTCCGAGGCGGTGGATTTGCCGCTAGCAATACCGCCTGTCAGTCCGATCACCTGGTTCATTATTTCACCTCTGACATGTTGTACAGTAGAATGTATTTCTTGTCGCAATTATCTTCGTCCTGACCGGTCCACCACATGTCCTGCAGTGCTTCTTCTGGTAGATGTTGAAGCGGTCTTGCATACTTCCCTTCTCACCAGATACACCTCTATAGTCAGAAATTGTCGACCCCCCGCTTTTAATAGAGAGGTTAAAAACGTCAGTAATAGCTTCGTGCAGTGCTATCAGCCTAGTAACAGAGACATTACCGGCTTTCCGTGTTGGCAATATGCCCGAAGTATACAGTGCTTCTGAGGCATATATATTGCCGACCCCTGGTATGACAGAACTGTCCATTATTACAGCTTTGATCGCTTTGTTCAAGTTGCCCGGTGCTTTTACTCGCTCTAAAAATTCAGGCAGACTACCCGAATCTGTATATTCAACAGCCATACGGGTGAATGGCGGGAATGTACTTAATCTATCCACTGTCGCCATTTCCCCAAACCGCCTGATGTCACAATAGATCAGTGCGCGTCCATCCTCGAGTCTGAAGACAACCTGCCAATGCTTGCGATAGTTGATGTCTGTGATAGCATCGATAGAATCTCTTACAAAATAAGCTCCGGACATTCCGAGGTGAGATATCATATGGAACAGACCATCCGATTTTTCCATTATGAAATACAAATATTTACCGCGTCTACCAATCTTTTTGATTGTCGCATCATGGACCTTCGAACTAAAACCTTCAAGATCTTCCTTGATGATTGTTCTGCGCCCCGTTTGGTGCCCTTTAATCACATAATCGGAAAACGCCACGGCTTCGATTCTAGCGCCTTCCACTTCTCTGGTCAAAGCACGCCTGACCAATTCTACTTCCGGTAATTCCGGCATATTTCCACCTACTTTACTTCATACCAATCACTGCCGTATCCATAGTCCACTTTGAGTGGCACCGAGAGCGCAATTGCATTTTCCATAATATCTTGGATGACTGGAATGAATGCTTCTACTTCTTCCTTCGGAATATCAAAGATCAGCTCATCGTGGATTTGCAGCAGCAATTGAGCATTAAATTTCTGTGCTTCTTCTGATTGTTCATATTTTACCATTGCGAGTTTTATTATGTCCGCTGCACTTCCCTGGATTGGTGAATTCATTGCTGTCCGTTCAGCAAAGCTCTTTGCATTGAAATTACGGCTTTGAATATCCGGAATGTATCTCCTACGGTTGAGCAGCGTTTTTACATAGCCATCGCGTCTGGCATCCTGGATGATGGACTTCATGAACATCTTGACCTCTGGGAATGAGTCGAGGTAATTATCGATGAAGGTCTTTGCTTCTTTTCGAGTAATACCGAGGTTCTGGCTCAGCCCATAATCACTGATGCCATAGACGATTCCAAAGTTGACTGCCTTTGCATTTCGCCTCATATCGCTGGTGACATCTTCACGTTCGACACCGAAGACTTCCATAGCGGTCTTAGTATGGATATCGGTGTCGCTTGTAAATGCACTCGTCATGGTTTCGTCACCAGTGATATGCGCAAGTACTCTGAGCTCAATCTGAGAATAGTCGAGCGCCAGTAGCACATGGGAATCATCTTTTGGCACAAAGGCTTTTCTAATCTTGCGACCTTCGTCAATGCGTATCGGTATATTTTGCAGATTCGGTTCAACCGATGAAAGACGCCCGGTCTGTGCCAGTGTCTGATTGAAACGTGTGTGGATTCTAGAGTCTTCCTTAATTTCACCTTGCAGCCCGATGACGTAGGTCGACTGCAGTTTTGAGAGCGATCGATAATCGAGAAGATAGCTGACGATTTCATGCTTACTCTGGAGCTCTTCTAGTACATCGACTGCAGTGGAGTAACCTGTCTTGGTCTTCTTCACAACAGGCAGTCCGAGCTTCTCGAATAAAATCACGCCGAGTTGCTTTGGAGAATTGATGTTGAACTCCTCCCCTGCAAGCGTATATATTTTTTCTTCAATCTCGTCAAGGCGTCCCTTTATCTCACCTTCCATATCTTTAAGTCGCGTTGCATCAACTGTAATGCCGCGATACTCCATACCGGAGAGCACTTTTGCGAGTGGGATCTCTAAGTCTTTCCAAAGATCATACATGCCGTCCTTTTCGAGCGATTCCGCCATCAGAGGGCCCACATAGTGGACTGCCATGACTTTATCACTTAAAAACTTGTCATGTTCCTCACCGGTAGGTTGCTTAGCATTTCGACCTTTGCCGTAGTGGAAGTCATCACTATCGATGTTGATATTAAATTGTCCGACGGTCTCTGCTACATCGATGATCTTCTTCGATGGATCCAACAGGAAACTACCAAGCATGATATCCGTGTCGAAAGCTTCAAAATGAATATCGAGATGTTTGAGAAGGCCCATTTGACGTTTGATGTCGTAGACATTGATAGTGTCTCTTGATTTCAAGAACTGCTCAAGCGCCTTATGATCTACATCTTCCACTTCGCTGATAAAAGTGTTTTCTCCATCAGTAATGACAATCTCTTTTGGACCATGGATCAGATAATTGTCTGCACGGACTTCCAAGTGTAGGGAAACTGCTGAACCGAGCGCGTCCAGAGTGTCGACACGATTGGAAGTAAATTCTTTCTTATCTTCAGCCTCAGAAGCTTCCATGTTCTTAAGCAGTGATTCGAATTCCAATTCTTTGAAAATTGCATACTTCTCTTCTTGATTTTCATTAGTAAAGGCGAGAGTGTCCATATCGAATTCGAGCGGAACTTCGCGATAGATGGTTGCGAGCGATTTACTCATTAAGGCATCCTCTTTGTGTTCCGTCAAATTCTCTTTCAGTTTCTTTCCTTTGATACTCTCTAGATTTTCAAGCACTGCTTCGACCGATCCATGTTCGCTGAGTAGTTTAAGCGCCGTTTTTTCTCCTACACCCGGGACACCCGGGATATTATCCGACTTGTCCCCCATAAGTCCTTTCAGATCAATAATTTGTTCTGGTTTTAGACCATAGGTCTCATCGACGAATGCCGGTGTGTATCGGTCTATATCGGAGATGCCTTTTTTTGTATAGTAAATGACCGTATTGTCACTTGCCAATTGTGTCAAATCCTTATCACCGGTAATAATGATGGTCTGGAATCCTTCTTGATCCGCTTTTTTGCTCAGTGTACCAATGATATCATCCGCTTCATACTCCTCCACTTCGTAGCGTTTGATACCATATGCATCAATCAGCCTTCGTATCGGTGCGAACTGTTCTCCGAGTTCAGGTGGCGTCTTCTGTCTGCCCCCTTTATATTCTTCGTACTGTTTGTGTCTGAAAGTTGATTTGCCTGCATCGAAAGCGACGAGGAAGTGCGTGGGTGCTTCTTCCTCAATCAATTTCTCAAGTAGTCTGGCATAACCGAATATTGCGTTCGTGTGGAGTCCGCTCTGGTTGCTCAGGAGCGGCAGCCCATAAAATGCGCGAAACGCCATACTGTTGCCGTCTATCAGTATCAGTTTGTTCATTTCCTTATCTCCTCTCTATCGAAATGATCCGACCGTCTGTTGCCAGTCTCTTCATAATCAGATTATACATTTCCACACCAGTTTAATCCATAAATAAAGGCACAGCGAATGCTGTGCCTTTAACATCAACCTGTATATTCAATTGGTGCGTTCGGTCCGAGCGGAATGCCAAACAGCATCCAGACAATCAGCATGATCATCCAAGCGATGAAGAAGAAGATAGAGTATGGTAGCATGACGGAAATCAACGTACCAATTCCAATTTTTCTATCATACTGCTGGGCGAACGCAATAATAATCGCAAAGTAAGTCATAAGCGGTGTAATGATATTGGTCGAAGAATCCGCAACACGATATGCCATGGTTGTCAGTTCAGGAGAATAGCCGAGTTGCATTAATATTGGGACGAAGATCGGTGCCATCATTGCCCATTTGGCACTTGCACTTCCGATGAAAAGATTGACCACAGCTGTAACGAACATGAAACCAATAATCAGTGGAATACCCGTCAGATTCAACGTTTCAAGTAGTTCAGCACCGTACACGCCGATAACTAGTCCAATATTGGACTCGGCGAAATATGCAACAAATTGTCCGGCAGTAAACGCCAAAACAATGAACATTCCCATTGCCGCCATCGTTTTCGTCATCTGATCCGCAACGTCTTTGTCGTTTCTGATCGATTTTGTTATCAACCCATAGACAAGTCCTGGGATGAAGAATAGGATCGCTATAATCGGTACTAGACCATCACTCATGAATGGTGACTGGATAATCGAATCCATGTAATTCCCTATTGCATCATCACCGCGCATTGGCGAGTTCGGTAGAATTACTAGAAGCGAAGCCAGTAGAGAGCCTACAATAACTGAAACGATCGCCCAGATGAGACCTTTCTTTTCAACCGGTTCCAATGGATTCATTTCATCAGTGTTATTTATAGCTTCCTCGTCTGCGTTTTTCGAATCAAAACTGCCAAGCCTCGGCTCTACAATCTTGTCCGATACAAACCAACCGACAAGTGTCAGCAAGAAGACACTAACGAAAATGAAGTAGTAGTTCATCGCAACAGTTATTCCTTCAGCGTATTGTGGATCGAGTACTGAAGCTGCAGCAATTGAAAGTTCTGAAAGTAGGGCATCTGTTCCGCTTAGCAGCAGGTTGGCTGAAAAGCCGGCTGAGACACCAGCGAATGCAGCTGCAAGACCCGCAAGCGGATGTCTACCGAGTGCCAGATAAAGTACAGCACCAAGTGGCGGTAGTACAACATATCCCGCGTCGGACGCAAGTGAAGACATGATACCTGCAAACACCAGTCCTGCAGTAATTAATTGCTTAGGAATCGCTAGAACAAATCCGCGTAGTGCTGCACTAATGAGGCCTGAACGTTCGGCAACCCCAATCCCAAGCATTGTTACAAGAACGACACCAAGCGGTGCAAAATTAATGAAGTTATCTGTCATGCTGGAGAATATGTAGCTTATCCCCTCACCATTCAGTAGATTATTAACAGAAACCGTACCTTGATCTTCTGCCGGGTGTTCAACAGTAACCTGAAGCATCGACAATATAGCAGAAGCAACCAGTGTCAGTGCTGCAAGTAATGCAAAAAGTGTTACTGGATGCGGTAGTTTATTACCAAGCCATTCGACAAAATTAAGGAATTTTTGAAAGATACCATTTTTCTTTCTACCATTTTCCATTCCCAAAATTTCCTCCCATTTATAGATTTTAGAAAATTCAAAAAGGCCGCCCTAAAGGCAGCCTTTTCAGTATAATATCCGTACTTAAATTTTACAAATACTATTTCAACACATCCATCACATTACTCACAGAATCTCTGGACTTATCCAATTGGGATTTTTCTTCATCAGATAATTCAAGCTCGATGATTTTCTCAATCCCATCCGCGCCGAGCACTGTCGGTACACCAAGATAGAGGTTGTCATAACCATACTCGCCCTCAAGATATGCAATTGCGGGAAGTACGCGTTTTTGATCAAACAGAATTGCTTCAGCCATCTCAACAAGTGCCGCAGCAGGCGCATAGTAGGCCGAACCGTTTCCAAGCAGATTGACAATTTCAGCGCCACCTTTTCTGGTGCGCTCGATTATGGCATCAATCCGTTCCTGATCTAGAAGGCTCGTCAATGGCACCCCACCTACACTTGAATAGCGGATGAGTGGCACCATGTCATCACCATGTCCACCGAGTACGAATCCTTGAACATCTTTCGCGGAAAGATTCAATTCTTTAGCAACAAAAGTTCTAAACCTTGCCGTATCGAGAACACCGGATTGGCCAATGACCCGGTTTTTAGGGAATCCGGACTCTTTGAACACTGTATAAGTCATTGCGTCCACCGGGTTGGTCAAGACGATGATTGAGCAGTCCGGTGAATATTTAACGATTTCACGCGTAACCGCAGACATCACTTTTTGGTTGGTTTTTACCAAATCATCACGACTCATGCCCGGCTTTCTGGCAATCCCTGCTGTGATGATTACAATATCTGAGTCTTTAGTGTCTTCGTAACTACTTGTTCCAGTTATATCAACATCTGTACCGAGAACTGGTGTAGCCTCCATCATATCAAGCGCCTTGCCTTTGGTTGGATCTTCAGACTGAGGAATATCTACAAGTACAATGTCACCTAAAGCTTTAGAAGCTGCAATAAATGCTGTTGTTGCTCCAGTAAAGCCGGCACCGATAACGGAAATCTTTTTTCTATTCATGCTATCCACCCTTCCTAATCAGCAGACTTATCTACATGTTTTTAACTAGTTCATCTCCAAATTCAGAGCACTTCACTTCTCTTGCGCCGTCCATCAGACGAGCAAAGTCATAAGTCACTACTTTGGAAGCAATAGTTTTCTCCATCGCCTTTGTGACCAAATCAGCTGCTTCTTGCCATCCGAGGTGCTCAAGCATAAGTACGCCTGATAGGATAACTGAAGAAGGATTGACTTTATCCAAACCAGCGTATTTTGGTGCAGTACCATGCGTTGCTTCGAAGATGGCATGACCAGTTTCATAGTTGATATTAGCGCCTGGCGCAATACCGATACCGCCCACTTGCGCTGCAAGTGCGTCGGAGATGTAGTCGCCATTCAGGTTCATTGTTGCAACGACTCCAAAGTCCTTCGGACGTGTCAGGATCTGCTGTAAGAAGATGTCTGCAATTGCGTCCTTGATGATGATCTTTCCAGCTGCTTCAGCTTCTGACTGTGCTTTGTCAGCAGCCTCACGGCCTTCATCTTCAACAATCTTATCGTACACTTTCCAAGTGAATACTTTGTCGCCAAATTCGCGCTCTGCAAGATCGTAACCCCATGCTTTAAATGCACCTTCGGTGAACTTCATAATGTTGCCTTTGTGAACAAGAGTCACGGATGGACGGTTGTTTTCAATTGCATAGTTGATTGCTGAACGCACCAGTCTTTCTGTACCTTCTTTTGAGACTGGCTTGATACCGATACCTGAAGTTTCAGGGAAACGGATATTCTTGGCACCCATTTCATTCTGAAGGAAATCGATGATCTTCTTGACGTCATCCGTACCTTCTTGAAACTCGATACCTGCATAAATATCTTCAGTGTTCTCACGGAAGATGACCATATCTGTATCTTCCGGACGTTTTAGAGGAGAAGGTACACCTTCAAAATATCTTACCGGACGTAGACAAGTGAACAGATCAAGCTCCTGCCTCAATGCAACGTTTAGAGAACGGATACCGCCTCCGATTGGTGTCGTCAGAGGACCTTTGATAGCGAGAAGGTACTCTTCGATTGTGTCGAGAGTCTCCTGTGGCAACCATTCGCCTGTCTTATCATAGGCTTTTTGCCCAGCCAGTACTTCTTTCCATTCGATTTTCTTCTTGCCATCGTATGCTTTCTCTACTGCACCATCTAAAACTTTGCTGGCTGCACTCCAGATATCTGGTCCAATTCCATCACCTTCGATATATGGAATGATCGGCTGGTCGGGTACGTTCAGTACACCATCTTTTGTAGTAATCTTTTGACTAGACATAAATATATTCCTCCAGTTTTTAGTCTCGGTACCTTACCTGTTTTCAATTGCTTCGTATTTTTTGCCTGTCTGACCAATATATTCTGCTCTCGGTCTGATCAGTCTATTGTCTTGGTACTGTTCCAAAATATGTGCAAGCCATCCAGAGACTCGACTGACAGCAAAGATTGGTGTAAACAGATCGTGATCGATACCTAGTGAGTGATATACAGTCGCACTGAAGAAGTCTACATTAGGAAGCAAGCCTTTCTCTCTTTCCACAACTTCGGCGATTTTGACAGATTTTTCGTAGAACTCAGGTTGCCCGGCCTCATCTGTCAACTTCTTCGACATATCTTTGAGGTACTTGGCACGTGGGTCGCCCTCCTTATAAACGCGGTGGCCCATACCCATGATTTTTTCCTTATTCGCAAACTTTTCTTCCAGATAACCTTCAACTGCATCAACAGACTCTATTTCAGAAAGCATCTGCATTACGCGCTCATTGGCACCACCGTGCAATGGTCCTTTAAGGGCACCAGCTGCTGCGGTTACACCTGAATAGACATCGGATAGCGTAGCAACACAAACACGTGCTGTAAATGTGGATGCATTCAGCTCATGGTCGGCATGCAAAACAAGTGCCTTGTTCATCGCTTCCACCTGTGTTTCATTTGGTTCCTCGCCATACATCATGTAGAGGAAGTTAGCCGCATAAGTAAGACCCTGCTTTGGTTTGACGACTTCCTGTCCTTGTCTGATCCTGGAAAAGGCTGCAACGACCGATGCAATCTTGGCCTGGATTCGAATCGATTTCTCCTGGTTCGCTTCATCGCTCATGTCCTCAGCATTCGGATCAAAGTGAGCTAGATATGATAGAGCAGTCCGGACAGCAGTCATCGGATGGACTTTATCTGCAGCGTACTCCTCAAAATGACCATAAATGCGTGGATTGAGTGTCATGTACTCAAACAGTTTACCTTGGAAAGTTTCTAATTCGTCCTGGTTTGGGAGTCTATCGTTCCAAAGCAGAAAAACGACTTCTTCGAACAATGCGTTTTCAGCGAGGTCATCAATTTCATAACCACAGTAAGTAAGTTGTGAACCAATGATGGAGCTGATGCGGGACTCAGCCGCTACAACGCCTTCTAAACCTTTCTTGTCAGACATATCGATTCTCCTTCTCGTTAAACATTAAATAGCCACCTGGCTTTAAAACCATTATATCAAATTCAAAAGCTTTGTGAACAATACAAGAATCTTCTTTAGATTGTGAAAATTATCTCGTTATCCTTCTCGAAAGCCCTTACATAAAGGAAAAGACGATAATTTCATAGAATTATCGTCTAAATAAGAAATGATTAATTAACTTATTGATTCTTATAACATAAACTTATATTTAGTGATTTACTTCAGCTGTAGAGATACCCGTTACAGATTTAACTTTAACTTCCCTATACTTATCATAAGACTCTGGCTTTCCTAGAAATGTACCTAAGAACGCCCCGATGAACCCGGCAGGTACTGAAATCAATGCAGGATTACTAAGTGGGAATATCGGATCCATAGCAATGAAGCCTGTCCCTGCAGCATTCATGACATTTGGTCCCAATATAACCAGAATAAGAGAAACGGCAAGTCCGGTCAAAATGCCGGTGATGGCACCTTGGGTATTAAATCGTTTCCAAAATATAGTATAGACGATGACTGGCAAATTGGCACTGGCGGCGACACAGAATGCAAGGGATACAAGGAACGCAACATTCTGATCTTGGGCGAATATAGCGAGAATAATAGAGAGTGCACTAACACTGAATGCTGCAATTTTTGCAGCAAGCATTTGTTGGCTTTCTGTAACTTGACCTTTTTTGATGACTTGACCGTATATATCGTGTGCAAAGGCACTTGCTCCAGATAATACCAGACCGGCTACTACAGCAAGAATTGTTGCAAAAGCAACGGCTGCAACGAACGACATGAGTAAGTCTCCTCCAAGCCTTTCAGCAAGTAGAGGCGCCGCCATATTACCTGCAGGATTGGCAGCGATGATTTCTTCTCGAGTCAGAAGTGCAGCAGCACCGAAACCAAGGAAAATTGTAAGAATATAAAATATGCCAATAATCCATGTTGCCCACATGACGGAACTTCTCGCAGTCTTTGCATCCTTAACTGTAAAGAACCTCATGAGAATGTGCGGCAGCCCTGCTGTACCGAAAAGAAGTGCAACAATCAGCGAGATATTATTGAGCGGAGATTGTCCTTGGGCACCCGGATTCAGGAAAGACCCTTCTAGCTCAGGTGCTGTAACGTTCTTCATTTCTCCGAACATCGTAAATATGTTGAAGTTGAACTGGATTAGTACGAGTATCGAAATCAGTATTGTACCTATCATCAACAACACAGCCTTAATCATCTGTACCCAGCTCGTAGCTGTCATACCTCCGAAAAGAACATAGATAGTCATCATGATGCCGACGATGATGACGGAGACACTGTACGGTATGCCGAACAGAAGCTGAATGAGCGCCCCAGCACCGACGAGCTGCGCAAGCATATAGAAAATAACAATTGTAATGGAAGACAAGGCTGCGAACGCTCTTACCTTCTTTAATTCAAATCGCGCGGCAATCATATCCGCCACTGTGTACTTACCTAAGTTTCTAAGTGGTTCGGCGACGACGTACAAGACAACAAGATATGCAGTCAGATAACCTACGCTATAGAAGAACCCATCAAATCCCCATAGCGCTATGGCACCTGCAATTCCTAGAAACGAAGCTGCGGACAGGTAATCCCCAGAAATGGCGAGTCCGTTCTGCCAACCTGTAAGCCCTCCACCTGCTGTATAGAAGTCGCTTGCGGAGTTCGTCCGTTTGGAAGCAAAATATGTAATGACCAAGGTTGCTCCGACGAACGCCAGAAACATGATGATGACTGTCCAATTCATTTATATTCCCCTTCCTTGTACTTCCTGATGATCTCATCTGCTTCTCTGTCAAATGTCTTTGCACGACTCATGTAAACGGTTACAAGAGTCCATACCATAATAAACAACATGAGCGCGTATATCCATGCCCACGAAATGTTTCCAAATGCTTCGTTGTTTAGGATAGTAGTATAGCCGGTAAGTACTGGGAAAATTAGCGTAGCGATGATGAAAAATATAGTGAGCGGTAAAATGAACTTATTGCGCTTCTTCAAAAGTGACTCGAACTCCGGTTGTGACGAAATCTTCTTGTAATCAATATCTGACATTAAAACTCCCCCTTCTAAACTACATTTTATTTCCAGTGTATAATAATGTCAATTTTTAGAATAATTAAATAATGTAAAATTTCATTATTTAATTTAATAAGTTTTGAAAAGTTACAAAAAAACGTCCGTTCACTGTGAACGGACGACACTCCTACATTTCTTTAGGTTTTTCTATAAGATCAATTTCTCCTATGCGATCCATGGAGATGTTCGAAGTAATATTAATTTCCTCTTGGTCGCTACCGACAGTCAATGTTAGCTCCGCACCGACATACTGATACTCTTCGTTGAATTGGACAGTGACTAGACCATTAAACACACCAACATCTTGAATAGCACTCTCGACTTCGTCATCGAAGAAAGGGATTGTGTCTTCTCGACTGCTTATCTCGTATCTGATTTCATAGCCTTCATCTTGCTCTGAAACTGCACCTTCAGAAAGTGGTTCCAGCTGAGTAAGCAAATCTCCGTAAGTGCTGCCTTCCAGACCAAGCGACTGATCTTGTGCTTCTATGTTACCTTCTTGATATATAAAATGTTCACCATCGACAATATAATGAGTTTGGATTTGACGACCATCATCCACTTCGACCTTGATTTCGTTCTGCTCACCCCGAGTAGTGATTGTCCTCACAGCATATTGTCCCTCGCTAGAAGAAATCGTAGAGGTCTGTCTCGCTTCGTAGCTTACAGTATCGCCCCATGCTGCTTCTGCCTCTTCTACTATTTCAGATGCCTCTGTAGCACCGCCCTCGTCAGAAGCCATTTCCGACGACTCCTCGGTTGGTTCTTGCGTTTCATCATCTGGTGTATCACTACCGTTCCCATCATTTCCACACGCTGTAAGCAATAGAATCATTGCTAGCAATAATAACTTTTTCATCTTTGCCACCTCATCATCATTATACCGACCCATCTGCTGTGTCACAACAAAAAAAGGGTACTTTGACAGTACCCTTTACCTAGTATTTCACTATAATACGTTCGCGTGTCCGCTGAATATGCAATTCTGCTCAGAGTCCACTGTGATAATCATACCATCTTCAAGCACATCGAGTGCATCATCTGCACCTACAATCGTAGGTAGTTCAAGATTTAGGCCGACGATTGCACCGTGGGATGTTAGTCCGCCTTCAACAGTGACGAGACCACTCGCTTTCTCAAGATAGGATGTCATTTCAGAATCAACCGATTGGACGACGACAATTTTTCCAGCAAGATCACGATCCGCGATTTCACTTGCAGATCTAATTAGAGCAACTTCTCCCACTGCACTTTTTCGTCCAATACCCTGGGCTTTAATAAGCTGGTCTCCAACGATATGAAGTTTCATCAGGTTGGTAGTACCAGCTTCGCCTGTTGGTACGCCGGCAGTAATAATTAGTAGATCGCCCTGGGCAGCAAATCCGTTTTCCATTGCCGCAGATACGGAAACATTAAGAAGATTATCCGTGTCACGCTTACCTTTTTTAACGACAGGATGTACACCCCATACGAGTTGCAACTGCCTTGCGACATAGGCATGTGGTGTAACTGCAACAATTTCAGAGTGCGGACGATATTTCGAAATCATACGTGCTGTATGACCGGATTCAGTCGCTGCGACAATTGCCTTACAATTCAGGTTCAGTGCTGTGTGTGCTACTGAAACCCCAATAGCTGTCACGAGTGTCGTCTGTAGAGATTTTGTTCGCTCAGACAATAGTTTTTTATAATCCTGTGCTGCTTCAGCAGACACTGCGATACTCGCCATTGTTTGTACAGCCTCGAGTGGATAACTGCCTGCTGCTGTCTCACCACTAAGCATAACTGCGTCGGTACCATCGTAAATGGCATTGGCAACGTCACTTGCTTCAGCACGCGTACAACGTGGGTTATTCTGCATTGAATCGAGCATCTGGGTAGCTGTAATGACTGGTTTGCCGAGCAGATTACATTTTTTAATGAGATCTTTTTGTACCATTGGTACGGATTCAGGTGGAATCTCAACACCCATATCTCCCCTAGCGACCATGAGCCCGTCAGATACTTCTAGTATTTCCGTTATATTATCAATGCCTTCTTGGTTCTCGATCTTAGGGATAATATTGATGTGTGCAGCAGCTTGGTCTTCAAGCAATTCACGAATTTCAAGAACATCCTTGTTCGTCCGGATGAAACTTGCTGCGATAAAATCGATACCTTCTCCGATTCCGAAGATGATATCCGCTTTATCTTTTTCGGTGATGCCTGGCAACTTTACAGAGACACCTGGTACGTTTACACCTTTTTTATTTTTTAGTAGGCCGTTGTTTAGGACTTTACAGATGATTTGTCCATTGTCCCGGTCTAGCTTTTCGACTTCCAATTCAATTAGTCCGTCATCGAGCAAGATGACGCCCCCCGGTTCAACATCATCAATGAGACCTTCATAGGTAACAGAAAATTTGTCTGTAGTACCGACGACTTCTTCCATAGATACACTGATTGATTGACCCTTTGAAAGCTCAATACCGCCATTTTCCATCGTATGCGTACGAATTTCAGGACCTTTCGTATCAAGCATGATGGCTACTGTACGACCTGCCTTTTCAGCAGCTTCCCTTATATTCTTAATTCTCGCGCGGTGTTCATCGTGATCACCGTGTGAGAAGTTTAGACGGGCAACATTCATTCCTGCATCAATCAGCTTGCTCAGCATTTCAGGTGCTTCGGAAGCCGGTCCGATTGTACATACTATTTTAGTGTTACGCATTTGTATATTCCTCCTATATGGATAACTCTTTTGAAAGTTTGAACAGTCCTTCGTCGATTCTGTGGCTCTCCTCGAATACTCGGTCAAAGCTTGTTTTAGTCAGACGGTTGTTCTCTATGCCCACTGCATGCCCACGAACATCTCCAAGTAGAAGTTCGACAGCATAGGCGCCAAGTCTAGAAGCAAGCACGCGATCACTACCGGTCGGTTTGCCACCACGCTGCATATGACCGAGGACGCTTTCACGTGTATCTATATTAATATATTTGCGCAGTTCCTCAGCACACTGTGCAGCAGTCATAACACCTTCTGCGACAATGATGATGGAATGCTTCTTGCCACGCTTCATCCCTGTTTCGATCCTCTCGGCAACTTCCTTGATGTCGGAATGTGATTCCGGGATAAGAATAGTCTCGGCCCCGCCAGCAACGCCGGCCCACAGTGCCAAATCTCCTGCATCGCGTCCCATGACTTCAACAATGAACGTCCGCTCATGACTTGTAGCTGTATCCCTAATACGGTCAACAGCATCAATAATCGTATTAAGCGCAGTATCAAAGCCGATAGTGTAGTCGGTACCGTTGATATCATTGTCTATTGTACCAGGAACTCCTACCGTTTTGATCCCTTCTTCGTTCAGTCTTTGTGCACCTCTATAGGATCCATCTCCACCAATAACCACAAGGGAGTCAATACCGCGTTTTTGAAGGTTCTCAATTGCCTTTTTTCTCACTTCAGGTTCGATGAATTCAGGACAGCGTGCTGAGTACAGTTTTGTACCGCCCCGTTGGATGATATCACCCACATCACCCAGTTCCAATTTTTTTATATTATCGTTAACCAGTCCCTGGTAGCCCTGATAGACGCCATGAACCTCCACACCTTCATAGATGCCTTTCCTTACGACAGCTCTTACTGCGGCATTCATTCCAGGTGAATCGCCGCCGCTTGTCAGTACTGCTATTTTCTTCATGTGTTCCCTCCGTTGAAACAATATCTTACCATTAAAATATCATACCTAGATGTCCTTATCCATCATTTGAACGGTTGAAACCGTTTTTACTCTCAAAAAAGAACAGTCATTGTTACGACTGTTCGTTAAATACTCCAATGTTCATATACTTATTGTATCGGTCATCCACCAGATGCTGTCCATCCATTTCGGAAAGTTCATTTAGATGTTTTTGAATCGAGCGATCAAGTGCACCAAATACAGCCTCACGGTCATTATGGGCACCACCCTGAGGCTCTACAATCACTTCGTCAGCGATTCCAAAGTTTTCAAGATCACGCGCAGTAATCTTGAGAGATTCAGCTGCGATTTCCTTGAGAGAAGCATCTTTGAAAAGGATACTTGCCGCACCTTCTGGTGAAATAACTGAATATGTGGCGTTCTCGAGCATCAACAGACGATTACATACACCAAGTGCAAGTGCACCACCGGACCCGCCTTCACCGATAACCACACTGATGACGGGTACTTTGAGACCAGCCATCTCAACTAGATTGCGTGCAATGGATTCACTTTGCCCACGCTCTTCAGCTGCTTTACCGGGATATGCGCCTTTTGTATCGATGAAGCAGATGATAGGACGATTAAACTTATCGGCCTGCTTCATCAGACGTAGCGCTTTACGGTAGCCATCCGGATGTGCCATTCCAAAGTTCCTGTGGATGTTGTCCTTCGTATCACGTCCACGCTGATGGCCGATGACAGTAACAGCAGTGCCGTGGTAAGAGGCAATACCGCCAACGATGGCAGCATCATCACTATAGGCACGATCTCCAAAGAATTCGACGAAATCATCGAAGATACTCTCTATATATTCGAGCGTTGTCGGACGTTTTATATATCTGGCAATTTCGACACGCTGCCATGGTGTCAGATTGCTATAAATTTCTGTTTTCTTATCTTCGACCTTCTTCTCCAGAAAGCTAATTTCCTTCGTCAGATCCAGCTTATTCTTTGAAGCGTACTTTTCTAGTTCACCAATCTTTTCTTCGAGTTCAAATATCGGCTGTTCAAAATCAAACGCCATGGTCACACCTCACTATGCAATTTCAATATTCTTCCGAGATAATTTTTCATATCCCGGCGGTTAACGACCTCATCCAGCTGTCCATGCTTCAATAAGAACTCGGCTGTTTGGAAATCTTCCGGTAGTTTTTCCTTGATAGTCTCCTCAATAACACGCCTGCCGGCAAAACCAATCATCGCCCCTTTTTCAGCGAGGTTGATATCGCCAACGGAGGCAAAACTTGCAGATACCCCGCCAGTCGTCGGATTCGTCATGTAAGCGACATAGAGTAGACCTGCTTGACTGTGACGTTCTATGGCCACGCTTACTTTTGCCATCTGCATCAAGGAAATGATCCCCTCTTGCATGCGGGCACCACCGCTTGCTGTGAAGACGATAACGGGCAGGTGCCGTTTAGTCGCATATTCAAAAGTTCTAGCGAGCTTTTCTCCTACGGCAGAACCCATGCTGCCCATTCTAAAACGCGAGTCCATAATCGCAACCACGGCGCTCGTGCCTTCTATTTCTCCTTCAGCACAGACCACCGCCTCATTGAGTCCCGTCTTTTCCCTATCCTTGACGAGTTTAGATTCGTAGTTTGGGAAATCCAGAGGGTTGGCCGATGTAATCTCTTCAAGAATCGGTTTGATTGTTCCTTCGTCCATCAGTGCTTCCATCCGATCCGGCGCGATAATTGGTAGATGATGCTCGCAGTTCGTACAAACATTCAGACGCTTATATAATTCTTTCGAATACAGTATCTTCTTACAGTTGGGACACTTCGTCATGATTGTTTCACTGTTTTCAAACGTACCGTCATTACGGTCAGTTTCGTTGACTTTCTTATTCAGCTTGGAGAACAAGTCTTTTAGCATAATTTACTCCCTGTTTCTTTACGATTTGAAGGCCTGTGAATATTTATCGAGCAGAACATAGATCTTCTTCATAATTTGATTGTCGTCAGACTCCACATCCATACTGTCGTTTTGATGTTTCGACTTCACATGGGCTTCGATTATCTGTTTTATTTCAATGATTTCGTCTTGCTGTCTTTCTGTTCTGATAAGATATTTACCGATAAGTTGAAAAAGCTGGTGACTGTCTATATCAGCTAAAAAAGTGCCCTCTCCACGTCGTACATATATGATGCCAAGCAGTTCGAGTGCTCTCAGTGCTTCTCTGACGCTCTGCCTGCTGACATTCAGTTTTTCCTTGAGGTACCTTTCACTCGGCAGCTTGTCACCGACCTGGATATTCTCTGATTCTATCAAATTGTGAATTTCTTCAACAATGTTTTCCAAACCTTTTCTTTCCGTCATTTCATCCATTATTAAAGAGTCAGCGTGCGCGCTTTCTGGTAGACTTCTTCCGGGTCCACCTTGATGCGGTTGACACCTGTCTGCATGGCCGCTTCAGCTACTGCTCTAGCGACACGCGGCGCAACTTCCTTATTGAAAGGATCCGGAATGACATAATCACTTGTCAGCTCGTCCTCGTCGATGAGGTCTGCAATGGCCAAGACGGCTGCTTTTTTCATCTCATCATTGATATGTGTCGCTCTAACGTCAAGCGCACCTCTAAAGATGCCGGGGAAGGCAAGTACATTATTGATCTGATTTGGAAAATCACTACGTCCGGTGCCGATAACCAGTGCGCCTGCTGCTTTGGCATCTGCAGGCATGATTTCAGGATTTGGATTCGCCATTGCGAAAATAATCGGATTCTCAGCCATTGTCCCAACCATCTCTTCTGTTAAGGCGCCGGCTACAGACACACCGATGAATACATCCGCATCCTTTATGACATCCTTAAGCTCACCCTGCTTATGTGCATGGTTGGTGAAACGACTGACTTCCTTTTTGACATCATTCATGCCATTCGGCCTATCTTCATAAATGGCCCCTCTTGAATCACACATAATCATTTCCTTAACGCCGAAACTATGTAGCAGTTTAACGATTGCCACTCCTGCAGCACCAGCACCATTCAAAACAACTTTAATCTGGTTCAGTGATTTGCCTGTAAGCTTCAATGCATTCATCAGACCACTTAATGTAACGATGGCAGTACCGTGCTGATCATCATGGAAGACGGGAATGTCCGTTTCACGTCCGAGACGCTCTTCAATCTCGAAGCATCTCGGTGCGGAGATATCCTCGAGGTTGATGCCGCCAAATACAGGTGTCAACAGTTTGACCGTTCTAACAATTTCATCGACGTCGTTCGTATCCAGTGCGAGTGGAAACGAATCAACACCTGCAAAATTTTTGAACAACGCGCTCTTTCCCTCCATTACCGGCAGGCTTGCCATCGCTCCGATATTACCGAGTCCAAGTACTGCAGAGCCATCTGTAATGACACCTACAGTATTACTTTTGATTGTATAGTCGAAGACGGTACGCTCATCCTCATAAATTTCTTTGCATGGTTCAGCGACCCCAGGGGAATATGCGAGGCTCAGTGCCTCCTTGTCTTTTATCTCTACTTTGGAATTTACGGAAAGTTTACCTTGTTTTTCTCTGTGCAGTTCTAGTGCATCATCTCTTAGGGACACTATTGATCTTCCTTTCTTGAGTGGTCATACCACTAATAATATTAACATTATCCGAATTACGTGACAACAGATTCAGGTAAGTAGACGAATATCCGACAATTCGATTGTCTCTAGTAGTCTGTCGATACTGGATGCTTCAATATTACCAAGCTTCTGCTGGTTGTCAAAGTCAAATACCGTGATGCCCTCTGCTCCCAAGATACCGTCCAGTGCGTAACTTTCAGAGTTACGGATAACGATTTTTTTCGTCGATTGGATGTGGCTATGTTTGAAGGCATCCAGATCCTGTACATCTTCGATGATGAGTTGCGGGTCGGAGTTGCGGGTCTCCATTCGTCCCGATACCGCAGAAATTTTTCCTGTCAGCTTACTGTGGACATTGAAATAGACTTTTGGAAATATAACACCTTCCATTTCCTGGTGTCCATCAGAGATTCTAACAAACGCCATGTTTTGGCCTTTTTTTGTACGTATCACTTTTATATTTTCGAAGAAGACTAGATAGGTTCCCTGGCTTTTCTGATGGAGAAGTGAAAAAGGGATATACTGTAGCGACTTTTGTACTGTAATAACCGGGTGATCCGACAGATGAAATCCGAATACTTCTTTTTCCCCTTCCACTTTTTCTATTTCGTCCATCTCTTCAGAGTAACTGTACTCTTTTTTGATACTGAATCCGAGCGTGCTTAGGAACGAATCGTGTGCGTACTCCTCAGTATTCAGATCATCCAACATGGGTAGAGTCTGAAGCATGGTTTTCCGGTTCTCTTCAAAACTGTCGAGCGCACCGGAAAGTATGAGCTGGGTCAGCGTCTTCCGGTTCAATGGCACTTTACTAACGCGTGTTTTCAAATCATAGAGGTCTGTGAATGGGCCATCACTGCGTGCTTCAATAATGGCTTCTGCCATACGGCGCGTCACCCCGCGAATCATAGAAAATCCAATTTGGACACCATCCGCCGGTTGGTTGCTCCACCATGAACGGTTGATATCCGGTGGATGCATTCGGATGCGCCTAAGTTTCATTTCACTGATGACCTGCTTTACTTTCGTATCGTTACCAAAGTGGTGAAAAAGTATCACAGCGTAGAAAATTTCAGGATATATCGCTTTAATATAGGCAAGCATATAAGAAATTCTACTATAGGCAACAGCGTGGCTTTTCGGAAAACCGTAGTCCGCAAATTCGAGTATCAGATTGAATATATGACGTCCGACATTGCTGCTGTATCCATTATCGACTGCTCCTTTTTCGAACTTCCCGCGCTCCTGCTCAAGCGTCTCTCTATCCTTTTTACTCATCGCACGTCTCAGTATGTCTGCTTCCGCATAGGAGTATCCGGCAATCTTGGCAGCAATTTGCATAATCTGCTCTTGGTAGACGATGACCCCATAAGTTTCTTTAAGTATATCTTTTATGTCAACGTGTGGGTATTTCACTGACGAAGGATTACTTTTCCCTTCGATATAATTAGTTATCTCCTTCATCGGACCCGGACGATACAATGCATTGACAGCAACAATATCCAAAAACTGTTCCGGCTTCATATCTCGAATGACCTTCCGGATCCCGTCTGACTCCAGCTGGAAGATACCAAGCGTCATACCGCGGCCGAGCAGCCGGTATACTTTCGGATCATCATCCGGGATGTTGTCCAAGGTGAAGTTTGCCTCCGTCCGTCTGATCTGGTTGACCATATATTTTAGAAGCGAGAGGTTCCTAAGACCAAGAATATCAATCTTGAGCAACCCAGAGCCTTCGACTTCATTCATCGGCCATTGACTGAGTGTATACCCTTCACTGAAAATTACAGGCACACTGCCAGTCAAGCGTTCTTCACTCAGTAACACACCCGCTGCGTGCGTTGATGTGTGACGGGGCAACCCTTCTATTTTGCGGCATAGCGTTGCATAAATACCGTACTTTTGATCCGCCTCCATGAGCGATTGAAACTCTTTTGTTGAAAAAGCATCTTCGAGTGTCGTACCCGGTGCATCAGGGATGATATTTGAAATCATCTTTAGTTCATCGTCACCAAAACCGAGTACCCGCCCGACATCTCGGGCAGCCATTTTGGCGCTCAATGTGCCATAGGTCACAATATGGGCAACATTCATCTCACCGTACTTATCAATCAAATATGCCACAACCTCATCCCTTCTCGTATCCTCAAAGTCGATATCGATATCAGGCATTGTCACACGTTCTGGGTTAAGGAAGCGTTCGAACAATAGATGATACTTCAGCGGATCGATTTCTGTAATATTTAAGAGGAATGACACCAGGCTGGCACTGGATGACCCCCTACCAGGACCGACGTAGATGCCTGATCTTTTGGCGTGATTAACAGCATCTTGAACGATTAGAAAGTAGTCCTCGTAGCCCATCTCCACGATGATCTCATATTCATACTTCATGCGTTCCATATATTTATCGCTACCGTCGGTTTTTTGTTTGAACTGGTCCATCAGCATCTGCCATAAGAAATCTTTTGAATCTGAGTTGTCCTTATGTGGAAAATGCGGCAATGTACGCCGCGTCTTTGGCAAAGTGACGTTACATTTCTCAACCAGCGTCAAGTTGCCTTGAAGAAAATGTCTTTCTTCTTCAGTTACATCTTCTCTAGTTCTAATGTAATGGTCCCCACTACCCGAACCAAGGGCCTCCGGTGCCATCCTTTTATTATCACGAATGGCATTGAGCACCGTCTGTGCTGAAAGGTCTTCCGGTTCAATGTAGTTTGCCTGCTTCATATAGACACGTTGGTAGCCGTGATCGGATATTTCATGGGACGTGTAGCGGTCCGCTTCATTGATTGGAATAGAGTCAAGCAAAGTTGCCCCTTGATTTGTTTTGGCAACCGCAACGCAGTCATGAATATTTTTAAATAGATAGTTCTCCGGCGTGTACTCGAGATCCTTATAAGAAAGCATGGCCGACAGGCGCACCAGTTCTAGGTAACCTGCAGTGTTCTTCGCAATCAGTACAAGCGGAATGCCATCCAGCTGATCGTCGATCTTTATCTCCATACCGATTAGTGGCTTTACACCGAAGTGCTCCGCCCTCTTAACAAAATGATAGATGCCATGCAGGCGGTTCAGATCGGTCAATGCAACAGCTAGCTGATCGTCGCCTGACACCTTCCTGAGCAACGGATCGATTCTAATATTGCTGTTTAGGAATTCGTAACAGCTGTGAACATTCAAATTGATCATAGGGCGTGCCCCCTTTAAAGTTTGCTATCCAACGCCTCAATCAGCAACTGTAACTCTTCATATGAAGCAATACTGACACCACTTGCCAACGGATGGCCACCGCCACCGAATGATTCTGCAACATCGTTGATGACCGTCTCTTTGGAGCGTACTCTGACACGGATATTATCTGCCTCTTCCACTGCCATAAACCATATTTTAGCCTCATCTATTTCTCTATAGATGTTAACGTGCATGCTCGCTTCATTGCTTGTAAGCTCATAGTCAGAGAGTACTGAGCGCGGTACCCATACATGAAGGACCCCTTTATCCGTCATTTCGAAGTTATTGATCAGGTAACCTTTGAATTTAAACTGGTCCAAAGACTGCTTGTTCATTTCCGTCATATCCTGAGCAGCGTCAAAATCAAACTTCCTTAACTCGGAAGCCACTTTAAGTGTCAATGTGCTCGTGTTATTGAACAGGAACCTGCCGGTATCTCCAACGATACCCGAGAACAAGAGTCGCGCTGAAACATCGTTTATATAGTCATTATCGAATCCCCATGCACTCGCAAGCAAGAAGATGAGCTCAGAAGTGGATGAAACACCGGTCTCGACAATATTGATATCTCCATATGGCTCATGGTTCGGGTGATGATCGATTTTGACGACCTTATCTCCAACGGATATATCTCCGTCAATCCGCCCAACCCCTGCTGTGTCCACCACAATGAGAAGCGGTTGTTCAACAGACGTCGCTGTATCCATCTTCCCGAGAAATTCCAAGGAGGCTTCACTTTCACCGAGTGCTGTCACCTTCTTATTAGGAAAGACGCATTTCAAAATTTCTTTTAATGCAAGTTGAGATCCAATGGCATCTGGATCCGGTCTCAGATGACGCATTATGATAATCTCATCGTAACTGTTGATCATATTGAGCAACTTCTTATAGTTTTCTCTAAGAGATGTATAGTGATTTATATATTCTGTGAACAATTGAAAATCTCCTTCTGTTTGGATTTACTTGGCTAATATAATAAATTATACTACATTAAGGAATGGAGTTGTATCCGATGGAAATGTCTTATCAGATTGCTGTATCCTTTCTCGTCACCCTACTGCTTCTCAGCCTCTTCATGTTCATCGTCTATAAGATCAGGAAGATTAGAAGCGAACGTGATGTAAGAAAAGCATATTATAACAGCATATCAAGAATCTGGCTTGGTACATTGATACTGTCCTTTGGTCTAAATACGATCATCCAGTTTCCTACGGCTGTGTCCTATATTATCGGTGCACTGTTCATCGTTTTCGGTGCGTATAATATATGGCATTTCAATGCTGCAAGGAAATATTTCAAAGGTAACATACCTATTGAAGATAAAGCGTGGGCAGATTTCAATCGCAAGAACAAAAAATAGACAAGTGAGTGCTCACTTGTCTATTTTTCTTTATAGTGCTGGATAAGTAGCGTCGCCTTCGAATAGATACCATCGTTAGAGCGCGCTTCTACTTCGAGTCTTAGAAACTGGTCACCGAGATCTAGTATGTTGCCTTCGATAACGAGCTCCTGATATAGCTGGACCAATTTGATGTTCATGAAATTGAGGGTGTCGATATGATAACTATAAATATCATGACTTCGAAGCACCACCTCGGTTAACCGCTCGATTAGCCGCATCAGTTCGGACTGTGCGATGCTGCCGTACTCATCCGTCATAAACGGCATAACCCTAAGATGGATCCGGTTGTCCTCGATCCGAATTTCCCTGTCAATCAAATTTTCGGCATTGATGCCACCACCAAGCTTTCTTGGCTCCCGCTGCCTGAATACATCGCGTCTGTGCACGATACCGATCAATGTGCGCTCCTCGTCCATGACCGGAAGAATGTTAAGCTGGTGCCAACTCATCAGCTGCCTCAGACTTTGCAACGTACTCGAAGTGCTGGCGACAATGTCCGATATGCGCGTGTGTGCATCCTTTTGTCCGAGCTTATGAAGTTCTGATGATTGGATGATGCCACGAAACTTACCCGCTTCGGTCAGTATCGTCATCTGGTCTGCGGGGAAGTACTCCTTATTCCGATCGGTAAAAACATCATATACATACTCATCCTGCCTGATGACCAGGTCGCTTGCCGTAATGACATTGGTCATCATGAGTACACTGTAGAGTTCTCTTTGGATAAGAGATGCAACTGAAAAAGTATCGGCAGTTGTCGAGATGACTGGCAGTGACAATGCTTCAGCCCGCTTCAGTATTTCAGCGTCAGCGCCGAACCCACCGGTGATGAGGATGCCGGAATGGCTCTCAAGAGCGCGCCACTGGGCATCCTCACGATTTCCTACAATTAAAAGCGCGCCTTCCTCGAGATAACTCTCAAGCGCGTCTGTGCGCATGGCACCAATAATAAATTTGCTGATCTCCCGTTCCAGCCCCCGCGTACCTGCGAGCACTTTCCCCTCAATCACCCGGTTCACCTGTTCAAAACTCAGGTTACCTTCTATGTACTGCTCTTTCGGTGCGACTCTGATTGTGCCCACCCGTTCGATGGTCTTAACCAGCCCTTCCTTCTCGGCATCTTTTATCGCGCGATAGCTCGTACCATCTGAGACTTCGAGATGTGCTGATATTTGACGAACCGATATTTTCGCACCTTCCGGAAGACTATAGATATATTCCAGTATTTCATCATGCTTTGACATACAATCACCTGGCAATCATGTATAAAAATAAGGAACACCACTCCGGGTGCTCCCCTTGATTCCATTATATTCTCATCAACTAGTTAAAATCCACCGTTTCACCTGGATTGAGTACTTGGCATGTCGTTGACAACCTACTCTTAAATGTTTCTCCGTCCTGTTTAATCGGTGGGAAAGTATTGTAATGTACAGGAACAACAATTTTCGGTTTTATTAATTCATCTGTTGCATAAACAGCATCATCTATTCCCATAGTGAAGTGGTCGCCAATCGGTACGAAAGCCACATCAAAGGGGCCATTGAGTTCTGAAATCAGCTTCATATCTCCGAATATGCCCGTATCCCCGGCATGATAAATCTTCTTGTCGCCAGCTTCTAAGATGATGCCTGTCGGCATTCCTGTGTACTGGATACTGCCATCATCCTCTGTAAAGCTTGAGCTGTGGAATGCATGAACGAATTTGATGGTGCCGAATTCGAAACTCTTGCTGCCACCGATATTCATACCTATGGTTTCGAGACCTTTGCCTTCGAGATGTCCAGCCAGCTCGACCGGCGCTACAACTGTTGCGTTGTTCTTTTTTGCAATCTCGACGGTATCGCCAACATGATCGTTGTGACCGTGTGTCAGCAAAATGTAATCTACTTCTACGTCCCCGGCAACGAGATCCGTCAATTCATTACCGTTAATAAACGGATCTACAATTGCTTTGGACCCATTACTTTCGAGCATTACGATCGAATGGCCATGATAACTCAGTTTCATAAAATCCTTCCTTTCCATTTGTTACTGCATGGTATTTCTTTACCCCAAGCAACACAGAATCATTCATTGTTATGATACAATTTTGGAGAGGTGACATACATGAAAACAATTATTCGCAGCCATGTTTTATCAGAAAACCATACATCCGAAATATTGGCGCGCCAAGACTTCAGTGCGCCCAATCTCGCGCTACCTGCCATGAAGAAGATGTTACATCCGAATAGTGAGCTGTTTGTTGCACTGAACCACTGGGAAGAGACAGACCCATTTCTTCTCGGTAATATCATTATAGAAACCATGCGCATGCTTGAGGGTGTGGATGGCTTCATCACAGACCAGATTTTTGAGGATGGGTACCACCATATTAACTTGCGTTTTGTTAGTGAGCTGTCGAAACTGGTCGGTATGCGACACCTCATCGTAGGACCAAGTTTCAGTAAGGTTCCTGCTTTTTTGCAAAGCCGATTGCTTGACGAACTGATCAGCCATGATGTGTCAGGAGTAATGTACGACCTCCGTGAACACGACCTCAACGACTACAAGCAGCTCCAACCTTTGGCTAAGCTAAAAATTCATGCCAAGAAGCGGATTACAATCATACCGGTTGTTTCCACGGAAGAGCAAAAGACGGCATTAATTGGTAGCATTCCGTTTGACGTTGTGTGCATTTCTGCCTAGCAAATGTTTACCCACTTCATCCTAGGGAATAGTGTATGCAATACTCATTTAAAAGGATGTGTCAATAAATGCAAGCTGTTACTGTTCAAGGAAGCGAGAAAATCAAAGTCAAGAATATGAAAGCCCCTGAACTTCAGGAAGGGACAGATATGATAATCCGTGTCACTTCCACAGCCATCTGCGGATCCGATTTACACCTTTACAGAAAAAACATGCCAATTTCAGACGACTACATTATCGGACATGAACCTATGGGGATTGTCGAAGAAGTCGGGCCAGGAGTTAAAAAAATCAAAAAAGGCGACCGCGTTGTTATTCCTTTCAATATCAGTTGTGGGGAATGTCATTTCTGCAAGCATGAAATGGAAAGTCAATGTGATAATTCCAATCCACACGCAGATACTGGTGCTTACTTCGGATTTTCAGAAGCATTTGGCAACTATCCTGGCGGACAGGCCGAATACTTGAGAGTACCTTATGCTGATTTCACATCGTTCGTAGTACCCAAAGAAAGTGAGCTCGAAGATGAAAGCGTACTTTTCCTCTCCGACGTAATGCCAACAGCATATTGGAGTGTGGAACACAGTGGTGTTAAAAAGGGAGATACCGTAATTGTACTCGGTTCTGGTCCTATCGGTCTTATGACGCAAAAGTTCGCATGGATGAAAGGTGCATCACGTGTTATTGCCGTTGACCATAATGAAGTAAGACTTGAGCATGCGAAGCGCACTAACAACGTTGAAACCTTCAACTACAAATCGTATGATGATATTGGTAAGCATCTCCATGAATCCACTAAAGGCGGTGCAGAAGTCGTCATTGACTGTGTCGGTATGGATGGTGAAATCACAGTCAAGGATCGTATTAAGTCCCTCGGCGGTCAAGTCGGCACCATCGATCCAATAATCACTGCTGCAGACTGTGTACAGAAGTTTGGCACGATCCAACTGACAGGTGTGTACGGAGCCCCAGCCAATGGGTTCCCACTCCCACAAATCTTCTCGAGAAATGTCATTGTAAAATCCGGTCAAGCACCGGTCATCCACTTCATGCCTAAGTTATACGATATGGTTGAGAAGGGAGAAATCGATCCAACTGACATCATTACTCACAATGTACCACTGAAGGAAGCTGAGAAGATGTACAAAATATTTAATGGTCACGAAGATGATTGCATCAAAGTCGTCATGAAGCCATAAAACAAAACTCCGGAGCATTTGCTCCGGAGTTTTATTTATTTCTATAAGAATTCACTGATTTCTCGATAATCAAGATCTTGGGCTTCCGCAACAGCCTTGTACGTTACGTGACCTTGGATTGTATTGAAGCCACCGAGTAAGGAAGGGTTCTGCTTCGCGGCTTCTTTATAGCCTTTATTAGCAATTTGAAGTCCATACGCCATAGTGGCATTTGTCAGTGCAATGGTAGATGTACGCGGTACAGCACCTGGCATATTCGCTACAGCATAATGAACGACGTCATGCTTGAAATAGATTGGATCATCATGTGTTGTGACTTTATCCGTCGTCTCAAAAATACCGCCTTGATCGATGGCAATATCCACAATCACAGATCCCGCATTCATCGAACGGATCATTTCTTCTGTGACGAGACGCGGGGCGCGTGCTCCTGGTATGAGTACGGCACCAATTACGAGATCGCTCTCTTTGACCGCCTGAGCAATGTTGAGTGGTGAAGACATGAGCGTCTGGACATTCGTCCCGAACAGATCGTCAAGCTCTCTCAAACGTTTCGGATTGAGATCAAGCACTGTAACGTCGGCACCGAGACCGATGGCCATCTTGGCTGCATTTGTCCCCGCAATACCTCCGCCGATGATGGCGACTTTCCCTCTGGATACGCCCGGTACGCCGCTGAGCAGGATACCTTTGCCGCCCTTGATCTTCTGCAAGTACTCCGCACCGACTTGTGCCGCCATACGACCTGCCACTTCGCTCATTGGTGATAGTAGAGGCAGTGAACCATCCGGCAACTGGATTGTTTCATAGGCAATCGATGTCACCTTATTTTCAAGCAAGGCCTGGGTTAGTTCCCTCTCAGGTGCCAGATGCAGATATGTAAACAGGATCATATTCTCTCTGAAATAACCGAACTCCTCCGGCAGTGGTTCCTTGACCTTTACTACCATTTCCACATCCCAGACTTCATTTGCAGTGTTCACAATTTTAGCGCCTGCAGCTGTGTAGTCTGCATCTTCAAAATAAGATCCTGACCCTGCATTTTTCTCAACCAGTACGGTGTGGCCCGCTTCAACGAAAGCGTGCACCCCACCCGGTGTCAGCCCAACTCGGCTTTCATTATTCTTGATCTCTCTTGGTACCCCTATAATCATTTCTTGAAACCCCTTTCAGTGATGGAACTATGAACGCCACAATTATATCACAGAGTTCACAAAATAGTCATTCTGTCCCAGTATAAAAGTTATAACTATCCTAAAATGTGGTATAGTATGATTGAAAGCGCTACATTAATGGAGGGGGTATTAATATGCTCAAGTATGATAACATTCTTATCGCAGTCGATGGTTCAAGAGAAGCGGAATGGGCATTTCACAAAGCGATTGATATTGCCAAACGTAATGATTCCAAGCTCTCCATCATCAATGTCATCGATACACGTTCCTTCGCATCCGTAGAAGCATACGATCGTACAATTTCCCAGCGCGCGAATGATTTTGCACAGAAATTGCTCGATGGTTATGAAGAACTCGCGCGTGACCGTGGTGTCCAGAAGGTGGATAAAATCATCGACTACGGCTCACCGAAGTCCATCATTCCGAAAAAGGCAGTTAAGAAGACAGGTGCAGACCTTATTGCCTGCGGTGCCACCGGCCTGAATGCAGTCGAACGCTTCATCATCGGTTCCGTTTCAGAAGCAATCGTAAGACATGCACCTTGTGATGTATTGGTTGTTAGAACGGAAACATTGCCAGACGACTTCGAACCTGTGGTTGCGACTGAAGAGTTTATGAATGAAAACAAATAGCCGTATAAAAGCACCCCCGGAATGAAATATCCCGGAGGTGCTTTTATACGGTTATAGAAGTTCCATGAACTCCCCTTCACTTATGATTCGTATGTTATGACCATTTGAGATCATCTCTAGTGCTTGTTTTGTCTTGTTACTTTGCTTTGTACCCCGCTGTGTTTTGTCACCGACTACTAGATAATCTGTATGCCTCGATATAGACTTCTCGTAGACTGCGCCGATATCCGTCACAGACTGGGCTGCAGCAGCTCTCTTGATCTGAGACAATGCACCTGTGAAACATACGTACTTGCCATAAAGTCGATGATCCGGCTTGAACTTTGTCTTATCTACTGAAACTTCATCCGTTTTCGAACGTCTGCTTCTTGAATCCTTTTTACGGAACCCTCTACCACCGAGCGTTCCTATATCATAGTTGTGCTTTTCATTGAAAGCATCGAGATCCATGCCATGCTGTTCAAATATATGATGGGCGATTAGCCCGCTCATCCTGGCATCAGCTAGTGCATTGTGGTGGTTGGAATTGTCAATACCAAAGTATGCAGACATTGCTGGCAACCTATATGAAGACATTTTATAGAGCTGCTTTGACAATCTAAAAGAGCAGAAATACTTAAAAGGTGGAATTTCCATACCGTATTTTTTGTAGGCATCCTCGAGTGCATGCATATCAAACTGTGAGAAATGAGCAACGAGCGGATAGTTTTCGATAAAGTCTTCAACCTCTTTCATCACCTGGGGAAAATTTGGTTGGTCTACTACATCCGCTTCCATGATACCGTGAATGTTGATATTCATACGTGCAAAATACTCCACTTCTGGATTTACCAGAGAGTAGTATTCATCTATAATTTCACCATCTTTGAACTTAACCAGTCCAATTGAGCAAATCGAACTACGACTACCATTGGCTGTCTCTAAATCTACTGCTACATAGTTCATTATATATTTCACCTTCGTCTTATAGAATTCTTATATTATGCTGGATACATCAGGGCACTAATACTTATCAACAATAGGATTAGTGAAAGAATGATGGCACCCATGCCCAGATACTTATAATATTTCTTTTCATTATTTTTTTGCTTGCCACCATTATATTCAAAAAGAAGTATGACACCGTTCAGCCCTACCACCACAGGGAGAAAGAAATATCTAATGGTTGATTCCGGGCCGATCCAGCCGGAAAAGTACGCAATCACGTAAAGCAAACAGAAAACAACCAAGGTCCAAATTGTAAGTCTTTTGATCCTACCTTCTCCCTTCTTGATATAGATTGTTATAGTTTAAATTATCACATACTCGATATACTTATTGCACGTATCGACACCTGGTATGTAATTGAATACCATAAAGGACCAACTTTTATCAGATATACTTGATAAAAGTTGGTCCTTTTGAATATTTGCACTCTACTGTACCCTTAAATTTCTAGTAGCATCAATTAGCCAGCATCTTAGTCGTATTTAGAGTATTTTTTTGATCTATCCAAAAATCGGCCACGCAAAGATCAGTCTAGATTTTCTATTGCATATGCCGCTTCTTCTTCTGTAAATTTCTCTCCATACTCCGAAACAAGCTGATCATAAATGCTAGCATGAGACATATCCATAAGTTCTTGATAGCTTCTTGCTGATTCCAGAGCATTATTTTCCCAATCATATTCAATATTATCTATCGCATATTGTGCAGCTTCCTCAGGGAAGTTTTCTCCGTACTCGGAAGTAAGCTGTTCATAAATTCCGGCTTTAGACATATGCATCAGCTCAGCGTAAGTATAGGCACTATTCAATGCCGATTGCCACTCTCTAGGTACTTCGCTATCTCCAGCCTCTTTTTGTTCTGTTTCTGCAGATTCTTCTTCACTCGTTACTTCTAATTCTTGAGGTTCATTTGCGCCTTCTAATTCAGCCAACTCCACTTTCAGTTCTGAAACTTCGCCCTGTAACGAATCATTCTCATCTAGAACTGCCTCGTATTTATCCTCTGCTTCTTTTGTGGATGCTAGTTCTTCCTCAAGCTCTGAGACCTGACTTTTGAGAGCTTCATTCTCCTTTGTTAAATCGGATTCCCCGCTCTCATCTGTTTCTTTCTCTGATGACATTTCTTCTTTAAGCTGTGATATTTGATCTCTTAAATCTTTGTTCTCTTTTTCTAGGCTTGCTACCGATTCCTCGTTTGCCACCGTATCGGCCCCGATTTCTTCGCTATCACAACTAGCCAGTAAAAAAGTAGCGATTACGCTTCCTGATAATATACAACGTTTCAAGTCAATCCCCTCCATTTGACTATATTTACATATATTATATAGTTTTCATAAAAAGACTTCCACAATATATTAATCACTCTGAATAGTATATAAATAACCCCTTATCAAAGTATGATAAGAGGTTATTTATATACTATATTTATTGGAGTCCTGCTATTCTCATGACGTCTCTAGCAATCATAACTTCCTCGTCAGTCGGAATGATAATGATCTTGACTGGAGAATACGGATGGTTGATGAATTTTTCCTCACCACGGACTTTATTCATTGTTGGATCGAAGTACACGCCCATGAATTCGAGTCCCTGAACTACTTTTTCACGAACGATATCGGAGTTCTCACCCACACCGGCTGTGAATATAATGGCATCAAGTCCGCCCATACGTGTCGCATAAGAACCCATGTATTTGTGGATTCTTTCGCCGAATACTTCCAATGCAAGGATAGCTCTTTCGTTGCCCTCTTGCGCTTCGCTTTCTATATCGCGAAGATCACTTGAGAATCCGCTGACACCGAGTAAACCGGATTCCTTATTCAATACATTCAGTACTTCAACTGCTGATTTTCCAGTCTTCTCCATGATGTAGGGTATGAGCGCCGGGTCGATGTTACCTGAACGTGTTCCCATTGTGACACCTGCAAGTGGCGTGAAGCCCATGGAAGTATCTACTGACTTACCGCCTTTGACTGCAGCGATACTCGCACCATTTCCGAGGTGACAGCTAATAATCCTCAGTTCTTCAAGTGGTCTGCCCATCAGTTCACTGGCACGTTCTGTGACGTATTTATGGCTTGTACCATGGAAACCATATTTTCTGATGCCATAGTCTTCGTAATAGTTGTATGGCAGACTGTAGAGATATGAACTCTCAGGCATTGTCTGGTGGAACGAAGTGTCGAATACAGCAACGTGCGGTACATCAGGCAGTAACTCGCGGAATGCATTGATTCCCATCAGGTTGGCTGGGTTGTGGAGCGGTGCGAGTTCACTGAGTTCTTGGATATGGCGAATTGTTTCGTCGTCGATCAGCGCTGAGTCATCGAAAATTTCTCCACCGTGAACAACCCTATGGCCACTGGCTTCTATTTCATTGATGTCCTTGATGACATTGAAGTCGACAAGTTCCTTAAGCATGATATTGACCGCTTCTTCGTGGTCTTTGAAATTTTGTTCAATCTTGTGCTTTTCTCCATCCACAGTAATAGAAAAAATACCGTTTTCTAGTCCAATACGTTCTACAAGTCCTTTTGCGATTTCTTTTTCCTCAGGCATCTCAAAAAGTTGGAACTTAAAAGATGAGCTACCTGCATTTATAGCGATTATCTTAGACATGTTTTCCTCCCGAATTTTTAATTTCTAGTGTAGTTATCATACCATGATTCTGTCTGTTCCAAGAAGTGTTTGAACTGTGACGCATTCTTGAAATCGGGCACATCTCCAATTAACACTTCATTGTTTTTAAGTGGAGAAAAATTCTTCTTCAACACTATAATCGATTTGCGCTGATTCTCAGTCTTGAAAATGCTTTTCGGCAGGTTTAGGAACATTAGAAGCGTTGCACTTTCAGACAAGTACTGCTTGATGGTCTCATTGTCCTTCTCAAGCATGTTTGAAGGCACCACGAATACACCGATTCCGTCATCTTTGACGTAAGTCATTGCACTTTCAAGCATTAATAGATGTGCATAGCTCTTGCCTTCTTTGAATGCGGTAGTGAAACCATCGACTTCAATCGGATAATAACCGACTGGAAGATCACCGATGGCTGCATCGACTGTATTGATTCTGGCCGGCTCGATGATATCTTGAGGATAAATATCCATCGGCACCTCAAGGAACTCACAAAGATTTGCGCTAAGGCGTGCAAGCACGGGGTCCACTTCGACTCCTGCCAACTTTGCGTTTTCAGCCTGCTCTCTCACCGTCATCGCCAGATGTCCGGTACCACTGCCGGCATCAAGCATTGTTGGTGATTTGCCAGCAAAAAGCTGGACTAGATGGGCGACCATATATCCGATTGTATCAGGTGTTAGTTGATGATTCGGCTGAACTTGTTCCTTTTGAACTTGGTAGAGATAAGCAAACTGGAATGCTTTTCTGCGCTCGGCAAAGGAACCTTCTGCTTCAACATAAAGAAGTGCTTCTCCCAGTGCTTCGAGTCTTGAGGCACCCGGGTTCTCCTCTAAAAGATGATCCGTTTCCTCTAAAAGTTTCTGATATGTTTTCTCCATATTCGTCTGTTCCATAAACTCTCCTCATTGCCATAAAATATGGACTGCCAATGGCTGGCAGTCCAGAATCCTTGTATATTATATTACATTGATTGCAATGCTTCAATTGCTTTGTCGTAATTCGGATGATCCGTACCTTCTGGGACGTATTCGACATATACAACTTCGTTATTCTCATCGAGAATAAATACGCTACGTGCCAGTAGTCTCAGTTCTTCCATTACAACACCATAGTTCTCACCGAAAGATAGGTCTCTGTGGTCACTTAAGGTCACTGCGCTATCAAGCCCCTTATCTGCAGACCATCTTTTCTGAGCAAAAGGCAAGTCGTTGGATATAGTGAGAACCACTGTATTGTCCACATCTACGACCTTTTCGTTAAACGTTTTGGTTTGGATGCTGCATACCCCTGTATCGATGGATGGGATGACACTGATTAATTTTTTCTTTCCTTCGTAATCACTGAGGCTGACTGGCTCAAGATCTGTATCCAGCACTGTGAAATCCGGTGCCTGATCTCCTTTTTTCAGTTCTTCACCTCTTAAAGTCATTGGGTTTCCCTTAAAAGTTACATCGGCCATTTAAAATCATCCTCCTGATATAGTTACTGTCCGTCATATGTTTCCCTCATATAGCGGGATTTAATCATGTTTTTATAACTTTGGTAATTATTTTTAACTACATAAGTGTCCGCAAAGAAATCGTGAAGTCCAATTCTATTCTCAGTAAAGATGACCGTTAGATAAGGTAAGTAGAATAGACTGTTGTTAATGAAACGTCCGATCAGTTCACGAAAGACCACTTGAACAAAGGTCAGCTTGCCACCATTTTGCGAAATCACACTTGTACCCGTAATCATCTTCCCGAGAGTAGCCTGGAAGAAATGGGTCATCAGTATGAAATAGGTGAAATATATGACAGCTACCATAATATTATCAGCACTGAAGAATGGTATCCACAGATATGCTTCCTTGATACCTAGTACATTCAGTATTGGATAAACAACAATCTGCGAAATCGACCACAATATGACAATGTCGATGATGTAACTGACAAGTCTCGTAAAGAAATGTGCATTTGCCATATAGTCGAGCTTGTCGGACAGGGAATCATTGGTTTCCGGTCTATATCTTTCACTTTGTTCCATAAAGTTCCCCCCTACTGCTCGTACAGGTACATTGGTGCAGCACCTTGTCTATTTCTAAGCAGTGATTCAATCTGTGCGATCTCAGTATTGCCAAAAAGGCCACTGATAAAACTTTTCGCCTTGTAGTTGAAGGAGATACGGTTGTTCCCATCATAGCCATATTCAATAACTTCAGGGTTGCCGCCGATAGTCTCTTTTAGGTCGGCCAATGCATCTTCGACGTAGCCAATCTGATCCACAAGACCATTGTCAACAGCATCACCACCGAGATATATCCGTCCGTCTGCAAGATCTCTGACTTCCGCCTCATCCATGCCACGCCCTTCGGATACAACAGAAACAAAGTCGTCATACATGCTATCGACCATGCTCTGAACATACTCCGTCTCTTCTTCTGTCGGATCTTTGTGGCCTCCGAGCATCTCCTTCATATCACCGCTTGTGTAGGTCTCAAACTCAATACCAAAGTCTTCAGCAAGCTGGCTGTAGTTGATACTTTGCATGATCACACCGATGGAACCCGTCAGAGTTTCTTCAGAAGCGAAGATTTGATCGGCAGGTGCTGATACATAGTACCCCCCTGAAGCAGCCATGCCACCCATTGAACTGTAGATTGTCTTACCGGCTTCCTTAGCTTCCACCAGATATTTATGTACTTCTGCGCTCTCGTAGACGCCGCCTCCCGGGGAATCAACATTCAGTAGTATTCCTTCTATACTGTCGTCAGAAATAATTTCCTTCAAAGCCTCGATCGTCAACCTGTGATTGTAGCCTTGCGCGGCAAACATGCCAGAATCACCGGAATCCATAATTGTCCCTTCCACATTCAGCATGGCGATTCTACTGTTTGCATCTCCCGCCTCAACGATAAAAGAAGGTGGAAACTCTGTGCTTGCGAAATCGTCGAATAAGCTTTCCCAATCGCTTGCCCATAGCGTATTGTAAACTGATGCAGCTACGCCAAAGAAAAACAGACACAATGCAACGACAACTGCGATAATTCTCTTCACACCAACATCCCTTTCTACTTATATTGTATACTGTTTTTATGATAACATATACTTATCATCTACAGTGAACAGGAGTGAACGGATTGACAAATTATAAAACAATCTACTTCTTTGCACCACACGGAGAAGAGACAGAGACTATACGGGAAGATTTATCAAAATTATTCGAAAGACTTGGTATCAGTACGGTGGAATCCGATAAAGAAGCAGATATCATCGCATCCATTGGAGGAGATGGTGCTTTTCTACAAGCGGTAAGGCGCAGTGATTTCAGAGACGACTGCGTTTATCTCGGCATCGCTATAGACAGCGGCAAGTACTTCTATGTTGATTTCCATTACCAGGATCTCCAAAGCCTTGAGGAATCATTCCAAAAAGACGACATCGATGTCAGAAACTATCCGGCACTTGAAGTAAGAGTGAACGACAACGAACCGAGCTACTGTCTAAACGAATTCACATTGCGTTCAAGTATTGTCAGAACGATAAAGATGGATGTATATATTAGCGGCTTTCTTTTTGAACAGTTCAATGGAGATGGCATATTAGTTTCTACACCAACCGGTTCAACCGGCTACAATAAATCACTTGGTGGCGCAGTTGTCGACCCACTTGTTCATGCCATACAAGTCACGGAAATGGCAAGTGTCAATAACAATACGCACCGTACACTCGGTACAAGCTTTCTTCTCAGCAAAGAGCGTCCATTGACACTTCTCATCGACAAGAACGTTGACTATTATCCAGTCATGTCCCTCGATAACGAGGCGATGAGCATGAGAAACACTGAAAAAGTGGAACTTGGCATGAGCGACAAACTTATTAAAACTTTGAAACTTAAGAACAACACGTTCTGGCATAAAGCACAAAGAAACTTCCTCTAAGGTAGAGGAAGTTTCAGATTGTAGGCAAACGCATTTTGAAATGCGTTTGCTTTTTTATTATCACGACAGGAAAAAATCGTAAATATTTTTAATAATAAGTACTGAGGTCACAATTATGAACAATGCCTTAACATAGCCGACCCCTCTCGAGATTGCTAGATGCGCACCTACGTATGAACCAAGAACCATACTTCCTGCCATTGCAAATCCATACGTATAGCTGACTTCTCCCATGATGATGAAAAGAAGTAGTCCTCCGATGTTGCTGGCAAAATTTAATACTTTGGCATTTCCTGCAGACTTTAAGAAGTCGAAGCCAGTAAATAGCATCAGAAACATCAAGAACGAGCCTGTGCCCCCACCCATGAAACCATCATAGAACCCGATGAGCAGAACAAAAAATACAAGGATGACAACCTTCTTTGGGGTGAATACCATTTTTTTCTCCATACCCCCCCAATCCTTCTTCACCAATGTATAAATGAGCACAAAGATCAGCATGACAAGCACAAGAGGTTTCAGTATTTCCCCAGGCATCCGCACTGCTAAAAGCGCACCACCAATCGATAATATGAAACTAAGCGGAAACAGTTTCATAACTAAGCGGAAGTCTACATGCCTCGCACGTAGAAATTTCAAGGAGCTCGTCAGAGAGCCAAAAGATGACGCAAGCTTATTTGTACCAAGTGCTGTTGCAGGCGACATGCCTGTGGCAAGCAGTGCCGGAATGGACACGAGTCCACCACCCCCTACAACAGAGTCAATAAAGGCTGCGAGAAAACCGAATGCAATAACAAGTAGTAGCGTGGAAATTTCAATATCCGGCATCGTTACTATAGCAAGGAGCCGAATGCATCATTTTTTTCTGCATCTTCTGCAGAGTAGCATTCGATGCCTGACAGTGCCTTTTCAATCATTGGTTCAAAGTCCACCTTTGATTCGAACCGCTCCACCTTTTTAACTTCAGGTCTTGTCTTTGGTGCTTTGGGTTTAAATATCGTACAACAATCTTCATAAGGCAGTACAGAAGTATCATAGGTACCATAGTTGCGTGCCATTTCGACAATCTCATTCTTCTCAAGCGTCAGTAACGGACGGAGCACTGGCAGATTGGTCACTGCATTGATGGCATGCATGCTCGTTAATGTCTGAGAAGCAACCTGTCCAAGGTTTTCGCCATTTACAATGGCTTTCGCATTGGTTTTCTCGGCGAGGCGTGACGCAATTGTTAGCATGAGTCTGCGTGTCGTTGTCATCGACATATTATCTGGTATCCAGTCATGGACCGTCGTCTGCAGTTCAGTGAACGGCACGATGTAAAGTTTTATATCAGTCCCTGTGCGCTGTGATAGTATATCGATAAGCTGTTTGACCTTCTCTGTCGCCTGAGGACTTGTATAGGGCGGAGAATGAAAGTGGACCGCTTCTAGCTCTACACCTTTTTTCATCACTTCTAGTCCCGCAACAGGTGAATCGATACCTCCTGAAATCATTAGGAGTGCCTTCCCGCCTGTACCAATTGGCAGCCCCCCGATGCACTGGATGACTTCATGATACATATAGATCGCTTCTGCCCGCACTTCTACCATAATCTGGTGGTCGGGGTGTTTAACATTTACACCGAGATAAGCAAAATGCTCAAGCACATATCCACCGAGCAACCTCTGTATATCAAACGTATTCAAAGGATAGCTCTTGTCGGAACGTCTTACTTCGATCTTGAACGTCTCTTCTGTGCCGAAGGTCTTGGCAAAATCGACAGCTGTCTCTTTCATTGCCGCCTCAGTCCGCTCGATTTTGGCTATTGGCGAAATGCTCAGTATACCGTTTATATTTTTCAATGCAGACATGACAGCACCGGGATCCTCGTTTTGTAGAGTGACATAGGCGCGGTCCCATTGCGTGTGAATCTGAACATCGAAACTTGAAAGCGCACGCTTCATGTTCTCTCTCAGTGCTCGTATAAACATCTTTCTATTTTTGGTTTTAAGTGTGATCTCGCCATATCTCACAAGAATGTGATCATATATCATTTTAATACCTCTCCTATTTCCTCATGTACCGCTTCCAAGGCGGTGATCAGTGTATCTACTTCTTCCTCCTGCGTTAAGCTGCTGAAGGATATTCTTATGCTACCCTCTATAACAGCCCGTTTGTTCCCCATCGCAAGCAGTGTTTCGTTCAGTTTCTTTAATTTTGAAGCACACGCACTGGTCGTGGATACCATGATATTGTGGTTGCCAAGCGCGTTGACCACCACTTCGCCTTTGGCGCCTCTAAATGAAACGTTCAGTATATGTGGCACACCTGAAGGTTGGATATGAATGCCATGGAGACCTTCCAAGGCACTCCGAACCTTACGGTTGTAGTTTAAAATCCTATTCACAGATTCTTTCTGTTGTTCAATAGCCAGCCGTAGTGCCCGTGCCATCGCTGTTGCACCAGGCAGGTTGACTGTTCCACTTCTCAAATTTCTTTCATGCCCCCCGCCATGGATGATTGCGGAAAGTGTCCTCGGTTCTTTTACAATCAGTGCCCCACTTCCCTTCATGCCGTGGAACTTATGACTGCTAAGAGAAAGGGAGTCAATATCTCTATAGTCTATGTTGATTTTGCCGATTGCTTGTGTTGCGTCGGTATGAAAATGAGCTTTCGGATATTGCTTAAGCATTTCTGCAATTTCGACTATCGGCTGGATGCCGCCAGTAATGTTGTTGACTGCCATGACTGTGACAAAAATGACATCCTCACTCAATACCTCCCTCAAGTGCTCGGTATCCACTGTGCCATCCTCTAGCGTTCTAATATACTTAATCTCAAAACCATCAGATTTCATTGCTTCTAACACATTGGTGACACTCGGGTGCTCAAGTTCACTGACAAGCACTGTACGGCCGTAGGTTTGTTTACGCCTTAGAACACTTTGGATTACCAAATTGTTACTTTCCGTCGCCCCGGAAGTAAAGATGCAGGCATAATCTGGCACACCAAGCAGGTCTAAAACCTGCTCCCTTGACGCTTCCAGCAGTTGCGCTGCCTTTCGCCCTGACTGATGGATGCTTGCGGTATTGAAATAATAGGATTCGTTCACATTCAGGAATGTTTCCACCACTTCATCGTATGGACGTGTTGTTGCTGCATTGTCCATGTATATCAAAATATCTCTCCTCACATAAAAGGGACTCGGGATCAAAATCCCAAGTCGCCTATGTTACTGCTTATCAAATTCTTTTTCAACACGTGATGCCGCTCCGGGTTCGACTTTCTCTAGCGCCTTTCTAGCGATTTGTAGCGCCCTCTTGTAGCGGTTCTCTCTGAAAAGGCGTTCTGCTTCAGTAAGCATCTGGTTGAAGTCCGCATCATCTCTTCTATAGCGGTTCCCATACTGTACCATGACTTCAGTCAGTCTGGCTTCCTGCAGAACTTCGTAAGCTTCTTGCTCATACTTATTCATTAGGATGACGGCACGATTTACCTTTTCCTTAATGTACTGGACATTCAGTGGACGTCTTTGGAAATATTTATTAATCTCTTTGATATCAATATCCAGTTCATTCTTCATAACTAGAAACTTCTCCGGTACGCTCGAGAGATTCGACCCCAGCAGTTCCCTGTAGATCTCCTCTTTGCGGTCCTGAATGAGGAGCGAGTTTTCACGTGCTTCTGCTTCATCTTCGCGCAAATTGACAAGATATTGTTGAATCTGCTGCTGTGCTCCGTTGATTTCACCGATATTATCCTTGATGTAGTCAAGATTGTCCAGCACTTCGCTATACCTTGCGGTTGTCTTGCCTATCTCCGTGATGACCTCGTCGTAGACTTCTATCATATTTTCGATTTCATGCTCGAATTTTTGAACTCTGTGAATATCTGTTTCATTAATGTGATACTGATCTTTTACGTAATCAATCTCAGTTCGCAAGGTATAATTCATGTTTTTCGCCATGAACAAATCGTCTGTAACGATATCCTTCTCGTGATCTACTTTTGTTTTCGCTTTAACTTCGTGCTCAATGAGTTCTAGCATGTCATCCAGTTGTTTATTGATGTCGTCGAGAATTTCCCGTGCCTCATCCAGCTCGAGGCGTGTAATCAACGGTTCGACCAGATTGAGTTTGCCTTTCAGAGTGGAGAGTTTGCCTTCAACTTTGACGTGTTCCAAGTCGTACCCCTCTGCCTTCAAATCGCGGCAGCCAAAGCGTACTTCTTGGAATTGTTGGGGCAAGTCCTTTTGGACCTCTTTGATCAAAAGCGGAATTTCATCCATATTCTCCTTCAAAATCGAAAGCTCTTCGTGGACTCCATCGATTTCTTTGTTCGCTGTTACATAATTCCCCTCATTGACCTGCTTCTCGTAGGTTTTCAACTCTGGCTCATATGTTTCAATTAGCTTTTCAAGTGATGGTTGTGCCTCACCAAACTGGTGACCATTGGCCAATACATCGCGTTTCGCTTCCCGATAAAGTCTTTCAGCTTCATGGTACTTTCTTTCGCCCTCTTCATTCGAGGTAATCAGCTGGTGGATTTCACCCGAGAGTTCCTGGTATTTGTGCTCGACACCTTCAAGTTTAGCATTCGCGCTTTCAGTCTTTTCCCGACTGTCCTTGAAACGGAATTTCTCTACATCATCGGCAGCATGATCCAGGTCACTTTGGGCTTCTGTCAGGGAATGCTTAAGTACACTCTGCCAGTCGGACTGCCACTGGCTGTACAGTGATTGTGCCTCACCATGAAGATTGTAGTTCTTAACCTTCACAAGTTCGTCCTGAAATGGCAGATTTTGTATTCCCTCGAGTTTTACATATTGTGTCTTTATGTCATCTTTTCTGATGTTGCGTATATATAATAGCATACCGATCGCAATGACGACGGCAAGTATGACAACGATTAAAACATAGACCCACATACAGCTACCTCCTAAGTACTATAATTAGATTATAGCTTAAAAAATTGAAAGAAAAAACATATAAATGTATAATTCAAGAATATTTATATAGACAGGGTGATAGATAATGTTTACAGAGACACAGATTAAAGACTATGCACAATTAAACCAGATGCTAAAAGGGCTACTCGAAGACGAAACGGACCGCATCGCCAATCTGTCCAACGCTTCAAGCCTTCTGAATGTATTCTTGCAGGATATCAACTGGGTCGGTTTCTACCTCTACGATGAAACTGCAGACGAGCTTGTACTTGGGCCATTCCAAGGACTACCTGCATGTGTTAGGATCCAAAATGGTAAAGGTGTCTGCGGTATTGCCTTCAGAGGCAACGACGTGTTCATTGTTGATGACGTGACCGAGTTTCCTGGACACATCGCATGCGATGCCAATAGTCGCTCTGAAATCGTCGTGCCGATATATAAAGAAGGGACACCTATCGGTGTGCTCGATATTGACTCCCCTTCATTTGACCGTTTCACAGATGAAGACCGCCAAGGACTCATCGAGTTTGTAGAAGTATTGAAACAGCACATCTAGACAAACTGGCATTGACAAGCAACCAGTATTTGTGTATAATCATTTATTGTGTAAATGAACGGATTAAGTAGCGGATGACCATTACATGTCAGCATGCGGTTCCCACACAGGGATGTGCTGTGTAACTGATGCTATAAGGCGAAGGCACTTTAAATCGCATGCCCATGTAAGTGGTTATCAACCTTATGATGTTTTTTGCATAAACAAAAACAATAAGGAGGAGTCAAAATGGCTCGTTTTACAGGTTCAGTTTGGAAAAAGTCCCGCCGTCTTGGAATTTCCCTGACTGGTACAGGCAAAGAATTGGAACGCCGTCCATATCCACCTGGTGATCATGGACCAACACAAAGAATCAAACTCTCCGAGTACGGAGTACAACTACAGGAGAAACAAAAACTCCGTTACATGTACGGAATCAACGAACGTCAATTCCGCACAACTTTCGACCGTTCTGCAAAAATGAAAGGTGTTCATGGTGAGAACTTCATGATCCTTCTCGCTTCCCGTCTGGATGCAGTTGTATACCAGCTTGGACTTGCAAGAACACGCCGTCAGGCGCGTCAGCTTGTCAACCACGGTCACGTGACTGTAGATGGCAAACGTGTGGATATCCCATCCTACACACTTAAAGCTGGACAGACTATCGGCCTGCGTGAGAAATCCCGCAACCTTGATATCGTTAAAGAAGCAATCGAGTACAATAACTTCGTTCCAGAATATCTATCATTTGACGAAGAAAAAATGGAAGGTTCCTTCACACGCAGCCCAGAGCGTTCAGAGCTCTCCGCTGACATCAATGAGCAGCTTATCGTCGAGTTCTACTCTAGATAAGAAGTGGGAACAACATTTAAAAGACCTGAATCCTTATTTTATAAGGGCTCAGGTCTTTTTTTAATGACTTTTATGTGCTATTTTTAACGATAATTATAAAGCGCTCCTATATCCTCCTCTCAATAAATTATGATATGAAAATTGCTCAAGATAACTACGCTTTTAGTACTAAGTTGTTCTGAAAGATAACGATTCAACTATTTGCAATGTTAACGCTCTTGATTTATTGAGATATGCATAATTGGAATTCGACGCAAAAACTAACTGTATCATAAATTTTCCAATATAATAAGGTTTAAAGATTACCCCTATTAAATACTTCTGGTGAGATGATTATTATGAAATTGAGAGTAGCTAGAATGATTAATGTAACAGGCTTAATATTAGCTTTGCTTCTGGGTATCTTACATCTTTTTTACTATGATAAGACAGATTTCCTTTTTCAGGGCTGACTGGTTTTTTCATTATACTAGCACTTTCACTCATGTTGTTGTACCGACCTAGACTCAAAGAGAAAGCTCATGAAGAAAATAAATAATTTGAAAATGCAAGATAGATTATTACAGTTCCCCCTATCCGTGGCTCTTAACTATGAGTGCAATATTGTCTCTATAGATTCTATATTTATAAGGTCCCTGCTGCTTTTACACTACAAGTGCCTTAAATTATAGAATAAATTAAATTATAACTATGTATCCTCCCTCAACTGAGGGAGGTATTTTTACTTCTATAAACTGAAAGTACCCCAAGCAGGTCCTACTTCACCTGTTTTGCTATCCCAGGTTCTCACTGGGCAATAACGAAGTCCACCTTGACCAGTATAGTAGCCAACCCATACATGACCATCTTGCAAGCACACTTCATGATATTTAATTGACGCCCCTGGATTTGCTTTTCCAGGCGATGGTGCAGAAAGAAACGGGCTGCCGTTCCTTAGTGTGATTGCTTGGGTGCCAACGGTAAATGTACCATTCTCTGGCTTATAGTAAGTGCCGTAGACGTTCTGGCTAAAATCACCCGTCGATGGATCTGCTGGTAGAGTTTTCTTCTTCAAGCCAAGATACTGCGCGACACCTGTGGCAACCGCAACACCTTGTGCTTTCAACTTGCTATCACTTCTCAGCGCAAGAATATCCTGATTGGAATCCATGAAGCCCCCTTCGATGAGAATGGCAAGCTGGTGCGGTTCACGTGTTTCGTGGAGGTTAGTCACTTTCACGCCACGATCGTTAAGTCCCATTGCGCGAGCAACCAGCGGTGCAACGGTAGATGCTAGACTATAGGCTTGAGATGCATTCGGGCGTACGTGCACTTCCGAACCACCACCATTAAACCAAATCCCCTGGTATGCATTGTGGTGGAAAGCGACATACAATGGACATCTCTCTGCATTGGCTGTATTTGTACGAGTCAGTAGCGGTGTATCCACTTCACCCGATGGATCAGAAACCTCTACAATGCTTACATCTTCATACTGTTCGATTTCAGCAATAAATGCACGTGCGACTTTATCGTTGAAATACCACTCACGTTCTCCGGCTGGTGAACGCTTTCCTGCTGTATATTTACCATGTCCTCTAGAAACTGCGATTTTTATCATTTAAAACACTCCTTAAATTTTTGTATTAAAAAAGACACCCAGTCTACTGGATGCCTTTGTCTTTCTTTAACTGACGCGTAACTGCGGTGCCGATCCTGCCTTCCTTGCTGGTCGGCATATTTTTATACCATACGATGAGACCAACTGTGATGTTGTATCCTGTAACGAGTAGTGTCTCAAGCTCCCCTTCAGAAAACGGTAATGGGCTGTACCCTAGAAGGATAAGTGCCTGATTTAAAAAACCGATAATTAAAAGTGCCAACATCATCCAAGCTGGTCTGCTGGAAACCTCCATGAACTTCTCTTCCGACATCACCTTCCTTCTTCAAAATAAAAATGCTAACAAAAGTGCATACTCCAGATTCAGATGCTTCATTTACACAAGTGAGCGCATTCTACTTTCAATCGTTCTACTTCATCCCACTAGTAGTCGTGTCTGCAACTGAGGTATATTAATCGAGCCTATCCTACATAAAATCACCTCCTTTCGTGAAATCTCCTCATAGTACGAATGCATTGATGAAGGCACCTGCAATAATAGTGAGCACCATGAGAACGAGTGCCCAGGATTGTCCTTGTGCACGGTCGACCTGCCTACCTGCACGCTCTTCTGATTTCTGTGCGTTATAAACGACCGTATCCAGCTTGGTATGAAGACTGTTATTGGACATTTTCAACTCATAGAACTTATCACCCAACTTATCGTCGAGCCCATCGACCTCGTCTTTTAATTTGTCGATTCGATTGTGCAGGTAATCCATATCTTCTTTGTATTGCTTGGAATTGACATTGCTGTCTTCGATCCTCACCACCTCCCCAATATAAAAAGCCCACCAATAGGTGAGCTTATTTAGACACAATTAAAATCTAGAGAGACACTCATGAATGCCATCAGCCTCATTAATGATGTTGATTCTGAGTAATGATGTGTGTTTCTCGCGATTCATATGCAAGTGCCTTTGCAGCAGTATTTTTTATTGATTGCTACATTACCATCATAACCCGATGAATTTTAAAATGTGTTCGTTTCTCGTACATAAATAGTTCAAGAAAAATTCGTGAAAAGTTTTGGTAACTTGCATAAAGCTATTTAGGAATTGATGACTCTTGATGCATATTTACTGATTACTTATTGCTGACGTAGTAATTCGCTAATAAGCTACTCTTTATCGCAATATATAATGTGACACTTCTCGTCGAGTAAGAATTGCTCCAGCAAATCAGCCCTCTGTATCTGATTTATATATCTCAATACCGAGATAGAAGGCCAGACGCACAATAGCCTCGTTTTTTAGTTCATAGTATTTTGTGCGATTGAGATTGAGATCCGTGTACACATCCACATCAGCTGCACGTTCTTCTTTTAGAAATTTATTGACGATGATGTAACGCTCGTGTGGTTTCATACATTCCACAGCTTCATGCATCTGTTCTAAGATATGATCACGCTTGCTCATGAGTTCCTGGCGTTTTATATTTCTGCTTGCTGCATGCTCGATATTATTGAGGTTTCGGTTGGTAGTGGGTGGAATAAAACTGAAAGTCTGTGTGACGCTCGGCTCCTCCCTTACTGGAGAGAGGTGGAGCAGTTGGTGATATTCTCTTATACGATTATGGACAGCCTCCTTCGTGGCTTCAAAGTTCAATCCATCAATCTTTAAAAATGACATCAAGAATTCCTCCTTTTATATTAAAAAAGCGCACAGCAAGAAGGAATGATATTCCTCTTACGTGCGCTCGCTGGTAGACCAGTAGAGCCTAAAGTCTATGGTTTTTTGTTACAGTAACTTGCTTTATTTTATTATCATGACTGGTGATCTCCACCTTGCCATACGGAGGGATTTCTTGGACAAGCCACTCTCCATTGTTCGAGATTAATACCTGGTTGTCTTGAGATGATAGGAGTATACTTTTTATCTCTTCAATCGCTTTCTCTGTCATTTCATCCCTCCAGGCACCTGTCCCAAGTTGTGATGGTGTAAATACGTCGACGCTACACTAGATAATGCTATGTGGCTCATTACGTTTCATCCTCCATTCGTGCATAGTGATTTCTTTTCGGTGAAAACATTCCTGAGCGTAACTCAGTGGCAACTGTCCAGAGTGTTTTCTCTGGTGGTTAGCCACTCTAAACAGGGCTGAAGGTGTATAGTTGTGCACATATTCCCAGAAATATTGCTTATCCTCATCCATGCTGAGCTTGTCGTTTTGCACCAAATATAACAATGTGTGTTTGTAAACTGTAGAGAGGCATACTGCCATTTCACCACCGGATCTTTTTGCCGAGTCTTCAATGGTATATTCCAAGGTTTCCAAAAGATCTGTAATATCCATTCGTATCACCTGCCAATAATTCTCTGGGTTTCTTTATAGAATGTCGCAACTGCTGTACCTGTCGGACCATCTTTATTCTTCGCAATAATGATTTCAAGATCTACCGCACCATTTTCACGCTGTCCACCACCATTTCCAAAGTAGTAATCATCCCGATAACAGAAAGCGACGATGTTGGCATCCTGCTCGAGTTGCCCTGTTTCTCTCAAGTCACTTAATACCGGCCGTTTATCCTGGCGACCATCGCTGGCTCGAGATAATTGAGAAAGCGCGATGATGGTGACATTCATCTCCTTTGCAATAACCTTCAGCTCTCTTGAAACTTCCTCTAAGATATGACGCTTTTCGCGATGCCTGGTGTCTGCGTCCATCAATTGGATATAATCGATGAAAATGACTCCTGTCTTGTCTACTGGAACGTTACTCGCCGCAGCACGGACTGCATTCGGCGTTAGGCGCGCATCATCATATATCTTGATGCTTGATTCGTTATAGAGTTCTATCGCAGAAAGAACCTTATCAATATCTTCCATGGTCATCATTTCTTTAGGTTGTTTAAATTTCATTAGGTTCACGTTGGTCATATTTGAAAGAATACGTTGCGTTACATTCATTTCAGTTGTTTCAAGAGAGAAGAATAAAATTTCTATATTTTTATTCTCTTCTTCCATATTGCGTGCAACCTGAAGTGCTAGTGCTGTCTTACCCATGGATGGACGTGCGGCAATCAGATTAAACTGTCCTTGCTCCATTCCAGTTATAAGATGGTCCAATGGATTAAGGCCCGTCTTTATAACTGCAGTATCCTTTTCTTCATAGAGACTCTTAAATATATGAGAAAGCGTATCGAGCTTACCGATACCCTGCGACAATTCTATTTTCTCCAGTTGGTCGATACGATTACGGAGACGGATTCGATTTTCTGCACTTTGTACTCTTGTATAGTCATCGATGGTTTTGGCCAGCTCTCTTTGCTTATATTGCTCTAGAACTTGAGTTTGATCGAACGTGAATGATTTTTCTGATGGCGGGTTCATGAAACCGATTTGCTTTACGAATTCGTAATCTCCGTATGTTGCGGGAGATTTAACTGATTCACTAATGAGTTGCTTATAATCGAATGAACTATCACTCAACAGGCGACTGGCAATCGCACCATGTCTGTCATCCTCAAAGTGCTCAGGTTCTAACTTGAATTGACTTCTAATCTGCTGATATTTAAATGCCGTCGCCAGAACAGTCTTTTCAAAGTACTCTACTTCTGTAAATCGGGAAATATCATTCATTCACTTCTCCTCCTGCCAAAAGTGTACGAAGCCTATTCAGTTTTTCTTCACGTAATTCTACAAGTCTTGGATCAGCTTTTTCGATTCGAACTCTGTTTATATCTGACTCGAGTGTATCTTTTGGATCTGACAACTGATCGACATGAATGATGCGGGCCAGTTGTGGTGGAAAGGCTTCTGTGGTTGCATAGTGGTCCAACTTGATCATTGTTTTCTGGTAGTTGGCTTCCATCAGCTTCATCATCCATATGCGTGCTTTTTCTCTACCTTCCTCATTATCTTTGATGAAGGTAGGATAAAAGGCTCTTATTGTTCTGATCACTGTCTTTGCTTCTTCCTTGTGCATACCCTCACCTACAATTCGTCCAAGAAATCGGAATAATCCTCTAGTATATACGGCTTGATTTTAGCTTCATAGATATTACTTCTGACATATTCATGATCGTCCAAAAACCGCTCCTCATTAAGGAAAGTAGCCGGGTAAGCTTGAAACTTTTCATCCCCTGCTCTAATGCTTCTGAGGTAGTCGATGGTCCCTTTTTCAATGATCTCCCAGTCGTGGTTGCTGATGGCCTTCCAGAATGCCTTTGATGCTTTTGGCCTTGCTTTCTTTTTGTTGTAAAGATTATAGAATTCTTCAAAACGCTCATGCTCTTTATTTATGGTACTGTTGTTTTTTATACTGTTATTATTAGTGCTATTGTTATTACTTCCCATACTATCTACATGCGGCTTATCCACGCACTGTGTATCTGCATGTGGAGTATCCGCGCGAAGATTTTGTTCGTGTGGGACGACAGTGTTTACTGTGTAGATGTTCTGTTTGAAGGATCCACCAGCATGTCTTTCTTTGGTAAGGGAGAGAAACCCTTTTTCAAGTAAAACTTTACGATGTTTATAGAATCGATTTTCCGATATTCCAAGGTATCCGGTTATTACACTAACGCTCGGAAAAGCCTTATCCCCTCTTCCCGCATAGCTGCATAAAAAGGCATAGATGGCTTTTGCTTCAATACTTAGATCCTTATTTTTCATAACCAACTTTGGTATAATGCCGTAGCCAGCAGTAAAAATGCTACCAGTTTTCAACATGTCTTTTTTCTCCATATGCAATTCCTCCGATAAATACTGTAAGTGTATCGACAACTTCTTTCTCACACAGCCTATCAATCTTCTTGATGGTCATCGTTTTATAGTCGCATAAATGCGACTAATTTTATAAAAAAATAACTTTGGCTTCCTTCCTGGTCAGTGGAATAACTTCCATCATCTTTTCAATCTCACCTATGGTAAACACATCGCTCCCCTTCTCAATCTTTCTGTCAAAATTAGAACGATTCATTCCAATTGACTGCGCTACTGCATCCTGACTGATATTCTTGGCTACTAGTATCTCTTTGAATTTTTTACTGTTAATCAACTTGATCACCTCCAAAAATCGCATTTATGCGACTAATTGATTCAATAATATCATGGTTAAATTCAAAGTCAATTAAAAAGTAGCATAAATGCGACAAATGCAGTTGCGTATATGCTACATGATATATATAATAAATTTATATTGGAAAGCCGAACGGAGGCAAAACTATGCATGTTGGAGATAGAATTAGACAGCGGCGGAAGGAACTTGACATTTCAGCTGATGATTTAGCTAAATTTGTCCATGTTTCAAGAGCAACCATCTTCAGATATGAGAAAGGTGATATCGAAAAGATGCCAGCTGTTACTTTGAAAAAAATAGCTGAGAAGCTAAGAACGACACCCGAATTCTTAATGGGATGGACAGAAGATCAGGAGCAGGAATCTGCTCCATTCAATACTATTGCTGCACACATCGACGATGATGTTACTGATGAAGAGATGGAAGAAATATTAGAATATATCAAGTACAGAAAGCAAAGAAGAAACAAGAAGTGAGCTAGGGGGATAAACGATGCAAGTTAGGGAAAAATTAATGAATCAGTTTCCCAAGCTGGAGTTGCATGTATCAGATGAACTCCCTAAGGGACTAATTGCATTATACGAGCAGGACGCCCTCTCGCCTAATGGCAGTATTACTATAGATGGACGTATTAATTACTATTTACAGAACGGTATTCTCGCTGAAGAGTTAGGACATCATGCAACATCTTATGGGGATATAACAAATTATAAAGGGAAAAATATTAATATAAATGCAGCTAAACAAGAAGTAAGGGCCAGAAGGTTTGGTATCAAGCTCATCCTTCCTTTGGAAAAGCTGGTAGATTGCTTTGAAAACGGCTATTGGGGTGACCTATATGCAATGTGTTTATATTTAGAAATAGACAGAAGTTATTTTGAAGAAGCAATTGAAGACTATAAGAAGCAATTTGGATCTTACGTTAAATATGATGGCTACTACATCGCTTTTGAACCTTTAAAGATTGAAAAACTTTAACATTTCATAGACTTAAGGCACTGAGCTCTATTTAATGGTCCGTGGCCCTGAGGAGTTACGGACCAACTTATCTTACAATTTCGAGTACAGTTGCCTCCGAATAGTACAAATCCTCTTTTCGCAACTGCCCAATCTGTATCCTTCTAATTTTCTTCATTGAACCGTTTTCGTACCCATTGAGTACAAAGGTTATGTTCAAGAATCTCGCTGCATTTTCAGCAAAGTGCGCTACTATATAGTCGTATAAAATTGAAACTGCTTTCTTTTCCTTTCCATTCACCTTCTTACTGTTGGCTTCTGGAAGTTTGTATGCATATGAATCCACTTCATATGTCGCACTCTTTCCAACAGTAGTTGTCTCAAAATAAAAAGATTCCATTGAAGCTTCAGTCCGATACCAGGAAATCTTTGCTACGTGTAACCCCCTATCTCCTATTGCTCCTGTCACCATTGGCTTATCGCTTTTTAAGTACATATACTCTGTCATGGTCTACCTCTCTCACGATATAATTGCAGAATTTAAAATTATTATATCAATATAGAGATTTAAAGTGTAAACATCTTAATACATAAGGCTATATAAAAGGACGTGCTCCCAAAGTTGTAAGAGTACGTCCTTTTGCTAATAATAACGAACTTGGTAAAATTCTTAAGTATTTCCTGGTTTATCTCTTTACAGTTATCTGCCCATTCTCATCTAATAACGGTGTCAAGCCGCCCCCTGCTCCGCCCCAAGCATATAAGTATTGCACGCCCGTCTCTTTGTCAGTGATAACATGACAAGGAATAGCTCCATCTGTTTTCATTTGCTCTGTTACGAACCTTGCTTCCTCAGAATCATCGTTTCTACCAAACATGACATCATCTCCTCTTTAATTTTTCTCTGCTTTTCTAGCACTTCGTTATCCATTTCAAGCAATTACTGTAGGCTTCCAGTGTGTCGATTCTGGTAGCCTGGGCCTGTTTCGACAGAGTGAATACGGATTTTCTAATGTTATGGTAAGCCATAAGTTCTCAATTTTTAGGATTTTTACTGTTGCACTCCCAGGGACATATTCATATTATACCGGCCGACAGTATACACATAATTCAATCTACTTCGCAAACGTTCATTAGCAATCTATACATACTTTTGATACATCATCGCCTCACTTCCCTTTCATAAACCTTCAATCTAGGCGTGTAACTCTCCATGAGTTTGTCTAAAGTATATCTTATAATCCAGGCGTCTGTAGTTCGATGTGAGCGAAAACTACACTTTTTAACTGTATCAATCTCAAGTTGAGTAAGGTACTGTATTGTCGACGATGGCACCTGACACACCCCCTAAGGTGACGAACTTATTGAATTATCGGTAATCACCGAGAGGAGGGACCCTGCTGACGGCGTTTTTTGATAATATTCTTATTTCAAAACAAATATTCATCTTTATATCAATTGAATGAAATATTCCTTTACAACACTCCTGCTTAGCAGTAATATAACTTCGAGCATTAATGCAACTTTATTCGAGTGTCGGGCACATCGTGCAGAGTATTTCATCCTACCATAAAAGAAGGTATCTGTAGTGAAGAAGATCAAGTATCTGACTTTCAACCCATCCCAGTTGCTCGTAGCCGTGTTCTTCCTGTTTATTATTTTCGGTTCGATTCTTTTGATGCTACCATTTTCAACTATCGGAACCATATCGTATATTGATGCATTGTTCACTGCAACTTCCGCCATGACGGTCACTGGCTTGGTGGTCGTCGATACAGGGAGCGATTTTACAATATTCGGCCAGATAGTTATCCTTGCGTTAATCCAAGCTGGTGGCCTTGGAATTATGTCGTTTGCTGTGATGATCTATATGGCACTTGGTAGAAAAGTCGGGTTCAAAAGAAGAATTGAAATCAAACAGGCATTGAACCAATCTTCGCTTGATGGAGTACTTGAATTGGTCAAATCCCTATTCATTTACTCTTTTATTATCGAATTTTTTGCAATGATGATTCTCGCTATAAGATGGGTGCCTGAATTCGGCTGGGTGGAAGGATTGTACTACAGCCTTTTTCACTCAATATCTGCATTCAATAACGCTGGTTTCTCAATCTGGTCTGACAGTCTGATGGTCTACGTCGGAGATCCAATAATTAACCTTATTATCACTTTTTTGTTCATCACCGGCGGAATTGGATTCACTGTGCTTATTGACTTGTGGCATAAGCGCAGTTATAGAAGACTTACACTCCATTCCAAACTGATGATTGTAGGCACTCTCATCGTAAATGTAGGTGCGATGTTGGTATTCTTCGTTCTGGAATACCAGAATCCGAATACACTTGGTACCCTCACATCATGGAAAGACCAGCTCTGGGCTTCCTATTTCCAAGCGGTCACACCAAGAACAGCAGGATTCAACACCCTTGATATTAGCAGTCTCAACGACTCGACGATTACCATGATGCTACTTTTAATGTTCATTGGAGCAGGCAGTGCTTCAACCGGCGGTGGCATCAAACTGACATCTTTTTTAATATTGGTGCTATCCATCATTCCCCTGCTACAGCAAAAAAGTCAGATTAATATCGGTCGGCGTTCAATAAAACCAGCCATCATATTCCGTGCGCTTTCAATCTCGATACTGAGCGTGCTGTTAATCCTGACTGCCATATTTATCCTGACAATCAGCGAGGATGCACCATTCATTAAAATCGTTTTCGAAGTGGTATCCGCTTTTGGTACAGTCGGGCTCTCCATGGGCATTACAGCTGAGTTATCGCCCCTTGGCAAACTCATTATCATTTTCGTCATGTTTTTCGGCAAATTAGGTCCATTGAACCTGGCTTTTTCACTCTCAAAACCGAAGCAAGATAAAGTCAGGTACCCTGCAGCGGACATCCTTACAGGGTGACAACTTTTTTGCATATCGCCAAGCAACAATGATTTTATTGATGCTTCTCCCTTCTCTTTATGGGTATAGTATTTTAAACAGTTTTGGGGGATGACCAGATGGATAACGGTACAGGAGAAGCAAAGGCCAGAAGAGAAGCAGCGAAACATACAGGCGTCGAAGGTAGCTACGAAAAGAAAAAAAGATCGGGTCTTACAGGGTGTCTGATCATTGCGATATCCCTCATTGTGCTGATAGCTGTTCTCGGTTCATGTACAGGCGTGTTCTATGGAGATGAACAAGACGAGGAAGTCACAGAAGATCAGGGACTACTACCAAAGGGAGCCGATTTAGACACTTCACAATTAATGTTTGACTCATACACAGAAATTACATTGGAAACAACAAAAGCCACCTTAAAGGTGGCTTTTGTTGTTTTAATAAAACTTTGTCACATCAATCATTTTTTTGCTTTAGTGTCTGAAGTGTATCGATAGCCACTTGTGCCATCGCTTCAATACCATATGGAATTGCCGCTTCATTGAATCTGAAGGATGGATTGTGAAGTGGTTTCTGACCCTCACCGACAGAGCTGCCGAGCCAGTAGTAGACACCTGGATACTTTTGCAAGAATCGACTGAAGTCCTCTCCCCCGAGACTTGGCGTCAGACTCGGCAGTGCTGCTTCGCCATACATGCGATCCACTGTAGAATACACCTGTGCCGCCCATTCTTCATCATTGACCGTTGCAGGGTATCCATCCATGTAATCAATCTCCACTGCCACACCCATGGCAGCTGCAGCGTTCTCGACCACGTCGAAGAAACGTTGCTTCACCTTATTTTTCATTTCATCACTCTGTGTTCGAATTGTGCCTTCAAGTTCCGCAGTTTCAGCAATAACATTGTATTGGAAACCGGCATTGAACTTCCCAACAGTGACAACTGCCGGGTCAAATGGATTGGCATTTCTGCTGACAATTGTCTGTAGCGTAGTGACAATCTGATTGGCGGCAACGATGGCATCTACTGTATCATGCGGCATTGATGCATGACCGCCAGATCCTGTAACTGTAATTTTGAAGCGATCCGAGTTACCCATAATCGGGCCTGCCATGACGCCAAACTGACCGACAGGGAGCTGTGGCCATATGTGCTGTGCAATCAGCACTTCCGGCTCATATTCGTCAAAAACACCATCTTCCATCATCTGTTTCGAACCACCGGTTGGCGACTTTTCTTCGGCCGGCTGGAAGATGAGCAGAATTTTCCCTTCGATTTCATCACGTCTCTCAAGCAGATATTTCGCTGTTCCAAAAAGCATTGCCGTATGGGCATCGTGTCCACAGGCGTGCATCACACCTGTCGCTTCAGAAGAGAATGTTTCACCTGAGCTTTCAGTGATGGGAAGCGCATCAATGTCCGCTCTGAGACCGATAGTCGGCCCTGGCTGGCCTCCTTCGATGACGCCAAGCACGCCTGTCTGTGCAAACCCTGTGCTGTAGGGGATTCCGATATCATCCAATTTTTCCTGAATGCGCTTTGATGTTGCATGTTCTTCGCCACTGAGTTCAGGATGGCTGTGCAAATGTCTTCTGAATTCAACAACTTCTTCTATTATTCGTGGATCAAGTGTCATGTCAAAACACCTTTCATAGGATATTTAAGAATTCACTTATAAATACTAACATACTATTATTATGAATTTTCATACGCATGTGAAAACTACATTTTCTTTTCTTGTATGAAGAATCCCGTCTCTCTGCCCCACTCCGCAAAAAAGACATTATCAAGAGCATGCCCTGTATCTTTCCTAATTTCTTTCCTGAGCCATTCAATATCACGGTCTATTTCGCCCAGAGCAGCATATTCCACCTTGCCTGCATCTACAAGCAGGTAGGTTATCTCATTCCTATCACAGCCCTTTTGATCTTTGCCAGACGCAGTAGATTCTTCTCTATCGTAACGGATTACAGAGAGCCTGCCGCTATTTTCCAGAATAGCATACTTGACACTCCTTAATGAAAATACATTCTGCATACGTAACAACTCTCTGACCTCATCGACGTCCATCATGTTCCTGTTCATCACTTTGACATTGAGCTCACCATTGTCAATCAGCATCTGCGGTGTACCTTTCGTAAGTTTTCTGAAGCGTTCATTTTTGAGCGCAACAATCTCTATGAAATAAATGAGGAGTGCCCAGTATGCCAGTGCGAACAGCATTTCATAAAAAGGCATTGTCGTCTCGTAAAGTGATTCTTCGATGATACTTCCCAAAATGAGTGCGTAGACGAAATCAAGGGGGGGATCTGCGCCAGTTCCTTTTTCCCAAGTAGCCTAAGAATATGACTCCAATGAGACCAGCAGTAAGCTTTACAGCATAAGTAGGCATATCATCCATATTTAATACAACACCTTCCATCCACGGAGGTTATATTCAATTATCCCCCACACAATATGTGCGGGGGATAACAATTGGTATGAAATTTTTCTATTCTAGACTCTGCTGTATTTTCTGTGGCGCGCAACTGGTCCGTTCTTTAACAAATAGATGTGGAAAAGATATTCTCCTACTACAATAATTACTGCAGAAATGATTGCTGCGACTGCTACTTCGCCTCCGGAAAGATCTGTCAACCATAGACCCATCAGCCATACTACAAGGAAAGTAAGCACCAGATCTGAAATTGTAGCGGTGATATTGCCGGCTGCTGGTAGAATAATCAAATCACCTGCAAAGTAAGACAAAATACCAAGTACGATGGTTGTGCCAAGAATCATCGGCCAGAATTCCATCCCATAAAAACCACCAAGAACAATCCATAATACCGCAAGCGTCATGATGACTTTAATTAGCATAGCTATCACATGTTCCATTGTTCATCCCCCATCCTTTGTTAGTGTTATTCTTCACTACACCCATCAATATATGCACAAAACATATTGTTTGATGGAGCGGCGTTGAGGATATACACCGAGTAAAGGATGGAGGGATATTATGAAAGAAGAACTATTGAAGTATACTGAGGGTCGGAATGCGCCACTGCCAGTGGGTTCTTGGACCATGTACCAGAGGTGGGAAGACTTGATGTGCATACATATTCCTATAGAGCCTGAAATGATTTAACCCCATGTCCCTGATGAACTCGAACTCGACATATATGATGGTGTTGCATGGCTTTCCATATTCTCCTTTAACGTACGTAACATGCAGTTTCGGGGAATCCCAAGATTTCCATACTTTCATCAATTCTTGGAGCTCAATGTCAGAACATATGTTAGGTATCGAAATATCCCCGGCATCTATTTCTTTAGCTTGGACGCTGCCAAAATCATTCCAGTCATTGGTGCACGGCTTGGTACATTGCCGTATTCCAAAGCCCAGATAAAAGCAACAAAACGAAACGGATGGACTCACTTCTCAAGCCATCGGCAACATGATACGTCTGCTTATTTCAAAGGGAGATATAAGTCCATATCGGCATCCACCATAAGCCCTGGAACCCTGCGTACGCCTCAGTTTATTACGAAAAAAGCGGTGTACGTTCCCTACTGCCCGGGGATATTGAAGGCGAACCTGTACTCGCCCACTATGTTGAGGCACTGGACGTCTTATTCTGGCCAATTAAAAATTCCAATCACTTTAGCCTTTGAGCCACTCGTAGGCCTGATCGACCTGAGCCTTATCAAACTGTTTGACTTCAATGCCCGGCAAGATACCGACCAGCTTTGCCCCAATTTCTTCCCATGCAACATCAGTGACAACCGCAAATTTCTTATACTGATTCCAATGACTGATATCCATCAGCGTACCCTTCGCCATGCCAACAGGGCCGACCCCTCCAAAATACTTAATGTAGACGAGTGCGCTGAGTGGCTTATCCTCTCCGTAATGCTCATTTATGAATGTCATGGACTTTTCTGCATCTTCTTTCGTCACTTTTCCGTCCACCTCAATCCGAATAACGTTTTCCAGCTCGGTCTCTTCAAGTGTAATCATATTGTGACCTCCATTCTGTATTTGTTATTCGCTACCCTATCAAATGATTGGGAAACATCAAAGTCTGCAGATTCATGCAGAGCCAATTATAAAGTAAAAGGGCGCAGGATTTATCCTGCGCCCTTTTACTTTGGATAGTAATATATATGCTCTCCATCAAAACTACTTCCTATAAAGGTATTTCCTTTAGTCATCATCCAATCTGTATCACTGAAATGAATCTTTTCTGCTTGCCCCTTGGGTTCGAATGGATGATTCAGACCTAAATGCATGATATGTCGTTTTTTTCCATTATACTTATAAGTTGTCTTAAGGATTTTGAAACCGAGACGGAACTTGTCTTTTAGACTCGGTATATTTTCAGGCATCACTGTTGTGAGTATATTCTCAAATCGCCTTTCCTTGCGCACTTTTTCTATTAGTTCTTTTCCCATCGCAGTCTGCATACCTCTCCCTCGCTTCCCAGGGTCGATAAAGGTGATTTCTGAGTAGATAACACTTTTCTTATCTTTTATACCGACATCGTCAGCAAGATGCCCTTCTTCACCCACTGAAGGCACATACATGGAACGAGAACCGACCAATCTGCCCGCTTCATAGGCACCAAGAATGAAACCTTGCTCGATAATCTGCGCGAACTCACTTTCGGACAGTGTTTGCAGTACTTCTTTATTCTCCAGAGCATCGTAAACTTTCAGTTGTAGTTCAAGCAATTCAGACAAATCCCCAGGGCTCAGTATTCTAAATTCCATCGTTTCATCCTTTCAAATTAAGTTGTACACAATCTAATACGTTTATTACTCCAGAATTCGGTTATATATTAGTAGAGGAGTTGGTGCATATGGCGATCTTGGTGAAGGTTAAAGACAGCACGAACGACAGGACGGATTTCACGGTCATACAAAATGACAAGATGAGCGAATTTAACAAGTCAGAGTACATACTCCAGGAGACTACACCTGACGAAGACAAATTCATCCAGTTCATCTATCCGGGACATACAGAGACATTTACACAATTTAAGATCCATTATATAAAAAGACGCTGAATAGGCGTCTTTTTTTAATGCAGTATTTCCTCGAGCCAACTGAACATAAGAGACGTCCATTGTGCTGCACGTGCATCCGCCATACCTGTCGTTTCAGTAGCCAAGCTCAAGCCATGGCTGCCGCTCTTAAAAGTATGGAGTTCCCAAGGGATTTGATAAGTTTCCAGTGTCTTGGCAAAGTCGAGAGAATTTTCTACAAAGACCAACTTGTCCTCTACTGTATGCCATATGAAGGTCGGTGGTGTATTTTCTGAGACATGTGCTTTAATATGCGCGCGGTCGACAATCTCATCTTCAATTGTCGGGCCAAAAACCATCCTCGAAGCAGTAGACATGTACTTCGGGTCACCGATGCCTCTTGATTCCGCAATTTCCTTATTGAGCATGTAGTCCAAAATTGGATAGGCAAGAATCTGGAAATTTGGACGGTACCATCTCGATTCCGTACCTGTCAGATCACGCAGCCACTGGGCATTCCAGTGGACACCTAAACTCGCTGCCAGATGACCGCCGGCGGAAAAGCCGATTGTCCCAATCCGGTCCGGATCCACATTAAACTCATGACAGTTTTCACGAATAAAAGAAATTGTCTCAGCTAATTCAAGAAGAGGGCCTGGAAACTCTGACCCGAGTACTGTATCCTGCTCGACCATTGCCGCAGCCTTATAGAGCTCATCTCGATTAATTCTACCCTTTTCTTTCTTCATAGTCGTCCCGATAGTTGAATATCTAAGTATGAATACACGATAACCTTTTGATAGAAACTCATAGCCGACGGGCTCTGCTTCCCTATCCGATACATACATATAACTGCCGCCCGGACAAATGACAACCGCCGGTCTGCCCTCTTTCTTATGAACAGCATCCTCTCCGAGCATCATGGTCACTTCAGCGTGTTTGTTGCCAATGTTAAAATGTTGCACATTCACGATTTTCCTCTCCTTTCCAGATGCGTCAGCCTATAAAGATAAATTTCGTTTCTGTACTCACCATCGATGAGCAAAGCATCAATTCGCTCTCCCTCTTTAAGGAAACCAAGAGCAGTGTATAACTCAATCATCTCTTCAAAGTCATCACGTATAGACAACTCAAGTCGATGTACCCCGTTTTCCTCTGCCCATACGATACCGGAATTAAGCAAGTTCCTGCCAATACTATTTTGTTGGTCTGTAGATACTATCCCTAGTGAAATATTTGCCCGGTGCTTTGTCATGTCGCGTTTATTGCCCGATAGACTAAGGTATCCCATCATTTCCTGTTGATTGATGGCAACAAATATTTGCCTTTTAGGATCCTGGAGAACAGAAGTCAGAAGTGCTTCTGTATACGAAGTATTAAGTACAGGTGTTTCATGCAGTCCCGCTTCACTCGGCGTACCGAGATCTAAAAGCAAATTGAGGAATGGTTCAATATCTCTCATTTCTATGGGTCTTATTTCCATATTCTAGCCTCTCTCCTTAAGAAGTACATTCATAATGAAGTCCAGTGCTGGTGGATTTTCTTGCTTGAGACCTTCGATGAAACCGTTGCGGTCATAAGGTACTTGTCTGTGAACAAGGTTGATAGATTCCTTATCGATTTCAAGAATTGTATAGGGCGCATATTCACTGAGTGTAATGCCAAGCGCCCCTGGATTGATAAAAACCTTTTGGCTTGATTCAAAATGATAATGCAAGTGGTCATGCCCGAACCCGAACATGATCATATCATAACTTTTATCTTTATATATGGCATCCAGTGCTTCCACTGAAGGAGACATATTGATTGAACAGTATGTATTATCTGGGTTCAGATGATAGTGAGTAAGTAGCATATCATAATTCGCAATTTTTTTATCCATGCTTAGTGGCATGGATTCAAGAAACGGCTTAAACCGTCCATCCAGATGCCTCGCTACCCATAGATGATGATTGTGCTCCTCTCCTGTTATCCGTGTCGGGGCACCCTTCAATACTTTTATCACTTCATCGTCGTGGTTGCCTCTGATTATGGAAAGGTTATCGAGCTTACACAGCATATCTAACACTTCATTTGTCTGGTGCCCCATAGAGATGATATCCCCCAAGCAGAAAATCTCATCCACTCCGAACTTTTCCATGTCTTCCATTACCTTAGATAGTGCATTGAAATTACCATGTATATCGGAAATAATCGCAATCCTTGTACTCAATCCACCTGACCCCCGTTTATTTCTTTTATAATTCATTCTACCAAAAGACTCCAATCCAACCCATCATTTCAATCTCATGGTATCATATATGTAAAATATGATTGAGGTGCATTATGACAAGACTTTGCCTAGTAAGACATGGATTGACGGAATTCAACCGATTAAAGAAGCTCCAGGGTGCATCGGATATCCCCTTGAATGAGGAAGGTGAGTATCAGGCGCGACGGGCCGCTGACAAGCTCAGAGAGGAACAATTTGATGCCATCGTCTCAAGTCCGCTTGGACGTGCCTATCGTACGGCCGAGATCATAAACGAATATCACAATCTGCCGATAGAGACAATGAATGAGCTGAAAGAACAGCATTTCGGTGAGCTTGAAGGTCATCATATCGATGACATTATGGAGAAGTACCCGCACGGAGAACTGCCAGGGGCTGAAACATTCGAAGCACTAGCGGAACGAGTGCAGATAGCACTCGATCATATACTTGAACATCATAGGAATCAATATGTGTTGGTGACGGCCCACTCCCGTACCATCAAATCCATTCTTTCACTTTTCAGCAAGGAGATTGATATGCTCGGTACAAAGCTTGACAACTGTAGTGTAAGTTATATTGAATATGTAGATTCCAAGTGGCAAGTACATGAATATAATATACCCACTTATACGGGCAACGAACAGATATGAAATAGATAGAGCATACCTCACGGTATGCTCTATCTATTTCATCTAATATGTGGTTTTTGACTCTGCCGAGATGGGATAATCGATGGGGAATGCTTCGGCCCCTACTGTCTTTTTATATACACTATAGAAATGCATACACCATAGAACAGTCAGTACTGCTCCGCCTGCATATGAAATATTAATGTCCAAGCCAAAGCCCATCTCTTCATAAAGAATGTACGTGAAGACATTGAATGTCATGAAAACAGCAGGAATCAATGCCACCCAGTAATTCTTTTTGGCAAGAAGCAAATACATCACCCCGATCCACAAAGCGATGACAGCTGTCGTCTGATTGGCCCAAGAGAAGTATCTCCATAAAATTGTAAAATCGATCAGCGTTAGACAATAACTGATGACAAGCATCGGTATCGTAATGCTAAAACGTTTCCACACTTTCCTTTGGGAAAATGAAAGATAGTCTGCAACAATCATCCTCGCACTTCTGAATGCCGTGTCACCACTCGTAATCGGCAAGATAATCACACCGAGTATCGCCAATGTGCCTACTACTGAACCAAGCAGCAGAATGGAGGCCTCAGGCACAACAAGTGCCGCTTCACCTTCGGCAAGGACTTGAGCCAATCCGCCATATCATCAAAAATGCTCATTGCTGCAGCGGCCCAGACCATTGCGATAATACCTTCAGCAATCTGCATACCGTAGAATATCTGACGTCCATTCGACTCCTTGGCAGTTGTCCGTGAAATGATTGGCGACTGTGTTGCATGAAATCCAGAAAGTGCGCCACAAGTAATCGTGAAGAAAAGGAGTGGGAAGATGGGCAGATTGTCAGGATGCATGTTGGAGAGTGTAAGCTCAGGGATCTGAGCCCCTGTCTGAACAAGCCTAAAGCCAATTGCTGCTGCACTGAACAAAAGAATCGCCCCAAAGAACGGTAGACCTTCCCGATAATCTTATCAATCGGCAGAACGGTTGATAGAATATAGTAGAGGAATATTACGCCGAGTATGAGACCGAGTGCTACCCTGCCGTCCATGAGCGAGTGCAAGAGTATAGCTGGAGAAGTGACAAAGACTGTCCCCACAAGTAAGAGCAAAAGTAGTGTGAATGCATTGACGATATGCTTCATCCCCTTGCCGAGAAACTTGCTTGCGAGCGCAGGAAGATGAGCACCCTGATTTCTAATTGATATCATGCCTGTGAGATAATCATGGACAGCTCCCGCAAAAATTGAATCAATGACAATCCAAATGAATGCTACAGGTCCGTAGTGCGCTCCCATGATGGGACCAAATATGGAACCGACACCAGCGATGTTAAGAAGTTGAATCAGTGAATTGCGCTCCTTTACCCATCGGAATAAAATCGACGTTGTCACGCTGATGATTTGCAGGCGTAGGACGATCATTTTTCGGTCCGAACATCCGATCGATATACTTGCCATATGTAAAGTAACCAAAAATAAGTAGGACAATAGATACAAAGAATGTTATTATCAAGCAACCTCCGCCAATAGAATATTTTAAAAACTAAAAAGAACAAACCAAATACTAAATGAGAGCGTTTTTAAATTCAACAAGGAGAAAATAAAATGCAGAAAATTAGCGCAAAAGTTCATACTTTCAGAGGCAGTCACTATGAGTACGGGATTGAGCAGGGAAGGCTGCTTGCTCAGACACACTATATGGATAACAGAAATTACGAATGGATTAAGCGACGCCCTAAATTTGCCTTAGACTTCCAAAAAACGAAAGCACTGTACATGCATTTTGCACCACATATCTGGGAAGAAGTCATGGGACTGCAGGAAAGCCTCAAACTCAATGATCAGGACGTACTGCTTAATCTCGCCCACTATCGCATTTCACCAAGAGACAGCGGGTGCAGCGTATACGTGGATGGTGACATCTTCATAAGGAATTATGATTACCATCCGAATACATACGACGGCATCTATAAACTTTTTCAACCGGACCAAGGCTACGCGCATATCGGCCCCGCTTCAAGAGTAACAGGTAGGATGGACGGGATGAACGAACATGGTCTAGTCATGGCCTATAACTTCATGAATAGAAAACAGCCTTCAGATGGTTTTACTTGCTTCATTATTGGCAGGTTCATTTTGGAACTATGCAGAACTGCAGAAGAAGCCAGGCAACTTCTTCTCGACCTTCCCCACCGTGGGGGGTTCAGCTATATCGTTCAAGATAGCGATAACCACTCTTTCCTAGCCGAAACTTCTGCCAGAGGACTGGCATTTAGAGATGCCAATATATGTACCAATCATTACGAGAGCCTCACCGATGAAAACAGGAGATATCTAGTCGATTCGAAGGAAAGGCTTGATATACTCCGAACACTCGACAGACCCACGCGCTCGGAACTATTGGAATTATTCACAGATCGCCGCCATGGACTTTTTGTAGACAACTATAAAAGCTGGGCAGGTACGATCCACACCTCGGCTTATGATAAACGTAATCTTACGGCAATGATAAAACTCGGTGAAAATGGATCTTTACATGAATTCGACTTCTCCCGTTGGATTCATGGAGAATCAATGGATCAAGAGGCCATCCATGGCTACCTGGGTACAGACCTTAAATTTACGAATGCTGATTGGCAGGGTAAAACCAAAATTTAGAATAAGCGGTGATAATTATGTCTTTCGACAATCTCATATTCGATAATTTTAGTGTCATTCTAAGGACCATACTCATCGGAATCATGGCCTATCTGTCACTGGTCGTCATTCTCAGAGTAAGCGGTAAACGTACACTGACCAAGATGAATGCGTTTGATTTCATCGTAACAATTGCGCTCGGTTCCATTCTTGCAAGTGTCATTACAAGCAAAGATATCACAATTGCTCAAGGTGTCACTGCCTTTTTGGTACTAGTGATTATGCAGTACATCATCACCAAACTGTCCGTAAAGAGCAAAACTGTCAGCAAGCTCGTCAAGTCACAGCCCGTACTCCTTTATTATGAAGGTGAATACTTGCTTGATAATATGAAAAAGGCACGAGTGCTGGAAGCTGAAGTCAGACAGTCGGCTCGGTCTAGTGGCAAAAGTGACCTCTCTCAAGTTATGGCAGTAGTTATGGAGACTGATGGCAGTATTTCGATTATCAGCAAACAATCTGAAGCGCAAAATCTCGATAAACTTTTCAGTGATGTAAAAAAATAAGAGCTTACGGTCTTATTTTTTTATGTCGAATATTTTAAGGTAAGTCAGCATCCTCCAGACCCATTCGAGAGGGCCGAAACGGAAATGCTTCATCCACAGATGGCTAATTATAATCTGTAAGGCGAAAGTGAGAAGAACAATCAACGGGAACCACACGGCATCTATTTTATCAAAAAGTCCGAAACCGAAAAATAGAGTGACCATCAATATGCTCTGTCCGATATAATTGGACAGTGCCATTTGCCCTACCGGCTGAAGGAGAGTTGCGAATTTACCGACACGCTTCATGATGAGTATCAGCAGCGCAACGTAACCCAATGACATGAGCGGTCCCCCAATCGTATAGGCAAGCATAGAGGCCATCGACCACATCGGATCTGCCATGCCGTACGTCATTGCGTAACCTGTCAGAATTTTTATTGGTAGGCCGATGAGTATACCGATGAGGGCCACTTTCCACAAAAGACCATTAATTGATTCGAGCCGTTCGAAGTAGCCTTTCTGTCCAACGTAGAGCCCAATTAAAAACATTGCTAAAACAAACGGTGCCATGATGATATTGCTTGTCGCCATCAACGAAAGTACCGAGAGGTTCAGACTGATGATATCCATATAAGAGCCACCAGCTACTGTCATCATGTCAAATCCACTACCTACGGCAGCCATTTCCCCCATATCCATGTCACGTACACTAAACATCAACAACGTCAAAAGTAATACGAATACAGTCCCAAGAATAAGAAGAACGACGGCTACAATGAGATTCACCACTGGCTTGAAACGATAGAAGAACATTAAGAATAGTCCAGTAACTGCATAAAGCGTAAGTATATCTCCATACCAAAGGAATACTGCATGGACGATACCGAAGCAGAGCAACACAATCATTCTTCTCGTAAATAATAAGTATGTAGATCCTGGCTTTTTCTCTGCTCTAGAGAGAAAGATAAAGAAACCAAGTCCGAAAAGGAAAGAGAACATTGTATAGAAGTTGGAAGTAACCAGTACATTTATCAGAAGAATGACGATGGCATTACTACCGGTGTAGATGTCGCTTGTCTCCATCGTCATCTGGCCCTCAATCTGAGGTCCGGCGAAGCTCATGATATTCATCATCAGAATACCGAGCAGCGCAAATCCACGCACCGAATCAATCTCATAAACTCTCTCAGATGACTGGATCGGTGTATAGTTATGTTGCATAAAGTACCTCCTGTAACAAGTATTTGCATTAATGATAACATAGAAGATATTATCCAAATTAAATTATTTCAATTTGGGTATAGCAAAGAAAAATTAGTACTGAATCATAAAGCATATTTAGAAGTCACTTCTTCATAGCACTAAAAAATTGTCGATATAAAACAGCAGAACGAAAAAAGACGCTCAAAGCCATTGAGCGCCTTTTTGAATCCAGTCCATATCAAAGAGTTCCATCGGGACTCCTGTTAGGTATGAATATATATAGTAGATCCCGAATGCTACAAGCGGTAGGAATACGAACACAAATAAGATGAGTTTTAGGAATTTCGTAAAGACACGATACAGCAGGCTGAGCACTATAAGTGCTACTGCGGTGATAGCCACCGAGCGGAAACTATAACCGACATCCGCCAAATCGAGGTAGTTGAGTCCATATATGACGAAGAACGAAAGTGCAATGACCAGTATCAGTCTGATGAACATTTGATCTCACATCCTTTATCTTGGCTTATTGAAATGATTGATCTGTTTCTTTGATAAACACAGTACATAACAGTCCGATGGCAATGATGAAGACACTCAGCCACGGTGCAAAGCTGATATCGAACCAGTTGATGTAAATACCGCCGATAACCGCTCCAATACCAATGCCGAGGTTCAATCCAGACATGTTCCAGCTGAAGACATTAGCTGCTGAACCCTGTACGTTTTCAACCAATCCACTTTGGACTGTCGGACTCGTACTCCACTGGAAGAGGCTCCAAAGGAAAAGATTCGTGTAGAATAGTCCTGGAACACTGTATAACAGTGGCATGAGCGCCATGGTCAACATGAACAGTGACAACATAATTGCCAATGTCTTTTTTGTGCCTATACGGTCCACCATGTTACCACCAAGTACCGTACCAAGCATGCCGCCGGCACCGGCAATGAGAAGTGCAATGGAAACACTGCCGAGGGTGTAGCCATTCGATGTCATAAGTGGGGAAATATACCCAATAACAATATAGTTACCAATCAGAACGGACATTGTTACACCTATGTAGAGTGCAATATTTTTCATATTCAATATTTTATCCGGTACCGGATCACCGAGGTCGTCACCCTTTTTATTGGGGGTCAAAAGAATGATGCCCAAACCGACAAGAACAGCAAGCAGTATGACCAGCCAGAAGATGACACGCCATCCGAACTGCTGACCGACCAGCGTACCGATTGGAATACCGAATACATTGGCTGCACTAAAGCCCATGTAAACTAAGGCAATCATACGCCCGCGTATGGCCGGCGCTGAGAGGAGCACAGTCATGTCCATAATCTTGACGATGAACACTGCAGCTGCCAATGCTGTTACAACACGACCCACAGCGAGCATCAGGAAGGTGCTGGAGAGCCCAAATATAAGATTGCCGATTATAAAAACGACAAGTGATGTCAAGATTACAGGTTTGGGTCTGAATTTTTCTGTCGCTTTGACAAGTATGGGGCCGAAAATGGCAAAACTCACTGCATAGACGGTAATCAATTGGCCCGTAAGTGCATTAGAAATGCCGAGGTCCGAACTCATAAGTTCCAATATACCCGAAATGATAAGTTCCATCATGCCAAGAAGAAATACCCCAATTGTAAAGGTTAATAGTAGTTTTCTATTCATTATAATCACCTATTCAAAAAAGTCAACTTGACCAGTATACATCATAATTCGACGCATATAAACATATACGTGTTAAAATACTATTGAGGTGGTATGATGAAGAAATTAATTCCTGTTTTAATATTCTTACTTCTTGCAGGCTGTGCTCAAGGCAATCAGGATTCACTCGATGACCTATATGAAGCTTTCGAGAGGAACCACGATTCTCTCCAAGCAGAATTTAGCGAACTAATGGGTGAAATGGAAGAAACAGAAGATCGAGAAGCTAAAATCCGCATTATATATGAAGAAGCACTTCCCAAAATCGAAGATCTAAGAAGAACCATTCACAATTACACTGTTACAGGCACGGAACACGAGCAGTTGAAAGAAGAAATGCTGACATATACCAATTCACTCGAAAATCTTGTTGAGTTATATGGTGAATTTAATCGAACCTTCGTCAACTATAACCCGCTCGGTGCTAGTGATTTCAGAGAAGAAGTGGATGAACGGCTTGACGAAATTGAATCTCAAGAAGAATTGGTTCGGCAACGTTATGAAAGCATCCAAGAAGACTACGCGCAATTGACTTCAGAAAGCAGTTCATAAAAAGACTTGTCTATGACAAGTCTTTTTCTACGTAGTTCGACAGGAAGTTCTCATGCGTCATCTTTCTCGCAAATGACTCCCCATAATGTTCTACCAATGCCTCAGCGAGATTCTGATACATACCGGCATCTTCAAGTTTTTCGACATATGAAGCAATGCCGTCGAAATCCGATCCAAGACCGATAGCGTCTTCTCCGACAAGATCGATAATGTGATCAATGTGTGGGAACAAATCTTCTATTCCGACAAATCCTTCTTTAATGAATGGCGGATTAAAGACAATATTAACCATCCCACCTTTACTCACCAGTGTTTTGATCTGATCGTCGCAGAGATTTCTTGGATGATCGAATACTTCCCTCGCATTTGAATGAGTGGCGATGACACGTTCTGCCTGGTTCATAACCACATCCACACCTTCCGGATTCAAATGACTAATATCCACAAGCACACCATGAGTGTTGCAACAGTCAATAAATTTAAGGCCAAACTCCGTCAGCCCCGTGTTCCGCGTCTCTCCTACGCCATCAGCCACGAGGTTGGCATTGTTCCAAGTCAATCCAACAGAAAGCACACCCAATCTAAACAGTGTACGTAGTTTCATCAAATCATTTCCAACAGCATCTGCACCTTCAAGCGTAAGTACCGCTCCAACCTCACCTTCACCGAGCCGATTGATTTCATCGAATCTTTTAATATGGATAAAGTGCTCCTGACTCAGGACTTCGTTATAGAAACAATCCACTTGCTCTAATGCGTGTTGCCATTTTTCATTATCCGGCAGCTGTGGTGGTATAAAGATGGCAAAAAACTGTACTTTAACCTGCCCCTTTATCAGTCTTTGTGCGTTAGTTTGAATCTCATTTCCATGCTTAAAATCAAGCAGTTTTTCCTCGAATGAATAAGTTCTTCTATAGTCCATCTGTAGTTTCATCAGTGCATCACAATGTGTATCGATAATATTCATAAAATGCCTCCCTTTTACTGATTATATCAATCCTTAGAATACTCTTGAAATAAAAAGGCGAGAATTAGATTGCATAACTATGAAGCGAAGTATAAAATATAAACAGCTTATGAAAACGGTTTTTAAATATTTGTGATTTACAACGGTTACTTGGCATGTATAATTATTAAATAAGGAGGTCTTTTTATGCATAGAACTGCAACTTTATTTAAATTTATTATCCCTTCGCTAATTGGGATATTAATGTTTCTTTTCCCAATAAAGGTTGATGGGGACACTACTATACCTGTTGCCTACCTCGCTAATGGGCTGATTGACTTATTGGGCGCCAATACTGTGATTCTTATACTTATAATACTTATAACCGTCTCTGCTCTGCTGAGCATACTGTTTAGCTGGGTGATTGAGCCTGATTCGGAGTTTTTAGGTAATCTGTTCCGAACAAATACTATTTGGGTCATTCTGCGTACCGTCGGTGCCATATTTGCACTGATGACCTATATTGTCATTGGACCAGAAGCCATCATTTCCGATGTCACAGGCGGAATGATACTTAATGATCTACTACCAACACTATTCGCTGTATTCCTATTTGCAGGCATCCTGCTCCCCTTGCTACTAAACTACGGACTGCTCGAGTTTGTCGGATCTATATTTGCAAAGATTATGCGACCATTATTCACATTGCCTGGTCGTTCCACAGTCGACAATCTGGCATCTTGGGTTGGCGATGGAACAGTCGGTGTACTTCTAACAAGTAATCAATATGAAAAAGGATTCTATTCTAAACGAGAAGCATCGGTTATAGCGACGACGTTCTCTGTCGTCTCCATCACATTCTCTATTGTCATACTAGATCTGATCGGATTGATGGACTACTTTGGCCTATTTTATATGACCATCATCATTGCAGGTGTTATTGCAGCATTGATAATGCCAAGAATTCCGCCACTATCGCGTATTAAAGACGACTACTACGTGGAAGGCAAAGAAGTCGATGAAGCAATTCCCTCAGGCTATAACCCTTTCAGTTGGGGCTTTAAAAAAGCTCTCGATCGCTCTGAAAAAGCGGAAGGATTTGTTGATTTTCTCAAAGATGGTGTCAAGACTGTTGCAGATATGTGGTTCGCGGTTCTACCAATTGTCATGGCAATTGGTACGCTAGGCACGATGCTCGCTGAATACACACCGTTATTCTCATGGATTGGCGCACCATTCGTTCCCCTTTTAGAACTAATGGGGATACCGGAAGCACAGGCAGCTTCAGAAGCACTATTCATTGGTTTTACAGACATGTTCCTACCAGCCATACTGATTGAAGGGGTATCGGCAGACATGACACGCTTCATCATCGGCGCACTGAGTATCACACAGCTGATCTATCTTTCAGAAGTGGGCGGTGTCATACTTGGATCTAAAATACCGGTTGGACTTGGAAAACTGTTTATCATCTTCCTACTTCGCACGGCTATTACACTTCCAATCATCACGCTTATTGCACATCTTATATTCTAAAAAAATGTTCTGTGGAAATCCACAGAACATTTTTTATGTCTTCAATTTAGAAACCTCGACCAGCGCCGCCACCGCCGCCGGAACCACCGCCAAACCCGCCGAATCCACCTCCGCCGAATCCGCCGCCGCGAGAACCGCCACCAGAAGGTGGGAAGAATACAACAGGTCCGCCTCTACGGCGCCTGCGACCGCCACCTCTTGGAGGTCTGCCGCCACCACCCATAATTTTGAAAAGTAGATAGATGACCGCCATCGCAAAGAGTAACCTGAAAATCGAACCTCCGGTACCCGTCGTTTCTCCTGTTTCCGCCTGTATAGATCCATCTGTCTGCGGGCTATCACGGGTAAATTCTCCATTTTCATACCCATATGCCTCAAGGGATTCCTGATACAGTGCTTCGTAGAGTTTTGAAAGTCCTTGAGCATAATAGGTAGCTGCTTCAGCAGAACCCTCGTCTGCTTCAGTTGCTGCAACAAAATCTTCTATTGCAACGTCATCGATAATCCTGCCGATTTTGGCGTCATTTAGGTATCCTTCGACACCATATCCCACTTGGACTTCCACACCCCGGTTATTGTACTCATTACCGTTATCCAGATTTAGTAGAATGACAATGCCATTGTCTGATTCCTCTTTGCCGACACCATATTCACGCAGTGCTCTGAGCGCGTAGTCCTGACGATGCTCCTGCCCAGTCGAAGGCATGGTGAGGAGGAGCATTTCTACGCTGGTACCTTCTTCGAGATATGCCCCTTTTTCGTTCAGCTCCTGCACTGCAGTGTCACTTAGTACACCCGCGTTATCCTGTACAAAGTAATGGGAGGTGTCCAAGGAAGGCAGGGCGACCCGTGCCTGTACCGGCATACTGAAAAAAACAAACAGCATCAGGACTAGTATGATCAGCCGTTTCATCACTCTCCGTCCTGTTCAGTGTTGAAGTCTACTTCAGGCACTTCTCTGGCTGAATCGTCCGCTTTGAAATATGGTTTTTCATTGAAGTTGAAAAGCCCAGCAATGACATTGCCCGGGAATCTGCGTGTATTCTGATTATATTCCTGTACCGATGCATTATAGTCTTGTCTTGCTACAGCAATACGATTCTCAGCCCCCGCGAGTTCATCCCGCAGACCTGTAAACTGTGTACTCGCCTGAAGGTCAGGATAATCTTCTGAGATTGCAATCAGCCGAGATAGAGCTGATGTGACTTCACCATTGGCTTCAGCCATCTCTTCTACCCCTTGCGCACCTGACAGTCGACTTCTTGCTTCAGCAATGTCAGTAAATATCTCTTGTTCTTGTGATGCATACCCTTGTACTGTGTTTACAAGGTTTGGAATCAAGTCTCCCCTTCTCTGTAACTGAGTCTCAATCTGCGACTCCTGCTGATTCACTTGTTCTTCCAAACCGATAAACTGGTTATATTTCGGAGCAAATATCATCGCAAGAATGATGAAAAATCCGATGATGACGCCTAGAGGTATCAGTAATTTTTTCATTTTATCTTCTCCTTTAGTAAACTTTTATTTCCTATATAATAGCATGAATGCAATAGTTTAAACATTGGTTATCATCAAAGCTATTAAAATGGAGCGGATGCGATGCATCCGCTCCATTACTATTTATGAGTATTTGACGACGTGGTATTTCTTTTTACCTCTTCTAATGACAGTGAATTCACCATCAAGCTTATCTGTTTCGTCTATCTCATAGTCTACATCTTGTTGGCGCTCACCATTAATGTAGATAGCACCATTCTTGATGTCTTCTCTGGCTTGTCTGCGTGATGACGAGATTCCAGTATCGACAATCACTTTGACAATATTCTTATCTTCATCTGTATAGGAAGCAGAAGGTACGTCTTTGAATGCATCTTTAATCTGATCCACAGAGAGTGATTTGATATCGCCATTAAAAAGCGCCTCTGTAATATTTTGTGCTTCTTCCAGAGCTGCATCTCCATGGATGAAAGCCGTAATGTTTTCCGCTAGACGTCTCTGTGCATTTCTGAAATGCGGTTCGTTTCTAACAGACTCCTCAAGCAATTCGATCTCTTCTCTATCTAAGAATGTGAATAGTTTGATGAATTTGATGACATCCGCATCGCTCTGGTTGATCCAGAACTGGTAGAATTCATAAGGAGAGGTCCGCTTCGGATCAAGCCATATATTACCTGACTCCGTTTTACCGAATTTCTTGCCGTCTGCTTTCGTAACGAGTGGAATAGTCATGCCTTCAGCTTCTGTTTCACCATAGACCCGTCTCATTAGGTCGAGGCCACTTGTGATATTACCCCACTGGTCTGAACCACCAATCTGCATCTTGCAGTTAAAGTGCCTATTCAGGTGTCCGAAATCAATTGCTTGTAAAATGGTGTATGTGAATTCTGTATAAGAGATACCTGTTTCAAGTCTTGACTGGATGGCGTCTTTGGCGAGCATATAGTTTAGGCTGACATGCTTTCCGTAGTCTCTTAAGAAACTGATGAGACTGATTTCCTGCAACCAGTCCTTATTGTTAACTAGGATTGCCCCATTTTCATCGGAAAAATCAAATATAGTTTCCATCTGACTCCGGATGCCAGCGACATTGGCATCGATCTGGTCTTCAGTTTGGAGGTTTCGCTCTTCACTTTTAAATGATGGATCTCCGATCATTCCGGTTCCGCCGCCAATCAGCACGATCGGACGATGGCCATGTTCCTGAAATCTTCTAAGCGTCAGGAATGGAACAAGGTGTCCAATGTGAAGGCTGTCTGCAGTGGGGTCTGCTCCACAGTACAATGAAAGCTGTCCACGATCTAGTAATTCTTCAATCTTTTCTTCGTCGGTCATCTGGTAAATGATGCCTCTGTATTTTAAATCTTCTAGCAATGTGCTCATTATTTTCCTCCCGGATATCCTTTATTTTGAAAATTGATATAAAAAAGCACCCCTACATTGAGTAAGGGTGCTGAATACACGGTACCACCAAACAGTTTCTCTCTATGGGCTAAAACGTCCGCCCAGACGTACGAATGTGTGATGCAGTGTATTCGTCTGGTTGCGTGCACTGATTCCCACCATCCATCAGCTCTCTGTATTCCGCCACACCAGCTACTTCTCTGCCACTCGAATAATATCAATTTATAGAAATGATATTATTCTGGTGGTGAAAAGTCAAGGCTTACCTAAGTATGTTAATTTTTATGACCTTTTACTGCTCAGAAATCAGCTTCATAAAACAGTCACAGCCGACCTTCAATCATTTACTCTAATTGTTTCGGATGTGTTATAATGACCGATGATAGGAGGTAACAATGAAGAAGAACAACGACTTTTTAAATTATATTAAAAACCTTTTTTCTCGCAGAGATACAGAAGCGAAAGCTGAGCCTATAAAAGGGGCCACTTTCAAAGAGAAATTCAATAGTGTCACTTCACGTTTCAAAAGGACCGGCTCCCCTCTTAGAATTTCATTCTTCACAGCGTATGACACTATCTGGAACATCATCCTGTTCTCGGTACTCGCACTTGCTCTGGTCGGAATACTCGGGCTCAGTATTGGCCTGGGCTATTTTGCAGCACTTGTTAACGATGAAGAGATTCAGCCTGAGGAAGAAGTGAGGACGGCTCTAACAGAGATGACGGAGAGTACGACGGTGGCCTTTGGTTCGGGAGAATCTCTCGGTACGCTTCGGGCGGATCTGATACGTGAACGAATCGACTACGATGACGTCTCACCGTATGTGATCCAAGCCTTGGTTGCGACAGAAGATGAATACTTCTACGAACATAATGGTGTCGTACCCAAAGCCTTCATGAGAGCCACCCTCCAGCAAGTAGCAGGATCAGGTTCAAGCACTGGTGGTAGTACGCTGACACAGCAACTTGTCAAGAACCAGTTGCTAACGGATGAAACCACTTTCGACCGTAAGGCAACAGAACTATTGCTTGCTTTTCGTGTTGAAAAAATGCTTTCGAAAGAAGAGATACTGGAAGCATATTTGAACGCCGTTTCATTCGGGCGTAATGCCAACGGACAGAACATCGCTGGTATCCAAGCGGCTGCGGATGGCATATTCGGCAAGGATGCTGCAGATTTGAATCTTGCAGAGAGTGCATTTCTTGCAGGTGTGCCACAAAATCCATACGCATACACACCATTCTTGCAAGGTGGTACTGTAAAAGATCCGGAATTGCTTGAAGCAGGTCAAAACAGACAGAGATTTGTACTGGAACGCATGCTCACTGAAAATGCGATTACACAAGAAGAGTATGAAGAGGCACTCGAATATAATCTTTACGACAACCTCACAGATAGTGTGACAGTGCCGAACCAGAACTATCCGTTCCTTACCGATGAGCTTGAAAGACGTAGCATTGAGATACTCAAGTACTATCTCGCTGAGGAAGACGGGCTGGCCAGAGAAGATGTCGATTCCACACCACTCATTAACCAGCAGTATACGAATGAAGCTAACATTGCATTGAGAAACCAAGGATACCATATCGAAACAACAATCGATAAAACAATCTATGATACAATGCAAGATGTTGTAAATAATTCCAACTATTACTATGGATCAAGAAGTATTGCAGATGCCACAGACGCAACAGATGAGGAGCAAGAGGAAGACGATGAGGTTCTGGAGCACGAAATTGGTGCTATAATGAAAGATAATGAGACTGGTAAAATTCTCGGCTTCGTCGGCGGACGCGATCATGAGCGTTCTTCAATCAATCATGCTACTCAGACAAGTCGTCAGGCAGGTTCCACAATGAAACCGCTGATTACTTACGGCCCGGCAATTGATAAAGGCATCATTGCACCAGATACTGTACTGTTAGATGAAATTTTTACCATTCCGAACCCTTATGGTGAGGATTACAGCCCGCGTAACTACGATGTAGATGAAGAATTCGGACTGGTATCTGCCAAGCATGCCTTAAGCAACTCCTATAACTTGAGTACGCTAAGACTATGGGCAGATGTAAGACAACAGAATCCACAGGAATATTTCGAGAGAATGAATCTCCCAATTGCAGATAATTTCTACTCAGATGAAAACACTTTGATTCCTTCAATGCCTTTGGGTTCAAACGATCTATCAGTTGAAGAAAATACAAATGCTTTCTCTACATTTGCTAACAATGGTGAACTGGTGGATAGCTATATGATTGCTTCCATCACCAGCCCGAGTGGCGAAGTCATCTATGAACATGAAAGTGAAACTACTCAAGTATTTAAAGATTCTACAGCATATCTGATGACAGATATATTGAAAGAAACGTTCCAGACCGGATCTGCCTACTACATCCAAGATTATTATAACAGTGTGAGCGACACTTATGACTGGGCAGCTAAAACCGGTACATCCAACGGCTTTGTAGATTCATGGTTCATGGGATATAATCCTAAGGTCACTTTAGGAGTCTGGATGGGTTACGACCGCAATATTCCTCAAGTTGAAAATGCCGATAGTGAACAACACATGCATATCTACAACTGGCGCGACCTTGCACAGGCTATCAGCGAAGTAGCACCTGAACAGCTCGGTGCCAACGAACGTTTCAGCCGTCCATCTTCTGTTAGGGAAGTTGAATATTGTGCACTGACCATGGAACTTGAAGACGACTGTGAACGCAACCTTGATCGACCTGGAGAAGGTCTGATTGCTGAAGACACACTTCTGAATGACAAAGATAGTCTCAGTGACCCTGAAATTCTTGCTAGAATGGGTNAGTGTCGGCAGCGGCAGCTCTTCGAATGATGACGATGATGATGATGACGACGATTGAATAAATTAAAAATGGCGGCCCTTTCCTAACATGGAAAGGGCCGCCATTTTATATATCTTTAGAAGAGGCCTCTAGAGTTACCATCAGCATCTACATCCATATGTACAGCTGAAGGCACTTTCGGCAGTCCTGGCATGGTCATAATATCACCTGTCAGTGCCACCACAAAACCAGCTCCGGTTTTTGCAACTACCTCCCTAACAGTTACCTTAAATCCTCTGGGACGACCGAGCAGAGCAGGATCATCACTTAGTGAGTACTGCGTTTTGGCCATGCAAACTGGGAAATCCCCCCAGCCATGACGATCAATTTCAGCTAATTGTTTTTTAGCTTTATCTGTGAAGATGACGCCATCCCCACCATATACCTCTGTTACTATCGTTTCTATCTTCTGATCGATAGACATTTCATCTTCATAAAGATGGTGGAAATTTTGAGGCGTTTCGAGCACTTCAAGTACTTTTTCTGCCAGATCTGTCCCACCAGCACCGCCATGCTCCCATACTTTTGTCAACGATACTCTGACATTCTGTTCTTTACACCAATTAAGTACAAAATCTCTTTCTTCGTCTGTATCGGTAACGAAGTCATTAAGTGCAACAACAGGCTCCACACCGAACTTACGTGCATTTTCAATATGTTTGTCAAGATTCACAATACCAAGTTTCAAAGCTTCCAGATTCGCTTCGCCAAGATCTTTTTTAGCTACACCGCCATTCATCTTCAATGCACGGATTGTCGCGACAAGCACAAGTGCGTCAGGTGCAAAATTTCCTTTACGCGCTTTAATGTTCATGAACTTCTCTCCACCAAGATCGGAACCGAACCCACATTCTGTCACTACGATATCCGCCAGCTTTCTCGCGGTATTCGTTGCGATAAGAGAATTACAACCATGTGCGATGTTGGCGAACGGTCCGCCATGTATAAGTGCAGGAGTACCTTCCATCGTCTGCACAAGATTCGGTTTCACCGCTTCCTTGAGCAACAGTGCGAGCGCACCCTCTACTTCAAGTTGCCCGACAGTGATTGGCTCCTTGTCGTAAGTGTAACCAATGACGATTTCAGAAAGCTTTTTCTTCAGATCAGTGAGATCACTTGCCAGACATAGCACAGCCATAATTTCGCTTGCAACTGTGATATCGAATCCATCTTCTCTTGGTACACCCCGCGTCACACCCCCGAGCCCAACAACAACCTGTCTAAGTGCCCGGTCGTTCATGTCCATAACACGCTTCCAAGTGACGCGTCTTGGGTCAATATTGAGTGCATTGCCGTGGTGTATATGATTATCAATAAATGCAGATAAAGCATTATTTGCTGTTGTAATAGCATGCAAATCTCCATTGAAGTGAAGATTTATTTCTTCCATGGGCAGTACTTGTGCACGCCCACCACCTGTCGCCCCACCTTTGATACCCATAACGGGACCAAGAGACGGTTCACGGAGTGCAACCATTACATTCTTGTCGAGTTGATTGAAAGCATCAGCGAGCCCCACTGTACAGGTGGATTTACCTTCACCGGCTTGGGTTGGGTTCATTGCAGATACAAGCACTACTTTCGCCTGCTGACTACTTCCTTTAATCTTATGTATATCTACCTTTGCCTTATACTTCCCATACATTTCTAGTGCTTCATAGGGAATCCCTGCTTTTTTAGCGATATCTTCAATTGGTCTGATGTCCGCCTGACTTGCGATTTCTTGATCTGTCATGTGTACCACAATATCATCTCCTCAATAGAAATTCGATTATCACAATTCCATTATGCCATAACAAATAAAAAATTGCCCCTGCAATTCGCAAGGACAATCTTTACTTTTCTCATATTTTCTTAATCATCGTCCATTGAAGAAAGATCACCAGCTGGTAGATCGAGTTCCCACGCTTTCAGCACTCGGCGCATGATCTTACCACTTCTTGTCTTTGGTAGCTTATCTTTAAACTCGATTTCTCTTGGAGCCGCGTGAGCAGCTAGACCTTCTTTGACGAATTTTCTTATCTCCTCTTTCAATTCATCTGTCGCTTCATATCCTTCTCTCAGAGAGATAAATGCTTTAACAATCTCTCCACGTAAAGGATCCGGTTTACCAATAACACCGGCTTCTTGAACCGCCGGGTGCTCCACGAGCTTGGATTCGATTTCAAATGGTCCGACACGTTCACCGGCCGTCATGATAACATCATCTACACGACCTTGGAACCAGTAGTAGCCATCCTCATCTTTATAGGCGGAGTCTCCTGAAATATACCAGTCACCGATGAAGTAAGACTGGAATTTAGCATCATTTTTCCATATTTTGCGCATCATGGATGGCCATCCACTCTTCATCGCCAAATTACCCATACGGTTTGCTGGAAGTTCGTTACCCTCATCATCAATAATGGCAGCCTCAACACCTGGCAACGGTTTGCCCATCGAACCACCCTTTATATCCATGGATGGCATATTAACAATCATGTGTGCCCCAGTCTCTGTCATCCACCAAGTATCATGAATTCTTAAGTTGAATACTTTCATTCCCCATTTAACGACTTCGGGGTTCAATGGTTCTCCTACAGAGAGGACATGGCGCAGGGAAGATAGATCGAATTCGTTTACAATCTCGTCCCCTGCTCCCATGAGCATACGAAAAGCCGTGGGTGCACTGTACCACACCGTAATGTCCAAATCCTGTATCGCACCATACCATGCTTCAGGGGAGAAGCGTCCCCCAACGACGACATTGGTTGCCCCATTTAACCAAGGTGCAAAGATACCGTATGATGTACCTGTCACCCATCCCGGATCCGCAGTACACCAGTAGACATCATCCTCTTTAAGATCTAAAACATACTGACCTGAGATGTAGTGCTGGACCATTGCATGCTGTACATGCAAAACACCTTTCGGTTGACCTGTGGAACCACTTGTGTAGTGCAGAATAAGACCATCTTCCTTATCTAGCCACTCTATATCGAACTCATCGGAAGCGCTCTCATAATACTTATTGAAATCTATTTGATCTGCTCCGACATCCTTCCCAACGACCACAACTTTCTCAAGGTTCGGCAACTCATCCACTGGAATTCTCGGCAAAAGTTCAGGAGTGGTGATGATGACTTTCGCTTCACTGTTCTCAAGACGGTCTCTGACAGCCTTTTCCATGAATGCTTCGAAAAGTGGTCCGACGATGGCACCGATTTTCAATGCACCAAGCAGTGAAAAGTAAAGCTCTGGGCTTCTTGCCATAAATATAAACACGCGGTCCCCTTTAGTTACATCGGCTTTATCTTTTAAAACATTGGCAGCTTTGTTCGATGCCTTCTTCAAATCATTGAATGTATATGAGCTTTTACTATCTCCATTTTTATAGTGAAGTGCGACTTTGTCTGCCTTCCCATTTTCGACGTGTTTATCTATGCATTCGTAAGCCATGTTGTACTTTCCAGTTTCATACCAGGAAAATTGTTTCTCCACTTCACTCCAGTCATGGTGCTTCACTGCCTCATCATAATCCTTCAAGTTAGGATTCTGATCTGTTGCTTCATAGAGATCTACCTTCATAATTTAACTCCCCTTTGTGTTTTCTCTTTTACATCTCTTATTATATAATAGAATAGAGCAATTTTTCAAAATAATTGAAATAAAATTTAGGAGGTCTTTTTTTGGACCATAGAAAGACTTATTATAAAGAGGAGTTTGAAACGGAAAGCCATTCTTTTGTCGTAGAGGGTCCTTTATCCGCTAAGGCACTTTCCAGTTTCACATTCGATGATGGGCTCAATGCCTTTCGCCCCCCTAAAGATCAGTTTGAAGCCATCATGGAAATTGCAGACCTTGACGAAGGGAGAATTATAATCGTTCGTAAAGCGTCCCATATAGTTGGTTATGTTACATTCCTGCATCCAGATCCTATGGAACGATGGTCTGATGGAAATCTGCCCTATATTATGGAACTCGGTGCTGTCGAGATCAGTCTGGACTACCGCAGTTTCGGTTTAGGCAAGAGCCTTCTCAAGCTCGCCATGCAAGATGATTATATGGAGAACTATATTATTATCACAACCGAATATTATTGGCATTGGGACCTTAAAAACAGCGGTCTTGATGTGTACGCATATAAGGAACTGATGATTGGTCTGATGGCAAGTGTAGGTTTTGAAGTTTTTCAAACCAATGATCCAGAAATTACAGGACATCCAGCAAATACTCTAATGGCACGCATTGGAAGTAATATTAAGGAAGAACATATAATGGCATTCGATAAACTAAGGTTTAAAAATCGATTTTTCATTTAGGAGGAATAACATGTTGGTCGAGAGAATTATGACCGCACCGGTCAAGACATTGACACCCGAACATACGATTGAGGATGCTCTTAATATGATGAGCAAGAATGCTTTCCGGCATATTCCAATTGTAGATCAAAACACACGACTCGTCGGCATCATTTCAGACAGAGACATTAAACTGACCTTACCATCGGTATTCTCGGAAGAAGATCCTGATTTCACACTAAATGTCCCTATCTCGAGAATTATGCGAAAGCGGGTAACCTACTGCCATCCGATGGATTTCGTAGAGGAGATTGCGCTTGATTTCTACCACTACTCTATTGGTGCGATACCTGTACTTAGGGATGATAAGGTGGTTGGCATTGTCACACAGAAGGATATGTTAAACACTTATCTTGAACTCACCGGGATGACAGAACCGGGTTCGATTATAGAAATAGATATAGAAGACCGTACTGGCGTCATCTACGATATCGGCAAAGTTTTTAACGAATTGAATATCAAGATTATCAGTATCTCAGTCTATAAAAATAAAGAAAAAAAAGGATACAAAACCATCCTGCTCAGAGTCCAAGCTATGAATCCGAGAAAAGCCATCGATACACTCAAAGATAGAGGGTTTACAGTACTTGAACCTTCACATATGGGCCAATGACCAAGCCCGTCTATATTTATGATGATGCTCTGCTCAAGTATCGATTCAACTCCACTCATCCCTTCAATCAGATGCGACTGAAGATGACCACTGATCTGTTGATGGCGTCGGGTCATCTTAAAACCACTGATATTATAAAACCACGTGAAGCAACGGATGATGAGCTTGGTCTTGTTCATAAGAAGGATTATATTGAGGCAGTAAAACTTGCAGGTAAAGGTGAACTGTCGCCAGATAAGCTCGAAAATTTTGGGCTTGATACAGAAGATACTCCAAGCTTTGAAGATATGCATGAAAAGAGTCGCATGTTGGTCGGCGCGACACTGACCGCTGTAGAGGCGGTGATGGAAGGTAAGTGCAACAAGGCACTCAACCTTTCCGGAGGCTTACATCATGGTTTCAGCGGACGAGCTGGTGGGTTCTGCGTTTATAATGACACTGCAGTCGCTATTGAGTATCTTAGAACAAAATATAATAAGCGCGTGCTCTACGTTGATACTGATGCTCACCACGGAGATGGTGTGCAGTGGATCTTCTATCATACCAATGAAGTGATGACCTATTCCATCCACGAGACAGGCCGATATTTGTTTCCGGGGACAGGCAGCCTGACAGAACGTGGCACCGAGGAAGGCTTCGGGTACGCTGTTAATCTTCCAATCGATGCCTTTACGGAAGACGATTCATTTCTACCGATTTTCAAAGCAACTCTTGAAGCGACCATAAAAAAATTTAAACCTGATATTATATTCAGTCAGAATGGTGTTGATGCACATTTTCGCGATCCGATGACGCACCTATCGTTGACTGCCCGTACTTTTGAGGAAATTCCCCGCTTTGTTAATGAAATGGCCGATAAGTACACAGAAGGCAAATGGATTGCGGTGGGTGGCGGTGGTTATAACATCTGGCAAGTTGTCCCACGAATGTGGGCGCAAGTATGGCTAGCGATGAACGACCAACAACCGCTCCGAGGCAGACTGCCTAAATCCTATATTGAGCAATATGAAGAAAAATGTCCGGTTGAATTCCCGCTTTACTGGGAAGATGATCTAAAAGATTATATGCAAATACCAAGACGCAACGAAATAGATGAAAAAAACCGCAGTATGATGTCTCGCGCCATGCGATATCTGGAACAAGAGTAATATACAAAGAGCCCCCTGATTATAATCAGGGGGCTCTTTGTACTTCCGAATAGACAACTACTTTGTTGTACCGCGGTATTCAATTCTATAGGGAAGGATGACGTTTGCTTCTTCCACAGTCTCTTCGTTCATATATTTTGTCAGCAGTCTCATACCGACTGCACCAATATCGTATAGTGGCAGTGCGATACTCGAAAGCTGTGGACGCACCATATTGACAAGGCGGGTATTGCTGCAACTCAATATTTCTAACTGATCGGGGACAGAAATACCTTCATCCATTGCCTTATGCAAGAGGCCGATTGCTGTTTCATCACTCATCGTGATAACAACATCTGCGTCCAATTGACGGATGGTATCATGTAATTCATTACCCGACTGGTAATCTGCACCGGTGGATAGGATATACTGCTCATCGAAAGCTCTGTCGTGTTCTTTATAGGCTGCCTTAAGCCCCTCTACAATATGACGCTCCAATTGCTCGGAATACGAGCCTTTGACAAATGCAATTTGTTTCGCGCCCTCTTGCAAAAACTTTGTTGCAACTTCTTTAATTGCCTCATTGTAGTCGATGTTAACCGAAGGCATATTCTCATCTTTCTCACTCGTCCCGCATATGACAACCGGAAGATGGGACTTTTTAATATCTTCCAAAGTCTTTTCATTTAATGCGCCACCGAGGAATACTATGCCATCAACCTGTTTGCTGACGAGACCAAGGAAAGCATCCCTTTCCTTATGTGGATCGTTATCAGTATTTGTGATAATGATTTGATAATTATACATTTCAGCAATATCGTCAAGACCTCTTGCCAATGCAGAATAATAAAGATTGGAAATATCCGGAATGATGACACCAACAGTCGTTGTCTTCTTACTTGCCAGACCACGTGCTACAGCATTTGGACGGTAGTCCAATCGCTCTATTACATCTTTAACCTTTTTCCTTGTTTCAGGCTTAACATTAGGGTTTCCGTTAAGCACTCTTGAGACGGTTGCCATAGAAACTTTAGCCTCTCTAGCAACATCATATATAGTAACCGTCATATTGCACCTCCGCACGCTTCTGAAAACGCTTTTTGTACTATAATAACATGACCAACGGTTTTAGTCATGAAAAAATCATTTCTACAATGAAATTAACATTCATCCGCTCTATGATTTGTCAAAAAAATAACCACATGAATGAACATGTGGTTATTCTTCATAATATCCTATCATGACTTCTTGTCAGCTTCAGAACTTTCAGCGAATTTCGACATATCTACAGAGTTCGCATTTTCTCTATGCGGTTCATTAACTTCTTCGTGGATCGCATCTTTCTGCGCCTTGACTGCAGATTCATCAAGAGATTTGACGCGCTTTTGCTCTTCTTTCTCACTCTTCTTCGCACTCATATCATCTTTCTTTTCTTCCACTTTACCACGAAGTTCGTCGGTCTTGTCCTGTACTTTTTCTTTTAAACCTTTATCTTCTCCATTGCTGTCGCTACTTGAACTCTTGGAGAGTTTCTGAGTTTGATCTGAAATGTCATCTCTTAGAGCGTCTCCGGACTTCGGTGCAAGCAGTAGGCCGCCTACCGTACCTACAAGAAGACCAACGATTAGGCCGACAGAGAAATCTCTGCCCGTAGTTTGGTTGATTTGTTCCTGGTATTCCTCAACTCCGTGAAGGTGGCGATCGCGATTATAGGTTTCCATACAAGAACCTCCTATTGATTTCTTTCGTCATTAAGTCCAGCGTTTACACGGTCTTCATCAATATTGTCATTTGTAGTTACGGAACGATTAACAGCAACCGGAAGATTGTCCGGGTCACTCTCAGCCGTCGTAGAATATTTCGTGTTGAATGCGCTATTACGCTTCTGACGCATCTGCCATTTGTCTGCAACTTCCATTGCAACATTCGACCATTGAACAACTTGGGAAATCTTTTCTTCGTTTTGTGATATGTTGTGGGTAATTGAGTTTGTAACTCTGTCGACTGAAGAATTCAAGTTGTTCATTGATTGTCCGATACCTTGTACAGCATCCACTACTGAATTCAATTTTGCAGATTTGCCCTGCACATCTTCTGCCAGACGATTCGTCTTATGCAGTAGATCAGTGGATTCTCTTGTGATGCCTTGAATTTGTCCTTCTACACCGTCAAGTGTCTTTGCAACATGATCTAGATTCTTCTTAACTGAGAACAGTACAATCGCTATCGCAATACAAAGAATCAGGAAAGCAATTGCGGCAACACCAGCGGCAATATATAAAATAATCTGCCAATCCATTATAACGCCTCCATCTATATCTATTTTTGTTATTCTCTCTATAAATTAACCCAATTGGATGTGCTATAAACATCTTTTACGATTATCAGGATAATAACTCTGTAAATCTCTTCTCATATTTTTGTATATCTCCTGCACCCATAAATATAATGACAGCGCCTTCGTGCTTGTTGAGTTTTGCAATGTCATCACTTTCCTCCAGTAATTCAGCACCCGGAATAAGCGCAACCAAATCGCGGCTTGAAAGCTCTCCTTCGTTCTCGCGAGCAGAACCGAATATATCCACAATATATGCTTTATCGGAAGCAGACAAAGTGTCCGCAAATTCATTCAAAAACTTCTGGGTTCTTGAGAATGTATGCGGTTGAAATACCGTGACTATATCTCGCCCACTATACTTCTTCCTCGCTGTTTCAAGCGTCGCGCGTATCTCTTTTGGATGATGCGCGTAGTCGTCAACAATAACCATGCCATTTCTAAATGTTTCGCTAAAACGTCTTTTGACGCCACCGAAAGTCATGAACGCTCTTTTGATATTTTCCATATCAAGGTTTTCCAGATAGCCTACAGTAATGACTGCGAGAGAATTGAGGACGTGGTGATCGCCGTACATCGGAATTGTAAACGTATCAAGAAGCCCTTCTCCAACATAAACATCAAACCGCGTCCCGTTAGAAACGGTTTCTATATTTGAAGCCCGGACATCAAAATCCCCGTCAATTCCGTAGAAGTAGACAGGTACTTTATAGTCCAGTTCTCTTGCATGTGCATCCCCTCCATAAGCTATGATGGCTTTCTTGACCTGATCCGCCATCTCCGAAAATGCATTGACGACGTCATCCAAATCCTTAAAATAGTCTGGGTGGTCGAAATCGATATTGGTTATGATAGCGTAGTCTGGATGATAGCTTAAGAAGTGACGCTTATACTCACATGATTCGAATGTGAAATACTTACTGTCCTCCAGTCCGAATCCGGTCCCATCACCAATGAGAAAGGTTGTATCCACATCGCCATTCATTACATGGCTGAGCAGACCGGTTGTAGATGTCTTACCGTGAGCGCCAGTTACGGCGATTGAGGTGAACTGGTTCATGAACTGGGAAAGGAATTCATGATATCGGATGACCGGATACCCTTTTTCAAGTGCTGCCTTGATTTCAACATGATTATCATCGAAGGCGTTGCCAGCGATATAAGTAAAACCCTCCACTACATTTTCAAGACCAAAAGGCAGTATGCGAATTCCTTTATCTCTGAGTTGGTGCTCGGTGAAAACTTCCTTTTCGATGTCGGCTCCCTGAACTTCATGACCAAGATCATGGAGTACTTGCGCCAGGGCACTCATACCTGCACCCTTGATTCCTATAAAATGATATTTATCCATGCGTTCACCATACTTTCATAAATTGTTTCGTCAGCTCATGCCTTTCAGATGGGAAAGGACATTTTCTTTTATTTTTTGATCCAGTATACCAGCATTCACTCTAAGTGGCTTATTGGATGTTGGAATCTGAATGAGCATATCATTGCCTTCTACCAGTTCGTCACTGTTATCCACTACACGTGATTTTTCATCTTTAAAGGAAATTCTAGTCTGCATCATTTGAAGTAGCTCAAATCGAATGCTTACATCTTTCCTAGAATGGTTCATTACCAGATGCATACCGAGTGGCTTACCCTTTTTTAAAATCTGTACGATACTCCGGATCGCTTCCGGGTTGTTATGCTCGAACAATTCGGCAAGATCGTCAATGACAACTATGATCATGCTTTTTCTTGCATCCGTTTTGACCCGTTTGTTGTAGCTATCGAGATTGCGTACATGTGCTCTTCTAAACTGGTTATGCCTGTCATTAAGCTCTTCTAGTACATCACTTAGTACATCCTTGTCTTTTAAAGACCTAGGTTCATTAAATGCATAAGGAAGCGAACCATATGCAATATGATCATCTTTGTCGGAAGCTACCATTATCTCAAGCTCTCTCGGACTATGGTTCATCATAAGGGAAACCAGAACATTATCAATGACTGAGGTTGAATGAATTTCTTCTCCACCATAAATCAGCATATGTCCGGCCTTCTGTAACGGGAAGCTGAATATCTGATCATCTACTGTTTTACCTATAACGAACTTAAAATCGTTCTTTCTAGATCCAAGAGAACTAGACTTGAAGAGTGTACTGAATGGTATCGGATGAATTACAGGCAAAGCAAACTCGACACCTATGTTGCTTGTACCGACAATCGGCGCAATAACTTTGACATTATCGAATGGAAGTACCTCGACCAAATGAGCCTTTAGCTTCCCAATGACATTTAGACGGAAGTTTCTTTCAAGCGAAAGCTCATAACGTCCGATAATACCATTCGTTCGATAGGCAATGACTTTAGTTGGCACACCAATGGCGTCAAAAGCAGCAACTACTTCGTCAGCGTATGACTCGCCTGAAGTTTCGTAAGCGCTGTCCTGACCTTCGCCCAGTATATGTAGGGGTGGCAAAGTATTCTTAGGGCCACTCCGCTTAACTGTATTCTGTTTGGATATATGCTTATTTTTATCGTAGGGTGTCATAATGACATTAAAAGGAGAAGTAGCCTTCTTACCTTCACTATTTTCTTCATTCTGATTCAAATCTGAAGGTTGTGGCTGTGCCGCTTCGGAAGGTCCTGGATCAAGAGAAGTTGCATGGGTTGGAATCGTCTTTTTTTCATTGCTTTGAAGACGTTGTTGTTTTCTTTTCTCACGGCTCTCCCGCTCTCGTTTCAACTGTTCGACAATTGGTGAAACATATCCTGGTGTTTTATCGTCTGCAGATGAATCTTTATGTTCGCCTACTCTTGAACCTGGATTCCCTTTTGAACCATGAATCGCCGAAGGCACCTGACGTGCTTTAGTAATAGTATTCTTTTTCGGCCGTTTACGATTGAAGCGAGTATCATCTAACAGTGACTGTTGCTGTTGTCTTCTTATTGGATCATTATCTTCTTTGATTCCAGCGTTAGACTCTTCTTGTACTTTTGTCGTCTCGTTTTGTATCGATTCATCCATGTTTAATGGGAATCTGAACCTTTCCTTATCGGAATGGTTCTCCTCAACATTATAACCGAACTGTCTTCTCCTTCTTGGTCTGTTCATCGAATCACCCTTATTTCACTTCGAATGGTTGTGCGACTTCATAGTTGTCATCAAGCACGTAGATGCCTTTGCTCCCGCCATCAGAAAGATTCAGTTCCTTTTTGGAACAGATCATTCCTTTCGAATCAACACCCCTTAATGTCGAAGGTTTAATATAGAGCCCATCGGGCATTATTGCGCCGACTTTAGCAACTACCACTTTTTGTCCGGAATCAACATTGGGTGCCCCGCAGACAATCTGCAACTCTTCATCCCCGACATCCACTTTACATATATTCAGTTTATCTGCATCTGGATGCTTCGATTTATCAATCACTTTGCCCACGACGAACTTTGGTGAGAGATCCGGTTGAATTGTATCGATGCTGCTAGCTTCTAATACCGCATTTATTTCTCTAATAATAGATTCGTCTGGTGTTACATTTACGTCTTCTGAGAGGGAGATTTTCTTTGAAGCATCGAATATATTCAATCCGATGATTTCATTACCTTCCCTAATGACTGTCACGCCTTCGTGATGCTCATATGACGGATTTTCTGTTTTTTTCAAAGTTACAAGCAGCACATCTCCAACATGCTGATGGTTATAAGTCAGTTTCATTCTTCTCTACCTCTTTTATGATTCTTTTGTTTACCCAGTATGAAGACCGGTTCCAGCTTTTTGTCACGATATGAAAATGACAAGGACGTAATCGGTGTTAGTCCTTCTGCAAAATACTGCATCATCATCTGAGCCATGATATCATATCCAACACTGTTCCTTACATTTGCGATAATAAGCACATCTTGATGCGGAAGGCCTACTAACATCTCACCGTCAAATTTTTCATGCATACTATCAAGCATTTCTTCGTTGAGAATGCGTGTAGCATCATAACCATCATTGTGATTGATGAAATAAAAATCATTCTCTTGTATAGTTTCACCTTTATGAGAGACAGGTAGCTGTTTCATATTTTGATCAGCAAGTTTACGAAGAGCCTCCTTGTCGAGACCCAGAGACTTAATCAGCTTTTCATCAATCAGTCTGTAGCTGTTTTGAAAATCTACTGCGTAATATATATTCGTTTCGTTAGTATGGTCATCGACGATGAATGCATCGCCGTTCTTGTTTTGCTTATGGAAGCTTGTAGAACGTATTACTGGATAGATGCTCGCCTCATCGAGTCCAATATCCTCTTCCTTCATACGGTCCAGCGTTTCATTTATATAATATACGATTTCTTCAATGAAATTTTCATCATTCTTTGCCTTGTCCACTGCTTTTGAAAGCGCAATGTCCAGACCTTTACCGTTATCTTTCCTCTCGACTCTGAGCATTTCCTCTTTGCGGTTGAAAGAAGTCAGGAAATCATCGCGTTTTTCTTCAAGTTTTTCCACAATTTTATTCTTCAATTGGAAAATATTCATCAGATTTCCTCCGTTCTAATCTTTTGCACCCAGTCTCAGTTTCTGGTCGCCTTCTTTGATTAATCCTGTGCGTTTCAGCAAAGTATAGAATACCAAAGTTACCACAACAGGTAAAACAATTTGGAACACAATAATAAGTATCCATACTCTTAGTGAAGGGCCCATTGTTTCGATGGTCATAATCTGACCAACAAATCCACTCGTACCCATACCAGCGCCCGCTGCATTGTTTTCCATTGGGAAGAAGACCGTCATAACAGGCGCAATTATGGCGCTAGCCAAGACAGGCGGTACTAGAATAAAGGGATTAAGCAACACATTTGGTACTTGTAGCATTGATGTTCCAAGACCGATGGACAAAACACCTGAAAAACCATTGTCCTTGTATCCGGTGGCTGCAAGTCCTACCATATGACAGCAACAACCGATAACAGCAGCGCCTGCTGCAAGCCCACTGATATCTAGCATAAGGGCAAGCGCCGCACTGGAGAGTGGCGCAGTAAGCGTAATGCCGAATATGACCGCAACAAGCATTCCCATAATGAAAGGACGTTGATCTGTTGCGAACACAATGATGTCTCCCATACTCGTCATAAAGTCTCCGATGACAGGACCGATAAAGCGCGCAGCCACATAACCGAGGACAATCGTGAATAATGGTGTAATGATGATATCAATCTTAGTTCTGCCTGCATAAAGTCTGGCAACTTCTATCGATATAATACTTGCGATGTAACTCCCGGCGGCTCCGCCCATATCATATGCCGCATAACTGACAACGATCACTGAAAATATGACCAGTGGCGAAGCTTTCAATCCGTACGCAATCGCGGCACCAATTGCCGCCCCTGTCATACCCATGGCAACTGCGCCAATTTCTTTCAGGTTTTCAAGGTATGGCACATAGGTACCGAGCGTATTTATAATCAGACCAATGATGAGTGAGGAAAACAGACCGAGCGCCATGAAACTCATGCCATCAATGAACCATCTTCTAAGGAATGCTTTCATTTACTGGCCTCTAAGTTCTATGACTTTATCATGATCTATTCCCCTAACCAGTTCAGTCAGCATCGCTTTAGCGTGCAAGTAATCTTCTGCATTAATGATCGAGTGGGAAGTATGGATATAGCGTGCAACAATCCCAACAACTGCACTGACGACTCCTTCGTTAGAGACGTGGATGCTTCCTGCATCTGTACCACCTGGAGATTGGTAATACTGGAATTTGATATCGTGCTCATCTGCTGTTTTAAGCATATAATCTCTCATCGGTTTCGAAAGTATCATCGTGCGGTCCACAATACGGACTAATGTCCCTTCTCCAATTCTACCAATATCATCCTTGTTACCGAGCATGTCGTTTGCTGGTGAGCAGTCCACTGCAAATGCAATATCCGGTTTGATCATATTCGAACTTACTTTGGCACCGCGCAGACCGACTTCCTCTTGAACGTTGGCACCGACATATAAATCGCAGTCCAGCTCTACATCAGCCAGAGCTTCTAGCGTCTCTATCGCAATCAGACAACCATATCGGTTATCCCAAGCTTTGGCGAGCAATTTATTATCTTGCTCAAGCACTTCAAAATTGACGTCCGGTACAATGGAGTCTCCTGGACGAATGCCCATCGTCTCTAGATCTTCTCTGCTATCTGCACCAACATCAAGTAACATGTCATCGAGCTGAACGGGCTTATTTCCTTCACCCTTTCTGAAGTGGACAGGTACACTGCCAATAACGCCGGTAATTTCCTTGTCTTCAGCCGTCCTTACTTTAAATTTATGGCTCAGTAGGACATCATTTGACCAGCCACCAAGTGGGGTGAACTTAATCATGCCATTTTCGGTAAGCTGTGTAACCATGAACCCGACTTCATCCATATGTCCTGCGATCATGACTTTCGGAGCATTTTCTACCTTGGATTTTTTCAGCGCAAAGAGGCCACCTAGCCCATCTTGGAGAATTTCATCAGCAAACGGTGCCATTTCTTCTTTCATATAGTTCCTTACCTGATCTTCAAACCCAGGTGCCCCATGCAATTCTGTCAATTTTTTCATTCTTTCTAGTGTCTTATCTACAAGTTTCATCTATATTCCCCTTTTATAATCATATGACTTAAAAATATGCTAAACTGAGTGCGATAGGAGGTCTTGCTCATGATACAGAAAATTATCAGAACCATACTTCTTTTGTCACTTCTAATAGCGCCTGCGTTTATTTGGTTTAAGCAGAATAGACATGTTCAACCCGAATCAATTATTAGCATGCTGCACAAAAAATATGAAGACATTACTTTCATTTCTATTGATCACGAGATCGACAGAAGTAAGTTCTTGGGTCTTGATCGCGATGTCTATAAAGGGCGCCTTCATATTAAGGCTGACAACGAAACTGCACGTTACCAGTTCACTGCCGATGCCTATACAGGAGAAATCATGGAAACTACCAAGTTGTAGAATCCGTGGTTTCTTCTTTATATATGTGTTATGCTCCCGCCCCCTTCTCAATTTTGGGCACGTTCTAGATACTCTTTCACTCTTTTATCGTAAGGTGACTGATTGCCCAGATTAGTTTCTTTATGCTTAAAAAGATGCTTTAGTACGCATCCTCATTTTATCATTCTTTCGTAATGAAATACATGACATAAAAAAAAGCATCTTTAAAAAGATGCTCTAATTCTATATATCTTATTTCCTTTAGCTGAAAACTTTTCTTCATACTCAGTCCGAATGTTGTCTTCCGGCTCATCAGCATGAAGATCGAGTTGCACTTCATGGAAGTGCATGCCTTTCGTATTCATACTAACAAGACTGAATTCAAAGAGGCCTCTATTGTCCGTCTTGAACTGTAGAATTCCTTCTTCTTTCAATATGGCACCGTACTTTTCAAGGAAGGTACTTGAAGTCAGGCGCCGTTTCTCGTGACGGGTCTTTGGCCAAGGGTCCGAAAAGTTGAGATAGATTCTAGATACTTCATCATTTCTGAAGTACGTATCTATCGCATTCGCATCCAGCAGAACCAACCTAACATTCCCAAGATTTGCTTCAATTACTTTCTCGACAACACGGACTATGACATTCTTATCCAGTTCAATCCCGACAAAGTTGATTTCTGGATGCCTTTTTGCCAATTCAGTTATAAATGTACCCATACCAGTACCCACCTCTATATGAAGTGGTCTTGTTTCGTCAAAGAAGGCTCCTACTCTTCCGGAGTAGGTGGAATCAATGTCTACGATATTATTGTTTTCTTCTAGAAAATCCATTGCCCATGGTTTGTTGCGCATTCTCATTATCTTTCTCCACCTGCTTGCTATCGCTTGAAAATTTAAAAACTAAATAAAACGGTCTCTCTGAATCACTTTATTAAGGAAAATGATCCAGTCGTTCATATCCTTGAAACGCTTATGGTCTTCATACCATTGAATCATAGTAATGGCTTGTACGAGGGTATACCACTTCATTCGTTTCATCAGATCGCGATCCAGCGGCTTACCATACTCACTAAGCCAGCTCTCCCACTTATCTATATCTACATACGTATAAAGTATCATGCCAAGGTCAATTGCAGGATCGGCAATCATGGCCCCTTCCCAGTCCACCAGATAAAGCTCATCTTGATCGGATAAAAGCCAATTGTTATGGTTGACGTCGCCATGGCACACTGTACAGAATGCCTCGTCTATAACCGGCATCTCATTTTCCAAATATTGAATTGCCGCACGGACAGTGTGGTGGGCATTTACCTTTGGAGACAGTGATGTCTGTATTTTATTCAGCAACAAATCAGGTAGCATGGGTTTCATTCCAAGCTTTTTCAGCATGGTGAGGAGTGGCCTTGACGAATGGATTTTCTTCATCAAAGAGGCCACTCTCTCCGAGCACATCTCTTCACGAGTCAGCTCCCGGCCATTTTTCCAATGTTGTGCTGTCACTACTTCTCCGGTCTCTATTCTTTTGGTCCAGACCAGTTTCGGTACAATACCTTCAGCAGACAGCGCTGCAAGGAAAGGGCTGGCATTACGTTTCAGGAACAGCTTCCTGCCATCTTGCTCTGCCTTATAGGCTTCACCAGATGCTCCACCCACAGGGTCAAGTGTCCAGCCGAGCTGATAGAAATGCTCCAAATTCCACACCTCTTTTCATCGTCAATGAAAAAAGCGCTAAATATTAGAAAATAAGATAGCGCCGATTTCTGTTCGTAGTTATAAATTTTATAGGGTTTTACCGTTTATTTCAAGGACTATTGTCCATTCATTTTATGACAACAGGGCGTTACGTGTCTACAAAACCATACACTGTAAGCGTTGAAGGACCATAAATAAATTAGGGTAATTTTTCAGGTTAACATTATTTAACCAGGTTTAATTTATGGATTCTCTCATTGAATCCTTCCTGCAAGGCATTTGTTACTTTGCCTTTCAATCCTTTTCCGATCATTTCGCCGTCTACTTCGATGACAGGTGTCACTTCTTGAGTGGTACTGGTGATGAAAACTTCTTCTGCTTCCATCAGCTCTTTAACAGTGAATGTCTTTTCTTCATATGCAATGTTTCGCAGCTCTGCCACCTTAAGTACTTCAAGTCTCGTAATTCCGTTCAGTATCATATTATCGGCAGGATGAGTGATCAACACACCGTCTTTGACAATGAATACATTTGTAGAAGAACCTTCAGTGACAATGCCTTGACGATTAAGGATGGTTTCATGGGCTCCTGCTCGTACAGCACGTTCTTTCTCCATGACGTTAGCTAATAGGTTGAGACTCTTGACGTGACACTTCAGCCACCTGTAGTCTTCCGCTGTAATGGCACTAATTCCCTCTTCCATTTGATCAGTTGGGCGTGCGGTTTCATTCATGTAAGCAAGAACGACTGGTTTTGTATCCAGTGGATAGGCATGGTTCCTCTTACCAATTCCTCTGGATACTTGGATATAGATAGAGCCATCGGATATATTGTTTTGCTTATTCAACTGAGTAACAATCTCAACCATTTTCGAACGGTCAAGGTCTTCAATGCCAATCTCCGACGCACTTCTTATGAGGCGGTCCATATGTTCATCCAGCGTAAAGAATTCATTGTTATAGACTCTTACGACTTCGTATACACCATCGCCAAAATAGAATGCACGATCGTTGTAATCTACCGTAATTTCATCATCATTTTTGAATTGTCCATTGTAATAACTAATCTTCATCCATCTCACCCTTTATACAGATTCTATGAAGTGCCTCCAGATAAATTTCTGTCGCCTTCAGCAGTTCTTCAACCTTCATGCGCTCATTCTTCTGGTGCATCGTATCAGCAGTATCTTTGAACATCGCTCCAAAAGCGACTCCCTTTTCCAAAGTGCGGGCGTATGTGCCACCACCGATTGTAAACGGCTCCGTGCGGTCATCTACATGATTACGGTATGCATCTGTTAGAATCTTTACTAATGGATCTTCCTTATCTACGTAGTGTGGAGGTTGATATTCCAGATCTTCGATGGTGAAGCCCTGTTCTGTTATATCTTCTTTCAACGCATCCATCTTCGCATCAAAATCAATGCCTTCTGGGTATCTCAAATTCACTCCAAAGATACCGCCATCAACTTCGGTGTAGTTGATCATACCGACGTTTACCGAAGTTTCACCCATCTCATCATGCGAATAGTCCATACCGAGTTGGGCACCATCCGTCCTACCCACAAACCTATCAACTGCAAATCCGGCAAATGCTTTCGCATTATTATCAAGGTCAAGACGTTTTAAAAATTGAATTAGGATTAATCCAGCATTCACTCCAGCCTCAGGCGTGGAACCATGCGCACTTTTACCCTGGATGCTCAACTTAAGAAAACCATTATCAACCTCATACGACCCTTCTGCTTTTGTTTCTCTCAGAAAGTCTTCGTACGACTGGATGACTTCACTCATGTTCTGCTGAATTTTCAACTTAGCTTCTGCATCTTCTGGCACCATATTATATCGTTCACCAGAGATGAGTGCCTTCAGTTCTATCTTTGGTTCATCCTCATCCAAAGCAGTCTGCTTCTGAACAAAATTGAATGTGGAAATACCCTTCTCTCCATGAATGAGTGGGAACGCTGCATCTGGTGCGAAACCGGCTTGAGGCATCTCTTCTGCGTTGAAATAGGCTTCTGTGCACTGCCAGTCGGATTCTTCATCTGTTCCTATAATTAGACGTGTACGGTACTTGAATGGCGCTCCCTGCTGATGCAGGATCTTCATAGCGTAGTACGCGGCCATGGTCGGACCCTTATCATCTTGGATGCCTCTGGCTACGATTTCATCACCAAGAATTTCCGGATTAAAAGGATCGGTGTCCCAACCTTTGCCAGGTGGAACCACATCAACATGCCCAAGTATGCCGAAAAGTTTTTCACCTTTTCCAGATTCAATATGACCTGCAATGTTCTCTACATTCAATGTGGAAAAACCGTCACGGCGGCCGAGTTCAAGCATATAGTCGAGGGCGCGTTTTGGCCCTTCGCCGACCGGAGCATCTTTTGAAGATTCTCCTTTGACACTCTCTATCTCAAGTAGTCCGAACAGATCTGCAACTAAATCATCTTTACAGGCTTCAACCAGAGCTTTATAGTCCATCAGTATGCTCTCCCATCTTATGTACGCAATCTTTTTTACAATGATAAAGAAAAAGAAATATAAAAACAAGGGAACAGTGCAATAATAGCACTGTTCCCTTGAGAAAACTGATTATTTTTTATTGTTATTCTTGTTTTTATTGCTGTTCGACTTGTTGTTGTCGGAGTTTTCATTGTCGCTGTCAGTTACTACGTGGATATTGTGGTTTTCATCCTTATCACCTTGGTCATCCACTACATCAACATCGTTGACGTTGTCTTTATTGAGACCACCGAAAGATACGTCATCCTGAAGATTCTCATCAGGGTGCAGACCACCTTCGGAAATCCACTCATTGTTCATCTGCTCAGCCGTAAGTTGGCCTTCAGCATCCATCCTATCAGGCTTTGTAGAATGTTCTTCACCATTGTCGTCTGTGCTGCTGTTGCCCTGGTTCAGTGAAATCTTGTCGTTTTGATTATTTTCTTCATTCTCATCATCAGAAGCCTGTTCAGACTCTGCGTTGTTCATTTTGGATTTAACCTTGTTCTGGGCATCGCTTGCATAGCCCTTCGGATCTTCTTTGGCCTTGTTAAATTCTTCCTTGGCTCTCTCTTGGTATTCACCAGCTTGCTTAGTAAATTTCTCCTGATAGCCTGAAGCTTGCTCAGTGACTTTGTCCTGCACGTTCTGAGCATAGCCTTTCGGATCTTCCTTTACTTTCCCATATTCGTTCTTGGCCATCTCCTGGTATTCACCAGCTTGTTTGGAAAGTTTGTCCTGCACGTTCTGAGCATAGCCTTTCGGATCTTCTTTCACTTTATTATATTCATTCACTACTACATCACGATTCTCTTTCTTGGACAATTGCTTTGCTGCTACTGCAAGTCCAAGCATTGCTGCTAACTTCAGTAATCCTCCGGTTTTTCTAGCCATATCCAACACCTCTTACGTTTTTTTTACTTACCTGATTCATATTTACCCATTACTCTCTGAGCTAAACTTTTTTAATAAGTTCCAACTCATTTTCGTTCAACCTTCTGTAGCCGCCTTTTGGCAGACTGTCATCAAGAACTAGGTTGCCAATATGGGTCCGATGAAGCCCAATCACTTCGTTTTCTAGATAACGAAACATTCTTTTGACCTGATGGAACTTGCCCTCGGTAATTGTAAGCCGTACCGTTTTTGCTGAGATTCTAGTTGCTTCTGCAGGTGCAGTAGTGAAGTCTTTCAGTGGAATGCCATGCTTTAGTTTCTCAATATCGGATTGAGAAACTTCTTCTCTTAATTCTGCCACATAAGTTTTTCCTACTTTATGTTTCGGACTCATTAGCTCGTGGGCAAACTTACCATCATTGGTGATTAAAAGCAGGCCCGTCGTATCCTTGTCCAGTCTACCTACAGGGAACAGCTCATCTTTCTGATGATGGTCGATTAAATCTATCACTGTAGATTCCTTGTTTTTTTCAGTTGAAGATATTACACCTTCTGGCTTGTTGAGCATCAGATAAATGTACTGCTCGAGAATTACGCGCAAGCCATCAAGTATCACTTCACTGTCATGGTTAGTAGTGGTCTTTGGGTCTTTTACAACTACCCCATCGACTTGAACCCGTTTATTTTTGATCATCGCTTTAACAGCACTGCGGCTGCCGACACCGGCATTTGACAGATACTTATCCAGTCTCATTTAGAGTACCTTCAGTTTTTTTCTTATTTTATCCGCTCGGCTGCCGAGTATCTCATCCGCTAAACCGCTTCTGAACGATAGTAGCATATAAACAATTCCCCCTGCTGGTACGGCAATAGCCATAATAAGAAGAGAATCCACTTTATGATCGACTTCGAGATTGAAGATGAGTGCGTAATAGATAAGTTCTACAACCAATAGCATAGCCAGACTGTAGACGACAATCTGGATGAGCGGTTTAAGCAGTGGTCTGAAATAGAATCTGCCGTAACGTTTGATGATGATGAAGTTGATGAGCGCACCAATGCTGAGAGCTATCCCTGTCCCCATAACAGCTCCAACTGTACCAAACTGAATGATTAGCGGTATATTGATGGCCGCTTTTATAACAAGCATGATAAGCACAACATACAGCGTCAAGTTCTGCTTATCTATTCCTTGCACGACGGAACATGTAATGGTGAACAGCGAGATTGCGATGCTGACAGGAGCATAGAACAATAGTATCTTTATGCCCATTTCGTTGAATTCATAAAACGATGTATAGAGCGGCGCAGAGAGTACCATCATACCAAGTGCCGCAGGGATAACGAAGAAGAGCAGCATGAGCACCATCATCTTAATCTGCTGATGAACCCCTTCCATATTCCCTTTTTGGTAGTTCTTCGTAATAAACGGAAGAATTGTAATTGCAAAGGCCGAAGCGAAGGCCGTCGGAATCATGACAAGTTTATGTGTTGTAAGGTTCAACATGCCAAACCATGCATCGTGGTACTCCTCTGGTACACCACCGAGTGCAAGTCCGTTATTATGCGTCAGCTGATCGATGAAAAGCGTCAATGGGATGCTGATACTGACAATGATGAAAGGAATGCCATAACGGATAATCTCCGCGTACATCTCACGGTAGGAAAAGTCATAATCGGTATCATCTGTAGCAATCATTTCATCGATATGTTTCTTTCTTTTTCGCCAGAAGTAGGATAACGTCAGCATGGAGCCGAGTACACCTACGAAAGCTGCGAATACTGCGACTTCATTCGCTCTCTGTACAGAACCGCCCCAGACGTTGAGGACAAGGTAAGCACCGGCAAGCAAGAAGACGATTCTCACTGCCTGCTCGATGACTGCGGAAACACTCGTCGGCCCAAATGATTCGAATCCTTGGAAGATACCGCGCCACGTCGCCATGAACGGCACAACAATGACGGCAACACTAACCACGCGAATGATTCGTGTAACATCTTCAGCCGACCATCGGTGTGCGCCCTCTCCGGCTGCAAGCATTTGTAGATCTGCGATGTAAGGTGCTGCGATGAAAAGCGCTATAAACGCAATAATACCTGATCCCATCATGACGATCAGGCTTGAACGGTACAATTTTTGACTAGTAGCGTAAGCTCCTAGTGCATTGTACTTTGAAATATATTTGGAAACCGCACCTGGAACACCAGCTGCTGCAATAGAAAGCATTATGGTATATGGTGTATATGCGTAACCATACAGAGCGAGATTTTCTTCCCCGCCCATAATGCTGTAAAATGGAATGAGGTACAGCATCCCGAGAAGCTTAGTTGCAAACGTAGCAATGGTGAGCAGGAAAGTACCCCGTACCAAATTATTCGAATCAGACATTTTATAACCCTCTTACATTAAGAATAATATTCATTATAATCGATAGCATACCAGTTTTAAACAAAAAGGAGAACATTTCATGTACCATACCATTATTGTCGGGGGCGGCGTGAGCGGTCTTATGGCTGCTTATGCATCCTCTGAGACCGGCCGGCGTGTACTGCTCATAGAGAAGAACAAGTCACTCGGAAAGAAACTTCTGATATCCGGGGGCGGACGCTGCAACGTGACCAACCGACTACCTTATGAAGAAATTATCAGTCATATACCGGGGAACGGGAAATTTTTGTATGGCCCCTTCAGTACATTTGATAACGAGAGCATTATCCGGTTCATCGAGTCACGCGGCATCGCACTCAAAGAGGAAGACCACGGACGGATGTTTCCAGTAACCGACAAAGCACAAGATATTTTGAATGTCTTTATGTCTGCGCTCGACGAAAATCAGGTGGAGATCAGAACCGAAACAACCGTTAAAGAAATTATGGTCGATAAATCACAAACAACAGGGATCAGACTGGAGGATGGCACTGTGATCGAATCATCCAATGTCGTCATTACCACTGGTGGAAAGAGTGTGCCACAGACCGGTTCGACAGGTGATGGTCACCGCTTCGCAGCTTCTGCTGGACATAGGATTACAGAACTGTTTCCAACAGAAGTTCCCATCACTTCTCCCGAACCCTTCATCAGGGAAGGTAGGCTGAAAGGTTTGAGCCTGTCTGATATCTCGCTTTCAGTGCTTAAAAAGAATGGTAGACCAAGAGTAACACATAGAATGGACATGATATTCACTCACTTCGGTGTGAGCGGACCTGCCGCCCTCCGTTGTAGCCAATTCGTCTACAAAGAGAAGAAAAGCCAGAAGAAAGAGCAGATTTCCATGTCCCTTGATTTTTTCCCTGACGAAAGTATTAACCAAATGCGTATTCTAATTGAAGAGAAAATCTCTAACAATCGTGACCGTTCGTTGAAGAATACATTGAAAACTCTAATGCAAGAGCGTCTTGTCCTTTTCTTGCTGGATTTCCTCGAGGTAGATGGTTCCGCCAATGGGCACCATGTAACAAGGGAAAGCATCGACAAAATTGTCAACTTTTTAAAAGATTTCCGATTCAAGGTTGACGGTACTCAGTCTATAGAGAAAGCTTTCGTGACAGGGGGTGGCGTATCTCTGAAAGAAGTCACACCCCAAACAATGGAAAGTCGCGTGACAAAGGGTTTATATTTCGCTGGAGAAGTTCTGGATATACACGGCTACACGGGGGGTTATAATATTACCAGTGCACTTGTGACCGGATATGTAGCTGGTCATAGTACCACCATGTGAAAAGACCTCCCGAACTCGGGAGGTCTTCTTTAGTTGGCAACAATATTGACGAGCTTACCTGGAACGACGATTACTTTCCTCACCGTCTTTTCCCGGATGGCCTCTTGTACACGATTTGACTCAATCGCGATACGTTCCAGATCTTCCTTGCTGGCTTCAGCTGGTACGTTCATCTTTTCTTTCACCTTGCCATTGACTTGAATGACAATTTCAACTTCATCTTCGACAAGTTTCGATTCATCGAAGTTAGGCCAAGTCGAGTAAGCAATGGTGCCGCTATGCCCAAGCGTTTCCCACAGTTCTTCCGCAATGTGTGGCGCTACAGGGGACAACAGTTTTACAAATCCTTCAACGTAATCGCGATTCAACTCTTCCTGCTTGTAGCATTCATTGATGAACACCATGAGCTGCGAAATAGCTGTATTAAAGTTCAAGGATTCGAAATCCTCACTCACCTTTTTGACAGTGGCATGATAAACCTTATCAAGTTCAGGTGTCGCACTTTCGATGATATGTCCTTTCAGCTGTCCATTCTCATCGACAAGCAGTCTCCACACTCGATCCAAGAATCGGCGTGCACCATCGAGACCATTATCACTCCAGGCAATTGAAGCATCGAGTGGTCCCATAAACATCTCGTATAGTCTAAGTGTATCTGCACCATGTGAAGCGACGATATCATCAGGATTAATGACATTGCCCTTAGACTTGCTCATCTTCTCATTACCTTCTCCAAGAATCATGCCTTGGTTGAATAGCTTCTGGAACGGCTCCTTCGTTTCTACGACACCTACATCATATAGTACTTTGTGCCAAAACCTAGCGTATAGTAGGTGCAGTACAGCATGCTCTGCCCCACCGATATAGAGATCGACAGGCATCCAGTGCTGGAGCTTTTCCTTAGAAGCAAGTGCTTCGGTGTTATGTGGGTCAATGAACCTGAGGTAATACCAGCAACTACCTGCCCATTGTGGCATCGTATTTGTTTCCCTGCGGCCTTTGACGCCATCTTCCCTAGTGACAGTTAGCCATTCTTTGTTATTGGCAAGCGGAGATTCCCCTGTACCTGAAGGCTTTATCTCTTCCATCTCGGGTAACATGAGCGGGAGTTCCGATTCATCAAGCACACTCATTGTGCCATCCTCCCAGTAGACAACCGGAATCGGTTCACCCCAGTAGCGCTGACGTGCAAAAAGCCAGTCGCGTAGCTTATAAGTTGTCTTTTGCTCTCCGGCACTTTGGGATTTGAGAATCTCTATCGCTTTTGTGATGGCCGTTTCCTTGTCGAGACCGTCAAGCGCACCTGAATTGATGTGCACACCGTCTCCGGTATATGCTTCCTTCTCAATGTCTCCGCCTTCCACAACCGCCTTGATTGGGAGATTATACGCATGTGCGAATTCGTAATCTCGCTCGTCATGTGCGGGTACTGCCATGATGGCACCTGTGCCATAAGAGGCAAGCACATAATCAGCAATCCAAATCGGCATTTTATCACCTGATAATGGATTGATAGCATAAGCGCCAGTAAATGCCCCCGACTTCTCCTTCGACAAGTCAGTACGTTCTAGTTCACTTTTTCTAGCAGCTTTCTCCTGATAAGCTTCAATCTCTGAGCGATATTCCTCTTTTGTAATGACATCAATCAGTTCGTGTTCTGGTGACAGAACGGCATAAGTGGCCCCATGGATGGTGTCTGGACGTGTTGTAAATGCAGTAAAGGATTCGTTTGTACCGTCTATCTTAAAGGTGATGTTCGCCCCTTCTGATCTGCCAATCCAGTTTCTTTGCATATCTTTGAGTGATTCCGGCCAGTCCAAATCTTCCAAGTCTTCAAGTAGGCGGTCCGCATAGGCTGTAATCTTGAGCATCCACTGCTTCATCGGCTTTCTGACAACCGGATGTCCACCGCGCTCCGACACACCATCGATGACTTCTTCATTGGCAAGTACTGTGCCTAGTGCTTCACACCAGTTCACCGGTACTTCATCAACGTAGGCGAGGCCCTTGTTGTAGAGCTGTATGAAAATCCATTGTGTCCACTTGTAGTAGTCCGGATCTGTCGTATTGATTTCACGGTCCCAGTCGTAGCTGAAACCGAGTTCCTTGATCTGGCGACGGAAGTTATCGATGTTCTTTTCATTGAACGCACGAATGTCATTCCCTGTATCGATGGCGTACTGTTCAGCTGGCAACCCGAATGCATCCCAGCCGATTGGATGCAACACATTATAGCCCTGCATCCGCTTCATTCTCGAAATGATATCTGTTGCCGTATAGCCTTCTGGATGCCCAACATGCAGGCCCGCTCCTGATGGATATGGAAACATATCGAGCGCATAGAACTTCTTCTTGTCATACTCTTCCTCTGTCTTGAATATCTTTTCTTGTTCCCAATGGGTCTGCCATTTCTTTTCAATTTCCTGATGATTAAACGCCATAAAAATCCTCCTTGAATATAAATAATCCCATGCCTGTATAAGCATGGGACGATCATATATCTATACGACCGCGGTACCACCCGCATTCACCGTTAAGTGCAACTTCATTCGATAAGATTAGTTTGGATTTGGACAAGTTCGTATACTTCTACTACTGGTTCACACCATCCACCAGCTCTCTTGAAATGCATCCGTATACTACTGACTCCAACACTTATAAATATAGATTATATTCATTCAATTGGCAAGGCGTATCTTCAAGTCCCCTTAATATCGACACCTTCCACCTGAAGCAACCCCCGCTTTTTATCAAGTCCCCCCGTATATCCACCAAGTGAACCATCCGAAGCAATGACCCGGTGGCATGGCACAATAATTGAGATGGGATTTTTACCATTGGCATTCGCAACAGCTCTTGAATGATTCGGTCCACCACAGTCTGCAGCCAATTGCTTGTAACTGATGGTCTCACCATAAGGAATTTCAGTAAGACGCTGCCATACTTTCTGCTGGAAAGGGGTGCCGGTAGTAAATCTGAGAGGCACAGAGAAATGCGTACGTTCCCGGTCGAAGTACTCATTAAGCTCCTCGACACATTGTCTGATTACCGGAGAGCTTCTGTTCGAATTATTTACTTCCGTTGCTTCCACTCGACCCGCGTGGTCAAGCCCGACAATATAATCCGTTTCGGAGCGAATTTTAAGCCATCCGATTGGCGTGTCCATATAATAAATGTCCGTCATAACCATCAGTCCTTATAAGTAATATTAAAACCAACATCGTATCTCCTAGCCACTTTGATGAGTACGAACCAAGAGGTAGCTACACATACAATCAGAAAACCGATGACAAGCATCGTACCATTACGTAGGCCGCCCTGTCCCATTGCGTCCATGTCTGCAAGAAAATTTGATAATGCAGAAACTAGCATGTAAACAAAAAATATTGTGAATCCGATGATGACGTTACTTAATATATCAAGGCGTTTCGACGGATTCTTACGACTGACGACCGGGTTGGCACTGCCGATCAGCATCCCGAGTGGCGTAGCAACGACGCAAACCAGCACAATACATAGAAGCACGTAAAGTAACATGTTCACGCTAGCTGTTGAAAAGTACCATACACCAGTGAAAATAACCATAAGAAAAGGCGCGGTCACCAGAAAATTGAACACATATTTTGAACATGCTATAAGCCGGCCGGACACAGGTAGTATGTCCAGGAAATGAAAGTGCTCTGCATCTCGTGCGGTATGGTGGGCACTTATATATAGTCCGGTAATCAGTGCACCACCGGCAGCTGTAGCGAGCAACTGGCTACCTTCGACGATCAAAGAGAGCGTCCCCTCCTCTGTTGTCGAAGAAATATACACAAGCACAAGCGGCAGCATGAATATAGGAAGCAATGCCGCGAGCTCTCTCGGGTTGCGGTATGACAGTTTTATATCTTTGACAACCAGCATGTGGACAGGATTTCTGATTTTATCTCGCCTTGCTTTTGAACTTTTGGATGAATGTCCCTCTATAATCCCTATTCTATCAACCGATTTTACTACGATAAACCGTGTTGCGATTACTGCACCGAGTGCTAGCACCAATAGAAGGCACGGCACAATGATACCGATTAAAATAGTATAGTCATATAGAAAACCGCTATAGGATACCGGCACCTCCGGGAAACTTGAGAATACATTACTCAATGCATCATTTGTGGCAAATAGGACAACATAGATCAGAAGGAATGATAAACCGCCCAGAAATGACAGTGTGTTACTAACCTTCTTAATTGGTAGTGCATTCGCCGTAAGAAACACAACACTAAAGGATACAGATGTAAAAATAATACCGAGTGCTATAAAATACGCTATACTGCTGATGACGAGCAGCCATTGATGGTCTCTTAAAGCGAGCGCCGCCCCTACGATTATCGACAATGGCAAGAGGATTGACGTAGCGTATAACGCATTGTGTTTGATAAACTTTGCCCAAAACAGCTCGCCTGATGAAATTGGATATGTTAAATAGAGCGCTATATGGCCATTTAAAATCACATCTTTGATAATGAAGTGAATGGACAGCAGGATAATTACGATACCACTGGCAAGCGTCAGCAGCAGCAGGTAAGTATCGATATTGACCTTGTCAACTGAAGTAGTGATTGAAAAAAGGACTATCCCCACAAAGGGCACGAAAAAAAGTAGAACTAACAAGCTGAGCAGTATGTAACCAATCCTGCGTCCATCGCCGAGTACTCTCCAGTAGTTTGAGAATATACGACGCTCTGTATCAAGTATCAGACGAATCATGTGGTTTCACCTCTGTTAACCCAAGGAAGATATCTTCGAGCCGAGCCGACTGATCTCCTATCGTTTCTCTGAGTGCTTTAAGTGTACCATGGGCCATTTTTTTGCCCTTGTAAATGATGAAGATATCTGTCGCTATCTCTTCGGCTAGCGACAGGTTATGCGTCGTTAAAAAGACAGTCCGACCAGACTTTACATATGCTCTCAGATAGTCCTTTAGATTACGGTTGCTTTTTGGATCAAGTCCCACTGTCGGTTCGTCAAGAAACAGAATATCAGGCTCGTGAATGAGTGCACCGATAAGTGCGACCTTCTGTTTCATACCGTGAGAGTACTCTTCTATCAGCCTATCGAGTTGCCCTTCCAAATCAAAAAGCGCTAAAAGTTCTCTTTTCCTTTCTTTAAAGGTGGTGGTATCGATTCTGTAGGCGCTCGCGATAAAATTTAGATACTCGCGGCCGGTCAATTTGCCCATTAGATCCGGCGTATCTGGAACGAAGCTTATTCGTTTTTTAAGATGCGTTTTATCAGGCGCCATCACCTCTTCGAATAGTTCTATGGAACCACTTGATGCCCTGAGCAGACCCGTTAGCATTCGTATTGTCGTCGATTTGCCTGATCCATTCGGACCGATGAAAGCAAACAGTTCCCCACCCCGAACCGTAAAACTCAAATCTTCCACTACGGGACTGCCACCATAACTTTTGTTCAAACCTTCAACTTTGAGCATAACTTCTCCTTAGTGTGATAAATTTTTTAGTATTTCGCTCCTCCATACTACAATAAATTTCCAGTTTTATAAACTGCCGTAAAATCCGTGCTTATATTAATTGGTATGCTGTCATACCATAATGATATGGTACAATGCCAGTTAGGAATAAGAGGTGACGATAATGACAGAATTCAAATACAGTTTTAACGATAAAAGATATCACACGCTGAATTATCATTTTAAAAATACATTCAATGAAAAAATCTTCAAAGTAGCACTGGATGCTGGTTTTGATTGCCCGAATCGCGATGGTACCGTAGCTTACGGAGGATGTACTTTCTGCTCCGTTGCAGGGAGCGGTGATTTCGCCGGTAGTCGCGTCGACCCAATCCCCGTGCAGTTCGAGACAATCAGAGGACGCATGCAACAACGTAAATGGAAGAAAGGTAAATACATCGCCTACTTCCAATCATTCACCAACACTCATGCGCCTGTCAGTGTGCTCAGAGAAAAATTTGAAGCAGCACTTGAAATAGATGGTGTTGTCGGACTCTCGATCGGCACGAGGCCAGACTGTCTGCCAGAAGACGTCGTCGAATATCTTGCCGAGCTGAATCAGCGTACTTATCTTTGGGTTGAACTCGGTCTTCAGACTATACACGACAGCACAAGCCGTCTAATCAATCGAGCCCATGATATGAAATGCTATCATGACGGAGTAAATAAGCTCAGAAGTCATGGTATCAAGGTATGTAGCCACATCATCAACGGACTGCCTGAAGAGGATTATGATATGATGATGGAGACTGCTCAAGCTGTTGCGGATATGGATGTGCAAGGCATCAAAATCCATCTGCTACATTTACTCAAAGGCACACCGATGGTCAAACAATACGAAAAGGGTAAACTTTCGTTCCTAAGCCAAGATGCATATATTAATCTCGTGTGCGATCAACTTGAGATACTGCCCAAAGAAATGATTGTTCATCGCATCACAGGCGATGGCCCCATCGATCAGCTCATTGGGCCGATGTGGAGTACTGATAAGTGGAATGTCCTAAACAGCATCGACGATGAACTGAAACGAAGAGGCTCGTATCAAGGGACTCACTACAAGGAGAAGACAAATGCTTAAACGTATTCTGCCGCAGGCAAAGTTTTTCGCTCAAGAAGTCATCAAGCAAGGTGACACCGTCATCGATGCGACCTGTGGAAATGGACATGATACCCACTTTCTTGCAGAATGCACCGGAGAGAGGGGCAAGGTCTACAGCTTCGATATCCAGGAACAAGCACTCGCCAATGCACGGGGCCTTTGTGAAGAAAAAAATAATATCGAATTCATCCTAGATTCCCATGCTAATGTCGATAAGTATATCGGAGAGGCAACTATAAAAGCAGCCATGTTTAACTTGGGTTATCTGCCTAAAGGCAATCATTCAATTACCACTAGCCACGTCTCCACGCTACCTGCCATCGATAAGATATTCAATCGACTTGAAGTGGGCGGGCGAATCGTCATCGTCGTTTACCATGGTCACCCGGCTGGAAAGACTGAAAGAGACTGTCTCCTTGATTTCTTGTCCAAGTGGCCCCAGAAAGATGCACAAGTGCTCAACTACCAATTTATTAATCAGAAGAACGACGCACCATTCATCATCTGCATCGAAAAAAACAGGCATACCTGAAGTTTCAGGTGTGCCTGTTTTCCTATCCTGTAAAACCGATTCTAAACAATTGTGCGTTCAAAAAACGCTCCAAATGATAGTAAGGTGTGTCAGTATCTTCCCTTTGGAAGATACTGTGCTCGATATGATTCAGCATGTGTAGAGAAAATTCCTTCGTATTCATTTGCTTGATGTATTTCGCAGAAAGGAACGGCTCAATAATTTCATTATCCCGGCTCAGCATGGCGAGTACAGGAACATCTGGAAAATCGTCCATGAATTCGGTCGTTGTCTTCATCTGATTGATGACCGTTCGGTACCAGTGGTAGCTTACTTTTCTGACGAGCAGTTCGTCATTTTCGTACTGCTTTAGAAAGAAATCATCCGCAGTGAACTGGCTGAAATGAATACCAAGATCAAAACGCGTTGTATCACTCGTTGTTCTTATGCTTGTACGTATCGTGTTCTTCCTATTCATGAATGACTGTTTGAATGCTAGCATCGGATTAAGTAGTATAGCACCGTCTGTATCAATGAGGTTCTGACGCAGTGCTTCTGTAATGATAAGTCCACCAAGCCCCTGACCGATGATAAAGGTTGGTAACCTATAGGCACGGGCTACTTCATACCATTCCCGCACACGGTCGGTGTACTGGCTGAAATCAGTAATATGTCCTTTGTTGATCCTTGTCGTCTGTCCATGGCCCGGAAGGTCTCCACTAACAACATGATATCCAGAATTTTTAAGCTGTGATACTAGTTGCATATAGTATTCATGATGCTCGAGCATATCATGTACAATCACGATGACACCTTTAGGCTGTCTATCCGTTTCCCATTTCCACATTGCCATACTCCTAACGTACTATAATTCTTTTTTATATGATAGACTTATTATATCAATCGAATTAAAGAAAGGACATGAGAAATGATTATCGACTATAAAGGACTTACCCCAAAAATAGATGAAAGCGCTTTTATAGCGCCGAATGCCACTGTCATTGGCGATGTTGAACTCGGGGCATATGCTTCCGTATGGTTTGGTACAGTATTGAGAGGGGATATTGCGCCGATTCGCATCGGCAACTACACAAATATACAAGATCTATCTGTTCTCCATGAAACACCCGATATGCCATTAGTCATAGAGGATTATGTGACAATTGGGCATAAAGTGACGCTTCACAGCTGTACCATCAAGAAAGGAGCATTAATCGGAATGGATTCCACGATACTTGATGGTGCGGTCGTTGGAGAGAATGCTTTCATCGGCGCCGGCAGCTTGGTGACACCTGGGACAGAGATTCCCAAAAACACTATGGCCTTTGGCAGGCCTGCAAAAGTCGTCAGGGAACTGACGGAAGCGGATAAAGTGGAAATGAAAAGGATAAATGAAACTTATGTTTCGCACATTCCCCACTACAAATAACAGATTTTACACAGATTTAAGTTGTCAAAAAATTATGATCAGGAGTAGAATATAGAGTGTAAGAAGATTCAGGAGGTAGAACATGCCATTATTAAGAGATATTTTCATCGCATTATCGGAGAATGACACATTGAACGATGCAAGTAAGAAGGTTGGTTTGAAATTCGGAGCCAGTAAAGTTGTTGCTGGAATTACCGTAGAGGATACTATTGAAAGAATCAAGGACATCAATGCTCAAGGCATGAGTGTCAGCTTCGACAATCTTGGGGAGTTTATTACTGAGAAGACAGATGCACTTGAAGAAAAGAACATCATTCTCGAAATGATCCAGGCAATCGGGGACAAAGGTCTTGACGCTTCGGCATCCATCAAATTGACCCAGATTGGACTGCATATCGATTATGACTTCTGTCTGGAAAATATCAGAGAGATTGTCCAAGCTGCAAAGATGCAGGATATGTTCGTCAATATAGATATGGAAAACTATGCATCCTATGGCGACACCATCCGTATCGTAGATACGCTAAACGAGGAGTACGATAATGTAGGGACAGTACTGCAATCCTACCTCTTCACTGCCAAGGATGATGTCTATAAATACAAAGACAACAGAATTCGTTTTGTCAAAGGTGCTTATAAAGAATCACCGCAAGTGGCATTACAAGAGAAGGAGGATATCGACAAGGCGCTCGAACTATTAATTAGATTGCACTTGACCAACGGTAGCGGCTTTACTTCGATAGCCACGCACGATCACAACATCATCGAGAATGTCATCGAATTCATCAAGGAAAACGATATTCCGAATGATCGATTTGAATTTCAGATGCTTTTTGGGTTCCGTAAAGAGCTGCAGAGGGAGCTTGTAGAAAGAGGCTACAATGTATGTGTCTACATTCCTTTTGGCAGTGACTGGTATGCCTACTTTATGAGGAGGCTTGCAGAGCGCCCTCAGAATATAAACCTTGTTCTTAAATCAATTACTAAAAGTCCAACATTCAAGACCGGAGCAACTGCTGCTGGAACTGTAGTGGCCGGACTCGCACTGTTGAAACTATTTAAAAAGTAAAGAGAGAGGCAACGGTCGTTGCCCCTCTCTATTTTGTTTGTGCATAGAACTGTTTCACAATCTTTTCTGCACTGCGATTTAGTAGATGCACAGATTGAGAGAGATAGTTCGAACCGTATGTCAGTGCTCCAAGTACGAACATCTCCCGAACTGTTCCTGTTCTTGCGCTGATGATATGATGATTCTGATCGACAAGCAAACCGCCGAATTCATCTGGTGATGCAAGAAAATGTTCTAGGATGCTACCGATGACACCACCATCATCTTTTTGAACCTTCACAGAAGGTCCAGTCGCATTAATAATGATATCCATATTAAACTGCCAGCCGTCTGCAGTTGATACATCGAACCCATCAGATGCATCGATGTTATTTATATTTTCTATAATGCGAAGCTTTCCAGAATCCATCCACTCGACAAGGCCCTCCGCCACAGGGGCCGGCATCGGTGAATGGTTCTCTTCGATTAAGGGATGGTATTTGCTGAGAAATTCACTCTTGTCAGAGTGAGAAAGATACTGAAAAATATCACTAAATAACGGATTCGCTGCAGATATCAGATACTGCAACTTACCAACAGCCTCAGGATGTTCAAGGTCGTACTGGAGATCTTGCCTAGTGTTTCCAGTTCGCCTAAAAAATAGACGCCAGTCAACCCCTTGATGCGCAAGCTCTCTTACAAAAAGCGCCTTCAGTTCCAATAGACTGATTTCGTCATTATGAACCAACTTATGCAGTCTTTCAGATGTAAAAAACTGAAGTGTTATTTCGCTGTATGTCCCTCTTACCGACGGCATCTCACCACTTCTTGAAAAAGCATGGACTTCCTGAGTATCTGTCTCAAGTAATAAGTAACGGATACAGTCGATGGCAGAAAGCCCACAGCCGAGTATACCGATTGCTTTTTCACCAGATCGAGGCAGATTATCTGTTACGGGATATGGATCGAATATATAGTTGGTAATTCCTTTAAGGTTGTAAGGATCACTATATTCCAATTGCCCGACAGTCAGGAACACATGAGTGTATACCTTCTTTTGTCCTTCTGAGTATAGTGCAAAGCATCTTGTTGATGAATCGTATTGGAGATCCTCGATCATCGCATATCTCACTTCTATGTTTTTATACGACGCACATATGTGATCGAGTCTACTTCTCAAATATCTCCCGAAAAGACTTCTGCTCGTATAAGTATCTGTAGCATACCCATTCGACTGAAGCCAGCTCTCAAAGTTCGGCGCTTTATCACCAAAAGCCATATCTGGAGTGGGTATATTTAGTAACAGATGCATACTATCCTCCTGATAAGCATGACCATTTCCCATCATCGACCTTTTGTCATATATATCAATTTCTAAGCTTTCATCATATTCTGAATTACTAACTAGATGATCTAAAAGAGAGATACCTGAGAATCCCCCGCCCACAATCGCTATTCTCTGATGTGTCATTTTACATTATCTCCATTTATAAGTATGTGATACCATTATAAGTGTACCACTATAAATTGGCTTGTGACCAGACTATTTTCGCGGGGGTTCAGTTTGAAAAAATACTTATACATATCGCTCGGTGCTATGATTGGCGCTATACTTAGGTTTTCCATTTCGATAGTCGCAGCATCCTTAGCACTTCCATTTTTTGCAGGCACTCTTATCGTCAATATGTCGGGCGCTTTTGGTGCCGGCCTACTGCTCGCTAAACTTAAAGAACAAGACGTATATTTAAGAAATTTCCTGGTGACAGGACTACTCGGCGGCTTCACCACCTTTTCATTGCTAGCCTATGAACAATACGTTCTTGTTTCCAGCGGTGACTACATCATTTTTGGCGTCTACAGCGTAATAAACATGTTTGGTGGTATGACCTTGGCTATGTTTGGATATAAGGCAGGTGGGATTAGGTCATGATAAACATCGTACTCATTTCAATCGGTGCAGCGCTTGGTGCCTCGTTGAGAGGGTTTATTACTTCTCTTACCCTTTTCACCCGCTTCAAACGGCCGCACGGTGTATTCACGGTAAATGCCACTGGCGCTCTACTCATGGGACTCGCCATGTCCATGATGATCCAAGGTAGCACTCCCTATTTTATGGTCGTCTTTGGTTTCCTCGGTGCTTTCACGACTTACTCTGCATTTACTACTGAGCAGTTGCAACTGCTTGAATCTCATGGTGTTAAGGAAATGGTAAAGTATACATTCATGATGACTTTCTTCTGCCTTGTTTCACTCGCCCTTGGACTATTAATTGGCGTATCAATAGTAAGATAACCAAAGGGGCCGCAACCAATCGTTGCGGCCCCTTTAGAATATTATATTTTCATTGAAGTAATTTTTGTTTCCAAGTAAGGTTCTATACCTTCTGGCCCACCTTCACGACCGATGCCACTTTCCTTCAAACCACCAAATGGTATCTGTGCTGCGCTCGGTTTACCGTTATTCCATCCAAGTACACCAAAGTTGAGGCCTTCTTGCAACCTGACCCCATCACGGTAGTTCTCAGTAAAGAAGTAGGCCGCAAGACCATACTCGGTATCATTCGCCTTTTCTATGGCATCCTCAATGTCCGTAAATGTCTGGATTGGTGCCACAGGTCCGAATGTTTCTTCATTCATGACGAGCATATCATCGGTTGCGCCTGTAATGACTGTTGGTTCGATGAAATAGCCGGAATCCTTGTTACCCTCTCCGCCTGCTATGATCCGACCGCCCTTATCCTTCGCATCATTGATATGCTTGATTACTTTGTCATAGCCTGCTTCATTGATCATCGGGCCTATTTTAACATCTTCGTCCATACCATTCCCGACCTTCAATGTTTTCACCTGTTCAGCGAACTTCTCACTGAATGCTTCAGCAATGTCTTCATGGACATAAAATCGATTGGCACATACGCAAGTCTGGCCGGAATTTCTGAATTTGGCTGCGATAGCATGCTCCACTGCAACATCGAGGTCAGCATCCTTATGGACAACCAGCGGTGCATGCCCACCAAGCTCCATTGTGATGTTCTTCACTGTAGAAGCTGCACCTTCCATCAATGTCTTACCCACAGCAGTCGATCCGGTGAATGTTAATTTCATGACTTTCTCAGATTTAGAGAATACTTCGCCTGCATCTTTCCCGGAAGCAGTAACATATTGGATTACTCCTTCTTCAAAGCCTGCTTCCAGTGCGAGATCGAGGAATTTAATCGCTGACAGTGGCGTTTCGCTTGCCGGTTTGACCAAGAACGTGCAGCCTGCAGCAACCGCCGGCGCTGCCTTTCTGGCCATCATGGCGACAGGGAAGTTCCACGGCGTAATTGCTGCTACTACACCAATTGGCTGCTTGGTCACAACGAGGCGCAAATCATCTTCGTGTTGCGGTATAGTACGCCCATAAATTCTTTTTGCTTCCTCAGCGTAGTAATCGATATAGCTGCATGCATACTCCACTTCTCCGGCCGCTTCTTTAATTGGCTTTCCATTCTCTTTTGTAATCAACTCTGCGATTTCATCCTTGTGCTCACGGATGAGTGTCGCCCATCTTACCATCAGTTCACTGCGATCATGAGCATTCTTCTTTTTGTATTGCTTGAACATCTCATGCGCCTTGTCAATCTTCTGTTCGATATCTTCTCTACTATCTTTTTTGATTCGATCAACCTCTTCACCAGTTGCGGGATTGAGTACTACAATTTCTTCAGACATCATGACGCCTCCTTTAGATAAATAAAAGCCCTATAAAAAAATTATAGGACTTTTTAATCTTCAAAACAAAGATTAGGATTATGGATTCAGTTGAAAGATTGCTTCTGCGATTTCATCCAGATCTTTGACAGTATACTGGAAACGGCCATGGAAAACGTATTTCATGAAGAAATTTTCGAGTTCCTCTTCTCCTACCAGCACTTTTATAGACGGGTCTGTAGAATAGTTAGAAATTGAATAGTTTCCATTGTCCTGAGGATTGAAGTAGATCATTGGAACAACATCATATTGAAGTTTAAAGATATTCTTTAACTTCTCAGCAGAGACTTTTGTTTCCTCGATGGTATCGTTATAATAGTTCACTGACACATTCGTATCATCGGACTTTTCAAAAATTAAAGTCTGCTCCTTTGACTTATCTAGCTCAAGGAGATCGAAGAAAGATTCAATATAAGGAAGCGCTTCGAAGTTGCTCTCGCTTACTCCATGTAGAATATGTCCCTTCCAGTACTTGGAATCGATTAGATAAATGCCAGTACGTGTGAGTACAAGATGATCGATTTTTCGTGTATTGGTATAATTTCTAGATGGTAGGTAGACATTCGATAAAATATACATATCCGTTTCCCGAATCTTTTCACTGCGAACCAGACGTTCTTTTAGCTGAATCAGAGCAAGATCCGTGAGGTATTCACCCTTGTCCACCGTAAACTGACGAAGACTTGAGAGCTTATTATTCAGAAGCGTCGTTTCGTTGTGGTAGTTTTCATTTAGAGTAGATACTTCTTTTTTATGTTCGAGACGCTGTGCTTCGTTATCGGATTCGTACTTTTCGACAAGATTATCTTTTTCCTTTTCATAATCCTTCTCGAGCGTATTCACTTTGTTCCTATGTTTCAAATAATAGACCAAGAAAGCAATGGCAATGATGACGAGCAGTGCTGCCAATGCAATAAAAATTGGATCTGTGAAAATTTCCGTGTTCATGGCTTTATTTCATATCCTTCCGTATTAAAATGGGTCATCTTGACTCAAGCTCTGTTCATTATATCAAAATAACATCAATTTACGATTAAAATAAATAATTTTGTAGATATTGACTCCCCTTTTGGTATCTATTATATGAAGAAAATTTTTAGTAACACTTTCATCAATTCGGATAATTTTACTTTTATACAGATTCGTAGGTTACTTCATGTTTTATTATCGTCCGCACGGGTAATACTTTACTAACTTGCTAGTAAGATTAGAGAGATAGCGAGTGCCAGAAATTGGCCCATAGTTAAAAACTAGGAGGAATAATCAATGGAACTCAAAAAGTATCTAATGGCGGGCGGCTTTGCATCTGTACTTGTACTCGGTGCATGCGGCGGTGACGACTCAATGGAAGAAGATACCATGGAGGAGGACACAATGGAAGAAACAACCATGGAAGACGAAACGATGGAAGATTCAACAATGGAAGACGACATGGAGATGGAAGATGACAGCATGGAAGATGACATGGAGATGGATGATACCGACTCCGACAGCTAATACCACTTCCGAATATAAAGGATCTCGGCCGGGCCGAGATCCTTTATTTGCTTTAATTCACTTTAAGGCTTGATAGAGACGTTTTCAATTGTGGAGCTTTATCAAGCTTTTCCCAAGGAAAATCATGGTCGCCACGACCAAAGTGACCATAGCTGGCTGTATTTTTGTAAATCGGGCGACGTAGATTGAGCATATCTATAATCCCGTCCGGAGAGAGATTGAATGTCTCGCGTATGACGTTGACAATATCAGATTCTCCGTAGTCCGAAGTACCGAAGGTATCCACTGAAATCGACACAGGTTCACTTACTCCGATTGCATAGGCTAGCTGAATCTCACATTTGGATGCGATATCTGCAGCCACAATATTCTTTGCAATATATCTGGCCGCATATGCTGCAGAACGGTCGACTTTTGTAGGATCTTTACCACTGAATGCACCACCACCATGACGGGCATATCCGCCGTACGTATCTACAATGATCTTTCTGCCTGTTAAACCAGCATCCCCTTGCGGACCCCCTATAACAAATCGGCCGGTCGGATTGATGATATATTTTGTGTCTTCATCTAGCAGCTCAGTAGGGACCACTTTTTGAATCACTTGCGCAATAAGGTCTTTGCGGATCGTTTCGGTTTCTATTTCCTCATGATGCTGGGATGAAATGACGATAGTATCCACTCTTTTGACGGCGCCTTTTTCATCGTACTCTACGGTAACCTGTGTCTTTCCATCAGGTCTCAAGTAGTCTATGGTTCCGTCTTTTCTCACTTGCGTCAAGCGCCTCGACAATTTGTGAGCCAGTGATATTGGCAACGGCATGAGTTCTTCCGTTTCATTACATGCAAAGCCGAACATTAAACCCTGATCGCCGGCGCCTGTAGAAATGGCATCGGTCTCCCTTGTTTCGACAGCATTGTTGACACCTTGCGCAATATCAGCCGACTGCTCATCTATTCCAGTCAATACGGACATTGTTTTGTAGTCATAACCATACTTGGCACGGGTGTAACCAATCTCCTTGACAGTTTCTCTTACTATTTTAGGTATATCAACATAAGTATTCGTACTTATTTCTCCGACGATCATTGCCATACCGGTGTTAACAACCGTTTCACAGGCAACTCTTGCATTCTCATCCCCTTTTAGTATTTCATCCAGTATTGCATCGGATATCTGATCCGCAATTTTGTCGGGATGCCCCTCAGTTACGGATTCAGAAGTGAAAAGTCTACGTTCTGCCATTGCATATTTCTCCTTTATGATTATTAGCTATCTCCCGTTACCAAAAAATAAAGCCTTTTCCCAATAATACGAGAAAAGGCTCCGCTCTTCCCCTTATCGATCAGAATAACTTCTGCATCCTTTAGCACCTTTCTTTATAGAAAAGAGGTTGCTGGGCTTCATCGGGTATGTTCCCTCCACCGGCTCTTGATAAGAGATAACTTAGACTATAATATACTAGATGATTGCGTCCAAATCAAGTGAATATTATTTTTGTAAATATTATGTTACGTCATTTATCAATGTGTTATACTAATTCGTGAAAGCTACATCTACTTTGAAAATACATAAAATGGGGGCGATGATTATGACAGACCATAGAGGACTTATCGAAAATTTGGTAACTAGAAAAAATTCACATATCCAGCTTTCTACATCTCAACTGGTTGAAAAGTCTTTGGAAAGAAAAGAAGGTAAGCTTGCAGCAACGGGTGCGTTGCGCGCTGAGACTGGTAAGTATACTGGGCGTAGCCCGAAAGACCGTTTTATCGTCAAAGACGCGGTATCGGAACATAAGGTAGACTGGGGAGAAGTCAATCAGCCTATCTCACAAGAAATTTTCGACAACCTTTTCGAGAAGGTCATCAATCACCTTGGAGACAAGGAAGAAATTTTTGTTTTCAACGGCTATGCCGGCGCGGATGAAAAGACGCGTCTTGATCTTAGTGTCATAAATGAGTTCAGCTGGCATAACATGTTTGCCCGCACTATGTTCATCCGTCCCGAGAGTGAAGAAGAAGCTCGCACCATAGAGCCACAATTCACTGTAATTTCTGCACCGACATTCAAAGCTGACCCTTCGACCGATGGTACGGAGTCGGAAGCTTTCATTATCGTTTCACTTGAAAAGGGAGTTATTTTAATCGGAGGAACCGAGTACGCTGGTGAAATGAAAAAATCCATTTTCTCCATTATGAACTATCTGCTGCCTGAACAAGGCGTTATGAGCATGCACTGCTCTGCGAACGTTGGAGAGAACAAGGACGTTGCGCTGTTCTTTGGACTCTCTGGTACGGGTAAGACGACACTTTCTGCTGATTCTCAAAGAGAACTGATCGGTGATGATGAACATGGCTGGAATGAAGACGGGGTATTTAATATTGAAGGCGGATGCTACGCTAAGACAATCAACTTGTCTGCAGAGAAGGAGCCTGAAATCTTTAAAGCCATCAAGTTCGGCTCTGTGCTTGAGAATGTTGTCATTGACGAGTCAGGCATACCTGACTACGACGACAATACACTTACCGAGAACACCCGTGCAGCCTACCCGATCGACCATATAGACAATGCACGCATCCCATCTGTCGCTGGCCATCCGACGACCATCATTTTCTTGACTGCGGATGCATTCGGTGTACTTCCCCCTATCTCAAAGCTGACTAAAGAACAGGCCATGTATCACTTCCTGAGCGGATTTACTTCGAAGCTTGCCGGTACAGAACGAGGTGTGACCTCGCCGCAGCCAGTATTCTCAACATGCTTTGGTTCTCCTTTCTTACCATTGCACGCAACGACCTATGCAAATATGCTTGGTGACCTGATTGATGAGCATGGAGTCGACGTCTATCTGGTTAACACTGGCTGGAGTGGCGGCGAGTACGGTGTCGGCAAACGTATGGATCTTAAATATACCCGTTCGATGATCAGAAGAGCCATCAGCGGAGAACTGCTACTCAATCCGTTTGAAGAGGATTCCACTTTCGGGCTAAGTATTCCGGCTTTTGTTACCGGTGTACCTAAGGAAATTCTCAACCCGAGAAATATTTGGATTTCAGAAGAAGCTTATGATGAGAAAGCCTACAATTTGAAGCAATCCTTCATAGAGAACTTTAAGAAGTTTGGGACAGAATCTGAAAGTATCGCGAAAGCAGGCGGCTTTAAACTCTAGCAGAAAAGTAAATACGCCGGATACCGAGCTCGGTATCCGGCGTATTTACTTGAATGTTTCGTGGGCTTTGCTCATCTGGTACAAGTAGTCTATACAGCAATCATCGAGAAGAAAACTTCTTTTGTCTTCTGGTATTTCCTCCACCGTACTACAGACGATGGGGCCATATGTTTCGCCATATTCACATATGAAGGAGATATCATTCACTTCGGCAAAATAGACTCCCTTTGTGAATGGTTCTGTATCATGAACTGTATATGCTCCGATATAAGTTACTACATCAAGGCTCGCACCTGTCTCTTCGAATACTTCCCTGCGCAGCGCATCTTCAGCTCTTTCCCCTACTTCGATCTTACCGCCGGGAAATTCAATACCGCGTACTTTATGATCGGTTAGAAGATATTTGCCGTCGATTCTGCAGATTCCAAGTACGTGGTCAAGCGGGACAGCATGACCGAGCAGAAGCGTAACTCTTCTGTTTTTATGATCTTTGAATTCAAGCATCCTATCATCTCCAAATTTGCTTAAATCCAGTGTACCCTATATCATGGTAGTATTAAATGCTGGAGCAGTGATTATATGAAAACAATCCTTCTATGGCTAATGCGCTTCTATCAGAAGGCGATTTCTCCTATGTTCCCACCTAGTTGCCGGTTCAATCCGACATGCTCTAACTACGGCATAGAAGCAGTACAAGAACATGGTGCACTAAAGGGTGGCTATCTTACAACCAAACGTATCCTTAAATGCCATCCATTCCATCCGGGCGGATATGATCCCGTCCCTCTCAATCCCGATAACTACAAAAAGAAGCAGTGATCACTGCTTCTTTTTTTCGTCATAAACCTTCTGATTACGCACTCTTGAGACTTTGCCTGTGGAAGTCATCAAGATTTGTGACATCCTTATAATTTCTTTTGGTCTTTTATATTTTGCAACCCGACCCTCCAAATGCCTCATGATCTCAGCATCTTTGATTGTCATCCCATAGCGCGTCTCTATAAGTAGCACAGGTACTTCGCCCCACTCTTTGTCTTTTCTTTTTACGACAACAGCATTTGCCACTTCAGGCATCATCATGATTACATCCTCAATTTCCTTAGGGTAGACATTCTCTCCCCCGCTGATGATCAAATCCTTGCGCCGATCCAATATATAGAGGTAACCTTCTGCGTCGATATAACCCATATCACCGGTCCTGAAGTACCCGTCTGATAGTTCCATCTCTGCATTGAGATAGCCGTTCGTCACTGGTGCACCATGTACTAGCAGCTCCCCATCATTGGTTTCGTCTATTTGTATACTAATGTTCTCGAGCGGTCGGCCGACAGTGCCTTCAAGGATTTTAGGATCATCATGGCCGATTGAAACAATCTGAGAACATGTTTCCGTCATACCAAATGAATTGTAGACCGGCAATCCAGCATCAAGCGCGTCACTCAGCACCTGCCGGGTTACACCCGCTCCACCAAGTAGTACACCCTGAAGGTTGTGAGCAGGAATGGGATGGTTTAGCAACCGGGATAGCATGACTGGCACCATGCTGGTATGCGTTACACTGTGTTCAGTTATTCTCTTCCACACCGTACTTTCGTCGAACTTTTCCACAAGCACCATCGTACACCCGCGGATTACCGATCTTAGCAGTACTGAGAAACCGGAAATATGGTAGATCGGGTTCACGTTCATCCATATGCTTTCTTCCGAATAGCCGAAACGATTCTCGCATCCTCGGGCAGAAGCATAATGGTTACGGAAAGTCTGAGGGACTGCCTTCGCTCTGCCGGTCGTCCCGGAAGTGAACATGATCGAGAGAACATCATCACCTGATATGCCTGACTTGTCGACAGGCAAGGCAGTAAGAGTCAAAAGCTCTTTCAATTGGTAGATGTTATATCCGTCTAGTTCGAGTGGCTCAGTAGCCACTATAGTGTCGACAGAGATATCCTCAAGCTGGGCGGTAATCTCATGTGGTGTCAGCCGTGTATTGATCATGACAACTTCGATTTTAGCTAATATGGCTGCATGGATGATGTAGATTGCGTCCAGAGTATTGCCGATATATAGAGCGATACGTTTGCGCTCGAGAGATTCAACGTGCGCTTTCAGTCTCTTCGATTCATCATATAATTTTGAGAAAGTTACCGTTTCTTCATTAAAAACCACAGCCGGTTTATCGGGCAGGCGCTGTGCCTGGAGTTCCAGCCAATTATACATATTTTACGCCACCTTTAAAAAAGCCCATCTTTCGATGAGCTGATGAATGCTTATGGGAATCTCGGGAACTGTCCGAAATCCGGCTTTCTTTTTTCCTTGAATGCTTCTCTGCCTTCTTTGGCTTCGTCTGTTGTATAGTAAAGCAACGTTGCATCCCCCGCCATCTGCTGGAGGCCTGCAAGACCGTCCGTGTCAGCGTTCATGCCAGCTTTCAGCAAACGGAGCGCCGTTGGAGAGTGTGCCATCATTTCTTCACACCATTTGACTGTTTCATCCTCAAGTTCGTCAAGCGGTACAACAGTATTCACGAGTCCCATATCAAGTGCTTCTTCAGCATTGTACTGTCTGCATAGGTACCAGATCTCGCGTGCCTTCTTATGCCCAACGATGCGCGCCAGGTAGCCGGCACCATAGCCAGCATCGAAAGAACCCACTTTCGGACCTGTCTGGCCGAATCTTGCATTATCTGCTGCGATTGTCAGATCACATACGACGTGGAGCACATGGCCCCCACCGATTGCGTAGCCTGAAACCATGGCTACAACAGGTTTTGGAATGACGCGAATGAGTCTCTGCAGGTCGAGTACATTCAGACGTGGGATATTATCTTCACCGACATAACCACCGTGCCCGCGTACTTTCTGGTCTCCACCGGAACAAAAGGCCATATCGCCCTCACCTGCTAAAACGATGACCGCAACATTCTGATCATCTCTCGCTCTCATAAATGCATCAATCATTTCAGTGACAGTCTGCGGTGTAAATGCATTACGCACTTCCGGACGATTAATCGTCACCTTTGCAATTCCATTGTAATATTCATATTTAATTTCATTATATTCCTTAAGCGTCTGCCATTCTCTTGACATACTTCATCCTCCTAATAAGAAATCTATCATCATTGTACCAAATTTTTTCGGAGATTCCATATGGACGTTGTGCCCTGCACCTTCAATAACTACAAGTTGTGCATCAGGCAACATCTCCGCCATCTTAGAATTGATTGATTTGAACTTTGTATCCTGCTCCCCGACTACAAGCAACACAGGTATAGTTATGTGCTTTAACCTCTGCCAGTAGGATGGTTGTACGCCGGTACCATACTTGAGCAGGCTGTCCGCCACTTCCTTTGGCACTTGGGCGAGTCGGTTGCGACGTTGGCTTGATCGCTCCTCGCTCATCAGGTGTTTCTGACTATCAAATAGTGCCATTGTTTCCCATGCATCAATAAAGACGGTGTAGTTAGCGGTGATATCGTCTGCCCTTTTTCTGTCGATCAATAGACGCGCTTGCCTGTCCTCCAAAGAAGCAATACCCGGTGAAGCGCTCTCGATTATAAGACGTTCTACCGCCTCGGGGTAATTAATTGCAAAAGACAGCGCCACCCGCCCCCCCATGGAGTACCCTAGTATATCTACCTTTTTAAGACCAAGCTCTTTGAGGAGGGACTGTAGACCGTCTGCAATCGTCTCAATCGTATAGTCGATATCTGTACTCCGGGTGCCACCAAAACCGGGCAAGTCGACCCGCAAGATATTGAAGTGCGGCGAGGCAGTTCGGGCAATCTGCGCCATGCTATCCATATCCGAAATAAAACCATGAAGAAGCAATAGTGTCCGCTCTCGACCGCTGCTGCTGAAGTCATAGTTAAATCTCAACGGATTTCACCACATCTTCAATCTGTCTGCGGAGCTTTTGATGGGAAGCGACATTGACTGCCCGATCCGTTTTGATTTCAATAATGTTTCTGCCGCTTCGATTCATCAGCTCACTCGTTACATCTTGGACTCTATCAGCACTGGCATAGTTGAAACCATATAGTTTCGCAACATGGCTGAAGTCCAGATCAAGCGGCGTGCCAAAAAGCCGTTCGAAATGGTCTTTATCTTCACTTTGCGGTAAGAAACTGAATATGCCACCCCCATTGTTATTGAAAACAATGATGGTGATATCTATGTCTTCGAGCTTGGATATGACGAGTCCATTCATATCATGATAAAGCGCAATATCCCCGATGATTAAAGTGATGCGCGTTTTCTGCGCCATACCGAGTGCGGTTGATACCACACCATCAATCCCATTCGCCCCTCTATTGGCATAAATCTTCTGCGTGTTAGCGAGATCATAACGCTCACCATCTCTGATTGGCATACTGTTAGATAAAAACAGCGCACGGTCGGGATCCGTGTACCTGATGATTTCGTACATGAAACGACCTTCATCTTCATAATCACTTATATAGGCTTCAATACGGTTACCAATACGGTGATCAAGTTCAGTCAGCCAGTGTTTCGGGCCCGCACCATGTGCTGTAAACACAGTATTCTCAAACAATGCACCAATCGGCCCAATATGAACCGCTTGTGGTGTTAATGGGAAGGTTTTCAGCTGCTGGTACTCACTGAAGAGATATTGCGCGATATGTGTTTTTGTCAGGAACTGGTTAGTTACTTTCGACGTCAGGGGTTCACCGATTCTTATGATGAAGTCGACTTCAGCTTCAAGACGCTCAAACTGTGCATCGTTCATGTTGCTGAAGATTAAATCATGATGCGTAATAACACCTGGAAGCATACGTCGCATATGCTGGCGTGGATCGGCAACGACTGTAAGATTTTCACGATCAAGAATTGAGCATATATTTTCGAGATTTTCAGTTGTCTCGCCGATGAACACTAGCCCCTGTCCCTCAAAACTCAAGTTGGATGACAGTGTGATACCATGCTGGGCTACAGTCTTTGCCGTCCTATGGAAAAGATCTGTACGTGCCATATCCGGCATAAGCGGCTCCCTGATTGGTATGTTGATATGGACTGGACCGCAATCTACTCCGCTGAAAAATTGCGAACACTGCAAAATTTTCGTCTCCAACATATCCGAGTGGGATGGATGACCATCCGCAATTGGCAGTTCTGTATAGTATCTGACGTAGTTGGCGTACATATTCTGCTGATTAATCGCCTGTGGAGCACCGACATCCCTTAGTTCATGGGGACGATCTGCTGTCAGTGCGACAAGCGGAATATGGCTGAGGTCCGCTTCTGCCATCGCCGGCGTATAATTGGCTGCTGCAGTACCAGAGGTACAGATCAGACCGATTGGTGATCGATCATTTTTGGAGAGTCCCAGCGCAAAGAAAGCTGCACTCCGCTCATCGGGATGAATATAAGTTCGGATATCGGGATGAAGTTCTGCTGCCAGAGCAATCGGCGTCGAACGAGAGCCCGGGCTGATTACCACTTCCCGCACGCCGTGAGACTGCAGGAGGTCCATCAATGTAAATACCTGATACGTCAATGTTTCCTGGTGATCCAGTGGCATCATCTAGGTCCAACCCCCAGTACATTCAGCATTGGTGTAAACTTGACACGTGTTTCCTCAAACTCCTTCTCGCTTGAAGACCCTTTGACGATGCCGCACCCTGCAAACAAGGTTGCACTATTTGCATGTAGCAGCATAGATCTTAGAGCAACGACAAATTCACTTTCGTTATCTTCATGAATGATCCCGATGGGGGCAGCATAAAGCCCTCTCGTCCCATATTCTTCTTCCATGATATACTCTTTGGCACGATCTTTAGGCATGCCGCCGACAGCCGGTGTTGGATGAATCGCATCGAGCAGTTCGAATATACTCGTTTCCTCAGTCAACTCTGCTTTAATCGGTGTATGAAGATGATAGATATATTTATTCTCTAAAACATCCGGTTCCGGAGCAAATTCTACCCAGTCGGTGTAAGGCGCCAAGTCTTCCACAATCGATTCCCTTACCAGTTCGTGCTCATAGCGGTTCTTTTCATCCTTCAAAAGGAAAGATTTCTGTTCTTCATCTCTGACTGCTTCACCAGTACGTTCTGAGGAGCCGGCAATCGCGTTGGTTCTTAAGGTATTGTTTTTTATATCGAACAGCTTCTCAGGCGATTTAGAAATGAACAGGGACTTTCCTTTTTCGTAGTATATTGTGTAAGTATTCGCCTCGTCGTTCAATCTTTTCAGAAGAAAAAGAGGATCAACCCGGGATTTAAAAGTGAGGAGACGCTGTCTGGCAAGTACCACTTTTCTAAAATCATCGTCATCCAGTATGTCCACAGTATGATCCACAAGGGCTTTCCACTCTTCAGGAAAGATATCCTTTTCCATATTGATTTGCGGCGCCTCAAATGTACGAGGCGAGGCTGCCGAAATATTCTCAAGTTCATCTGATATTTCCGTAAGAACAGAAGTGATATCTACCGTTTCAAGCGGAACTGAATAGAAAAGTTCCTTATTGGCAAGATCAAACTGCCACTTGGGAAGGTGAAAGTCCACCATCGCGAAGTCATTCCACTCATCGGAAGTATCCTTACTGTCAAAGCGCGTTCCCCCGAACAAGCTAAGTGCGGAGCGCATTCCACCTTCCATTGGGATCTGCTGTATCTTCTCATATAGTGAAGATTTCTGGACGGAGAGTGCTTTTGCAGAGTATTTGTCTCTCCTGATACTTTCCAGATACTCTATACCGATTGTGTTGTATCGCTCATCTTTAGAACGGAACCAGTACCTCTCACCCTGAGATTCATGGAAATATGAAAAAATCTTCTGTTCATCTAGATCATACCCATGAGTAGGTAGCTGCAGACTGAGGTACGTACTCTCAGAATCCAGCCTGACGTCGTCCAGAATATATTGATATGCTTCCAAGTTCATTAATACACACTTCTTTCTGCATAATTAATGCTATTTTATCATTTATTCATTTAGCTGTGTATGATATATGATCAAATGTGCTAAAATTGTTTCATGATTAATTGAAAAGGAAGATGGACATGCAAGGAACAGATACACATACCGGTATTAGGAAGTATATCAGCCTGACCAGGCCCCATACCCTGACGGCAGGTTTCATACCGGTGCTGGTCGGAACAGCCAGCGTACTATTATTTTCATCCATCAGGTGGGATATGTTTTTCGCAATGCTCATCGCAACATTGCTCATCCAATCTGCAACCAATATGTTCAATGAGTATTTCGACTATAAGAAGGGGCTCGATAGTGCTGAGTCGGTAGGTATCGCTGGGGCAATCGTGAGAAACGGCATGTCACCCGCTGCTGTAATGAACATTGCAGTCGCTTTCTATATAATCGCTGGATTGATCGGTATCTATATCACTGTGAACAGCTCTTTTTGGGTCATTATCGTTGGCGCGATATCGATGGCAGTGGGGTACTTCTATACAGGGGGGCCCTACCCGATATCCTGGACGCCTTTCGGAGAAATCTTTGCCGGCTTTTTCATGGGGACCGTCATAATAATGATTACGTTCTTCATCCATACCGGCACACTCCACTACTTCCCCCTCATGATGTCCATTCCTGTTGCCATAACGATCGGTCTGCTTAACATGGCCAATAACATCAGGGACAGAAAGAAAGATAAGGAAAGTGGCCGAAGAACGTTTGTCATACTGGTCGGAAAGCCGGTCGCAGTCATTACTACAACTCTGCTTTTGGCATTCGCGTATGGTTTTATCGGATGGATTGCGCTATTCAAACCTTACGGGTCGGTCTTCATGCTTTTAGTATTTTTGTCGCTACCGATTTTTATAAAAACAGTCAGATTGATGTGGAAAGGCAGTACGCCAAAGGAACTGATACCTGCCATGGCTTCCATGGGTAAGCTCAATACCATTTTCGGTTTGCTACTTACAATCGGACTCACACTGAACGGACTTACAGGCATTTAAATAAAGACCTTGGCGAAATTCGCCAAGGTCTTTATTTAAATCTTTTATTCTCCATCACATTCGAATGGAAATCTTGGAAGCACTGAAAGTGGTTTGGATTTAGGTTTCGGAAAGTGCGGCTGCGTATCGCACCTCTCTCGTTCAGTACCTTCAAAAATAGAATGCCTTTCTCGAAGTTCGATAGGCTGTTGGTGGAATAATCAAATTCCAACTCCCTGATGTCTTCTAGCTTGAACTGGGTGATTTCCCAGTCCGCTTCTTCACTGAACCCCTTTATGATAGAAGTATGTACACCGATTATTTCATCATCGAGCAGGAAATACATTCCGGTTCGTGTCAAGTTGACCTTACAGCAACCGATGCAATGCACCGGTTTGAACCGGTAAACCTCATAGTCTATACTGTCTTTAAAGTGATGCCTTGCGGCTCTGAAGAACTGCATTTCTTTGCCTTCCAGTGCATACTGCATTGTCAATATTTGTTCTAAGCTCTGTGGCAACTCCAAGGCATCGAGGTACTCGTTGATTTCATGATAAGCTATCATATGCATTCTCCGTACTGTATCGATATTATTTGTATCTCTATTATACTACAAAAACGTAAAAAAATGATTATTTCATAACTCGTAATAATATTGATTATTCTTAAAACTATATTATAATTAATGTGTATCTATAATTTTAGGGGGAAATTTATATGAGTCTAAGAAAATACTTGCTCGCAGGCGGACTTTCCACAGTTCTGCTTCTTGGGGCATGTAACGAAAATGGTGATTCCGAAGAGGAGTCGACTGAAGAAGAGACAGTAGAAGGAGAAGATAGCGAAGAAGCATCCACAGAAGAAGAGGCAACAGAGAATGAATCCACTGACGATTCAACTGAATCCGACGAAGTCTCATTCTCAGGGGAGTACGGGGATTACAACATGACCGAGTTCGGTCAGTACACCATGGAAGCAGAACCTTCTGAAGAAGAAACAGAAGAAGGCGCTGAAGAGGCGGGACCGACTGAGCTTGTGACAATCGAGTTCGAATTCACAAATAATTCCGATGTTGCGACTTCTCCACAAGAAGCATTTGGCCTCGACCTCGCTGTAAGACAGATGATGGAAGGTGGGGCGACGACACTAGAGAACATGACGATGGATCTACCTGAAGACTTCGAAAAGAGTGCAGAAGTAGATGCATCCTCAGAAATGATTGAATCCGGTGAAACGGTAACTGCCGTTGTTGCATACGGTCCGGTGGATCCTGAAGTGGAAACTGTGCTACAGAGCCGCGAGAATCCGATGGCTGACGAAGAAGTTGAACCGCTTGATTACACCATTGAAATGGAAGCGTCTGAAGGTGCAGAAGAGGAAACTACAGAAGAAGATACCATGGAAGATTCCGAAGAATAGTATCGTGGTTTCATATGATCGGAAGAACAATGACCTTGGCCATCATGGCCAGGGTCATTATCATTAAGGAGTAGCGCATGATAGTAACAACAGGCGGCAGAACCGACAATATTACAATTGATCGTGCCAAAAAAATCGCACTTTCAAATGAGTGCCCTTATGTAGAACGCAAGAAAAAATCAATCAGTATGCTCAAAAAGACATACAGGCAGGACATCATCATTGTAGGTAGAAGCCATATTTCTGTTAATCCCTTGGATCAGGAAGCACCGATGACATTTCATCCCAATATGGCCATGATACGTATTCGAAGACTCATAAAAAATGAATTGGACCCTTTTATCTCGGCAACCACACTCAAACCAGGCATGCGTCTACTCGATTGTACGATGGGGCTTGCTTCAGATAGCATCGTTGCAAGCCTCCAGGTGGGTAGTGACGGTCATGTCACTGCCCTAGAAGCAGATCCCCTCCTCCACCTCATGGTTTCTGAAGGTCTAAAGACCTACGATACAGGCATTGATGAGATGAATAAAGCCATGCAACGGATTACTACGGCGAACATAGATCATTATGGCTACCTCAGTCAATTACCGAATGACGCATTCGATGTAGTCTATTTCGATCCAATGTTCGATGAGAGTATCGAGGCATCAGATGGTATTCAGAACATCCATTCTCAGACTCATCAAACAGAACTTTCAATCGGAGTCATCCGTGAAGCAAAACGTGTTGCTAAAAGACGTATCGTACTTAAAGATCATTGGAAAAGTCCCAGATTTACTCAATTGGGATTCACACAATTGAGAAGAAAAAGTAGCCTCTTCCATTATGGATATATCGATGTTTAGTTTAAACCGTAATGGGAATCAGATGTATGTATGGTTTCAAAAAACAAATAGGAGTGATTCTTTATGGCACACGAACAGCACCAGCAGCTCATTAGTACACTACACGACTGCATGGCAGCCTGCAACCACTGTTTCGACGCTTGCTTGAAAGAAGAAGATGTCAAGATGATGGCAGAGTGCATACGACTAGACAGAGAATGTGCGGACATATGCAATTACCTTGAACAGGCTATCGCAAGAAATTCACCATTCGTCAAAGAGCTGGCCCACGTATGTGCAGCTATATGCGAAGCTTGTGGCAAAGAATGCGAAAAACACGATCACGACCACTGCCAACAGTGTTCACAAGCATGCTTTAAATGCGCAGAAGCCTGCAGAAACGTTGCGTAAACAAGATGAAAGGAGGAATCTTGCACCTTCCTCCTTTCTTACATAATTATTAATTGATGATAAAATGCATAGTGTTTCAATCACTGGAAACTCTTATATCGCAAAAAAAAACACACTCCATCAAAATCGATGGGGTGTATTTTTTACTGATACATGAAATTACGGACAGTGAGGGACTTAGAACATTTCCCGCAACCTATCATAACAGTTTAAAGTGTTGATTTAATAGTGTTTTCTTATAACTTATAGCCCGTAACTCATTATAGTTTGCCAGATAAAATGGCACAAGAATGGCACAAGAATGCTACACTATAATTAACAAATTATAGGGGGTTACATAAGTTGAATAAGCACTTTTTATTGCTCAGTTTGATTTTTGTCATTATGTTATTTGGTTGTGTGAGATATGAGGATGGTGAACCCGTCGAGAAAACTGTTGCTGTTGACGAGGAAGACACGGATGAAGAAACTGTAGAGGAGCCAACAGAAGAAGTCTCAGAAGAGTCTACCGAAGAGATAGCTGAGGAAACTACGGATTCTGCCACGACAGAAGATGAAACTGAAGCACTGCCTGAAGAAATTGCGGATCTCAATCCAACTGACGTGCGTAATGATAATACTGGCGAATGGCAAGTGGTTGTTACTTCTAACAATGTGCGTATGCCAGATAATGCACAAGCCTACTACGAGGAGTACATGGATGAAGATGGCAACCACTACATAGTCAGCTTCGCTACGAATACGACAATTAACTTGAACGCTATGGGCAATATGCTCTTTGTAACCGTCACTGAATACCAGGATGGAGAAGAACACGATGCTAATGCTTTGGCTTCAGGCATGCTGTTGCAGGATTATATTGTTTATCTGGATACCGGAGAAATTGAACAGTTATAAAAAATAAGCCACCCATTGAGGTGGCTTTATTTGTATCTGCGTTTAGTCCAGGGCGCATCTTTTATACTGCGCTTATTTACTCCCAATAATTCAAGCAGCTCTCGTACAGTCATTTCTTCGTCGCAAAAAATTCTAGGTGTATGGTGGGAATAGCCGAATACCGATTTGCCTTCTCTATTTATGTACACTTTGTCATGCAGCATTGCTCGACCGTCGAGCATGTCCTGCCTGACTTGTTTGTAGATGGTATAATTTCCATGATCATAAAGCCTCACTATTTCATCACCTCAATAAGATATTATGCTAATAGCAAAGAAATAGGAACACACTCACCCAAAATATTCTGGGGAGAATAGAATTTCGTAAATATGATCAAATGATATGGCAAACATCTCGTAATTCTTACAAACGATTACTGTACGTGCCCCATTATCGACGTACTTGATTTCACACTCTAGGTGTAATTCGAAGCCTTCAGCCCAATAACGGAGTACGACAATCTCCCCTACCTGCCGACGAACCTGCTCCTCTAGCCTGACGAGAGTCTCTTCATCAAAAGATGGTGGGTCACACTTTGCTTGGTCCTCAATCATACGTGCAATGCGCTCATACTGCTCCGGCATTGTCGCAAACGGTTGCCACTTAATCATGCCCCGACCTTGCGGTATATTTGAATTCAGCTTTTCAACAGGTATTTTTCTGTAATCCGTTTCTTGATTAACTCTTGTACTCATCGCCATCACCTCTTAGGATGATTATAGCGAACACTTGTTCGTAATGTAAAGTAAAAAAAGACACCCATATAAAGGGCGCCTGTTATTCAGATTCTTCTTTTGTGTCTTTATTACTCTTAGACCTGTTACCAGTGCTTTCTGTGAAAGAACCTATCATAGAAAGAGCAGTGAACCCACCAAAAATTGATCCGACGATTGTATAATCATTGACTATTAAATAGAAACTACCACCAAGTATACTCATTCCTACTATGAATGCAATTGTGTTTTTGAAGTAAAATCTTGAAGCAAAGTGTTTCAGTTGATCATTCTCATAATTACGTCTGTGACTGGACTCTTCTACGCCATTATCAATTATTTTTTGAGCAGCGCCTTCGTAAAGAGACTCATATCCACCTAATATTTGCGGATGAGGGATTGGACCGTGATGCATTTCCATTGTAGCTATAACCTCTTCGCGTTCATCCGGCTCGAGCTTTTCAAGCTTTTTGACTACCTCTACAACCTCTGCGATTTGATCCTCATTCTCCATATCGAGCAATTGCCTTTCTCATGTCTCTACCAATTTTAATATTATCCATCCTGATTTTTTCTCTGTCTTTTTCAAGTGGATTTTTAACCTCTGTTTTGATTTCTTCAGAGACACTTATAATAATTGTATAAGTGGATTTGCCTGTGTTGTTTGCGATTTTCTGTGTGTTACTTACTACTTCATTACTTAACGACATGACCCGCTTAGTTAAACTTTGACTAATTATATTTACAAAGTTAAACATGTTCATCACTCCTAATGTGATTTTAATTATAAAGCACAAATTATGATAATACAATTCTATGTGCTTTTCTGGTCATATTATCTTATACCCGAAAATGAAATTATAAAATATGTATCCTCGCTCGAATGAGGGGGGGGCATTTTTATTAACTACACGCCATTAGTATTACTATGCTCGTTTATCTCATGGAGCAAGAAGTTGCTAATCAATTGGGTTTATTTCCAATGGATTCATTTTTGAATAAGTAAGCACTCCATCAGGTAGCACAATATTATTAAAACGATTATTACTCAAATATGCAGTCCCTATTCTAGGCATACCTATCATTCTCAGTAGGCCGCTTACCCCAACATCTAAGCTATGAGGCAACATGATACGTTCAATGCTATTGTAAATATTTTCAGAAGACCCTTCACTCAGCAACTCAAATATCTCGAGCGTAAGATCATACTCTTCTCTTCCATCAAACTCGAAAGCACTGACCATTAATGTGTAAGAATTATAATCTAAATTTTCTTCGTCTAAATAGTTCGGGAGAAATATAACCAATCTTAGTGTCCTGTAATTTTCGACCAATATTTTAGTGACATTAATGAAGTCTATTTCTTTTTCTACCAATGGAGTTCTATCCATCTTTTTACACCATCCTCTCTATCAATAATTGCTTTCATGCGCCTTTCTGAAGTCTTTTTTGCATCTGATCCTTTTATCCTTTTGTATCTCAATGTGGGGTCCCACTGGGAGGATACAGACCAGTAAGCCTTAAACTTAGGGTTATTCTGCTGCTCTTTTTTAAATTCATCTTTCAAATTTGCTTTAGTCAATAGAGCATCAAACTTATGTGTCTTATACTTACCTTCCTCAGCACTTAAGTTAAAATTGTTACGATGACATAAGGCTGCCTTTAAGGCATATTCTATAACGTAGCCTGAATCTCTAATGACATTCCGGTATATTTCAGCGTTCATTGCTTCATGTAAATCTTCCAAATGGTCTTCAGTTAGTGCTTTCCAAAACTCTCTATAATTCATAGCTACCTCCAATACGTATTTGTATTAAAAGTAGCAGAAATAAATTTAATAAAATAGTCAGAACATTCATTCTGTATGTATAAGGGGCACTGTGCCCCGAAATTTACATTAACTGATTCACTCTTGATCTAACTTTAGCGTATGTTGCATTACCTACGCCGAGCCATTTCTGTCTAGCAGCATGACCTTTTGGCACTCTTGGGTTGTTAATGACTTCCCTCGCCATTTCGTTGATGGATCGCTTTGGCTTAGAAACGCCAGCACGTCGGTTCACTTCTGCTTTAACTTTATTGTAAACAGTCTGAGTGACTCCGAGAGAAATTCTGCGGTTGTAGTGGCCGTCACCATGTTTGCCGGATTCGACTTCATCGGCCATCTGACTAACAAACTTGGACTTCGGCTCGGTCGCTTGTTTAACTGGTTTGGCACCACTCTGCAGCTTTTTCAGGAGCTCGATGTTCTGTGCTTCTGTGCCCTGGTAATTTTTAATGCCGTAAGTCTTGGCCAGTCGCGCACGGTTGTTGTAACTGGAGTCCATCTTTCTGTCATCCAGGTAGTTTACGACTGAGGTGTATTTACTAGATGACGCTGGCTTGGCTGCAGGCTTTGGTGTAGGTGATGCCACAGGCTTATCGGTATTACCTTTGAAACTTTTCAATCCAAGATATTGTTCAACAGCTCTCCCTACTGCCTCGCCCTGAGCCTTCAGTTTGCTTTCATCACGCATTGCTACAATATCTTGATTAGAGTCCATGAATCCACCTTCGATTAGCATCGCAATCTGATGGGGTTCGCGTGTCTCATGCAGATTTGTTACCTTTACACCACGGTTCGCAAAACCCATCGCCTTGGCAATCAACGGCGCTGCAATACGGGCAAGTGCTGCAGCTTGTGGTGCGTTCGGTCTTACGTGTACTTCAGATCCACCCCCGTTAAACCAGATGCCTTGATACGCGTTGTGGTGGAAAGCGATGTAGATATCGACTTCGTATTTATTCGCAAGGTTTGTTCGTTCAACAAGCCCTGTATCTACTTCTCCAGACGGATCGGCCACTTCAATAATTTCAACGTTATCGAATTTCGCCATGTAACGAATAAAAGCGTTGGCGACAACGTTATTGAAGTACCATTCTCTTTCACCTGCAGGGGATCTTTTGCCAGCTGTGTATTTACCGTGCCCTCTTGAAACACCAATCTTCAAAGTCATTTAAAACACTCCTTAAATTTTTGTATTAAAAAAGACACCCAAGTTATTGAGTGTCTCTGAATCCTTGATTCGTTTTTGTTGCCAAATCGTAAATGCCACTGGCAGATAGACCACTGATTGCACCAGCCAATAGGTGACCACCTATAGACAAGTCTGAAGTAATCTCAGGCACCACTAGGGCGATTGCCCCGACGAGCAGTCCGACGAATAGTGATATTAACGGCATCAACTTATCCGGTATGGTTGTGGTCTTTTTAATCAGCTGCACCAATGCCACTGTCAAAACGGATATGACACCAGCAAAAATAATGATTGTTTCCATCAGTCTTCACCTCCCTTCAAAGCTTCATCCAGTTGTTGCTTCAGTTCGGCATTCTCCTGTTTCACTTCGCTTTTCTGTTGCCTCAAAATCCGATTTTCTTTACAGAGTTTCACGTTACGCTTCTCACATTCCTCATTCAGCTTTTCATACTGCTGAAAAATAACGTTGATCTTCCCCATGGTGTTCTCTTCATTTTTCGGCCGGTTTGTAATGACATTGCTGACCCACCCACCAGCTGCAGCGATAAGCCCGGTTAAAATGAGTACGAGGTTGCTTTCGTCCATGCGCTACACCCGCCTTGTCAGTCGGAAAGTTAAGAAGGTCATCAACGCAGCGAAGATCCATATCGTGTTCGGTGGCGGGGAAAAAATGAAAGCAACCGTAAACATGCTCCATACCGCCAACAACAATATTGAGGTGAAAAGTAGTAGCCTCCGCCGATCGGCTTGGAAGGCCAAAGCCATGAGGAAAGGCAGGATGATGAATACTGCTCCAATTTCCCAATGCGGGACGAAGTCACTAATCATGGCATATACAGAATAGGTTTCTAGTATTTGCGGAAACAGGGACAGCTGAATGCCATACAACATTGATGCGACTAAAAGTGGGTATAGACTGGCTTTGATTTTTTCTCTTTCTAAAATGTTCCGGACCCCTTGTGCGACGTTTCTTTTGTCTTTTTCACTCACATAGAGCCACATCCTTTCGTTTCAAATTAAAAAAAGAATCTACAGAGTAGATTCCTTATCTTTTATAAAAGCTATGCGTTCTTGATGTTGCAGAATACTTCAGCGTTGCTGGAGTAATCGATGGGATCATCACCTGTACCGTGTTCAGTCCAAAGCTGTCTGTTGTGACCTGATACTGATAATGGCTATTGTTGGTATCCCCGCGTATATTCTCACGCGTCACTGTCGCTGTGGCACCACTGTACGTCACTTTCAACACGTCCTGTATTAATCCGCGTCGGCTATCGACAATATCTAAATAAATAAATGCGTCGGATCTGCCTGCAGATGGATTGTTTTCTATCTTCAGCACATCGACTGCAGACCGGTCATTCCTGTACGGTAGCTGAATGGTGCCTTCGTGCGCTTGCGTACTGCACAGTGGCGTCTCTCGAATGTCATACTTAACCGATTTATCGGTAACCACAGTGGCTGCTTTATTGTCTCTGAGATTAACAACATACTTCCGCAACTCCGCCTCATTGTAATTTGGTTTGTGAACAAGAATATCTGCATTGGCGCTAGAGTTCCCAAGTCTGCGAACACTGTTATCGGTAATATCGATAATAGCGGATATCGGTAATGGAACATCATCCGGCACACCCATGAAAGTACCATTGTTGAGCGACGGCCGGTGAATGATGCCCCCTTCTTTATGAGTAATCGTATTCTTTTTAATGGAACTCGTACCGAGTAATACAGACTGCGCAAATATCCCAATCGTCACATTTTTCATGATGTTCGTCTCTACGATGGCATCGAACATGGTGTTACTCATGACAACGCCATAGACAACAAGCACATCCGTTCGGACATCGATGACATTATTCGTAAATGTCTGCGATCGAATATGTGACTTATAGGTGCCATGACCAAAGCGCATGGCTTCGAGTATGCGGCCTTCTGGTTTATTCGGCGCAATCCAGTTGACGTCATCGGTGAAGACAAAGTAATTACTGTCAACCAGAATTCGATCGGTATCGTAATAACTATGCAAGCAATGGCTATTCGGATTAACGAAGGTATTGGCTTTGACTTCCAGATTGCTGACAAAGTGTAAGCTGAGCATATCTTGTGCCGATCCCTCGAATCGGTTGTTGAAAATACGGCCATCGATCAAATGATTTCTAACGACTGTATTGTTGTTGATAACAACGTTGTTCCAGGTACCGCCATGGAAATCGCACCCCTGAATATCAATCCGGAAAGCTCTGACTTGGTTATACATGACCTGTACCAAGTGATAATACTTGTAGTAATCTCTACTCTTGTCCCCGACCGTTGGTGCTACATAGTTCCACACTTCACCATTTACGATATCCTGTTGCCCTTCCGGATTGCCATCCACTTCAAGGTTGTACATGATGACATCGCAATCGACATAGAAAAAGACAGAATGAAAATCTCTGAAGAGATTCATGCCGTCTTGTTTGTTCCGATCGACTCTGTCTCGATTGTCGTTGTGGAAGAGTGTTGAGTTATCCATGACGCGGATTTTAGTTGTTGTTGCAGACTCCCCTCGGATGATAATATTTTTATTGATAAAAATGACGTAGTCGGTCAAATAAAGACCGGAGGGGAAATGCACGACACTCCCCTCTGGGGCGATGTTCACGACTTCCTGAATGGCATCTCGCTCGTCCTGACTACCATTTCCGATTGCCCCGTGGTTTGTAACGTTAACCACTAATCGGTTCAATGGAATACTATCCACGATATCTTGTCTGAACTTCTCCTGGTCAATCGGTTGATAATTCAAATCCCTTTTAACATCTTCTCTAATCTTATCTTCATCCACCGTGTAGTCATCCAGATTGATACGGCTGACTGCTGCGTCTACAACAGACTCGAAACCGTATAATGAAATACGTTGGTGTTCCGAGTAAAGACTCGAGTTTTTAAGAATAATCTTTGTTTCGTCATTTGCCGGGAACACAACGCCGGCTGTTGTTTTAATTTCTAGGTAGTACGTACCTGGCACCATGTCGGTTGGCAAATGGAACAGCACTTGATTGTTCTCTACCCGGTATACATCAACAACCGCGTATTGCTTATTTTGATAATGATTGAGTCGGATATACCGGATATCTTCGTCAGTCAAGTCGACAGCTGCACCGGCAGCATCCCTGAAACGATAACTCAATTCTGTTGTCTCATCGTTGTGTCTGAGGACATTCCCGTTGATACTCTCCACTCGATTAAGTTCTTTATACATGTTACATATCACCTACCTTTTCTACGCGACTAAACGTAACGATGGCACTGGACGGATCGGTTAATCTCCCAGCCAAACCACTGACTTTCGTACGATATAGACTTTGCTCATATTCGTTGCGAATAATTAACCACTGATGCAGCCGGTATATCTCATGCTGCATGTCTTCCTGGTTATCCAACCGCCTGACTTCTATCTGCCATTCCAGGGCGTGTCGATTTCGCTTTCTAAGCTCGGCCAGACCCAGTACGCGTAAGCGCTCTGTTAAGGCATAACCACTCAGTTCAGCCGTCATCTGTGGCTCATAGACGTCCTGGACATGTTGACCGTTCCGGTTATATATCTCGTATGCAGCCGGATCATTCACTGTGACATGCAAACGATCCGTCGTCCCTTCAACTTCAGGCCCCAGCACATACAGCTGCGTAAACACTTGTGAGTAATTGATGTTCTTCGTCAGTCGTTTAAGGTCCCGTCCGAACTTGACTTCCTTTCCGGATAGTTCAGCATTATCAATTACGAAGTCCACATACCGTGTGATGGTATTCTGTTCCTCATTGACGACGATACGGAATCGCACCTCATGACCAATCAGATTTGAAGCTTCTCTCAGAAGATCATATGCCGACTTAATGCTCTCAGAAGAAAAAGACCGTTGATTGGCTGTATAGTCGACCCTGCCACGCTGCCATCCGGAATCGTACAGGATGTAGTCCATAATTGCTGATAGTGTCCGAGCGCTCAAGCTGAACGGTGGGAGGAAGTGAATGACTTTCAGATCATCGTGTGCGGGATAAGCTTTCACACTGCGATAGTTATTCTGACCATAGTGGACATCCACTTCCTGAACGATGAACTCGTACCAGTCCTCCATGAACTTTACAAGGAGTCGACTCTGTTGTTCCAGCACTTCAGTACGTGCATTGGCCTCGATATCAAATGTCAATTCATGAGTATTATCCTCATTGATCGAAATATGCGCACCGATGTGTTTTTTAAGTTCATCGAGCATTTCCTCGCCGTCTTGAGAGACCAAATAAATACTTGTCATAGGTATCGCTCCCTAAATGTTTGATGGCCACTCTCAATAACACTCCAAGGGGCAACAGAAATAGTGTTCTCGCCTTTTTGAAGATCAAAATAATCACTCCGTAGGGTTTTAAGAAACTTAGGTTCCCCGTTAATGGTTAAGAGGTTCCTGTCATGGCATACCATGACTTCATCTCCTGCGACAAAGATATATGGCCTACGATTTGTATTATCAGCGAATTTAAGCAGTTTGAAATACGACGTATTGAATTTCATCTCCGGATAGTTTGGCGCTCTAAGGTCTTGCATGTGCGCAAACACAGCTGGTCGGTTGTATTCTTTACTGTAATCAATGTATTTCTCTGTCACGCGGCTAGCATGAGGATTGAAGCGTTGTCGCGTGACTGGATTGAAGTCCACGCCGACATAGCAAGTGTATTCATCTTTTCGTTTCGTCATCTTTAAGACGAGGCCTCTTTGTCGCCATTGAGAAGTGGTGTGAAACATAATCTGTGTACGTTTCAGTCCATCATATAGGCTCATGATCACCGTGATGTTACTGTTTGTACTGGATTGGTTCCTGACCTCTATCAACGCTAAAGGATTTTTCAGTTCATCGAGCAGCATAAACTGTTTCCGTCCTTTAGCAGATGAAGACGGCGGTGGCGTGATTACTCTGGTTTCCCATTCCCAGTCACCGGACAGTTGCCGGCTCAGTTGCATCTGTTTCGCCGGGCCGATCCAGTCCGTCTTACCGGTACGGTCCCCGAAGGTATCTACAAATATAAATTCATCTGCCTGCATATAGCGCCCTTGGGCCGTACCGACAACCGGCAGGTTACTTCCTGCGCGAATGTTCGGCCAGTTGATGAGAGAAGTAGAGAAAGCATTTAACAATCGCTGGTCCGTCTCAGGACGTTCATTCTCAGACAGCATTTCAGCGCCAAACTCCACCGACTCTTGTGTGGTTTCATTTGTAATGACCATGTGTGTCGTCGGTTCTTTGATTTTGAACTGCTGTGTAGGCGGTGTCTTGATTCCGGCATTATACGCTGTCAATGTGCCTGCTGCGAAGTCATCTCTGTTAGGTTGACCTACGCGTTCATAGTAGTACATAGATGTCTGCACAGTAACTTCAATGACTGCGAAGCCTCTAACTGTGGGTTTTAGTTCAAATGGTCCTGAAACTGTACACATAAGCATTTTGTTAGAAAAAGAAAACTCTAGCGGCGCCTCCTCCTCAACAAAAAAAAAGTCTGCTAGAGCTTCTTTAATTTCATCTGTACTCTTTTTGTTTAGAAAACTATTCCGGATAATTAGCGGTAGCGAGAATTCAAAGTTTTCAATTTGATACCCTGTGTACATCGCTCCGTTAATATTCTCATGTGTTTCGTACTTGCCTTTGACATTGAAAGAAGGAAGTACGAACGCTTCCTCAATGACCAACCATTTAGGTGGCTGTTTATTATTGAATTTAAAATCAAGCACCGTACCCCTCCTATTGTGAATATCTATTTCTCAACCTATGTTTAGATTGTATGAGTTTATCAAATTCGTTTGAAAGTGACCTTGCGTCCAATACATTCTCTTTTTGTTCAATGTTTTGGCTAGAGGTTAGCATCATACCCATCAACTCAATCAGCTGGTCAAGCTTATTCTCTAAGTTACGTGTATCACCCCCACCACCAGTTGGAGTTGGCAACTGCCTTGTCTGCTTACTTTTACCAGTAAGCTCCTTACCTGCCAAGGCAAGTAATTTCATCGCCTCAGTCGGCTTTTTAGGATTGATGATATACTCTCCGCCATGCAGGTTGAAAAGTCCGTCAGTGAGCGTTCTTCCACCTAGCAAATGACTATTGGCCTTCTGTAGTAGCGGTAGCGGATTAATAGCGAATCGGTTACCGATGCCGCCCTTCATTGCTTGTGTGTGCAAGTGATAACCGGTTGTTCTTAATCCAGTGTTACCCGTTATACCTAGACTGGTTGAACCAGCCTTGACCATGTCGCCAACCTTACGTGCGATACTCTGCATATGCATAAACCACCACGTCAGGTCACCAGCAGATATCTGTATGGCGTTTCCGCCAAACTTGTCATGCCATACTCTGCTGACTTTACCTGATACAGGAGAAGTCAGCTTCTCGTATCTGTGGGCGGTATCCAATCCGTAGTGGTCAGTTACACCGAGTTGTCTTGCAATGGCAGCTGGATACTTACCAAACTTCGCAGTGATCTTACGTCCGAGAATGCTGCTACCATTCACTTCTCCGCCTTCATTGTCTTTGAATATGCCAGTCAACCAGTCGAGCGCTTTATCTTTGGCAAACCCAAACGCGCCTTTAGCAGCAGTCTTCGCAAATCCACCAAGGCTAGACCAATCTGGAGAAATGCTATCCACAATGGCGCTCAGCGCCTTGCCCGGATGCTTGATGTAGTCCCAAGCATTCGACATTACATCGCCAATTGTGCCCCACAGTCCTTTTTTCTTCTTTGGTTCATTCTTCTTGTCTGTGCCGGACCCAATACCTGTGCTGAATCGTGGCAACATACCAGACATCTTCAAGGCTTGGACAGTCGCACCGTTGTGAACGGTATCGCCTTTGCCAAGGCCAACAAGTACATCTCTGCCTTTTGGCATTTCCAACTTTCCGTCTCTGCGTTCGATGATTTCCTGAACAAATCCATTTCGACCGTTACCTGGACCTTTATCGTTGACGATGGCCATGGTGTCTCGTGTGAGCTCGCCGCCCGTGCTGAGTCGTGCAGCTTGATATCCGCCGGCGCTCGCACGTGACCTTGAACCGTTGGACCCTTTATTAAGTGTGACATTACCAATAAGATCTTTGATTCCCAGTTTGCCGAGTACATTGTTCATGCCATCAATCAAGAAATTTATGACTTTTTCCAGTTGAGAGAGCATGGAAGAGCCGAGTGACTTGATGCCGTCTACGGCTTTGCCTTTCGCGTTGGTGATGGCGCTACCCATCTTCCCTGGCAATTCTCGAGCGCCCTTGACGATATCGCCGAACCGATCCGAGACATTGTCTTTTAAATCAGTGACCATTTTTGTCGCTCGCTCTTTCAATCGAGTGAACCCATTGACCGCACCTTCGCGCAATCTGGAGACACTATTCGATACAAATTCGCGCATCGCAGAAAACGGCCGTTGGACGCCTGAGCGAATATTGCCGGCTGTCACAGTCAAATTGGTGTGCAGATTCTTGAAAAATTGAACGACTCTGCTGACTAAATTACTCGCTGTCTGAGTGACACCCGTTCTCATGCCAGTCATTCTCGAAGCGACTCCATCAGCCATACCCTTGAAGAATCCAACGACACGCGTCCATAATGACCGTATAGAGCCCGCGAATATTTTGACCAGTGAACCGACACCCTTAATAATCCTTCCGTAAAAAAGCAACTGGAAGCCGTTCCAGATCAACTGTATTGACCCTTTAAAAGTTTGTTTTACGCCCTCCCACATTTTGGAGAAATCGCCAGTAAAAATACCTGTGAAAACTTTCGTCAGACCCATCACAATATTGAGCCCGCCTCGTATTATGCCCTGGATATTTTGCCACACCATTTTCACAATTGAGAGCGTTAATTTAAGCGCCACGGATACCGTTTTTTGAATGTAGGGCATCGCAAAACTGACTCCGGATTTAATAAGATTTATCGCATTGCCAAAAGCAGTCATCGTTTGCTGACCGTCTGACTGCCAAAATGATTTGATCTGGCCAAACATGTCAGATGCAAAGCTACCGATACTTGAAAAAGCAGCACTGATACCCTGCTTCAAGTCATGGAAGAATCGCTTTACCTTGATGACGCCATTTTGTACCTTGAGTATTTGGTCGTCACCCATGCCCATTTTCTGCAATATAGACATGCCGGCCATCCAATCGTTCTTGAACATGGCTGTAATGCCGGACACTGCTTGAAGTACTTTGTCTTTAAACTCCATGACACCTTTCCAGGCATCAACGAACTTCGGACGTAAGTCTCTAATAAAATTACGGAATGTTTCAGACCGTTGGTAAGCAACCATAAACGCTGTTGCTAAACCTGCGATAACACCGACAGTTATACCAACTGGTCCAGTCAACCCTATAAAAGCGAAACGAAGGTATTTTAGTAATCCGCCTGCCTTAGCTATGTTAGTCATGACTGGCGCTAAGGTTTTTAATATACTACCGAAGAAAATGAGCAAGCTACCGCCGACCACAAGTAATGGGCCAATGGCGGCTGCGACTCCCGCAAATACAACACCGAGTGTTTTCGCTCTCGGCGATAGGTCATTAAGCCATTGAATGGCGTTCAAAATCTTTTCGGACATTTTCTCAAGCGTAGGCAACATGGTTTCGTATACTGAGATGGAAAAACCTTCAATACCAGATTTTATCTCACGCCATACGCCCCCCAGTGTACCTTCCATAGTATCTGCCATTTTCTTCGCTGCACCTTCGGAATTGGAGATTTTATTGCCTAAGTCATCGAAGGAATCGCCAGTCGTGTTTATGACAGCGAGCGCGCCTGACATTGCTTCTTTTCCGAAGATGGTTGCGGCTGCTGAAGCCTGTTGCTCTTCGTTGAGTCCACTGAACGAACTCCTAAGATCAACCATAATCTCGTCAAAGGTTTTCATTGAACCGTCTGTATTCGTCAAGCTGATACCAAGATTGTCCATTTCTTCCTGCATCGCTTTTGTAGGCTTTGCAAGGTTTGTCATCATCGTCCTCAATGCTGTACCGGCCTTCTCACCTTTAATACCGCTATCACTCATCAAACCAATTGCTTTGGCTGTATCTTCTACTGTATATCCCATTGCACCAGCAACCGGAGCAACATATTTAAAGGCGTCACCAAGACCAGTGACATCTGTGTTTGCGTTGGCAGAAGTCTGCGCCAACACGTCTGCAAAGTAACTACTATCCTTCGCTTCCAGCCCAAATGCGGAGAGTGAGTCAGTCACAATATCTGATACAGACCCAAGGTCTTCTCCAGATGCGGCTGCAAGGGACATAACGCCATCGAGACCGCCAAGCATTTCTTCAGTGCTCCACCCGGCAAGCGCCATGTAGTTCAAACCGTCTGCAGCTTCAGATGCGCTAAATCGTGTGGACTCACCCATATCTTTCGCTTTCTGTCTAAGTGCTTCTAGATCATCGCCTGTTGCACCAGATACGGCAGCAACCTTTGCCATGGAATCATCAAAGTCTACACCAGTCTTTATGGCAGCCGCAGCAAAGCCAAGTATCGGGGTTGTGACAGCCAATGACACCTTCTTTCCGACATCCTGCATACCACGCCCAACTTTTTGAGTTTTATCCCCGAACTTGTCCATCGACTCGCCCGCTTTGGTCCAGCGGCTTTCGGCAATACGCTGTGCTTCGTTGAATTCTTCAAACTCTGATTTAACGTTGCTCAATTCGTTTTCCAATCGATTAAGATTATCAGCCTGTTTATTGTATTCAGTTGCGAGGGTTTGTGCCGCTTTAGATGAAGCCCCTTGATCTTCAACTACGTCTTGATATCTTTTCCCAAGTGCTTCCACGTTCTTTCGTTGTTTCTCCGTGGTATCTGACAAAGAGTCAATAGTACTCTTGTAGGTCTTTGCATCTCTGGAACCATACTTGAAGTTGTTACTTGTCACCTTTGCTTCAGAATTAAGCCCACGAAACGACCGTTTGATTTCGGACATGGACCTAGTTATCTCTGTTGATTCCATCCCTAAACCAACGGAAAGTCCTTGTATTCTTCCTTCTGCCATGAGTTACCTCCTTTCTGACAAAATAAAAAGCACTCCTGAAGAGTGCTAAATTGAGTCGAGGAAACGATCGAGTGCTCTTTCCTCGTCCTCTGGCGCCATCGCCTTATTCTTTTCATCCAGGATGGACAACATGAAGTTCATCGGCATTTTCAACATTTCGTTTATATCTTTGCCCTCCTTCACGCCTTCCTTGAAGACTTGTTCCAGGTGTTCGCGTTGTCTGCGCCAAGAAAAGTCTTCAGCGTTTAGCTTTGACTCTCCACGAACTTTTTTGTTGCTGCATCCTGTTGTCCCATAGCAATGAACTCGACTTGTTTCTGTAGTCCCTCAACAAAATCCGGAGCATGATATTTTTTCCTGATATCCTTCTTGTCGAATTGTCCGTCGTAAATCTTGACTACGGCGTCAGTGAGCAATTCACCTTGCTTTTTCATCATTCGTGCGCTCGACATTAAGTTTCCAGCTTCCCCAGATTCTTCGGCAGCCTTACGCTCTGCGTTCATTTTCTCTTCCATTGTTTCTACTTCGTCCAAAACATCCATGCACTCGTACCATATATCAGCAGGAATGAAGTGTGGTGTCAGAAATGTTTCAAATTCCGGTTCGCCGTTTTCTTTAACACCTGTCACCAGTTGGATATAGTTTCTTTTCAGTTTGTTCGCCATTTAAATTCTCCTCTATGATTTGATGTATAAAAAAAGAGAGCAGGTTCCCCTACTCTCCCTTGACCTTAATCAGTACTTCTTTGCGCTTGTTCTTTGTGGTGGACAACTCTTCTACACGAACTGGATCTGCTTTCTTATTATTACGCGGATAAACATGTCCTTCTTTGTAGATATGATCGTTGTCTTTTAGGTCTTTAAAATCTTTAACGACTACGTAACGAAGATCTTTCGCTTCTTCTGTCTTTTTGTTTTCTTCGGCTTTTGCCATGATTAATCATCCTTTTCAATTAGATTTATGATTTACGCGCCTGCAGGATCTGCTACATAAGCATCGCCGAGTAGACGTTGGAAGAATGTGTCGTCGTTGAATGTGCCTGTTTCTCCAACTTCACGAGAATCGGCCATAACTTTCTTCGCATCCGACCCATCGACTTTCATGATACGTCCTTCAATCGATTTGTCGCCGAATTCGATTGTGCCCTCTTTTGCTGAGCGTTCTTCTTCAGGTGGCGCGAAGAGTACCTTTTTAAATCCGGTCCAGCGATAAGTACCGTCGAGACGTTCAGACTTGAACCATACGGCAACTGGCGTTGGCTGATGTCCCCACTTCTCTTCGGCAATGCCATCCTGGTCAAACGTCACATTGAAAATCATCTTCTCGATTTCTGGAGACAGTTCGTGTAGGCCGAATGTCAGGGAAGGTTCTCCGTCTCCGACTGCAGATTCAATCGGCGCACCGTCAGCCCATGCAACGGCGATTTCTCCACCTGCAGGCAGACCTACTGTCTTCATGCCTCGTGTCTGAATTGGTGAGCCGTAAGTGACAGTCGTTCCATCTTCTCCGGTAATCGGCGCAAAACCGAGATCCTTAATATTGATATATGCTTTTGGTGTTTTTGCTTGTTCCATAGCCATTAATAATCACTCCTATAATAGTTTGTTTCGAAACTTCTCGTTTCGCGATAAAGCTTGTGGTCCTTGTCATACTCAGGCGCAAAGTTCGCGGTTTGGCCATAGTGATGGTCATCGAGAATATCTGCGATGCGCTCCATGATGTTCTGGATAATTAATCGTGGATTGTCTGATGTGATGGCTGAGGCTTTAAGTAGCATATCAACACGGGCAGACTTGGCATCTGCAATACGTTTGCCATCGGCATAACTGACAGGCGTGCCATTGACGACAGGTGTAATGACAATATAAGCAGTATCGATGTCGGAAACATCCGGCATCACGTTGTACTTGTAGTTCGAGCCGACATGTTCAACAAGCGGTGGGTCGTCTTTAATCAGGTTGTAGATGTCGCTTAAAATATCCACTCAGTCACCCCGCAATCTGCCGTTGCAGTTCATCAGCCACAATCTTGATATATTCTACTCTATTGGCAGCCAGTACATTTTCAATCTGTCCATAGCCCTCTGGTTTCTTAAAATTACCGCTACGATCGTAGAAGCCATTTTCGATTAAATGTATGACACGGTATCTGTCTTTATTTCCACGCCAGTGCAGCGTAATTACACGCTCTCCATCAATCCATTGCGGTTTGCTAAACGTCAGCTCATCTCGCGCCGCTCCTGTATCCTTGGTCTGATCGAGCATGATATAGAGCTTGTCCTTCAAGAATTCGGCACCCTTGGTGAGCGCCTTGTCTTTAGCTTTGAGTAATGCTGCAGGACTGAAGTGCGCTTCCAGGTCCTGAATCGTCTGTTCAACGCCTTTCAATTCAAACTTGAACATCGTGCGACACCTACTTTCTATTAGTCATGAGATTCACCAATCACCTTCATGAAACCTGCTTCAGAAGTGTCAGGCGCCACATCTATGACCTGGTAGTCTCTGGGATACTTGTAGTGGTTGATTCTGAAACTGTGCGTATTTTGAGGAAGGTATCCCCCGACTGTATCGCGAATTTTTATCGTCACCATTTTCCGAGCGCTGGAAACATCATTGCGTGTAATGTCTTTCATTGATGATTCGTACACATCTGCCATGCAGTGATAGAGCAATTCTTCGCCACCACTTCCATGCGCTTCAGGTCCACTCGATGTTTTGATCACAAAAAAATCAACAGGCTTGTCAAGATCACCTGTTGATATCTGCGGCACTTTAAACTGTTTCATCTTCCAACACCACCAATGACATCCCGAATGCGTGCAATCGTCTCACGAAGTTTGGTTCGAAAAACTCGACAGAATCGTAATAAGCGTACCTGGCACGTTCGAATACGAGTTCCTCGCCTTCGATATTGTTTTTGATGTCGAATTTCCCACATGTCGACTGGACCGCTGCATAAGAAGAGGACAACAACCGTCTAAGGTTCTTGTCCTCCGTCTTGTGAAATATTCTCATGCGCGCTTTGAAGTCTTCGAGCATTTCTACTGGAACCTCTTCAGGTTTCATTCTGGATCACCCGCTTTCTTTGTGCATTGCTTCATCTGCAATTACGCGCCGGTAGGTGTTTCTTCCGGCGCCGGCATACCGTCGATTGCGAGGTCGTAAACTGCTGAAGACTTGTTATCCTTTGGCTCGCCATAAGCGAACTGTTTAGTGGTGTAGAGGTCACAGTCTTCAATGGCAAGCGTCTGGTCATAAACGCGCGTAATCCTGTCACCAGCGATACCCATCGTGTATCTGTTTTTAACGAATGGTACAGCCTTACCTGAAGCGACAAACTCATTCTCTACGAACACGACATTAAATGGCGTTGGGGCCACAAATGCGGCGTTGTTGTTCAATCTCATGAAACTTGCTTCTGCATACAGGGAATCTGTCGGATTGACAGCAATGACAACATTGCCTTTAACCCTTACTGGCTTTCCTTTTTCACTTACAGAGAGGTTCACCAGGATGTCGCGCATCTCAGTGATAGAAGTATCTGCATCAGCAAAAGTCAGTGTGCCTGATACCGCTTTGTCTTCTACTGCACCGGTTTCACGGTTAATGTTTTTCATCATGCCGACAGGTTCGTTGACATTGCGCCCATTACCGAGGATGGCCATCTTTTCGAATGCGACTGCATATGCTTCGCGGATCTGTGCACGAACAAAAGCATCCACCCAGGTTACGCCAGAATCTTTCAGATCTTTAGGCACCACAACATAGCAAGTTGCTTTGGAAAGTGTAAGGTCTTTTTCAGTAAAGACTGCATCCAGCTGACCTTTAATCTCTCCGAAGAGTTTGCCCCAGACGACCTGGCCTTCCGGTTCAGATTCGATAATGCGCGTTTTAATTCCCATATTCTGAATGTTGATTGCGCCCAAGAATGGGTGCTCCGTTTCAATCTCTTCGAATACGCGGCTGATAATTGTTTCTGGTAGGAGCTTGTCATCTTTGTAACCGACGTCAGTTACCAGTTCGTTATAGAACTTTTTCTCTTCGTTCGTAAGCTGATTTACTCCGCGAGCGATAAGAACGTTGGAATCATAATTTTCATCGGCGATTCCAGCTTTAACTTCTTGAGTAAGGTCTGCAGTCAGAGCGTCCATCATTTCGCCGAAGGCTTCGTCCTGTTTCTCTTGGTCTGCCCCGTTTTTCACTGTGTCTGCAAAAGCTTTCTTCTTATCTTGGTAGTTTTTCATTTTTTCTCCGAATTTAATAACCATTAATAATTCCTCCTATAAATTAAAATAAGTACCTCTCAAAGCCTGTTTTGGCTTGAGGTTCCTTTTGTTTGGGATCTTCAATTTTATTTTCTGTAAGCGTTGCAATCTTTTCGTTCATGGCATCGAACATTTCCTTTAGTTCGTCGGACATTTCATGTTTCGCTGTTGCTGTAACTCCTTCGTCTTCTTCAGGTGTCTCAACCATTTCAGGCGCGCGTCTGCTAGATTTACGGTCTGCAAAGCCTTTATTGACTGCTTCATCAGCAGTAAACCAGGTTTCACCAGTAAGCAGTCCATCGAGCTCTGACTTCTCGATGCCTGTGCGTTCGTTGTAGATATCGACTAGGGAACCGTCGATTGTCTCGAGCGCATTGATCGCTTTCTTCAGTTCGACTTTGTCACCCCAAGCGAAAGTGGAGGCCTGGTGAATCATCAGGGAAGACCCTGTATCCATGATCACTTCATCGCCGGCCATCGCAATGATAGAAGCTGCGCTTGCTGCCAAGGCCGTGACTTCTACAGTAACTTTGGACTGATGATTTTTGAGATAGTTGTAGATCTCGATACCTTCAAACACGTCTCCGCCCCCACTATTGATGCGAACCAGAATGTCTGTTTCAACATCGTCGAGCGCGCTGGCAACATCTTGAGCATTAATTGTTTCGGTTTCCATAATCATGTCCCAAAGGCTCGGTTTAGCTACGACGCCGGAGAGCGTGAGAATGTGCTGCCCATCCTGCACTTCATTCTGAAATTTGTACTTCATCCCATTTTTAATGAGCTGCTCCTTCTTCATTCATTCTCACCCCCTCTCGATGTCATTTCATTTACTTGTTGGTAGTTCTTCGTCATGTAGAACTCATCCATTTTTGGATCATCCACCTTATCCTTCCCAGCTTCTTTCCGCACTTCATTCGGCGTAAATGCACCACTGGAAATTAGTTTGTCAATCGCTTCTGCACGTTCAAATATGGATTCTATCGATAGCGGTCGAATGTCTATCCCGTCTCCATTGAGAATTTCTGTTTTCTCGAAGAACGTCGAGTTGAATTCATCTTTGATCTGTTTGACCAGCGGATTGATACAGAAGCGCATGTAATTCTTACTGGCTTCCTTCGTGTCCGCCATGTCACCATAGATCAGTGACTTCGGTATGCTAAGCGCCATGGCGACCTTATCGACAAAGCCATTTGTCGCCTTGTTGATCTCTTCGACAGATTGCGTTTTCGAGTTCCCAGAATGCTCCTTATAATCCATTCCGTCCTGCAAAGGCGCTACTGCAAAAGCATTGTTACGAAATGACTCCGTAATCTTGTTAAGGTAGGATTGAGCTTTCTCCTTCGCATCATCACCCTTGCCCGCAATCATTTTAATTGGTAAAGTGGCACGGATCTGATTGGCGTGCATCTGATGTGCAATCATTCTTCCAAACAGTTCTCCATAGTTTTCGAACAAACCATCGATGATGCCAGACATCTTTTCGTTGGCGTAATCTAAGTAAATGACCTCGCTCATCCGAAAAGTCCGTTTGTATTCATAATTCTTCGCAATAACGTTCTTAAATGTATCTTCAAAAAGTGCATATTCCGTTTGCTCAAATTCGTCTGCAATCAACAGTTCTTCGTCGTCAGTAACTATGACCAAAACTTCATTGTCATAGACAAGCTTGTAGATGAATCTTTGCCAGAATCGGGTGGCGTTCATATTCTTATTCGCTCGATGGTTCAGCAGGTATATCAGGCCATTCCGATTCTCTTCGTCATCGGTAGTCACTTCGAATTTTGATTGACTGATGGTGCTTGCAATTTTATTGATGCAGATTTGTATGGCTAAATTCTTCAAGTACACCTGGTCCGACTTTTCACCCAGAAGCTCAAGATCGTACATCCAATCCAGTTCGCTATTTCGTTTAAATACATCATCTAAAAATCCCAATATTTCACCTCCTAGAACACGAGCTCATCGAGCATAAATTCCGATTCTTCTATGTCCAAATGTTCTGCAGACAGATAAAGCGCATGAATCAGTGCCATAAAGCCATCCGTTTTTCTGCGATGCTCATCCTTTTTCAAATACTCACGATTGCCGTCTTTCTTCACATTTACGTACACGTTCCATGTGTACCAGCGCATGAGTGGATTCTCTCCGTAAATGATTTTATGATTCGCAAACATATCCTCTACACGAGACGATAGGAGCGCGTGACTGGCACGCGGATTGCGTATTGTATTGACTTCAAAGCCTTCCGCTTCAAGTAATGGCCGGATGAACTCCATTTTGTAGTTATCCGCGCATATGATATTGATGCCGGTCTCTTCGCGCATTTCTACAAACCAGTTGACGACGTGGCGCGGATTAATTGATGGCTCTTCCAGAATCGTCAGCAAGCCCTCATGCGCCCACTCTTCAATCGGCGGTTCAAGCTTTGCTGCATCCAGATAGTTTCGTAGCGCAAACGAGTGTGTCTTCCAGATATAGTCGCCGGTATTGTTGTCTTTGAAAAGCGCACCGACTGCAGCAAAGTCGCGAATACTTGCGAAGTCGAGAGAGAAGACCCCAGGCATATATGTCGTATCCGGAATCGGGCGGGCGGTTGCATCCATCTCGTCTTTGCTTGCTACCGATTTCTGCATGTCCACTTCCGGCAGGTTCATACGTTTGGAGATGAATGCCAGGCGGCCACTTGGTGCCCGCTTCAACTTTTTATAATCCCGCATGATCTTGCCTTGAAGTATTCGAGCATAGGATGTATCTTCATCCAGCATCGGGTTTGCCTTCGACCAGAGTTCCGGCTTTTCCATCTCCTTTACATTGTCCAACCGAGAGATGAATGGGAAGAGACGCTCGTCCAAAACTTCTCCTTTGAGTATTGCCATGGACCGTTTAAGCATTTCATCATAGTAGCCTTCGCGCAGTGTACCGTTCGTACCGACCTTGAATTCTCGACCACCGGAGACCTTACCAAGACCACCGGAGAAGACATCCACTATTTCACCATTCTCAAAGAAATGAATTTCGTCATAAAAAATAGCACCCTCACGCCCGCCATCCTTTGTCTTTGCGTTGGATGTGCGGAAGCGCAATGTGCTATTCGTATCATAGTTCCTGATAATGGACTTTTTGTTGTAGTAGATGTCATCCAGACTGTTGTCGTAAATCATCTTGTGCACTTCGTCAAAGCTAGTACGCGCCTGGTCCTCACTGTTGGCCACGATGGATATATCGTAATTCTCAACGCCGTGAAGGTCTGAAATCAGGAACCCACCAAGCGATGATAGGAAGCCGTTCTTGCCGCCGCCCCGACCGATGGTAATGAAGAATTCATCGAAGTATGGTTCGCCGGTATCCTCTTCATACAAAAATATAAAGGGGACGATGAATCTCTGATAGGCAGCTGTCTTGAAGAAGAACTTTTCCGTATATGCGATATAGTCATCAATTTTCTGTTCATCGAAGTACAAGTCGTCGCGCGTCATAATATTTTTTTCGAGATACGCGATCAATAATATTCGTTCTTTGTTGAGTACAATCTTTCCGGTTTTCCAAGCCTTGACATAATCATCGAAAAACCTATGTTGAATCAAGTAACCCACCCTTGCGTCTCTTCGTTGGCCGTTCCTCTTCATTCTCTTTATCTTTCAGCTTGCGATGGAAACCGAAAGATTCTTCGATACTCAACAGTTCTTTGTTCAATTTGATTTTCTGCTCGATGCCAGGGTGGGGTTTTATGAAACGCTGCGCACCATTTTCCGTGACGACCATACGCTTTTGGTTTTCGATATCTTCGTCAATCTCATGGAAGAGTTTCAGAAGCGATATATATCGATCAACTTTATCTGCATGTAGCGTGTTATCTTCGCCGAGTTTTTTTATGAGATACTCGCGCAGGTCTTCAAACTTTGTTTCCGATGGCATGCCCACCCCCCCTGTCTAAAATAAATTTTTTCGTAATTTTCCGCGGAGAAGACCCTCCCACCGGTATCCAGGCCTTCATTTCTTTTCGAAACTTTTGGCCGGGGGTGTGCAGTTCTCTACCACATTTCGTCGTCCCACTTTTTTCGTTTGCTTCTTGCACGACCGTGATGTGCTTCATGACATTCGAAGCAGATGGTGATTAGATTATTATCATCCAGTCGAAGATCCGGTCTGTGTTCCAGCTCTTGAATGTGATGGACAATAAGTATTACTGTCTTCTTACCTTCACTATCACGACGGCCGACATCCATCTTGAGCTTGCCTTCTGCCTTACACCATTGGCACTCGTTGTTATCGCGACCTTTTATATCGTCGCGCTTGCGTCTCCAAGGCATGGAGTTGTAGAAGGCTTTACGATCAGTCAGCTTATTGAAATCGAAGTTCATTCAATCAGTCCCTTGATACCCAGCGACTCACTGGAAGATATGGATCACCTCCGTTGTTTATATTCATTGTATTCAACGATGAGTCATCCCTCCTATTGTGCATAATAAAAAGACGCTCGACTGAGCGTCTTTGACTGATACCATATTCTTATTGCTTATCTGTTGTTGAATCACTTGCAAGAACATTATAACCAGAAAGATAATAAAAATAATAAATGCGTTTCCTATGTCTCCTTTGTATCCTTCTTCTCCTTTATTTCCTTTGTATCCTTTTTGACAGACTGTGCATTAAAGAGCACTATAACAACCTGGTCTATCCGCTCATAGAGATTACGGTTACCTATGTTCAACAGCACCTTGATGCGTTGCTTACTCTCACCCTGCTTGAGCAGCTGCAATATGTGGAAGTTCTTATCACTGTTTATATACTTCTCATGTGTATCAATAAACGACACTTCTTTGATTAGTTTATCTAGCTTCCGACTCTCACGATCATTACGTACGACCATAGATGAAACCTTGTCGCCAGTCTCTCCTTGGCCTTTTGGCATAGATGATTCAATGCCGTATTGTGCAGTGGATGTGCTGTCTGTATCGTAGACTTGAGATTGAATGAGCCGTTTCTTCCAGTGATAGTCGTTTATGATTTGTCTTATGTCGTTTATCAAATACAACGGCGACCATCCTTTCGTATTGGTATATATCATAGAGATGTAATAGAGCGACTGTGAGCGACGTCACATCGCTCCGCTATATTTTTTGGTCATAGTATAACCTTTTCGCTTCACAGTCCCCCAATTGTGAAGCAGAAAGAATATGTTTTATCCTTCGACTTGCTCCATATCCAACGCCACTTGTTCATCCTTCTTATCCTTCTCGACATATCCGCGAGCAGGATCGTACTCCTGTCCCTCAAATATATCGTCATTAATCTTTTCTTCATCCTCGATAAATAGCTCGTCTCTCATATAGAACAACCTATTGAGTTGCTCCAAGACAAACTCATCGTCTCTCTCTTCAAGTGTGAACTTGGGTTTAACTGCCTTCTCAGTAATCGTCGCTTGCATAAGAGCATCCTTATGAGTCCATTCTAGATTAAACGTGAGATGCTTGTCGGTAATGTCCATCTTGTTAAACTTAACCTCGTCGTAATCTACACCGAAAGTTCTTGTGATGAGTTCCTCAGTTTTGCTTATATCTCTCATTTTAGTATCTGCCATTATCTTTATCCCCTTTTCTTTTTATTCGCTTCACGTTTGTTAGCAGCTCTTACCTTTATCAGTGCATCATATTCAATCCACCCAAACCGATCACCCCACTTCTTACTCTTAGCAATCCAGATGATTTGTTTGTCCGGATGGAGATATTCAGCAATCTTGCGTTTCATCTTTGCAGTTTCGGTCGCCATACCTTTAATATCAATGTATACTTCAACGCCGTCACTGTAGAGAATGCGGAAGTCGAGCTTATATACCATCTTCTGTCGCTTCTTGCCGTAGTAGTCATACGCTGGGAATAGATCGAGAACAGGTTGTAGTTCAATTTCTTTGATGATACCTGCTGCCTGCTTGCGTTCAAGTAGCTGATAATATTCAGCTTCTTCGTTGGAATCGAAGATGATGCCTTTGTATTCAACCTTCTTAGTGTTGTAGTAGTCTTTAACTGCCATTTAGTTATCTCCTCTATTTTCTAGCGATTCCATTTCCCAGAAGTTATGGCTAGAAGACGCGTGTTTCACGTTGGCTCTGGCAATCTGATATACGACCGCCTCTATTTCATCCACGAGTAACTCTTCGATGTATGTTCCCCGTACTGGCAGATCGTCTACGCATAAAGGATAAGGAATAACCAAGTCCATATCTTCAGCCATGTTAGCTACGAGCCTTGCCCGTCCTCTGTCCGGACACAGTATATACACCCAATCTTTATTAGACATCTTGATGAGTTCAGTCGTTTTTCCCTTGTTTCTTCCACCACCTATAATCATGACTTATCTCCCCATTTCTCCTCGAAATGATAGTTCATTCTGATGTTTTGAATATTAACTACGATATTTTCATCAGTATCGTAGACATATCCTTCTTCTGTAACAACGCTGTCGAAGTATTCTACGAACTCGTTCCACGCCTTCCCCTTTTTCTCCAGCTCATCAATACGTGCATTTTTTTCTTTAATCGTCTTTTGTTGCTGATCTAGGCGTTCTCCACATGTACCATTGCAGCGGTGAGTATATGCTTCCATTCAACCCACCTCCATCATTCCAGCACGGACCAGACTCTCAGCGACCTTGCGTCGTACTACTTTCTGACCAGCGTTCAAAAGTAGATCAATGTAATGGTCGTTGAACATGCCGAGTGCTTGAATGTCATGCTTCGTGAGTGGCTCGTCATCCATGATCTTATCGACGATGGATTTCTCCTCTACAATAATCATTTATTCTGGACCTCCTATTCGATAATCGTCTCCGTTGAGTACGATTGTTTCGGTGTTTGCCATCATTCGTGAAAAGATACGGCTCAGACCGATACTTGCAGTCATGTCACTACTCTTTAGGTTGGTTGTATAGATGGTGCACTTGCCGTTTCTAGCATCGACCAGGCGGAATATCTCGGACACTTCCCAGTCTGTCATCCGGTTGGCACCGACATCGTCCAAGATAAGCAGTTCTGCATCGACAGCCATCTTGTAGATTGGATAAGTGGTATTCGCGTTATCGAATTCTGCTTTGACCTTGCCCAGGTAATCAGGAAGAGATAGGAATAGCACTTTGTAGTTTTGATCCCGCACGACTTTCCGGATTGCTGCAGCAAGATGTGTTTTGCCTGTCCCTGGTCTACCCTGGAAGTATAGGTTCTGCTTCTTCTTCAGCATTTCGTCAAAGGCTTCTGCATATCGCTTAGATAATTTCAGCGCCCTGGCTTGTGCTTGGTCTGCAGCACGGTAGTCATTAAATGTCTTCTCTGCATAATCACCATGGAGTGCAGATGCTTTTTCATAGGACTTGGCATTGATCGCACGTTGCTTATCATTTGCGTATCGTTTGGCTTCACACCTGCAGCCGGTCTCTTTCTCAGAGCCGTCGTCAAACTTGATAAGTCGCACGTTACCTCGACAGTCTTCGCATTGCCCAAGATGTTCAGAGCCAATAGGCCGTTTGAGTGGCGGTCTGTCTTCTGAGTTGTCTACTGCATGCTGCATAAGGTTTGCTATCTGATGGGATGGATTCTTCATAGTGGACCTCCTAGAATCCGAGTTTCTTCTCTAACTCTTTTTGTTCGTCTGTGAGCGGCTTCTTGCCATTCTTTTTTCGTGCTTGATGTTCCGATAACTTCTGATACGTGTCCTTACCTTCAGACATCCAGTTATCGATAATAGAGAGGAGATAAGGTGCAGTTTTTGCTCCGTTTCTTTCTGCGATATCGATGGCTTCGTGCAAATACTGGATATCATCAATACCACTCATTCGTTGGCTGATAGAGAAACAAGCCTGTGACTTATTCATATTGATGCCACGATCAGACAGGATATCGAATACTTCTTGATTGTGAGAAGGAGAGACATGGTCTTTATCTCTCTCTTTCTCTTTATCTCTTTCTTTATCTAATTCTTCTTCTCTTTCTTTCTCTTCTTCTGTTGCGTGACTGTCACGTGACTTTTGTGACTGTCCTGTGACTTGTCCGTCAGTTTTACTATTACCAAGTTGTTTCTGACGATCCTTTTCACGCTGCTTCTGTTTTCTGATGCGATTCTGTTCTCTGATTTTCTCCATGCCATCAACGTTTTGATGTGTATCCCAATTCTTTATTTTGATTGCATCAGCATCACGTTCAACCATTCCATATCGCTCAAAAACCTGTAATGCATAGCGGACTGTATTTAATGGCCGACCGAAGATTGTTGCCAACTCTTCTTCATTCATCGGTATATTTTCTGTGAGCATGATATAGCCACTCGAGTTTGCTTTACCTGCGTAAGTGAGCAACTTGATCCAGATAACCAGTATGCTGTCTGCATCGGGCATGGCTTCAATCAGTTTAATTTTTTCATTGTCGAACATGTCGACCTTCAGCTTAATCCACTGGATATCAGCCATCTATCTCACCTCCCACCTTTCTTCTGTGCACTTGAAAACTACACGATTGTGTTTGATTCTTTCTCTCGATGATAGAGACGCATAATATCTGATTGTAACTGGACTGAGGTTCAATGCCTCAGCCAGTTCATTTTTAGTACCAGTAGCGACGACACGACCATCTTTATAAAAGTTATAGATCTGAACGACTTCTCCAACGCGTTCAATTGTTTCTATTTTCGGCAGGTGCGAAGCAGGGAACGCAGGTTTCTCCATTTCGATGAGATAATAGAGCTGCCGCTCGGATAGCTTCAGTTTGTCCGATAGATGTTCGACTGTCCCCTTCGCAATCAGTTCCCCGCCGTAGTAGTAGGCGTATAGGCCTTTCCTCCTTGCCATAGATTCACATCCTTGTAATACATTCAGCCTTTTTTATAAGACTTGGTCCAAAGTCATTTGTCCTTTGAATATCTGTTCTTTCCTCGGGAAGAGCAACTCTTTAAATATCGCTTCGAGTACATCTACGACAATGCTATTGCCAGCTTGATGGTACAGTGCGCTGTTCAACATACCAGGGCGACCAGGATGAACACCTAAAGCATTTTGGAAGTCTTTATCCTCAAACCCCATTAATCGCCAACATTCTTTTTCAGTTAGATATCTGAACCGATCATCATCCATTCGAACAACCCCACTGTTGGGTACGCGCATCTGTTTAGTAGTAATCGTATAAACGTAGTCAATCACTTCGTCCAACATACGCCCGCCAAAGATATCTTTGTTTATAGGCATATCTGGCAACCTGCTCACCATCGACGGTTGAGTGACAAAATAATGCTCAGGTACATCCTCTTCTAAAAACTCGCTAATCGGGCGCATTTTCTTGCACTCTAAGTTGTTAAAATTAAAAGGCTTATCATCCAATGTAGATACTGTGAAAATACGTTCCCTGGCCTGTGGTATTCCGAAATCACGTGCATCAAGTATTTCGTAACTATTTCTGTACCCCAACGTTTCCATATCTTTTAAATATCGACTGAAAGCACCTACCATCTTTCCGGACAGAACATTTTTAACGTTTTCCCAAATGACTGCATGCGGCTTCCATCCACCTAACCCTTCAATTATCTTGAGTGTTTCGAACATCAAAGAGCTACGTGTACCATCGGCAATATTCCCGCCATATTGTTTGCCACCTATACTGAAGTCTTGGCAAGGTGATCCGTGAATCAAGATGTCAGGCTTCAGGCTATAACCGACGATGCTTTCAGGTTTGTACCTGTTATCAAACATTGCATTGTAGCTACGTACTGCTTTCTCATTCCATTCAACATAGTCAATTGCTTTATGCTCGATGCCGAGATTAATCAATGCTTTTCGGGGTGCACCGATGCCACCGAATAGCTCCAATATTTTAATCACATCTACTCCGCCCCCGCTATTTTGACCGGCACTCCGGTCACTTTTTGTATTTCGTCCTTGAATCGATTCCGTAGACCATTGTCTTTAGAAATGTGAATCAAATGGATCTCCTTCAACTGGTTCAGGTTGCACTTTTTGAGATATTTTATTGCATTCTCAAGGTTCAGGTGAGATTTCATAATTCGGTTGGCCAGTGCCGGATGCAATGCACCACTATCGACACGCCCCTGCATATAGTCGTAATCATGGTTCACTTCCAGCAGCATGTGCGTAACTTCCGGGAACTTATACTTGATGTAGTACGTATCTGTAGCAAAAAGCAGTTTAGAGCCGTCATCGCTCTTGACAAGATAGCCGCATGGTTCCGCAACATCATGCTGGGTTTCGTAAGGCATGATGACCAGTGATCCGATCCGTGTAGTCTTCCTGTATTTCAGTGTGAAGAGCCTGTGATGATTGAGCTTGAGTGCGTCCTTTGTGCCTGGTGTCATATAGACATTGAGACCGTTCTTTAAATATTCGGCAGTATACTTTGAGTGATCACCATGCTCATGAGTGACGAACACACCTTTGACTCTACGCGTCTGGAACTTGAGCGCCTTCTGCACCTTGTCGAACTTGATTCCGGCTTCTAGTAGGATGGCGGTACTGCTATCCTCTACGAGGTAACAGTTGCCGCTGGACCCGCTGCCTATGGTTTGGATTTTCATTTAGAACGGAGTATCCTCATCATCGAATGACGCTTGCTGCACTTCACCAGTTTCCGGATCATAAGCAGGTGCAGGCTCTTTTTCCGGTTCGGTGTATTTGGCTTCTTCGAAGTCAGGAACGTCTGGTTCTCTTGGAATGTCCAATTCTTCGGTTGCCTGGTTGCCTTCCACTTCGGCATCAAAGACTTCTTTGCGCTGGCGCTTGTCGTATTCCTGGACCTGCTTGGATAGAATACTTTCATCGTCACTGGAGTTTCTCAGTTTTTTGGTCGTGCGATTTATGACTGTTTTCTTTGCCATTTCAACAGGGAATTTTCTGTGCGTACTGTGATCCTTTATATTGCCTTGGTAGACCGTTGGAGATTGCTTCCAGGCTTGCTCGATCTCTTCCCAGGTCATGATATCTGTATAGTTCATACTTTCGTCATCGAACACAACCGTAGCGTAAGCGCCGATGATTTGTTTTGAGTCCCTGTTTCCAAACTTAGTCTTATGCTTAAGATTGACGATCTTACCGTTTTCCGTTTCATACTCCACATCGTCACCTTCAAAGATTACTTGAGCGTTCACTTCTTTGGCTCCAGTGACACGTTTGGTAATCATCATATTTCCGAGGTAAGAAGGCATCATCGTCAGCTTCTGACCATGCACGATGAAGTAGCACTGATTTTTACCTGGGTTCAGTCCGAGTGTCACCATATCCTGAAGTGCATAAGCAACGCTTTCTTTAGTAACGACGTCGAGCGCGCGCTTCTTATCTTTGTCCTGCGTTTCAAGGATTTTCAGCCATGCCTGCTTGATGGCGTTCTCTGCTGAATAGTTTTCCGGCAGATCCAGGTTACCCTGAGCCTGCATCACATGAAGTTTGTTCATTACAGTGTCGGAAATGTTTTTGTCCTCTACAAGTTGCTGTTCTACTTTTTGCAATTTAGTTTTTTCGGTCATTTTAAAAGCTCCTTTATTTGGTATAATTTAGTTAAAATATTTCGAGGTGATATGAATGCGTTTGGATAGTAAATTGATATATCGAATCTTAGAAGAAGCAAGTAATTTTCAATCTCCAGAAATAGATCCTACAGAGTTATGGACAACAATCTCCCAAACATACGGCTACGAAGATGAGCAAGTATTTGGTTACACTTTGAAGAAAATGCACGAAGGTGGTTTGATCACTAATCCTTTTATCAGAACAAAAACACACATTTTAAATCGTGATTTCGAAATCGAATATGAAGGTCACATGTTCTTAAATGCGTTAAATGATGTTCCGAAAGAAAAGCTAAATAAATTCTTCATTGAAACAGCAAAGATGTCTGTTCCTGCTATGCTTCAAGCAGCTAAATCACAATTCGGTCTTTAACTTTAATTTATCGTCCTGTTCGCTAACAATTAACTGAATCTGCTGCGCCGGTACTTCTTTCAACTGAGTCACTGACTCACTGTTGTCAATGAAGATCGGCGCTTCTACGTTGAAATGGTTACTCAATGTCTCAACGATATCCAACCCAACATTGATTCGTGCTGCGTTATTCAACCCACCATCGTAAGTCACGCCATCCACCATAATTTCGCATGTCTCTTTGATGTCTCCATTTACTTGCTGATGGAAGAGCTTGAAACGTGCCAGGTCGAACATCTGGTTCACCTTTTCAGTAATCAGATTGACTTTGGTCTTCGTGAACTCATCGAGCAAATACTGGTCATACTTAAGTTTCTCAATCAGATCGAGCAGGCGTTCTTCTTCTTGGTGGTACTCTTCAATTGATCCTTTAAGACGTTCGGTCGCCTTATGACTGGCCAGTGCCTCGCGTTGCTTGCCGAGATCCGTTTGAATTTTTTGGACGCTCGCTTCGATATCTGCAACCCACTCTTTAACTGCTTCTTCTTCATCACCGAGCTTTGCCTGCAGAACCTCAATATCTGACTGAAGGGCTTTATACCTGTCGTCATCCTCGGCGCGCACGTCGTCTCCTGTGACTTTCTCGAGCTGCTTCTGAACCTTCTCGATTTCCTGCTGAGTATTCGATATTTTGCCGTCGAGGTCAGCAATCTTTGACTTGTTTACTTCAATCGATTGGGCAATGCTTTTTCCGGAATTGACCTTGCGCTCAAGATCTTGATTCAGCTGCTCGAGCTTTCGAGATTTTTTTTGATTAAACTCTGCTTCCGCATGCTCCCTGGCTTCTTGTACCTTATACTTCTGCAGTGGCTGACCACACGTCGGACAAGTATCATCAACGTCCGCTTTAAATTTTTGAATCTCAACCGCGTCTCGTTCCTTTTTAAGCTCACGGTATTCTTCCAGGGCGCGTTCTTTTGAAGTGACCAAGTCCTCGATATCTCTTTCAGTGCGCTGCTTCTGCCCTTTGAAGATATCTATGTCACTCTCGAAGAATGGCACCTCGCGCTGCAGACCGTTCTTCTTGTCTTTAGAACTCCCTTCGATATCACGCTTGAGGGTATCCATCTCGTATTGCTTGTCGGATATCTGGCGTTTGATGTCGAGTGTCGCACCACCGTTTCGGGCTTCACTCTTCTTCTCCTCCAGAACAGATAGCTTACCTTCTAGGCGCTCAATCTCTTGAAGGACCTCGTCAACCTTTAGATTCGATGACTCTTCCTGCAGCTGGTCATTGAGCGTATTTATCTTGACTGGAATATGTTCCAGATTTTCTTTCGCTCTGCTCAGTTGTTCTTTGATGACTTTCTTATGATCCTCTATTTCTCGTTTGCCGATGATATCGAGCAGTGGCTTTAGTTCCTTTGAGGACTCAATGACCTGAATGTCTGATACGCCGCCGGCAATCTCGAACAGCATCTTGCGCTTGTCTTGCCAGTGAAGCTGTGGGAAAGCATCCGGATTGGTGACGAGTTTGAACACCTCTTCGTCGATGATCTTGTTGATTTCGGTTTTGTATTTCGTAACTGCGAATGGGACATCGTCGATATACTGTTTGTTGGTCCTGGAGTTTTTGTAGTGTTTCTTGGTGGAGCCTTCGACCTTCTCGTAGTTAGGATGCGATTCGCGCTGCAACTTAATCTGGTTGCCGTCCATGTCGAAGACTGCTGAGACGGTTGGGACACGTTCGTGGATATGGTGGTTGTGTTCATCCTTCGGGACAATGTCTATCTTTTGTCCTTCAAGACCCTTGTCGAAGAGCAGCCAATTGATTGCGACTGCAGTGGTGGTTTTACCTGTAGCATTATCCCCAAAAATCTTGGCATCCTTACCATCGAACTGGAAGGATTCTTCTTTAATGCCGGCGAAGTCTTTGATCGTGAGTTCATATAATTTCAATTTCATCTATACGCGCTCCTTTATTTCGTGATATAGTGTTGTTGATTATTTTTCTGACGCACCTATTGCCGTAGGTGTGTTTTTTATTTGAGTCCATTACCTTCATATTTTGCAAAGAAGGAGTTAATTTCTTTTCCGCAGTCCTTGCAGATTTGATAGCGTCGCTCTCCGTTTAGTGCAGAGAAGTGACTTGCACCAACCTTTTTAAACCAACCATTATTTTTATGGCTACAAAAGAACTGTCCGATTCTCCCTTTTTGTTTAATCCCCATCTACCTCACTCCCTCCAGCTGATGTCCAGGTATGCTGATCGTCTTTTCACCGGTGTAGAAAATAGCATGACCAGTCTTGGTGTAAGTCTGTAGCTCACCGTTCTGGAAGAGTTCGACTGACTTGATCTTATTGCGCTTGTCCCGATTTACCTTGTGCAATTCGAAATGTTCCAGTGTGCCAGTGTCAGCGTTTAGTGCTTCTATTTCTTTAAGCACGCTCTACCTCCCCTGCCCCCATCGTTCTTTTAGTTCTGCGTATTTCGTTTCTGACTCCTCCAGCTGTGACCGTAACTTTGCATTCTCTTTTTCTGATTCGTAGTAATCAGATTTATTCTGTTTGCTCTCTTCTTTAAGCTCAGTGATTCGATCTCTCATTCTGTCGTAGCTCTCCAGGGATATGGTCACTGTATCGACTGCCATCAGTATTCAGTCCCTCCAGAAAGTATTTTGTTTCGGATGCGCTCGCTTTCTTGCTCTTGCTTCCTGAATGCACGGTGCTGTCTTAGTGATAGAATGGGTTCTCCTGCTTCTATATCGTGGTATTCAATCCCACCTAATCGAACATTTTCTTTTTTGCTACGTTTCGCTAGGTATGCAATGCTTGCTGCAACAACTGCCAGTGTGATTAGTTTTTTCATCGGCTCGTCCTCCTAATAAATTGAATAGTTTTCACTCAGTATTTCTTTCGCACTCTCGCCGGTCTCATATCCCCACTGAATTCTATCGGCAAGCAACTCTCCTGACATGTCGTAATCAGCACCGCAGGAACAACAGTTGGTGAAACGGCTACACTCTACTTCTTCCTGGCAGTTATCGCAGTTGATGAACAGGACATTTCTTGTCACTAATCTGCCGAGCTCATTTACCATTTGAATGTTTTCATATCTCACTTATCTCACCTCCCTTAATTTGCTGACCTTAACTTCCATGCTGCAGACTTCGAAGGTCGCTTTGCATGTCTTGCAATAACCTGTGAAATAGATCAGCGATTGCTTGCTCGGTTTAACGCCAAGACCCCGGTGACATTTAGGACAGTTCGTGATGTGTGTCATTTCTCCAGCCGCTTTCGTTCGTTGAGCCATATGACCGAAGTAATGACAGCAAGAATGAAGCTGAGTGCTACCAAGCCATTCGGCTGAAGTACTTCCGAAATAAATAGCATGAACAGGACACCAGCGAGCATAAACGGTACGTAGTCGAGTCTGTCCATTACAGTCACCTTCTTTCCAGTTCTCTAAGGATCGACTCCAATTTCTTCAATCCTTTAGTGACGTGGATGTAATACTTGTTGCCCGCCCGATAAACACATTCTTTAAAATTTGGATGCCCTAGCACGTTGTCGCGGAACCAGGTCCCTCTCATACCGCTGATGCTGAGGAACTCATTGATGGTTGCGTACTCCTGATATACACGTTCTTCTTGCTTCGGCAGTGCGTCTTTCACAGCTTCTTGAATTAGTGTGCGGAAGGCTTGTTCGTCTAACAGCATTTAAGTCACCCAACTTCCTGTTCAATCATAGGCAAATGTTCATTGTCTTTGAGCAGAACGTAGAGGAAGAGCCTGCCCTTTTGCGTCCACTTAGTATTCATCTTGATTGAAGTAGTACCATCACTGTGAATGACCTCAACAGGTTCAGAGGACGTATAACCTTTATCTTGGTATTTGGCATATAAGAACCATTGATTTGATTGTTTATACTGAACACCCAGTTCGTTTAATAGTTTGTTCATTGCTTGCGATGACATGCCGTAGTCCTTAGCAATAGAAGTCATTGTAATGAGGCTTTTGTTCTTTAAAATAATGTCGTAGTAAGTGGCTTTGGGTTCAAGTTCTTTTAAACGCTGCTCTGCGATTAATCGCTGGTGTTTTTCCTGTTTATAGTTCTCCAGTAATTGTATGGCCGTGTCTGGGTCACTAAGCATCGACTCAACAGTATGAGGTGTAGCGTGCATTCCGTGTTTCCGTATATCTGGGAGCACTTCTGATGTGACCCATCGTTTGAAACGTTTAGCAGAATCCAACTTGCTTGAAAATATCAAACTGTATAGGCCGGATTCGTTAATGAGTGTCATATTTCTGTTTTGACCTGATGCACTAATTTGGTGCATCAGCTTATCTTCATCGTCCACGTGCTTTCTTATTGCATTGTCTGGCCTGGTATATCCAAGTACATCTGCAACATCTTTACCTACAAAGTAAGGCACATTTTCGACAACTACAGTTCTTACGTTCTGATTTTCAAAATCGAATATTTTTAATTCATTCATCACATGTACACCCCTTCATCCATTTTCAAGATCTCTACAATTTGTTTTCTACGCTTAATTGATTTGCGATGTCCTTTGAGAATGTCGTTTAAATGACCAACTGAAATATCCATTTCATTAGCAAGAGACTTAGCAGTTTTGTCTCGAATAATCAACGCGATCTTAACCTTCTTATGAAAGTCTAGTTGTGCGTACACTTTTGCAATATCCATGTCCTACCTCCTTTTAAAATACTTTTTGGATAATTATTGATTTATTTTATCCAATATGATATTTTTAAAGCATAGTTAAATAAGCATACAAATAGACCTATACTATTTGTAATACGTTGGGGAACGTGGTTTATTAAACTAATAACAATGGCACTATCTGTTGCCATTCAACTAAGCTAACCAAAGTATATTATCCTATTGGATATTTGTCAAATATAATTATCCAATAATATATTTTGTTGAAGGAGATCAATATGAATATCGTACAAAGAATTAGGAATTTATGTAGTAATCAAGGAATTACTGTAGCTGAACTAGAAAGGCGGATTGAGCTATCTAACGGGCAAATCTCAAAATGGGGGAAACAGAAGCCTGGGATAGATAAGGTTTCTAAAGTTGCTGATTACTTCGACGTATCTATTGATTATCTATTAGGCAGAGAATTAAAAAAAGAAGAACAAACTTTTATTGACCATAAAATTAATCCTGATAGTGCATTTTTCCGATCATTATTGAATGAATACGAATTAGAAAGCGAAGAAGCAAGTGAGATTAAGGATGAGTTGGAAGACTATCTGAAAATTAGAGCAGACAGATTGAAAAGGAGACGTAAATGATAAGCCTCGAAACACCTCTTCATATAATTACAGCCGAGAGTCTCGCAAGAAAATTAATAAAAAGAGACGAATTAGACGTTAAGTTTTTCAAAGCCTCTAATTACTTTAAAGAAATTTTTGATCACTTCGACTGCGAAGTCATAAACTTTCCTATGAATACTAGAATTTCTGGTATGACTCAGAAAGATGAATTAGGTCTATCGGTCATGATTAACCCTAAAATCCCGACGGGGATGATTAATTTTACGTACGCTCATGAGATTGCTCATATAGTACTGCACATTGATAATGGTATTAAGCCTGAGATAGACACTAGCAAAACAACTTCTTTTAAAAGTAGAAATAAAATTGAAGTAGAGGCAAATCAGTTTGCTGCACAATTTTTAATACCAGATATTGCGTTGAAAAATCAAGTGCTTTCAGGTTATACACTCTACAACATAAAATACTACTCCAATGTCTCTGTTGATGTAATTAAATGGAGGTTAATCAATGTATTAAAAAAAGAACACGGTCTTCACAACGATGATGCAATTATCGTTTTTAATAATTATAAAGATTGTAGAACTCATGATGAGGTAAGAAGATCAGAACTTCGTGAGGCTATGCACGCTTTAAAAGTCTGATTAAAGTTGATATTTTTTGGGACAAAAGATTAGTGCGAGGAAATTTTTAAATAAAAATAACCACCTTGCCCGCCAAGACTGAGTGGTTAATGAAAAGCTGTAGCCTTTCAAAATTATTTTAACATGAAAGGGAGTCATTAATATGGAATACGAATATGGAGTAGCGAAAATTATCGATAATTATACACTTGTTATATCTGGTGGTGAGTTAGATGGTATCCGCAAGGGTGACACCGTGAAAATATTGGATCAAAGCGGAATAACTATTAACAACCCATATAGCGGAAAAGACTTAGGACAACTGCCACGCATAAAACAAGAACTAATAGTCGAACGAGTTTATGACGAATTTAGTATTTGTACAACACTAACTGAAACCTCTTATTCCACACTTGACTCGATGACAATGGCCAACAAAAAAGCTTACGGAATCCTTAATAACTTTAATGAGACTAAAGAAGTTAAGAAGAGATTAAATATTGACTCTATTGAACCTGTAGATCTTGGTAGTAATAATGTAATAAAAGTTGGTGATCCAGTTGTCATTGAAAAATAAATATGTTAGTATAAAAGTAATCGAAATAGTCGACCCAAGTCGACCTGGGGACCCCGAAGGTTACTGTAATCTAGTAGCTTTCGGGGTTATCTCATTTTCTGGAGGAAAAAATGGGCAAATTTAAAGATACATCAGATATTTTTGACTCTCTCATTCCAGAGAATAAAATAAACGTGAAGGATGAAAAAACTGCTAGATTCATCATTGACACATACGGCTACTATAACGTTATTAACGCGTATAGGGACTTGCTCAAAGATAATGAAAAAGAATTCGAATACTTTTATAATCTGTTTCAATTTGATCAAGCTTTAAAAAGCATAGTACTAAAATATATTCTCTTAATCGAAACTCACTACAAACACGTATTGTCTAAAGCCTTATCTGAAGAAATTGGAGAAAGTGTGAGACAGTACTTGAACGTGAAAAATTACAAAGGTTCAGCTAAGTCAAACTTATCTAAAGCAGTTAATAAAATTAATTTTAATGAAAAACCTATGTCTTCTTATACGAGTGAAAAGCAAGGAATAGATTTTCCTCCTTGGATATTTCTTAAAAGCCTGCCGTTTGGCAACTCTATTAAAATTTATACTATCTCTAAAGCCGATATAAAAGACAGAGTTGCTAACGAAATGATCACTAATACTAAGGGATTTAAAATAGACGATAAGAAAAGAATCTTTATTGATAACATTGAGTTTTTGAGACAATATCGCAATAAATTAGCTCATGGAAATAGGTTAATTAATCATAAGGTCAAGAAAAAGCTGAATTATAACGATTGCCAAAAGTTATCTAAAACTAGATATGTCTCAATAGAGCAGTTTAAGAAAGGTATTGGAGAATCAGATTTGCTAGCCCTATTTTACTCAATTATGATATTAACAAAATCTATAGAGCAACAAGATAAATTTCTAACAGAACTATTCTCCCTTTTCGAGGATTATGAGGTAGTGGACAATCAAAAATTCATTGATATCATACTTAAAGTTTCTAACTTACCAAACAATTTTCAAGATATTATGTTGGATGCTAGGATTATTTGGAGATGATTTAACTAGCTATATAATTGGAGGGAACACGTGAGAATTTACAAAAGAGATAATAAGTGGGCTTACGACATTCATGTGGACGACAAGCGTAAGAGGAAAAGCGGGTTTAGCACAAAGAAAGATGCGACAGCTGCAGCACGTAAGTTGCTAAACGATTACGAACAAGGACTGCAGTTAGATCACTCTCTTATTTTTAAAGATTTTTATATGGAATGGGTGAATGTCCATAAACGCCCTCATATAAGTAAAAGTTCTTACAAATGGTATATCAATGCATTGAATATATTCACTGAAGAGTTTGGAGAGCACAAGCAACTTAAAGATGTTAGAAAGAATGATTATCAACGGCTGCTGAATAAGTATGGAGCAAAGCGAACTCAAGAATCTACGCGTAAACTGAACAACTGTTTAAAGGCTGCCTTCAACCATGCACATGATGAAGGTATTATTGCCAGGAACCCCGCTAAGGGCGCAGTAGCAAAAGGAAAGAAACCGACCGCCAGTGAAGATTCTAAGTATCTCAGTCGCACGCACTTTGAAAAACTAAAAGATTATGTAAAAACGAAAGACGATACGTCTTATTTAGTAATTTATGTGCTAATGATTACTGGTGCACGTTTCAGCGAAGTGGCCGATATGAAATACACAGATCTTCGGATGGATAACAGGATTCATTTACCAGGAACTAAAAGTGACACTGCAGATCGTCTCGTCCCGGCCAGTAAGAAAGATATTGTCTTCATCAAGCAGCGCCTGGATCGGCATCCAATTAAAATTACAGGGTCGCCCTTCTCCATCTCGCATACTGCAGCTCAAAAAGCATTGAGGCACGCACAAAAACAAATTGGTATTCCGGAAGATAAGTGGATTACGTTGCATGGATTGAGGCACACGTTCTGCTCTATTATGTTGGACCAGGGCATTATGCTATCGACCATGAGTAAAAGATTGGGACACGCGAATGTGGAGATTACACAGAAAGTTTATGCACATCTGCTTGAAGAAAGAGAGCTTGAGGATGATAAAAAGATGGTGGAATATTTAGAAGCGAATTAAAAATGGCACAAAAAAGGCACAAAACCCCTCAAAACCGCATGGTTTCAAGGGGTGATTACGGACAGTGAGGGATTCGAACCCTCGATACGGGGTTACCGTATACACGCGTTCCAGGCGTGCGCCTTAAGCCGCTCGGCCAACTGTCCATGATTTAAAACAGAAGTGAGCATGCTCACTTCTGAGGTATGACCCGTACGGGACTCGAACCCGTGTTACCGCCGTGAAAGGGCGGTGTCTTAACCGCTTGACCAACGGGCCATGGCTCCACAGGTAGGATTCGAACCTACGACCGATCGGTTAACAGCCGATAGCTCTACCACTGAGCTACTGTGGAATCATAAAGATGGAGCGGGTGATCGGAATCGAACCGACGACATCAGCTTGGAAGGCTGAGGTTATACCATTTAACTACACCCGCTTAATAAAGTAAGGGCGGCTGATGGGGATCGAACCCACGAATGCCGGAACCACAATCCGGTGTGTTAACCACTTCACCACAACCGCCGTAATAAAGAGTGGTTCAGGACGGAATCGAACCGCCGACACTGTGAGCTTCAATCACATGCTCTACCAACTGAGCTACTGAACCTAATTAAAACTTATGTAATAACAAAAATGGCGGTCCCGACGGGAATCGAACCCGCGATCTCCTGCGTGACAGGCAGGCATGTTAACCGCTACACCACGGGACCTATATGTAAAAAATTGCGGGAGGTGGATTTGAACCACCGACCTCCGGGTTATGAGCCCGACGAGCTTCCAGACTGCTCTATCCCGCGCTAATATTATTTACGTCTTTTTCAACGCCTGATATATATACTATACTTTCCAAGATGTATTTTCAAGCGCTTTTAATGATTTTATTACGTAAAATTTACACTTTCATTAATTTGAACGGTTTTAAATATATGTTTTCTAAATATAAATATTTCATTTAGGGTAAAGGAGATAAAACACTCAAGGAGGATTCCTTAATGACTGAATTCAAGCATGATAATATTTCCCTATGGTCTGATACTGTAGAACTGCCTTCCTATCCAAAGCTCGAAAACGATGTAGAAACCGAAATCCTGGTTGTCGGGCTGGAATCGCCGGATTAATGAACGCCTACCAGCTTGCCATGAGGGGCCATAAAGTTACTGTAATTGATACAGACTACGTGCTCGGCGGTACAACAGCCAATACGACTGCACGCATCACGGCCCAGCAAGGCCTACTCTATAGCCAGCTCATCAAACAGAAAGATAAAGAGACGGCACGCCTGTACTATGATTCCCAGATGGCAGCAATTGAAGAATTAGAAGCTATCGGTAAGAAACATAATCTAGATGGAGACTTCCGGAGGGTTGATGGCGTAATATACGTAGAAGAAGAAACTTCTATCAGTGAACTTGAGACGGAAGCAGAGGCCTATCAGACACTCGGCATAGACGGTACGTTGCTGAAACAAGGCATAGACCTTCCTTTTGAAACGTCGGCCGAGCTAGTCATGCGCAACCAGGCAGAGTTCCACCCACTTAAATATCTGAAGGGCATACTTGAAGTGCTCGAGGAGAAAGGTGTCACAATCTACGAACATACGCGTGGGAAATCATTGGATGGTGATATGCTGACTACAAATGATGGAAATAACATACACTTCAAGAACATCATTATTGCCACCCATTTCCCTTTCCTTGATTATCAAGGGTTCTACTTTAATAGTTTTAAAATCAGTCGCTCCTACGGCTTGGTAGTCACTACCTCCACCCCGCCGCCCGAAAACGTTTCTCTTAGTGGTCATGATGGCCCAAGTTTGACGACACGGCATATAATTGGGAGGGATAATGAACACCCCACCCTCCTATTCGGCGGCATGGGCCACATGTCTTACATGGAAAAAGATATGATTGATCAACTCGAAAAACTTAGACTCTATGCCGACCAGAAGACAATAAACGAAGAGCGTTTCTATGCATACAGAGCCCAGGATTCGATGACAGCAGATTCATTGCCATTTATTGGATGCTTTGACACCAAACATGATAATAGATTTGTAGCCGCCGGATTTAACAAATATGGCATGACGAATGTTGTCCTCCCCTCAATGATTATATCGGATCTAATTGAAGGAAGTGATAATCGATATCATGAGATGGTGAGTCCGCACAGAAATAAAGGTGTACTCCAGCAGATTAAACAGCACGCGACGACACCGATGGAGAGCATGAGTGTGGAAGCAAAGAACATGCTGAAAAACTATCCGAATATCGATGATGTAGAGTTGTCAGCCGGTGAAGGAGCAGTTGTGAAAGATGGAATGCTTAAGAAGGGGCTCTATAAAGATGAGGAAAACAATGAATATTACGTAGTCGACAATCGTTGTACCCATATGGGCTGCAGTCTCAGCTGGAATCAACCTGACAAGACTTGGGATTGTCCTTGCCACGGTTCACGCTTCAATTTCAAAGGCAACGTGATTGAAGGACCAGCAACTGAAGATCTAGATGTTGAAATTAAAAAGGACAATGACTAGGTTTTTAGCGTTAACCATAAATAAATGGGAGGATGAAATCTTCTTGAGACTTCATCCTCCCACTTTTATATAATAATCATAGGTGTCGCAATCTACAGACTAGGTTATTTCTAGTCGATTTGGATCCATTCCTCTGCCCATTTTTCAATGTTTCTTAAGACGGGTTCAAGAGAACGTCCTTTTTCCGTAAGAGAATACTCTATCACTACAGGCGTCTCAGGATAAACGTCCCTTTTTATGAGACCTTCCTGCTCCATATCTTTAAGTCTGTCCGAAAGTACTTTCCCACTTATCCCAATCGCATTCTGTATCTCTCCAAAACGCTGCGGGGCCTCAAGCATTTGATAGATGACCAATGCCGTCCACCGCTGACTCAATGTCGTTGCGGCTTTTTCGAACCTTGGACAAAGCGTTGATTGTTTCAAATATATCACATCCTTACTTGTATATTATATCACATTTGATTGTATAACCGCTATATATAAAGATACTCTTTTACTTTACATATATCTATTACTAACATATACTTTGTTACATAATGTTATTAAAGGAGAATACTATGAGTTTCCATACCCCATCCTCAGTCCATGTCTCTCAAGTAAATTTAAATGTATCAAGTATTGAGAGTGCACTCCCATTCTATACTGATTTACTTGGCTTCTCGATACTTGAAGAAAATGATCGCATGGTCCATCTTACAGTTGATGGCCAGACAAGTTTTCTTACATTGAATGTACCGGTTTTGCCCATCGAAAAGAAGAAAACAGCGGGCCTATATCACTTTGCAATACTGCTTGCTGAGAAATCGGAGCTTGCAGCATTAGTTATCCACTTAGCACACAATAACATTCAGTTGGGTGCCGCTGACCATGGTGTGAGTGAAGCAGTCTATTTTAATGATCCTGATGGAAATGGGATCGAAGTCTATGTTGATCGAAATCCAGAAACTTGGACTTGGTCAGGAGGTAACGTTCAAATGGTTACTGACCCACTTGATTTCGATGGCCTAGCCAAGACACTTAAAAGTGACCAAAAGTGGAGAAAAATGCCCACCAGTACAGTTATGGGCCACTTGCACCTGCATGTTTCTGACCTTTCTAAAGCAGTCCCCTTCTACACCGAGGGACTCGGTCTAGATATTGTCAGTCGAGTCGGCGAAAGTGCTGTTTTCATGTCGTCCAGCCAATATCATCACCACATTGCAATCAACATCTGGAACGGTGCCGGTGCCCCACAACCTGAAGCAGGCAGTGTCGGCTTGAAAAGCTTTACTTTATCCTATCCGAACCAAGACACACTCGATGCTGCTACGGCTCGTCTTGAAAAGATGGGATATGAAGTTTTCGAAGAGGATGGCCTAACAGTTACACAAGATCCTTCGGGTAACAGGGTAGGTATAATTTCAAATTGATTCCGATATAGAAGATTAGTCAAACCCCTTGCAAATATATTTTGCAAGGGGTTTGACTTTTAAATAGAGGGGGAATAACTATTTAACTATAAATGGAGGTCATCACACATGTATAAAAATCAATACAAACCATTCAAAACGGTTGAAGACGCTAAAATCTATCTCGAAAACTACATCGATCTGAAAGATTATACTGTTATATCGAAAACTGACCTATCGGAGCTTAAAGAGGACTTTTCGGACATCAATATCATTGATGAGAATTCCGACAACGCAGATTACCATATAGATCAGCTGGATTTTGATGAAGGCAGCAAAAAAGATTTGATGACTCATTACGACAACGATGCAATCATCATCTTCGAGAGACTGAACGTTGAGGAAACAGATTCCCCTGATATGGATCCTGCAGGAGAAAAAACGACCAATGTAGTCCCGAGAAACGAGTACGACACTGAAGTAATCGATGTAACTAATGGAGAAAGAACAATGGTCAGTGTAGAAGACAATAACCCTAATATGATGACAGAAGATGAAGAAGAATACTTGAAAAAACATGACGACGAAGAAGATTTGTTCGTAAGAAGATAGCATAGATTTATCTTTAAAAGAGAGGGCTATCCCTCTCTTTTAAGAGTTTTTGTGTATCTCTTATTCAGTTTTGTAAACACTTCAGCAGTTACTCTTTAAAACAGCATTGGAAGTGCATAATGCCTAGTTATACCATTTGTAACGAATATAGAAAGCAAGGTGAGACAGATGCGGAAAATGAAACGGTGGGAACGGGCGGAATACTCCATTCAAGAAGTCCAAGCAAAAAGAGATTTGCACGAATTCAACGTGATTAAGAACGAGGAAGTAATCATGACTATTACACCTAAAAATGTTGCCGAAATGAATGAAACTATTCGTAAACTAGACGAAAATGAACCAATTTATGGAATTTGAGCATTCGTATATATGAACTAAATACATGACAGTACTTGCTATCTCGTGCTACAATTATAAAATACATTTAACGTCCTACCTACTTTTCACCACAACTTTAGATGGACAATAGTAAGATTATGATGAGTACCATCCAAAAATAAAAGCAGAAAAACTGGAAACTCAGCGAACATACACAAATATGGCACTGCACAATAAAAGGATGTTTATTCACACTTTAGGAGATGTGAGCATGCCAGAAGAATTAAGGTACCAAGCGACAGGTTATTTTGTCGAGGAATATGAATCAATTGATAAATTGTTGTGTGAGCGGGGTTGGACATTAGAAGAATGTCTTGCCAAAATCAATGATTCCAAACACAATATCATTCCTGATCTTCCTGTCATTGTATATGAGAATCCAGATCTTTCTATATTTAAATTAGGCTACCTTGAAGAAGGTTTAACACCCATAAATGTCCTTGATGCTCTCAAAGGTAGCGTATGACGAAAAACGGACTAATGTCCGTTTTTTTGTTTATTTCTACCACAAAGTGATCAACTTTAGCTTGTATTCAAAATTCACTTATCCTAATTTAAAGCGAGGCAAATAACAAAATTTAACTAAAGTAAATTGCACTTCTTTCAAAAACTTTATTTTAATATGGGGCCAAAAAGGGCCAGAAAAAACAAAAAACCCAGTAACCACGGGGGTTACTGGGTATATAACGGAGATGGAGGGATTTGAACCCTCGCGCCGCAGAACGACCTACACCCTTAGCAGGGGCGCCTCTTCAGCCACTTGAGTACATCTCCATGGCTCCACAGGTAGGATTCGAACCTACGACCGATCGGTTAACAGCCGATAGCTCTACCACTGAGCTACTGTGGAACAATGTTATTTTTCAATCGAACATTTACAATTATAACAACTCCACACAATTTTTCAACCGTTATTTAACATGTTTTAATTTAAATTTACACTCTGTCTCTAATTTGTAGGCCATTTATATAGTTAATATAAGAATGATAGATTGATTCATTAATCTGAGCGACTTCTCCTCTACTCACTGTAGGGTATTGAAAGTGCATATTCATTTCCTTCTTTTGATACTTTTCCTTTTGCTGATTGAATTTATAATGAAGTTTTAATGCGTTTAAATACTGGTTGTTAAACGACGCATAAGATATATCGATAATTCGTTCTTCATTGTTTGAGAACTGTACGCGTGTCATACCTCGATCATTTGAATAAGTCTGGATATGTTTAATGTTAAACCAATTATTTTCACTAACCCTATCGGAGTGAGTACAGAAGTATATGTAAGATCCAAAAAGATCGACTATAATGGGAACTTTGCTTGTGATGCCAGTAAGCGTCTTGCTGAGGTCCTTACGTGCTGAATAGTTTTGTGAGTGATTTCTGCAATTCCGTTCAATTAGCTTATTAGGTGAAAGCCTGCACTCAAAGCCTTCCCCATATGCCTCCCCTACTCTACTTTCAATACGACTCCCATTGACGACCGGTACAATGTACATAGTATCCTCATGTATCTGATAATGTAGTCTATTCATCTTAATCCCCTTTTTTAAATATTTCAGCATTTTTATGATATCACATATATTTAAAAATGTTAACTATATATAACATTTACGTTAAATGGTAATGATATGTAGTAAAATTACAATAATAAATAATCTAAATATTCAAAACTTAGTTTGACCAAACCTATTTCGTGTTATATAATTTGTAACAACCAAATGATGAAGGGGGATTTAGGTATGAATAAACAAGTATACCCGGTTAACCAGTTGCGTGTCTTCATCAATACAATCAACGATCTGTCCGCTGAACTACTACTCCAAGAAGCTATGGATGACTACAATCGCAATCGATATAATGAAAAGATTGAAGAGGCACTCATAGAGAAGGACCAAGAGAAGTTCATGACCTATACATCATTGCTGAAGGAATTGACAAATGAAGATGAAGATGGCGCCCAATAGACACAGAATAAGCTGACTTTCAACTTGTACAATGTACATATTGTTGAAAGTCAGCTTATTTATTATGCGATGAGATTGAGGAACTCTTCTCGAGTAATTCTACCTAGATAGAAACTAATATCCAAGTCGCGAAGTGCCTGATCAATTGCTTCCTTATTGTGTTCTACACCAACAAGTTTCTCTTCAATGACATCCACCTCTCCTACACCAAAGAAATCACCAAAGATTTTCGCCTGCTCAATTCTGCCTTTCCTGACATTCAATCTAACATCAAGCAGACCGGCATCGAACTTGTGGGAAGCATCGAAGTTATACTTCGGATTTCTGCCATAATTCCACTCCCATGTTTGGTACTTTTCTTCAGAGAGTTTTCTTATCTTTTCCCAGTCTTCTTCTGTTAGTACATATTCTTCAATATTTTCTTCTCCCTCAAATATATACTCAAGAATTTTCTTTTTAAAAACTTCGATATCCAGCTTGTCATTCATATAATCATTAATATTGGCAACACGCGATCTAACAGACTTGATACCTTTCGATTCAATTTTCTTGGGATTCACTTTCAATGCATTTTGTACCTCTGATATATCACTATCGAGCATTAATGTACCATGCGAGAACATCCTGCCCTTTAAGCTGAACATTGCGTTACCAGAAACTTTTTTCCCATCAATCTCAAGATCATTTCTACCCGAAAGCTCTGCATTCACTCCCATGTCCTGAAGGACATCTACAATGGGCTGTGTGAACTTCCTGAAGTTATGAAAACTTTCTCCATCATCTTCGGTGATAAAGCTGAAATTGAGATTACCTTCATCATGATAAACCGCTCCACCTCCTGAGACACGGCGCACAACTTTAATGTCGTTCTCACGGATGTACTCTTCGTTGATCTCTTCAATGGTATTTTGATTCTTACCGATGATGATTGACGGTTGATTAACATAGAACAGAAAATAAGAATCATCTGTTGGGATTTCACGAAGAATATATTCTTCCATAGCAAGATTGAGCATTGGATCTGTAATATTGTTGTTTGATATGAATTTCATTACGTTTGCCTCCTTAAAAAAATGCCCTGATATTATACATGATAACATCCAGGGCATTTTCTGCCATCTTATTAGATTAAAGATTTCACAGTTTCTTTGGCCTGCTTGATACAATCTGGCAAGCCAACGCCTCGGTGGGAGGCGCCTGTTAGAACCACTCCGGGATAATTCTCAGCCATATAATCATGTATTCCATCGATCATCGCCTTATGACCGACCTTATACTGGGGCATAGAATGTTCTAGTTTGGTCACAATAGTGAATTCAGGTTCACCATTAATCGTCATTATATTATCGAGATCTTTACGCGCTAAACGTACAATCTCTTCATCACTCTTCTCATTTACAATATAGTCGCCTGGGCGCCCCACATAAGCTCTTAGCAATGCTTTTCCTTCGGGTGCTGCATGCGCCCACTTCTTATTCGTCCATGTACACGCCGTAATGGAAGTGTCCATTTTCCTGCTAACTACAAAGCCTGTACCATTGATGTCATTCTCTACCTGATGATCTTCAAACGCCATAACAACAGTCGCAACACTTGTCGCTCCCATATGCTTAAAGTACTCGAATGGCAGATCCTGAAACCATCTCTTATATTGGAAGTGAGGAGTGGTAACAATGATATTATCGTAGACTCTAGACTCTCCGTTGACACGCATCAAGTATTTCGATCCGTCGCGGGTGATTGATTCAACATCATGCTTAAAAAAGGTATTAACGCCATTTGTTTCTATGAAGGAAAGCAAGTGATCAATAAAAGACTGCAGTCCATTTCTAAATTGGAGAAATTGACCTTGTTTCCTAGCGTTAGGATTTGATGCATTTTTTTTCTGTCTGTACATTCCCTTAATTAGGCTACCATGTGTCTCCTCTGTTTCCTTAAAGTGTGGGAAAGTGGACATTAAGCTTAGTTCATCAATGTTCGTACCGTATATTCCAGACAGTAGAGGTTCGATGACATTTTCGAGCATTTCATCGCCCACTCTGTTTCTAAAAAATTTACCCACTGAAATATCAGTATAAATATCGATAGGACCCTTTATAAAATCGAATCCTGTCCTGAGCTTCGCTCGTGCTGAAACGAGATCTGTCGTCAGAAATGGGACTAGCTCGGTTGGCATACCAAGTATTGCCCCTTTTGGCATTGGCGAAAGCTTGTCGTTCACGTAAATATACGAAGTGCCTGTCTGGTTACGAACGAGATCATCGCCTAGCCCAATCTCTTCAGCTAGTTCAGTCATAATCTCTTTTCTGGCGAGATAAGATTCAGGACCAAGTTCAATTGTGTACCCGTCCTGTTTATGGGTCTTTATCTTGCCACCAGCACGATCACTTTTTTCGAAAAGATCGACTTCGACATTCTCGTGCTTCGATAAATAATGCGCAGCCGATAATCCTGTAATGCCGGCCCCTATAACTGCTACTTTTCTCAATTTGATCAGCCTTCTTTACTACAGTTTATTAATCTCGTTGATCATTGCTTGGATATAACGTTCGTCTGTATTTGGCATTTTCGGTCTATGATAGCCAGCGCCTACTTCATCACACACTTCCTTACACTCCACGTCATTATCGAAAAGAACTTCGAGGTGTTCGCAAACAAATCCAACTGGAAGATAGACGAAATGCTTATAGCCGTACTCTTCGTGGAGATCTTTTGTTAGATCCTGTACATCCGGTCCAAGCCATGGATCCGGCGTATTGCCTTCCGACTGCCAGCCAACATGGACATTTTTCAAATCTGCACTATTCTTGATGAGTTCAGCCGTCTCTTCAAGCTGATCAGGGTAAGGATCGTTCTGCTCTTTGATCTTTTCAGGCAGACTATGTGCACTAACAACAATAGCCGTATCATCTAACTCCGATTGGGGGATTTCTTCTAGCGAAGACTTAACAGCCTCTGTCCAAAAATCAATGAATGGTTGCTGGTGATAGTAGGATTCAACAGATTTAATTGAGATGCCGTATTTTTCAGCTTCTTCCCGCGCTCTCTTATTATAGGACCCTACGGAGAAGTTGGAATAATGAGGGGCAAGTACTACAGAGACTGCCTCTGTTATTCCATGATCGTGCATAGATTCTACTGCCTCTTCAATAAATGGATCAATATGCTTGAGTCCGATGAAAAGTTTATATTCTATTTGATCTTGAGAATCATTCAACTGACGATGAAGCGCTTCTGCCTGTCTTTTTGTTGTATCAGCCAGTGGAGAGATACCGCCGATCGCTTCATAGCGATCCTTCAGATCTTGAAGTGCTTCCTCTGATGGTTTTCTACCACGACGGATATGTGTGTAGTAGGGTTCAATATCTTCTTCTTTATACGGAGTACCATATGCCATTACCAGCAAGCCTTTTTTCTGTTTCATTTCAATCACTGTCCTTTACTATATTCATGTACAAATGAGGTTAGTTTTTTTAGTGTCTCGGGATTTACTTCCGGGAACACACCATGTCCCAAGTTGAATATGTGTCCGTCATTTCCACCTTGGTCTAGAATAGCCTTTGTTTGTTTCTCAATGACATTCCAATCCGCAAGCAACAGTGCAGGATCCAGATTGCCCTGGAGTGCTTTCTTGATGCCGGCGGCTCTCGCCTGCTCAATCGAAGTTCTCCAGTCTAGTCCAATAACGTCAGTGCCAAGACTATCCCACTCATCCAATAGATGGGAAGCACCGATACCGAAGATGATAATAGGTGTGCCTGTCTCCTTCACACTGCTGATGATCCTTTTCATTGCAGGAGAGAGATAATATGCATAATCCTCGCTACTCAGTGCGCCGCCCCAAGAATCAAATATTTGGATCATACTTGCACCCGACTCGATTTGGGCCTTAAGATAACGGATATTCATATCAGCAAGCTTATCCATGAGTTTGAACCAAGTTTCCGGCTGATTATACATGAGTTGCTTCGTTTTATGATAATTTTTTGAAGGGCCGCCTTCTATCATGTAACTCGCTACCGTAAAAGGAGCACCACAGAAACCGATAAGTGGTACATTAAGTTTTTCTTTCGTCAAAATCTCGATCGTTTTATAAATATAATCGAGGTCTTTATAGGGATCAAGCTCCCCGAGTTTTTCTACATCTTTAATATCGCGGATCGGATTCTGTATGACCGGCCCGACTCCAGGTTTGATGTCGACATCAATACCGATCGGTGCCAGAGGAGACACGATATCTTTATAGAGTACCGCCGCATCCACATTGTAGTTTTCGACGGGTGTCGCAGTAAGATACGCAGTCAGTTCAGGCTGACGCGTGATTTCCAGCAGCGAATACTTTTCTTTGACTTTATTATACTCTGGTTGGCTGCGTCCAACCTGTCTCATGAACCAAACAGGAGTATAATCCGTCTTTTCTCCTCTAGCTGCTTTAATTATCGTATCATTGAACACAGTTTTTTCCCCCAATTTTTATATATCCATAAGTATTTTAACACACTGCTAATAATTATTATTAATTAGTGCACGAATGTCAAAAATTCGATTTATTTTTGGTGGTTTATCTTCATCTGAATTAAGGGTATATACCTAAATAGACTACTTATGAGGTGAAAGCAATGATATTACACATTACAACAGGAACTATTACTTACATGCAACAGCTTAAATCAAAGCATCCCGATATCAATCTTGGAGCTATCGGGCAAGACGCTGTGCTCTACTACGAAGATAACAGCAATGACAGCATTTTCAGTTCGAAGCAGTCCTATAACCTAGATAAAACTTCTAGCGATCTTGACGAGGACCGGCCCACCTCGATTCATTTCATTCCAATTCCAGGTACCAGAAAAGAACCAATGTATGGACACCTGGCAGAAATACATGAAATTTTGAATGAAACAAAAGGGGTTATGGCATACCGTATAGGTGAATCATTGTCTGAAGAGGGATTCATCGTGCTTACCCAATGGGCTAAAACATCGACATATAACGACTTCAAACAGACTAACAACTACAAAAACTACTTTACGGCCGAAGCACTTAACAAACATCGAACAGCGGAAGCACTCTTCCATAAATCGGTATCTTCGAAACTATATCTGCCACTAAAAGATAATGCAGCTGAAGAAGACGAATTTTAAGCGACTGATATAATCAGTCGCTTAATTCTTTTTCTTTTTTGTATACGGTTCTGCTCAGACTCCTATTAATAACAAAGCCCCACAATGGAAACAGCGCTACCAAGAAGAAATACTCATAATGGATACTTAGGAACATCAAACTGAAAATAACACTGATCAAAAGAACCAATTTATGCGAGTATGCTACATAGCTTTTCTGAATGAAACTACGGTCTACCGGCCAGATTTTAGGCCAGAGCAGGTAGGCCTGTGCAGTATAGATTTGGGATATCTGAAGGACGATAATGTAGATCCCAAACAATATAATAATAAGGGAGAGATAGAGATTAGCAATCCAGATCATCACAATACTAAAGAGTAAGATCAGTCGCAATATAATCATTGGCAAATCGTGACTTCTCGCAAATGTTCTGTAGAATAGGTATTCATACATTTTGTCTTTACCGAAGGCACGGCCTTTAGGCTGCCAAAGCAGAGGATCTAGGTATTTCCTCCTTTTGAACTGTTTGTCAATATGACTGACGTTAGTAAATAACGCAACGCTGCGATAATAGCTGTTAAGCTGAGATGTTTCATAGTCGATAAGTGCGTGCCAGTCAAGGCGCGGATGACTCTTCCGCCTGGCATATACAAGCCCACCATAGTAAAGACCGACTGCCGGCAGAATCCACAAGGGGTTTAGCAAAATCAGTAAAAGAAAAATAAAGCTCGTGGCAATAAGACCTGCAACCATCACTGGATTCGACAGGGTGGCATTTATGGAAGCCTTCTTGATATAGAAGTTCATAATATAGAAAATAGCTGCCCCAATAACGAAGGTAGTGATTTCAATTAGATTGTGCCCGACTGTCAGGAGCAAGACGGCAATTGTACCGCCAAGAAACGGTCTGATAATTCCGAGCATCAGCGAATACCTGTCAGCTGACGCAAGATATTTACCGAGTCTCGCCTCATAAGGCAGTAAAAAGATACCGTCTGCCTCTTTTAACAGTGTTCGGTAAGCTGGAATTAGCATAATACTAGTCAGAAGCGCAGCAACCATATCCAACCACCTCGATGGTTCGAGAGTCTGCAATAACGTCAGCAATGAGTAGAGGAAGAATCCGGCTGTGATCGTCAGAAATATGAGAAAGTGGCTATTGAAGATGAATTTCCCGTAGTAGCTTCTCCTCGATACATCCTCACTCATTCTGTTTCTGAATAATTGATCAGACATCGCCAATGCCGCCCCCTGTTATTCTTAGGTACACATCATCTAGAGTCGCATACGGCATGTCATATTTGGAACGCAACGATTCTAAGCTGCCGAAGGCAATTAGGCGTCCTTCATCGATAATTGCAAATCGGTCACAGTACCTTTCTGCTGTCGCTAGAATATGTGTACTCATAAGTATCGAGCGGCCCTTATGCTTCTCTTCCACCATCAGATTAATTAGGGACTCTATACCGAGTGGATCAAGTCCAAGAAACGGTTCATCTATAATATATAAGTTTGGATGCGACAGAAATGCACAGATCAGCATAACCTTCTGCTTCATTCCTTTTGAGAAGTGGGTCGGGAACATATCCACTTTTGTCTCGAGCCTGAATATTTCAAGCAATCGTGTAGAGCGTGCGTGGGCCGTCGCCTCATCTATACCATATGCCATCGCAGTCATCTGGATGTGCTCTTTAAGCGTCAGCTCCTCATACAGTACTGGGGATTCAGGAATATATGCAAGCTGTCTGCGGTAGGCTTCGATGTCATTTTCAGCAGTAAGGCCGCCTACTTTTATTTCACCGGAATGAGGTCTCAAAAGCCCCAATATATGCTTTATGGTAGTGCTCTTTCCTGCGCCGTTTAGGCCGATTAGCCCAACAATCTCCCCCTGCTCTATGGCAAAGGAAATGTCTCTTATCACCGGTGTTTTCGAATAACCGCCGGTCAGTTGATTTATTTGAAGTACCATATTCGACTTCCTTTTAATTAATATATATTATTTGTATACTTATACTAAACAAATATATCACAACTGATCAATGGAGGTACAACGAATGAGTAAAACTATTTTTGAACAGATTGCGGCAGGTGACATTCCTGCTAACATTGTCTATGAAGATGAGGTATGTATCGCATTCACCGACGCTTTCCCCCTATCCAAAGGCCATACCCTTGTCGTTCCCAGGAAACCTGTGGAAAACATCTACGACCTGGATGAAGAGACAGGCGCCCATCTAATGAAAACTATCACAAATGTGGCGAATGCTATCAGGGATGCTTTTTCACCAGATGGTCTCAACGTAGTACAGAATAATGGTTCCTATGCATCTCAGTCCGTTTTCCATATTCATTTCCATCTGATTCCACGCTACAAGGACGGATATGACGGATTCGGTTACCAGTGGGAACAGGATCCAAATGAACGGACAGATGCGGAAAAATCTGAAATAGAAAACACTATCCGTACCCATCTTAATGCTTAACGCTTTAGAAGTCAGGGTATGTGTAAGAAAAAAGGGCGTGACACAACTATGAAACTAAAAAATATAGCAATCGGTTTTCTCGTGGGTGTAACCGGTGGATCATTGATTGCGATGCTGAATGCACCAAAGTCCGGAAGTGAGCTGCAGTCTTCATTGAAGTCTAGTTCCGGGAATCTCAAAACACAGATGGATCAGCTGAAAGTTGAAGCGAATGAAGTAAAATCCTCATTCCTTAAAACGAAGCATGAATCACAGGAAGTGTTCAAGACGCTGGGGGACGAAATCAAGGCGATGATTAGTAATTATCAGGCCGATATCAACCCTAACATAGAACGTATAAAAGGTGACCTTGAGAACCTTCAGAACAGAGCTGAAGACGTTCAGAGTACATTCACTAAAAACTGATATGCGGAAAGTGGCGGTTGTACAATCATTTGTACGCCGCCACTTTCTTGTGCTATATTAATTTCTATAGCCATAACCAAAGGAGAATTTCACATGAAGAAGAAACTAGCGCCGATCGTAGTGGGCCTCGGTCTTATCGGACTTGCAGGCTGTGGGAATGATAGCAGCGACAATGCAACAGAAAATGAGACCGAATTCGGAAATGTGCTCGCCACCAGTGATGCCGGTGATGTCACAACCGACGATATACTTAATGAACTTGGGACCGAGAACATCGCAAACCGTACATTCCAACTGACGCTCGATAGCATATTGCAGGATAAATATGCAGATTCAGTTGATCGTGAGGAAATTGAAAGTCAGATTAATGAAGAAATAGAATCCATGGGGGGCGAGGAGCAATTCGCCATGGTGCTCCAACAACAACAGCCTGGCATGACTGTAGATACTTATAGGGAACAACGTATAAATAACATGTACCACGACGCTTTCTTCGCTGATAAGTTTGAAGTTACAGATGAGGAAGCAATGGAATCAGTACGTGAAGCATCCCACATCCTTGTCCAGACTTCCGATGAAGAAGATGGACTTAGTGACGAAGAAGCCAGAGAAAAAGCGGAATCACTACTCGAAGAAATAAACGACGGTAGAGACTTTGGAGAAGTTGCTTCTGAGGAATCAGACGACACAGGCAGCGCCCAAAACAACGGCGAGCTCGGTTATGTACAGCGTGGACAGATGGTAGAACCATTTGAAGACGCACTGTTTGAACTGGAGCCTGGTGAAATTTCCGATATTGTAGAATCTGAATTCGGATATCATATCATCAAAAGGCACGAAACAGAAAATATGGATGAAGAGATGGATACGATTAAGCGTCAGATCGTTTCCCAAAGAATTCAGCAAAACCAAGAACAGGTTCTCGGTTTCTATAACGAACTGCTCGACGAATACAATGCTGAGTTTGAAAACGAAGATATCCGTTCTTACATTGAAGAAACATATTTGAGTACCGAGGGTGAGACGTCTTCTGACGAAGAATCCATGGAAGAGTCTACAGAAGAATCATCTTCTAAAGAAGAAGTGACTGAAGATTCCAGTGAGGAATCCACTGAAGAGACTTCATCTGAAGAATAAAAAATAACGTGAGATAATGTGGGAATCCACAATGTCTCACGTTATTTTTATTTTTAGTCGAGTGATTCAGGTCGATAGAAGAAACGGTTCTCAAGGGGAAATACTCGCTCTGTGAACTGGCCTTTATCCACCTTTTCCACATGCTTGTCCAACATCATCATGCGCGCATCAATATTATCGATAAAGTGCAGAATTTCCGCCTCTTTCAACATCGGTGCTTTCGGTGATCCATATTCTAACTTGCCATGGTGACTCAGAATCATATGTTTGAGCAACATGACTTCTTCCCCATCGATTTTCAAGTCTTCAGCCACTCTAGAAATTTCTTCGCTGGCGATGACGATATGTCCAATAAGGTTTCCTTCAACCGTGTATGTCGTTCCCACCGGTCCTGAGAGTTCCTTCACCTTTCCAATATCATGGAGAATGATACTGCTGTATAGCAAGCTACGATTCAAGGAAGGATAAATATCACATAATGCTTCTGCAGTTCTGAGCATGTAGTGCACATGATAAGCTAAACCAGAGACAAAATCATGATGATTTGACATAGCTGCCGGAAAACTCAGGAATTCCTTCCTGTATTTGTTCAGGATTTGCCTGACTATGCGTTGGAGGCTACCGTTTTCTATCTTGATGACATAATCCATAATGCTTTCATATAATGTATCTTCATCGATTGGCGCCTTTTCTACGAAGTCTTTAGGATTCAATTCATCCGCTTCAGTTGCTGTTCTGAATGCAGCAACTTTCATTTGCTTCTTATTGCGGTAGTCAATGACATCCCCTTTAACTTTGATAAGCGTCTCAGGTTTCAAAACCTCCATATCTTCTCGGGAGACCGACCAGAGTTTCGCTTCGATTTCACCGGTGCGATCTTGTAGGAAAAGCGTCATATACGGCTTACCTTGAGAAGTAACACCTTGCTGGCTCCGTTTAATCAGGTAGAACGACTCCACCGAATCTCCTGGTTTCAATTTGGATATATTATTCAACTGCAGCACCTCATTTTACTCTTTCTTTAAGTTTGACTGTCTGTGAGGAAGAAATGGTACTATCCAGATTACATGTAAAGTACAGTACTTGGTCATCAACTTCACTGCGCAGATAGTCCATAATAATCTTTTTGCGCTCCTTGTCGAAATGAACGAAAGCATCGTCGATGATGAGCGGCAGCTGGTAGTACCCCTTCAATGCTTTGATTAGACTCAGTCTCAGACTGATGTAGAGCATCTCCTTAGTAGACTGTGACAGTTCCAACGGGTGGAAAAGCTGTCCATTAGAATGTCTTACCTTGATGCCGTCTTCATCATAAATAACATTGATATAGCGTCCCCGGGTCACTTTCTCAAAGATGCTTCTCGCCTCCTCGATCACTACGGGCAACCGCTCATCTTTTATTGCTTTAATATGTGTTTCTATAAGGATGCGGATGTAGTTCAGTGACATGTACTCCTGCGAAAGATTCTGAATGAAGGTCTTCTTCATTTCAAACTGATGATTGACTTCACTCAGCTTGCCGTCAGCCTCTAGGTTGCTAATTTCCGAATTCAATTCAGCAAGAACTTTTTGGTCATTCTGTACCTTCTGGTTGAACTCCTCTATCTGTTCTGAAATGTTGACTTCCTCTTCTTTCAAATCAGCAATAAGGAACCTTGATAGCTCATTTCTGGCATCATAATCAAAATGTTCCTCTTCGAGTTTTTCACTCAGTTCTTTGAACCGTTCAATATTATTGTGGTATTCCTTATACTTTCTTGCGAAATAGTAATACTCCTCTTCATCTTCTGCATCCACATAATCAAAGAGCTGAGTAATCTCTTGCCTACTCGTGCTATTTCTCTCAGTGAGTACTTTGATTTCGTTCTCAAGGAGACCGATTTGATCTTTGAGCCTGTTATAGTGGCTCTCGTCTTTATACATTTTCGAAACCATATTCTTGATATCATAGAAAACTGTAGTGTCGTCATAGTGAATATCGAAGTTCAGGAGCTCATCTTTGACTGATCTTTTGAACTCATTAAGCTCACGATTGATATTATCGATCTCTACATTATGACGATTGATCTGATTGCGCTTTTGCTTGATCTCCCTGATGGTATGGATGGCATCAACGATATTCTTATTTTCAATGTCCGGATTCACTTTCAAATCGCGCTTGATCGTGGCAAGATCCGTATTCAATGCATCGTGATTAGTTTCTTTCAAAGCCAATGTTTCTTTCATTTCTTCAAGCCTGACATTAGAAGAAATTCTCTTGGTTTTCTGAGTCTTGAGATCCATCTTTAAATCTCTTGCATCATTGAGATCGAAATCGACATGGTTGTTTCTCTTTATCGTTTCAATGATTTCCTTGAGCTCCCTGACCTCTACTTCGTAGTCATTTTTCAAGGAATCATCTTCCTTCTGATTGGTCAAGAAGAGAAGTAGAAGCGTTATGGCTCCAATTGCTATAAAGATGCCGCCCATCAGCCAATTCGAATTGAAGAGATAGAATATACCGGTGATGAGTGCGATGACACTGATACCAATGATCAGTCCTGACTGTCCCCGCTTAATCCGGTTGCGTTCTTTCTTTTCCCGCTCATAGTCTTTCTCGATGAGCCTGAACATTTTTTCCTTCTCTTTCAACTCGAACTCTCGATCAGTGACTTCTTTCTTAATGCGGATACGGTCGTCACTGATCTGCTCTTCCTCGAGTCGTTCAATATCTTGATTCAGCTGCTTGATATCGGATTTCAAATGATCAATTTCTCGCACGAGGAACTGTTCTTCAAGCGTCACTTCATCAATCTTTGAAAGTACTGTCTGAACGGACTCTTTGACGATGTTTGAATCATCCACTTCGTGGTGTTCATCATTCCAACCGATATCCCGCCTAAGTTGCGCAATTTCTTCCTCAAGCGATTCTATAGCTGAAGTGAGCCGGGCATATTCAAGGTGTTTCTGTTTGATATCCGGTTCCTTCTTCTGGATGCTTTCTAGGTAGGACAATTGATTCTTATCCGGCAATGTGATGCCTGACATTTCGGTTTTAAGCAATTTCAGTTTTTCTGATCTGAGCGCAATATCCTGTTTAGTCTGCTGGACTTGTTGCTTTAGTGATTCATAACGCTCCAGCCCCTGCTCAGGAAAGATGACAGGATCTATGTTCAGTTTATCTTCGAGTGACTTCCACTCTTTAATATCCTTATGATACATGACTTCCTTCATCTTCTGTTTGCGTACCGTATCCAGCTGATATAGCGCACTCTTTTTGGCGTTGAGACTTTCCTCGGTTTTGATTCTCTCATTGACCAAATGCTTATACTTTTCTTCAGTCTGCTCGAGCGTCTTAATTTTGCTTGTGATATCGGAAATCTCTTCCATTTCTTTGTTGAGTTCTGGGTTGGTGCCATTCTTTTTATATATCGATTTCATTTCCGTATCGATGGCGCTGAGCATTTCATCATATTCATGAGAACCGAGAGCACCGGCACGAAGCAGATATTCCTGCAATTTATCCTCAGTCATGTTTTTATGAATATCCTGAAGGCCGAGCACATCAAAAGAAAATATTGAACGGTATGTCTTCTTATCGATAAAGTTCAGCTTTTTGATGAGCCAATCTTCACCTCTTACTGTTCCATCACTGAAGTAGACTTTTACATCCCCTTGAATCTTTCCTTTTATACGTTCAATTTCGATAGGGTCTGATTCATCCGGAAACTCGACGGTTATCTTTCCGCCGTATAGATTGTGCATGCGGGGTTCTCTTCTTGGTTCCTGTTCCTTTCGTGTTGGGAAACCGAAAAGGATTGAATGGATGAATGACTGCATCGTCGATTTACCCGCTTCATTTTCTCCAAAGAATTGAATGAAATGCTGATTTGTGTTTATTTCAGTTTCCGTAATCTTTCCATAGCCGTATATATTGAGTCCGATAATTTTCATATATCCACTACTTCCTCATCAGCATTTTAAGGCGTTCTTCGCCTTCTTTTAGCAGTTCTTCCTGTTCAATATCCTGGACGGGACCAAGATGTCTATTGAGTCGTGGATCCATATAGAGTGCGTTTACCGCTTCCTTGAACAGTTCCTTGTTGGAAGAATAGCTGGCTTTTATATCATTGAGCAGAGCGATATTGTCCTGATTCATGTATTTGAGATGCAGTTCATCGACCCATATAAACTGACGAATATCCCGTTCATCTTCCTTCAGAAGTTCGATAACCTCAGTGAAATCCGCGTCGGAAATTACATCTTCTCCATCATAAACCAGCTCAAGCTGAATGATGTGACGGCCCTTTTCCCTGAGTCGATGCTTGAACTCGACGATTTTTTGATATATATCTTGCTTATTCAAAGAATCAATTTCCAGCTGATATTCTGCAAAAATAAGTTCCTGAACGGCAACAAATCGTGTATCCAAGTAAACATCGTCACCTTCAACAAGAAGGAAACCTTTTTCTCCGTATTCATTTTTATGACGCCCTTGTATATTACCCGAGTAGTGGATAGGCGGAAGATCACTAAGCTGATCTCGCTGGTGAATGTGCCCGAGGGCCCAGTAATGGTACAGTTTGTCGTTTAATACTTCTAGGTTGAACTCTGTATACCTTTCTTGGCTGTAGCGGCTTTTGGCGTATGTCCCATGGAGTATCCCTATATGTATGCCCTGATTCATTGTGTTAACCGGATAGTAGTCCAGTTTGTTTTCATAGGAATCATCAAGATAGTAACTGAAGCCATGGAGGAATATTCGTTCACCTTTGCCACTGACCATCTCGAACGTCTCCACGTTTTCTTTAAACACCGTGACATTATCCGGCCAAGAGGTCTTGAATCCGTCTGTCAGCGGATCATGGTTCCCATGTATGATATATACGAAGATACCTGAATCCTTCAGCCTTTCAAATTGGCGCTTCATGAATATTTCCGACTTCAGTGTCCGATTCGCCTGATCGAACACATCACCGGCGATGATGATGAAATCGACTTTCTCTTCAATCGCAAAGTCCATCATTCTTGTGACGCTATTATATGTACTTTCCATCAATACTTCAAATATGCTGGTTGGCATTTTGGAACGTGACTTAAAAGGACTATCCAGATGTAGATCTGCGCTGTGAATGAATTTAACCATATATTTCACCTGACTTTTCATGAACATTATATTTTGATTATACCAAAAAAAATAAAAGAAAGAGGCCTATAACAGACCTCTTCATCAATTAATTCTGGTTATTCAGACCATAGAGTTCCTCTATAGGTTTCATGATTACACGATTCAGATCCTGGATGAGCTCACTCATTTTTTGTTCTGCTTCCATCAGTGATTTGATATTTTCATCTTTTTCAATATCTTCTGCTGATTTCTGTGCTTGCTGAACATCTTCTTCGAGGATTTCTTCGCCTTGCATTTGTTTTTGTTGCAGGTCCATTTGGATCTGTCTGAAGTCGTCGAAGAGCTGTTTAGATTCCGGATTGGAATTTACCTTTCCGTAAAGGTCTTGCATGTTTTGAAACTCATCTGATTGACGCAGTGCATCTTCCAATGCATTGGCCTGATCGTATACATTAACTGCCATTGATTAAAAACTCCCTTTAATAAAGATATCTATACTGTAACATAAAAAGGCGGCTTATAAAAACACAACGATAATCCCTTGTATGATTCCGATGAGTCCACCGAGAAAGAAGCCGAGCATTGTAATCATCCGGAATTCCTTGCTCGAAATTTCCATTACAAGTGTTTCGATGTGACTGAGCTCAAAATTGTCAATTTGTTTTTTTATGACCTCTGCAAGCTGAAGTTTCTCGACAATCCTGCCTGTATTCTTCTGCATGTACGCTATGATGTTGTCGCGCAGCTGATATTTGCCCCGTTTTTTGAAAGACTCGAACATTTCACGATTGAATTCTGCAATTGGATAATCCAAAATGCCTTCTATATCAATCTGCTTTTTAAGTACATCGTAGACGCTGTGGACGAGTTTTTCGCGATCACTGTCTGAGATCAGCTCCTCCACCCTACTGTGCTTGATCTTTTCATACTCATCGTTAATGATGCGTACTTGGATTTCACTCATTTTAGGATGATGAATCAACTTGTTGAGTTCGCTCCGAATGCTGTCGACAATAGTCTCCTTAGACATCAGATATTTAAGTGACCGAGCCAGTCTGCCACGATTTTCAATAAATTCATCGGCCATTGTGTAGAGGTCCCGGTATCCTTTTTCGGAATTGATATATTCTTCCACTTTCTGGGTAATCTGGGGCTGGAGAGCATTGATTTTAACATCCAGTGTCGTCATCGCATCTTCTGGTATCAGAGTCGAAATTTCACGGCCGTAGAGTTTCACACCTTCTTCATCAACCTTTTCCCTGAGCTTGTCATTAAATCCGACAGCTACCTTATCGGCTAGTCCATCGTTGAGTCGGTTCATAAAATATCTCAGTGTCAGTTGCTCAGTTTCGATCGTTTCTATCTGCCGATCGATAAACAGCATGGTGAAATTCCCAGTCTCGCGACTTTCCAGCTTCTCTATGAACGCATCCGGCGTCAGCAGGTGCTTTGTAATGATCTGTCCCATTTTAGCTGAAGCTTCTTCCCGCCTGCGGGGGATGACCCCAGGTGTTAAAGGGAGGCGTTTGCCAAAGAGGTACTTTGCTTCATAGGGTCTAAACAGCATGCGAATGGCCAGCATGTTGGTCAAACCACCAATCAGCGCACCTAGTACAGTCATAATTATAATCTGTAAACCATCATTCAAGGAAATACCTCCTTTTCTTGTCATAATCGTACACGAAACCAAAAGAAAAAGCACCTCACGGTGCTTTCCTTGTTATTAGACGGGCTGCAAGTCCGTCTGTCTCATGAAATATGTTCTGATCTCTCTTTCAATATATGAGGCATGAACCGGTTGATTCATGTTGTTGAGAACTCTATATATCTTATTGTTTTTGTTGTATTGCAGACGGAAACCGTTCTTCCTGTCAAGATCGTCCCAATATAACGCTTCACCTTCGTAGTTCGGATAGACACAGTGACCTCTTGATATCACCTGCGCCAATTCCAGCGGATCGCCACCGAACGAATTGGTCAACACTTCACTATCCCTAAAGAGTGCACAAAGCGAGATGCATGTTGTCCAGTTGGGAAGGATGCGTTCTTTTTCGATCTGTACGAGCGTCTTTTTGGAGAGCCCGATTGTCTGGCTCATAGAATCCTGCGTGTAGCCGGCTTCTGTCCTGACAATTTTAAACTTGGACTGGAGCATCTCCGTAAAAGTCTGTTTATCCATTCTTTTCTTCCTTTCACTCATATCGGATATTGTAAAATTTCCATTCGATAATAATACACTTTTAATATAATAATATATTTCAAACAAAATTTAAAGAGCATATATTGAATTTCACTAAGTGTTCAATATATGCTCCCTAATAATATTCTGTATTTAGGCCTATGCCTGACTTTCTGAAGCCGCTTCTTTTCTTTTCTGCTGTTCGCTTATAAGCAGTGCAATCGCCGCATCGCCGGTGATGTTAACCATTGTGCGTGTCATATCAAGTAGTCTGTCGATACCGATGATGATACCAATGGCTGCCGGATCCAATCCGACCGCTGTAAGAACCATCGCCAGCATAACGAGGCCGACACCAGGAACGCCTGCTGTACCGATACTGGCAACCGTTGCGATGACAACTACTGTCACCATTTGCATCAATGTCAAGTCAACTCCTGAGAGCTGAGCGATGAACACAGTAGCGACACCTTGCATGATTGCCGTGCCGTCCATATTGATTGTCGCGCCAAGTGGCTGAACGAAGCTCGAAACACTTTTACGGACACCCAAGTTCTTTTGAGCCGTCTCGAGTGAAATCGGCAGTACAGCACTGGAAGAAGATGTACTGAAAGCAACACCCATAGCTGGTGCAAAGTTCTTAATGAACCAGACGAAACTTTTCTTTGCCAAAAACTGTACTGCACTACCATAGACGATGGCCAAGTGCAGGAATAATACGAGTAGGACGCAGATGAAATACATGCCAAGCTGTTGGATGGCACCGAATCCTGCCTGGACAAATGCCGTTGCCACCAGTCCAAAAGCACCGATTGGAGCAAAGTATTTCATAATCGCCATGACAATCCACATAACTACGTCATTCCCTTGTTCAAATAGGGAAACAATGCCGCTGGTCTTATCTTTATTGGCGATGATTGCTACGCCGACGAAAATGGCAAAAGCAATGATCTGTAGCATATTTTGTGTGCCCATCGCTTCAATGACGTTTGTTGGAATCAGATTGATCAGCGTCTGGTCGAATCCTTGATTGATAGATTCGGCTGTAGCGCCCCCTTCGAGTTCCGTTTCACGATACTCGGAGACTTCATCTGAGTCCAGTAGCTGGGATTGCCCCTCGCCTGGGTTCAGGAAGTTCGCAACAAGCATCGCAAGAGAAATAGCGATGGCTGTACTGGCTAGGTAAAATGCTAATGTTTTAAGACCAATACCCCCGAGCATCTTTGGGTCCCCAACATTGACGACACCAAGTACAATGGAGATGAATACAACTGGTACAACCATCATGAATATCATATTCAAGAACAGTTGTCCGACAACATTGAATATGTACTGATCAATCCATTGTACCCATGTCTGATCCACCATTAGATTAAATACCGACCCAATGATGATACCGAGAATAAGGGCAATGACAATCTGTATTGTCAGTTTATTTCCTACTTTCATATTAACCCTCCAAATCTTGAAATTCTTGTTTCAATTATACTGCCTTTTCAAAGGGGGTGCAAATTAATTTTTGTAAGCGGTTACTATAGCTTCATATTAGTTTTCCTACAGTTCTACAATATTGTATTTGATAGCGTATATCACTGCCTGTGTCCGATCTGAAACTTCAAGTTTGTTGAGTATGTGGCTGACGTGGGTCTTGACCGTCTTTTCGCTTACATACAGTGCTTCTCCAATTTCTTTATTGGACTTCCCTTTAACAATCTCCCGCAATACTTCAATCTCCCGCGCCGATAGTGCGTTCTTCTCGTGCGGCATATCCCCTTCGCGATCGATGACCTCAAGAATGTTGGGATGGATCACCTTCTCGCCTTCAATCACCCTGATAATCGAATCGATCAACTCCTCGGCCTCCATTTCCTTGATGATATATCCATCGGCATGCGCTGCAAAGACGGGACGTATATATTCCTCACTAGTGTAGCTGGATAGAATGAGTACTTTGGTGCCCGGGTAGTGGCTCTTGATGATGCGTGTCGCCTCTATGCCGTCCATCTCTGGCATAACCAGATCGAGTAGCACAAGGTCTGTTTCTGCATGCTTAGTCTTTAAGTATTCCAAGACTTCCTGTCCAGTGCTAAAATCATCCAACACGTTGATAGTCTCAGTGGTTGATAGGAGGAACTTCATTCCTTCCCTAACGATGTGGTGGTCATCCACCAGGATAATATTATACATATACTCACTCCTTTGAGGGGACGGTGATGATGATGCGTGTCCCTTTGCCTGTTTGTGATTTAATTTTAAATGTCCCGCCAAGCTTATGAATCCGCTCCCGCATATTTGAAAGTCCATAACCGAATTTCTTCTGTTCGAGCGTGTCGAATCCTCGACCGCCATCCTCAATAGTGACGCGAAGTACTTTTTGTCCTGCGTCCATTCTAATGGAGGCTGCATTTGCCCCGGAGTGTTTCCTAATATTGTTGAGACTCTCCTGTACCACTCTATACAGTCCAATCTCCACTTGATCTGACACGTCGTAGAAGCCGTCAATTTGTATCTCAATTTCGAGATCAAGAAGCTCTGCGTATTTTTCTACAGCATCAATAATGCCATTTTCAAGACCGATCGGCTTCAATTGCCAGATCAGTGCCTTCATCTCCTTCATCGCGTGCTTTGACGTATGTTCGATTGAGTCGAATGCACTCCTTATCTTGGTTTTATCCTGCATATTTTTAGCAGCATGCGAAGTGATGCCGATTGAGAATAACATCTGGTTGACCGAATCATGCAGATCGCGTGCGAGCCGCTGCCTTTCCCGGATGATCATATTCTCCTGCTCCTGTGCAGTGAGTTCGATCCGTTTTAATGTGGAACCGATTTGAAACGCGACCGACTCGAGTAAATCAAGTTCATCTTGGCTGAATTCTTCCCTATGAGGACTTGCCACGTTCAACAGGCCAAAAGATTCATCCCCGGATATTAGGGGTACTGTTGCGTGATGCGTGATGCCATTGTTTCCCTCTGGATAGTCGATTCTTGCCTTCTCAAGGCGCGAACAGACAAATATATTGGTTGCGGTTCTAAGTTCTTTATTGTTGTACTTATTGACACACCAACATTTCCCCCCGCAGAGATGCTCGTGACCGCCCTTTTGTAAAGACGGCGGGAGACGATAATGAGCACTTAGCTCGTGCTGACCCTCTTCGTTAATGAAGAACAGCCAACCAGTGTCGAATTCAGAATGGTCAATCAGCATTTTCAATGCTCCCTGAATCATAGTGCTGCGATCCGTCTCTTCATTGAGAAATTCAGCAATATCCTTGAGTAGCTGGAGTTTGCTTTTCATCGTGCCACCTCTTTTTCACTAAACGTTAATAACTTTGTAAATATATATTTCCCATTCGTGCAATACTATCAATTATAATGATATAGTATGAGTTTGAATTAAAACAGTAAACAGGAGGAATAGTGTGACCAATAATAAACTCTTTATGCAACTGATCTTCTTTATTTCGCTGATTGCCACACTCGGCTCTCTCTACTTTAGTGAGATCAGACAGTACGTGCCTTGCGAATTTTGCTGGTACCAGCGTATTCTTATGTATCCGCTTGTCATCATCTCCCTAGTCAGTATCATTCGAGGGGATATGGGTGCGAAATACTATATACGTATATTGAGCGGCATCGGCCTGCTTCTTGCAGTCTACCATTACGGTCTGCAAAAACTCAGCTTTCTCGGGGACAACCTTGCAGCATGTACAGGTGTGTCATGCACCGTCCAGTACATCAACTGGTTTGGTTTCATTACCATACCGTTCCTCTCGTTCATTGCTTTTACCCTCATATTTATATTATCATTTATGATAAAAAGAAAATAAAAAGGAGTTCATAATATGGGAAATAAAATATTCTATGCCATTATTGCCATCGTCATCGTTGGTTTCGCTGCTGCATTCATCTTCATGAACAGCACTTCAGAAAATCCTGAGGACGGCTACTATCCGTATACAGACCTGCAATCAGAGCAACTGAGTGGTGCCACAATCGATAAGCTCGATGACGAAAACTACCACTACAATAAGACGTTTGATGAAACAAAAGAAATCATCGACGCTGGTGACGGGGAGTTCGTCTACTTCTGGAGTCCGACATGCGTGCATTGTAATGCCGCGACACCGTTCTTGATGGATGCATTCGATCAAACCGGTGAAGAAGTGACACAACTGAATGTGTTGGAATATCAGCAGCCATGGCCAGAGTACGGTATTGAGTCTACACCGACCCTCATCTACTTTGAAGATGGTGAAGAAGTGGATCGATTCGTCGGCAATCCGGGTAATGCAGACGACTACGTTGCATTTATAAATGCAATGACTGGTGATGAATAGATGAATTTCAACATCAATTCGAAATTTGATGGAATGACACTGGAAACAGTACTGCAGTCGCTGCACGTTCCAAAAAAGGAGCTCCACTTCTTGCGAATGTCAAAGGACATTACTATTAACGGTGAAATTGCGCCGCTGAACACAACGATCGCTAGCGGTGACCAAGTCGTACTGCCAGACACCGGAGCGAGAAGTCAGTATAAGCCAAGCTACCGCAACTGCGACGTCATGTATGAAGATCGCTATCTTGCGGTGCTGTTCAAGCCACGCGGTGTAAAGACGCATCCAAACGAGATGAGTGAGACAAACACACTGATGAATCATGCAATTTATACACTGGAAGCTGATTATCTGGAACCCATTCACCGGCTGGATCAGGAAACAAAAGGTGTACTGCTCGTCGCCAAAAATCCACTCGTCAAGAAAATGCTCGATCATATGCTGAGTGAACGCGACATTAAGCGTACCTATATTGCTAGAATAGACACGAAAAAACGTCTTGAACCCCAAACAATCAGTGCACCCATTGCTAAGGATCCGAGAGAGCGCAACAAGTATCACGTGACTCAAAAAGGCAAGGAAGCCATTACACACATCATTGGTTCCAAGGTCAATACTGAGTACTGTGAACTGGAAATAGAACTCGAAACCGGCCGAACGCACCAGATTCGTGTACACCTTGCCCACGCCGGTTTCCCGGTCATCGGTGATCCACTCTACGGAAACTCGACACTAAGAGACCTTCAGCTCTTTAGTTACAAGATAGAATTCATTCATCCAATACTTCAAAAGACTGTCTCTGTACAACTAGACAAAGATACCCTTTAATAAGCGAAACACCTTTGAAACACTAACGTTTCAAAGGTGTTTTTTTATATTTGCAGTACTTTTCGACAACATTTTTAATAAGACGTCTGCCCTCTACAGAGCCAATGGATTCTGGATGGAACTGGACACCTTCGATTGGCAGTGTGCGATGTCTGATACCTGCAATCTCACCAAGCTCTGATTTTGCAGTGACAACCAAACAGTCTGGAAGCGTCTCTTTATCAACGATGAGGGAGTGGTAGTTCATCACTTCAGAGGACTGGGAGAGGCCTTGGTAGATACCCGTGCCTTCGTGATACAACAGTGATGTTTTACCATGCATGAGTCTGCTTGTACGCCCCACAGTGCCGCCGAAAACGTGAGCGATGGTCTGGTGGCCGAGGCAAACCCCAAATATGGGGATATCCCCTTTATAGTGTTCGATGACATCCATCGTCATCCCAGTATCTTCCGGTCGTTTAGCGCCCGGCGAGAGGAATATCAGATCCGGTGCCAGGGCATCAATTTCGTCCAATGCCACTTCATCATTTCTTCTGACGACAACTTCTTCACCCATTTCTCCAAGGGCTTGGACAATGTTGAAAGTAAAAGAATCGTAGTGATCGATCATGTATATCATATCAGCCCTCCTATACCTTCATTGTATTTCTGCTGCCGAAAATACTTTCAGTCAGACGGATGGTATGCTCAAGTGCACTCGCTTTGCTGATGGTTTCCTGGTATTCCGCTTCTGGATCGGAATCGGCAACTACCCCAGCACCAGCTTGGATATAGAGGTCCTCCCCAACCAACGTCATCGTACGTATTGTGATGCAAGAATCGATGTTGCCATCAAATCCGAGATAGAGGATGCTCCCCCCATAAAGATTCCGTGCTGTCGGTTCAAGTTCGCGCAGAATCTGCATCGCACGCACTTTAGGCGCGCCGGACAATGTACCTGCTGGGAATGAGGAGATGAATGCATCGATTGGGGATATTCCCCGCTTCAATGTCCCCTGAACCTTACTAATAATGTGCATAACTCTTGAGAATCGACCAATCACCATATATTCACTGACCTCCACAGAGCCGTATTCAGCCACTCTGCCAATATCGTTTCTAGCCAGATCAACCAGCATACGATGTTCCGCACGCTCCTTTTCGTCCCCAAGCAGCTCCTCGGCAAGTGCTTCATCTTCCGTTTCGGTAGCCCCTCTCCTCCTAGTACCGGCAATTGGATGAATTTCAAGATTCCCTTCTTGAACTTCCAGTTGGCGCTCGGGCGAGCTGCCAATGACTTCAACACCCTCGAACTTAAGATAATACATGTAAGGAGAAGGATTCACTTTTCTTAACACACGGTAAAGTTCAAAGCCACTTCTCGTTGTTTTCTTGTGAAAGCGCTGCGAGAGGACGGCTTGCAGTATGTCACCCGCTTCTATATAGTCTTTTATCTTGCCAACATCTTCTAGAAATCTATCTTTTTCATAGTTGCTATCGAGATCGAAACCTTCCGATTTTGGCAGGACAGTTGGCAGTAGCAGATCCGATAGCCTACTGCTCTGCATCAAAGTAGAGCGAATATGTGCTATCGCCGCTACAGCGGCAGAATGAGCTTCTTTCATACTCTGTTCTCCATCCACTCTGGCGAAATGTATAATCGTCAATTCCTTAGAGTGGTGATCATATACAAGAAGGGAACGGCAAAAAAGAAGATGGTAGTTCGACAAGTTTTCTTTCTCAGACGGAGCTTCTGGTACAGGTTCGTAGTCACTGATGGCATCATAGCTGATATACCCTACGCCGCCACCTTTGAATGGAATATCCACATCCGGAATTTTCACCTGCAGTCGGTCGACTGCCGTCTCAAATGCGGACTTAAAGGAAGACTCCGTCGACTGGTTGCTTCTTTCAAGATCGCGAATGGTGAACATGTTCGCCGACTCCACGATTTCCATCATTGGATCGAGTCCGATAAAGGAGAAGTTGGACCACGCTGAATCAGGCTCCTGACTTTCCAACATATATACTGCTTTATCTTTCAACGAATGAAACATCTGCACTGGAGTCAGCAGGTCAGTGCTGAACGATTCAATTACCGGTACAGTACGGTAATGACGGGCATTTTCAAGGAATTCCTCATACGTGGTCATGTCTTCACCTCTTCTTTTTAGTTATATCTAGCCAGTCTATATAATATTCAGAATAAAGTCAATATACAATACTATACTAAAAGGACCGGGAATGGTTTCCCGGCCCTTCTCTTAATTTCCACGCCTGAAGCGATTTCTGATCTTCATTAATAATTGGTTTTCCTTTTCTGCCAGTTGTCCCCTACCATGCATCTCAGCACGTCGCATCAGCTCCACTTGTGCACTAGTTGGCTCATATTCGTTCTTGACGTATTCGTAGGAGCCATCTTGCTTTTGGACACGTGCTTTCATGTTATCTTTTAGATAGAATCGACTGATCGATCTGATTTCCTCGACAATCATAGGGTCTTTAATCGGGAATAGAATCTCCACGCGCTTAATCATGTTTCGGGTCATCATATCTGCTGAGGAAAGGAACATCCTCTCCTCGCCATTATGGTTGAAATAGTATATTCTTGAGTGTTCTAGGAACCTACCGACAATACTGATGACCCTGATATTATCGCTGACACCCTCGATGCCCGGCTTCAGACAGCAAATGCCACGTATGACGAGATCCACCTCTATTCCTTCTTGGGAAGCCTGCAACAATTTATTGATAATCTTTTTATCCGTCAGGGAATTCATCTTAGCAAAAATGTATCCCTTGCCGTTCTTCCTGTGGAAATCTATTTCCTTATCGATGTATTCTGCAAAAAGGTCGCGTATTTCAAACGGTGCTACATGGAGGGCCTTATAGTCCGGCTTCAACGAGTAGCCACTCAAGTAATTGAAGAAATTGATTGCGTCGTTGCCAATATCTTCGTCTGTAGTGATTATCCCCATGTCCGTATAGAGCTTCGCGGTCGAATCATTATAGTTGCCGGTACCGAGATGGACATAACGTACAAGTCTGCCTTTTACACGCTTGACGACCAGGGTGATCTTACTATGCGTCTTCAAGTAGTTCATGCCATAGATGACATGACAACCGGCATCCTCAAGCTCTTTTGCCCACTGTACATTGTTCTGTTCGTCGAACCTTGCTTTCAGCTCAACAAGAACAGTTACTTGTTTGCCGTTCTCTGCAGCATTCTTCAGGGCTTCGATGATTGGTGAATCACTCGATACACGATACAGGGTCTGCTTGATTGCTAAAACGTTAGGATCTTCAGCCGCCTCCCGCATGAAGTCGACGATCGGCTGGAAGCTCTCGAATGGGTGGTGGAAGAATATATCCTGCTCAAGTGCCCGCTCGTATATATTTTTTCCTGACAATAGTGCCGGCTCCTGAGGCGTAAATGGCGGATACGCTAGATGTGGGAACCTATCTTTTAGATCAGAGGTCAACCCAAACAGGAAAGTCAGGTCGAGTGGCCCATCAAATTTATAGACATCCTGTTCTGACAATCCAAGTTCGCTACGTAGAAATGAACCATTTGTACTGTCATTTTTGCTGGTGTCTATTTCAAGCCTGACAGCCGCTCCTCGTGTTCGCTCCTTCAAGAACCTCTCGATTTCGATGAGAAGATCCGCTGCACCTTCCTCATGTATCGTCAAGTCCGCATTTCTAGTAATTCTAAATGGAAATGTACGGTTGATCTCATACCCATTAAATAGCTTACTGATGTGCTTTTCTATAATGTCTTCCGCCAATACAAAATAGGTTTTCTGCCCATCGGTCAGTTCGAAATAACGGCGGATAACTGTCGGTAGCTGTACGATTGCAGTCTGTTCTCCGAGTTTATTGGAGAGGTTTACAAATATATTGATCTTTTTGTTCATCAGTTTCGGGAACGGCCGATAGGCATCGATACCGAGGGGAGTGAGGGACGGATAGATTTCAGTGTCGAAGACGGATTCCACCTCTTCTTGAAGCGCTTCCGACAGGTCGTCCGGCCGCTTTAAGAAGATATTATATGTTTCCAATTCTTCCATCAGACGATGATAGTAGTTATACTGTACCGTGCTGTTCTGCCGGTTCAGTTCGCTGATGCCTTGGAGTTGTTCCTGAGGCGTTAGCTGTGTTTTTGTATCCGGCTCATGATAGTTCATTTTGACCTGATCCTTCAATCCAGCGACCCGAACCATGAAAAATTCATCGAGGTTCGAACTGGTTATGGCTAGAAACTTCAGTTTTTCAAGAAGCGGATTATTGACGTCTGCCGCTTCTTCAATGACCCTGTAGTTAAATCTGAGCCAGCTCAGTTCTCGATTGTTGTAATAGGCTTTATCATTCAATCGATATGTCATCTATTCTCCTACTCCCTTAAATTAAAAATAGTTGTCAGGCTTCCACGAATCTGACTTCTAGGTCTTTATCCATAATTTTTTCAATGTGCTTCTTCTGTCTTACCGTTTGATATTCTTCAGCAATCGGGTCGCCCTTGTACTTTACAGTCAGACACATGCCATCGCCGCTTTTTTCCAGGTACAGATCTTGAACGATATCAGTCTGTGAGACGTTCAGCGCATTAGCAAATTTCAGTATGCTGCCAAGTGCTTGCATGCTGTCGAGATCTTCTGTGTCGAACCACCCTGTATCTTCAGCGAAGAAGTGCAGTAGGGTCTTATTCTTGAAACTAGCAAGCAGAGCCAGACGAACCCGATCCTTATGCACAATGCCGTTGATGTTGCTGTTTGAAATCAGATAATACGTATGTTGACTTGAAGCGTCCCGGTCGATAAAGGAACCGAGTGAGAAGATGTGTGCAGCATTTTTCATCAAATACTTCTCGTGTTTATTCAGAGAAATGAAATCAAATTTCTCCAGTTCATGAGAAACACGTTCTGCAATCTGCTGACGCTTCCTGCCTTCCTCCATCTGGATATGGAAATCGTTGGACAGTTCAATGAGGGAATCCCTAAAAATATGGTACTTATTAAAAGCAGCCGGATAATCTTCCGAAATAATGGACATGGCTAGACCTTCCCTGAGCCCCTTACGGCTGAACTTGAATTCGTCCGCCTTTACGATGTCATAAAGGGACTTAAATACAATAGAGCTCGGCAAAATAATGTCACTGCGATCTTTACTCAAACCATCGATATCGTCTAGGTCGTCCGGCTTTGTCCCTTCAAGTAAATCATAAACATCCTGAAGATCGTGACGATCCATGGAATAGCCATGGACACCTGCAATCGGATAGTTTATCGATGACTGGTGGATGCGCGCAATATTTCGCGCACTTCCACCTATCGCCAGAATAGGCACTTTGCGTTTTGATAACCATTTGACCGACTTAAGCTGATCTTTAACGTATTTTTGTGTTTTCTCAAGTGCTTCTTCGTCATTATGGTCCTTGCCTTGGAAAAACATCGTATTCAGAGTAACTACACCAAAAGGGAGACTGACGGAATGAACCAGTTCTTTGTTTTCGAAAAATGTCAGTTCCGTACTTCCCCCACCGATATCGATAGTCACCGCATCCATATTGCTTATAGTATGAACAACCGCATGGTAGCCATAGTAGGCTTCCTCCTTGCCGGTAATTACTTTGATGTCCATGTCGATTTCCGATTTTGCGCGTTCCAGAATATCCGCTACGTTGACAGACTGACGGATAGCTGCGGTAGCCACGGGGTGAATTTCTTCTACGCCATATTTATCGCTGATTTGCTGGAAACTTTTCAGGATGGCTAGAAGATTATTGATCCCTTCTTCGGCCATTACATTATCTGCGTCGAGGAACCTTGCGAGCCTTGCAGGTGTTTTAATATTTTGTAGTTCTTTAAGCCCTGTCTCCTGTGTGTATTCAAACAATACAAGACGTACAGTATTGGAACCGATATCGATGAGTCCGATCCTTTTCATAATCAAGCTCCTAATCTTTGGATTGAATCATATCTGCAGGATTGATCCATTCATCGAACTGGGCTTCAGTAAGATGGCCAGATTCAACTGCAGATTCTTTCAATGTAATACCTTTTTCATGCGCATTTTTAGCGATTTTCGCCGCGTTTTCATACCCTATGTGCGGATTGAGTGCTGTCACTAGCATCAACGAGTTATTTAGGAAACGTTCGATGTTTTCCGCTATAGGCTCTATTCCCACAGCACACTTGTCATTAAACGTCTTCATACCATCAGATAACAGGTAGATTGACTGGAGTGTGTTATAAAGAATGACCGGTTTGAATACATTCAGTTCAAAGTTCCCCTGTGAAGCCGCAAAACCGACCGCTGCGTCATTTCCAAACACTTGGGTTGCGACCATAGTAAGCATTTCCGACTGAGTCGGGTTTACCTTTCCTGGCATGATTGAGGAACCAGGCTCATTTGCAGGGATTTCAATTTCTGCTATGCCTGCCCGTGGTCCTGAAGCAAGCCACCTGACATCATTTGCGATTTTCATAAGATCCGCTGCTAATGCTTTGAGCGCTCCATGTAAGTAGACCACTTCATCGTGAGAAGTCAGCGCGTGGAACTTATTTGGGGATGATATGAATTCATATCCGGTCTGATTGGAGATTTCTTGCGCTACTTTTTCGCCAAACTCAGGGTGAGCATTGATACCCGTACCAACAGCTGTGCCACCGATCGCTAGGTTTTTAAGCTGCTGCTTCGCTTCATTGATTAATGTCTCACATTTTTCGAGCATATATCTCCATCCACTGATCTCTTGACCGAGTGTCAGAGGGGTCGCATCCTGAAGATGGGTACGACCAATCTTGATGATATCCTTGAACTCGGATTCCTTCTCTTCGAATGTTGCTCTCAATACAGCAAGAGCTGGAATAAGTTGTGCTTCTACGGACTGATAGAGTGCAACGTGCATCGCCGTCGGGTAAGTATCATTAGAACTTTGCGATTTATTTACGTCGTCATTTGGGTGGACCTTCTCTGTACTGCCATTTTCAGAAAGGTATTCATTCGCTACGTAACTGACAACTTCATTAACATTCATATTACTCTGGGTGCCGCTTCCAGTCTGCCACACGACGAGTGGAAAATGCTCATCCAGCTCGCGTGCGATGATCCGGTCGCATGCATGAACAATGGCCGTTTTCTTATCATTCGACAACTTACCGAGTGAATGGTTCGCCACAGCAGCAGCTTTCTTCAGATGTGCAAAAGCGACGATGACTTCAAGAGGCATTTTTTCTTTGCCAACAGGGAAGTTCTGTCTACTTCTTTCCGTTTGTGCTGCCCAATATTTATCGCTTGGAACTTTAATTTCGCCAATCGTATCCTTCTCTATTCTATAAGACAATCAAAAAACCTCCTGAATAATTAGTATACATAAAATATTCTATACTAATTTTCAGAAGGATTCATCTGTTTACTAACATTTAATTGTCATCAGGCTCAAGTCCATGTGACTCATCATCGGAAGAATCGATTGGATAGTCTTCATTCTGAGACAGTTGCTCCATTTCCTTTCCGAGCGCCTTCACATCTTCCATATCTTGCGTCATTTCATTCTCATCGGGTTCAATATCTTTTCTGTAGTCGATCTCATTATCCTTTTTCATACTTTCCCTCACTCCTAGGCAAATTCGGAAGTATAATATTCGACAATATCCTGATCCAGTCGTGAAGCAGCTTCCGTATCCATCACGACTGTTACCATACGATGCTTCTTGACTTTGCCGAAATCATCATCATTGTTCTCGATGGCATCATACAATCCCCTGATTGCTTCGGCTTTGTCACTGCCTGTAGCAACGAGCATCAGTTCTCTTGAATCAAACAGTTGGTCATTGTCGCCAGATTCTGTGTATCCAAGTTTTTTATTGGCGCCGATGGACAGTACTGTTAAATTTGCCTGATCCTTATCATCCAGCACCTTCTTCAAGGTGTCGGCGGAACCGTCGAGCTTAAGTTGTTCATCAGGTATGTCAAGCTTTTTAAATATATCGCCGTCTCCATCACGATTGATGGCAACGAGGTAGATTTGGGAGAAATCTGCAGGGTGCTGCTTGGCTTCGCCTACAAATTTCTCATAGGTCCAGTCCAATTCCTCATTCAATTCGAGGCCGATTACACTGGTCGGATTATTGTGGACCTGTTTTCTGATGATATCAGCCATGTAGATGCTGACCAGTTCTTTATCTTGGAATATTTTAAGATTCATTGCCATGTTGATTCCCCCTAGATTTCTCAATATCTATCTTATTCTACCCTTTCACAGCAATATCTAACAAAACTTTTATTCCTTTTCAGCTTTTTTCTTTATGAGATATCGTATATAATAGTGATATATAAAAAATTAGGAGGCGCAAATTATGAAAGCATTTCTAATCTTGATGGTCTCCATAGCCTTCATTGGTTCCATTCTGTCAGCAAGCCGTGAATCAGAATGGGGCTACAGAGACGACGGAGAAGAGAAAATATAATAGTCAATAAAAATCAGCCATGCATGTGCATGGCTGATTTTTATTGACCAAGGAACCCTTGATCCTTCACAACATCATCTACGTCGAGACGTTGCTTTTGCTTTAGCATCCCAATGACTTGGTCACTCCAGGTATCACTCCGCTCGCCTTCACTGCGTTCACTATAGTAGGCGCTGATGCGCGCGTCGTATTCATCGACGACATCTTTAAGTTCAGTGACCGACTGATAAGTATTTTCATGATATACCGCTTCAAATGGCAGTCTTTCCTTTTTGCTGCCGGACTGGTCAGGATAACCTGCAACCATGCCAAAGAGCGGTACTACACCTTTTGGCAGTTCAAGAATCTCTATGACTTTAGCCATATCGTTTCTCAAAGAACCGATATAGCAGATCCCAAGACCCATGCTTTCTGCTGCCACTGCCAGATTCTGCGAGGCCAGCGCAGCATCAACTGTTCCGACGATCAACTGCTCTGTCTTATCAAAAGCAATTGGCTCTCCCTTCTCCTTAGATAGCTCGACATGACGGTTGTAGTCAATTAGGAAAACGAATAAATGGCCATTATGCTCAACATAGGACTGGGTACTGATTTCCCTGAGTGCCGACTTCTTGTCTTTATCCGTAACGCCTATAATACTGTATGCCTGTACATAACTCGATGTACTTGCAGATTGCGCTGCAGTAACAAGCGTACGCACTGTTTCTCGATCCAGTGTTCTATCCTGAAATTTTCTGATCGAACGATGATTATTTAAAAGCTCGATAACTTGATTCATATTCTGCCCCCTAGTGTAGTTTTGCGAACGATTGCTGTCTCAGTGCTTCATAAACAAGAATGGCAGCAGTATTGGCCAGATTAAGAGACCTGACTTTATCGGTCATCGGCACTCTAAGTGCAGTATCCGCATATTCTTCCTTCATCCAATCAGGTAATCCTGAAGTTTCTCTGCCGAATACGAAGTAATGGTCTTCTTCCAAGTTGCTGTAGTCGAGTTGTGTATAGTATTTAGTAGCAAACTTGGTGAGAAGATAGTAATTTCCTTCTGTCGCCTCGAAAAATGCTTCAACAGAATCATGATGGACGACGTTGATGTTCGGCCAATAGTCGAGACCTGCTCTTTTAAGCATCTTGTCATCGGTGGAAAAACCGAGCGGATGAATCAGATGCAGTGTTGTATCCGTCGCTGCACATGTCCTGCCGATATTCCCTGTGTTATTTGGTATTTCTGGTTGATATAGAACGATATGATTTGGCATTGAAACCTCCTAGACCACTTCTTGGATGCCTTTTAGCATCTCATCTTTCACTGCTTCATCTGTTTCCATTTTAAATCTTTCATTTATATAATCAAGTGCCTTGTCGCCTTCTATCTGGCCGACGGCCCAGTAGGCAGTTCCTTTGATTACCGGTCTCGGATCGGTTTCTGCGACCCGTTTTAACAGATCTACTGCACCCTCCTCTTTGAAATGCGCAAGCGCAATGATGGCATTGCGTTGAATCGGTTTTTTCCCCCGCCAGACACCTGAGAGGTGTCCATAGGTCTTTTTAAATTCTTTGTTGGATATTTCAAGCAAGCCAGTCAGTTCTGGTTTTAAAATCTCAGGTTCAAGAACAATATCTTCGTGGTGATCGGTATTTACCCCCTTATTTCTGGGACACACCTGCTGACATGTGTCACATCCATACAGGCGATTTCCGATTTTGCTACGATATTCATCAGGCAGAAATCCCTTCGTCTGGGTAAGATATGAAATGCATTTTTGAGAATTCAACTGTCCATTGCCTACCAATGCACCGGTTGGACAACGGTCGACGCATAGATTGCATTCGCCGCATGAATCGATTAACTCTTCATCAGGAGGGAAGGGATAGCTTGTAAGCATCTCTCCAAGGTAGGAATATGTCCCAAGATTCGGATTGATGACAAAACCGTTTTTGCCAATATAACCGAGACCGCTTCGTCTCGCGACTTCCCTGTCACTCATGACCCCAGTATCCACCATGGACTTCGTTTCAATAGAAGGATCAAGGGATTTCACATAGGTTTCCAATTTTTCGAGTCTACGGTTCAACAGCGTATGATAGTCGACACCCCATGAAGCTCTGGCAAACAGACCACGGCGTTCTCCCTTTCTACTTTTAGGAGCGTCGGGCAATCGGTTAGGATAACCGACTGCTATGGAAATGATACTTTGTGCAGAGCGGAGCGACAGCTTGGGATCTGTACGTTCATCGATCGTTCCTTTCTCGAATCCTGAAGCGTAGCCATTCGCGTGATAATCAACCAGCTTCTCTCGAAGCTCATGGAACGGCTCTGCATGAGTGAAGCCGATTTCATCTATTCCAATTGAGTGCGCATAGTCGACAACTTTTTGTTTGAATTCATGTCTATCCATTATTTCACCTCTCTTTACAATATGAAACACATATCAAACTATGTGTATGTCTAAAATCGCAATCATTATATTATACATTCACTCCTCCTCACTGACAAATAGAAACGCTGTCCAATTGGACAGCGTTTCTACATTCGTATCCCTAAATCGTAATCCGACTGCCATTCTGCATCTGGCACCATACTGCCTCCTGTGCTCCAGATGATGTGCGTCGCATCGCAATGTTTATGACCTTCATTATACTGATGAATTTTCGCAGGACCTGGAAAAGCAGTCGCTGCAGAAGGTTCTATCTTCATACCTTCCACATCATACACGCAAGCTAGAAGTCTGTACATTTCATTGTCTTCTACCGTAAAGAATGAGTGGATATGCGTCTTAAGCATTTTGCCGACGAATTTCGATGGTCTCCCGACTGCGAGGCCATCCGCAATCGTCTGATTGTCCAATCCGATGTCATTCACTGAAACCTCATCATGCAGTCCAGTCATGATCCCAAGCAGCATGCATGGTGAATTCACAGGTTCGGCGAAAACTGGATGTACTGCATCGCCGAAGACTTGTTTAAGACCGAAGCTGATACCACCTGGTGCGCTACCTACGCCACAAGGCAGATGGACATATAGGGGATGATCGTCATTCACCTCGATACCTCTTGAGCTGAGTTGCTTCTGCAGTCGCAGGGCAGCGACAGCATATCCGAGAAATAAAGGCACAGAGTCTTCATCATCCACGAAATAGCTACTGGCATCCTGAGAGGCCACTTCACGCCCGGCGGCAACAGCATTGCTGTAGTCGTCTTCATGTTCTACAACCTTGACTCCACGCTCACGCAACAGGTCTTTCTTCCACTGCTTGGCATCGCTCGACATATGGATGGTCACTTTGAATCCCAGTGCTGCACTAATGATCCCGATACTCAGTCCGAGGTTACCTGTGGAACCGCAGACTATGGTATGCCCACCAAAGAAGCGGCGAAATCTCTCGGAGTGGAACTGCGAGTAATCTTTATCTGGATCGATCATGTCATATGTCATAGCAAGGTCTTCGGCATGCTTCAGTACTTCATATATACCGCCCCTCGCTTTGACTGATCCGGAAACTGGAAGATCATTGTCTGCTTTGATATATACCGAACCGGTTATGTTTACACCGTACTTGTCATCTAGATGACGTTTCATTTTTTCTACTTCAATTAAAGGAGATTCAATAATACCGTCCTGTTCTCGTGTTTCGGGGAAAGCCGTTTTTATGAAGGGGGCAAAACGGGTGAGGCGGTCTGCCGCTTCTTCAATGTCTCGTTTTCCTGACGTCCATTCCCCATTCTCAGAATCAGATGCTCCATAGTTCGTATTTTTCCAAAATATAGGTTCATGTTCTGCCATCTGGGCAACCATTGGATGATGCTTGAATATTTGATTTTTGATGACATTCTCCTCCTTGATCTTATATTTTTCCATCCCACTCATTGTAAAACTGTTCGAGGTACATCTCCATGAATTGATGACGTTTTTCAGCAACCACCTTCGCGGTTTCTGTATGCATGAGCAGTTTTAATTTCAGTAACTTCTCATAGAAATGGCTGATCATTGTGTTGTCTTCTTGACTGTACTGTTCAAAGGTCATATCTTCGCGCACCTGGCTATTCGGGTCGTGCATATCGTGCCCCTTACTTCCACCATATACAAAAGTGCGTGCAATCCCTACTGCGCCGAGTGCATCCAGTCGATCCGCATCCTGCACAATCGCGTCTTCAAGCGATTCAACAGTGACAGGATTATTACCACCGTTGAAGGACACAGCCTGCATTGCATGGATGATCCTCTCTATGGTAGCCCTGTCCACTTCCCTATCGCTCAAAAATCTCTCGATTTCAATGATCTGCTGATCTATACTATTGGTTAGTTTATAGTCAATTAAATCATGTAAGAGAGCTGCCACCTCGATGATGAAGCGGTCGCCGCCCTCTTTGTCCTGGAGCATCATAGCGTTGTTGTATACACGCATGATATGCCAGTAGTCATGGCCGGTCGCATCCTTTTTATGAAATTCACGTACCCATGCCATGACATCTTCGATGATAGTGCTCTGATCCATATACTTTACTCCTTATAACATTATTTTTCAGCTTTCGTCATATACTGTTGGAATCATTATCAGATAAAATGGAGACCATGTCGAGGGACATGGTCTCCATTATGTGCTTTATATTACTGACCTGACCCGCTATCAGTATAGTCCACACCACGTGTATAATTATTGGAGGCATCCCAAAGCAAGAATTCCTCCACTCCATTATCGTAAAGTGCCTGAACTTGTGCCTCGATTTCTGCGACACCGTATTCCTTATAGTTACCGGCTCCGAGATAAGATGCCGTAAAGTCTTGGAGCCATGGACGGGAAACCGGTGCCTCTTCAAGCTCAGCAAGTACATCATTTTCTACCTTAATGTACTCAGAGATGGTTTCATAAGGCTCAAGATCCGGTTTCGCTATTTCGAAATAGCCATCTCCCCAGTGACTTGGGTAGATCATGGATGAGATGACATCAACATTACTGGATATCTCAGAAAAATTCTGACCGATACCCGGTGCTTCTGGTAATGTCGCCGCGTAGCCGAAGATGTCGACGGATACATCAACATTGTAAGGTTCGAGTGCTTCATTTGCATACTCTACAAAATCAGTCACGGCAGCAACGCGTTTTTGGACTGGATCCATATCTGCACTTTTGTATTCTCCCATTGTATACTGTAGTGTATCGGCACGATTTTCAAATCCTTCAGGGAAACGTACATAGTCGAATTGTATTTCCTTAAAGCCGAGCTTTGCAGCCTGTTTTGCCACTTCTACATTATAGTCCCAAACATCTTTCGAAAATGGATTAACAAAACTTTCTCCACGACCGTTTTTCCACACATCACCATTCTCATCTGTAAAGGAGAGTTCCGGCTTCGCTTCAGCCAGTTGTGAATCCTTAAAGACCACAACGCGTGCAATCGGATATATCTCTTCTTGCTCCATATGATTCATCAAACTCTCAGGATCTACATATTCGTAGGAAAGCGACTGGATTGTCTCATCTTCAGAATCCAGATCCATCATCATATATCCCTCATCTTCTTTTACGTCGATGACCATTGCATTCAGTGGTGTGTTCGACAAGAGTTCCGTAAGGTCTTGCATTTTCGCACCGCCGGCCGAATAGCCAGACACATAAATGCCCTTTACACCTGATTCAGGATAAGCAATATCAAAACCACTATCATATTTGAATTGCTCAGGAAATGCTTCCGGCACACTCAGTATCGGCGCTTCATGAAGATCAAGTACTGATGTTTCAGCAGCTTCGGATTCTGTTGTAATAAACAGACTCGAAAATATAAGTGCAATTCCCATACCAATCATACGCATTCTCATTCAGACGCCGCCTCTCTATCCGGGGAGGAAATCTTTGCCGGATCTACAATTGAATACCCTTTTTCTCTTAAACCTTGAATAATGTCAGCAGAAGCATCCCTAGTCCACTCACGATCATGCATCAGCAGATTGGCTCCTGCATTGAGATATTCTGTCTCTACCATGATGTTTGCCAAGGCACCTGCTTCCTGGTATTCAGCCTCCCAGTCATATCCATATGTCCAGTTCATAAGCTCCATACCTTGTTCAGTCGCAATTTCTCTTGAGATCTCGGTGTTCTGACCGAAAGGTGCCCGGAAAAATCGTGGCCGTTCACCTGTTATCTCCTCAACCAAATCACTTGTCTCAACAATTTCAGTACGTTGTGCTTCCGGGGTAAGGTCAGGCAAGCTCGCATGCGTCTGGGTGTGGTTACCAATTTCAAAGCCCATTTCATGAATTGTAGTTAAAGCTTCCCTGCCAGCTTCTGCTTCAAGGTACATGCCATTTACGAAGAATACGGCCGGTGCATCATGCTGGGCAAGTATTTCAGCGATTTCAACAGCATAGCCATCTGGCGCATCGTCATATGTCAGTAGTGCAACCTGAGGATCCGCATCACTGTTCTCAAGGGGCTGTATAGCGTATGTATTTTCATTGACCCCGTATTCGTATTCCATTGGCTCCGCTTCATCTGAATCCGTTTCTTCAACCGACTCTGTCTCTTCGGTTGCTTCTCCCACCGACGATTCTTCCGACACTTCTTCACTCGTCTCTTGCTGCTCGGACATTTCATTTTCCGACGCGTTGTCCGTATCATCGTTCTGACAGCCAGCAAACAACATTCCACCACAACACATTAATAAGAGTGCTCTTTTTTTCATCATCCTAATCTCCTTTAGCAATCTTATTCATTGGCAGCTGCATCCAACTGCGAGGAAAGCTCGTCCTTTAGGCTCTGCAAATCCGCAAGTTCTGTATCCACATCGACAAGCAGGGATTGTGTTGTCTCACGACTTTCATTCACCGATTCTATACCGTTTTCGAATGTCTCGTACGTTGCGTCATCTTGGCCGAGAGATTCAAAGTAGTCCGCCTGCTGGTCTAGATCTACATCATACGCTGATGTAAATTCATCAACGGAACCGCTCAGGGATCCAAGTCTGTCGGCAACACTATTAACAGTTTCCCCAGAAACACTTTGAACATCAATTTCTGCGAATTTCTCTCTTTGTTCAGAGAATTCATTACTTAAGCTCTCAAGGTTCTCCAATTTTTGTTTTCTTTCGTCGATATTATTGAACACGGTAGCAGAACCATCAGCAAAAGAACTCAAGTCTTCGTCTTCGGAAATATCGGTATTGAACGCATCTTGAAGCTGACTTTCTAGTTCTACCAACTGCTGTAAATCAGAAACAGCGGATTCCTGCGTTTCCTCTGTCTCTTCAAGTGCTTGTTCTATGCTGTCGATATCATTATTGCATGCTGACAACAGTAGTATCGACAAGGCAGCACCTGATAGAATATTGATTTTTCTCATTCCCATGTTCCATCTCCTTTATTGAATCGCTCTGGAGAGTATAACAGTTCTGAATTTTTTTGTAAATTAAGGAACTGGCTACTATGCTCTATTGTATATCCCCTGTCGAGATATAAAAAAACCACAAAGAGTAATTTTTACTCTTTGTGGTTTTTTGTATTGGTTATTCTTAACTTATTCGCTCTTTTCGGAGAATTGAAGCTCAAGCATTGCTTTTACGTCTTTGCTGACAAGTACGCCGCCTGTCTCAAGCGTCTGGTTCCATGTCAATCCGAAGTCTTCACGGTTAATCGTAAATTCTCCTTCAAATCCGTGAACTTCTTGTCCCCAAGGGTTTGTGCCTTTGCCATTGTACTGAAGATCGATACTCATTTCTTTAGTGACGCCATTGATAGTCGCATCGCCATCAATCGTTACTGTATCTCCGTTCTTAGTTACATTCCGTGACTTGAAGATAATCTTTGGATTTTTTTCAACGTTAAAGAAATCTTCGGATTTCAAGTGCGCGTCACGATCTGCATTTTTAGTACTGACGCTATCTACGTCGATTTCTGCATAAACTTCAGCGTTTTCGAACGTTTCAATTTTATCTGTATCCACTTCAAATGTGAATGATTCAAAGTAACCTTTCACTTTTGAAACCATCATGTGTTTTACCTGAAAACCGACTTCTGAGTGTGCTGCATCTGATACGAACTTTGTCATTGTAATACCCCCATTAATTATTATCTCTAATTTAAGATAATTTAACTTTACAACACTTACTTACTTTTGGCAAGTAGTTTTATTTATTTTTTTAAAAAGAAATAAACTTGAATAATATATTTTAAGCTTTGCTTGACAGAATATTCTTTATCCTTTAGAGTACTCAATAATATAATAATTGCAATTCTTATCCAGAGAGGTGGAGGGACTGGCCCCATGAAGCCTCAGCAACGTACATTCCGTGTCGTGCTAAATCCAGAGAGCAGTGCTCGCAGATAAGGTAAAAGGATATCCATCCCCAACTTATCTTAATTTGAAAAGTTGGGGATTATTATATTAAAAATTGGAAATGAGGAATTATAATGACAAAAGCAACTGTACAAGCACCATTCAAAGCAGATCACGTAGGAAGCCTTCTACGCCCTGAGAGTATCCATCAAGCAAGAAAGGACTACGCTCAAGATAAAATATCCTATGAAGAACTTCGAGAGATTGAAACAAAGGAAATCTCACGTGTCGTCGACAAACAGATTGAAGTCGGTCTTAAAGCTGTAACCGATGGCGAATTCAGACGCCGGTTCTGGCACACTGATTTTCTAGAACATCTGAATGGCGTAGAAGGATACATACCAGATCACGGTTACCAGTTCGATGGCATAGAAACGGAACGGTACAACGTGCGTGTAACTGGCAAAGTTTCATTCGATCCAGACCATCCGCACGTAGCTGATTTCGTTGAATTCAAAAACATTGTGGGTGATCGTGCGGTGGCGAAGCAGACCATCCCGAGTCCGAATCAGCTGTTCAATGCTGGTATAAGGAACCTCGAAATATATCCCGACTTAGAAGAATACGCAGAAGATGTTATCAAAGCATACCAAGATGCTATCCAGGCTTTCTATGATGCAGGTTGTCGCTACCTTCAGCTGGATGATGTGTATATCGCCGGTCTAAGCGCTCCTGGAGTGCCATTCAATGACGGCGATTACGATAGGGAAACACTGATCAACCTTGCTTTGAAAGTTGCGAATGGTGCGCTTGAAAACAAGCCTGAAGATCTGGTCGTCACTACTCACCTATGTCGTGGAAACTATCGTTCGAAGTGGGCCTTTGAAGGCAGCTATGCCAAAATCGCTCCTGTCCTTTTCAAAAAAGAACGTGTCGACGGCTTTTTCCTAGAATATGATGATGACCGTTCCGGCGACTTCGGTCCACTCTCCTATATTCCTGAAGACGGACCACAGGTCGTACTCGGCCTCTTCACATCGAAACATGGGCAACTCGAAGATGCAGACGTCATCAAGGCACGCATTGAGGAAGCCACACAATATGTATCAAAAGAGCAGATTTGTCTGAGTCCTCAGTGCGGATTTGCATCCACGCACCACGGTAATGAACTTACAGAAGAAGACCAGTGGGCAAAACTCAAATACATTGTTTCACTTTCTGAAGAATTGCTAAGTGAATAAAAATAAGAAGCACCTTGAGGTGCTTCTTATTTTTATTTTTTCTCGTGTAGTGTCGTAAGAAAATTAGCTATTTTGTGATGCATATCCTCTAGGTTTTCACGATGCATGAAGGTATGTCCTTCATTATCATAGACTGTAAAAGTAACATCCTGTCCGTTTTCTTCCATGACTTCTGCCATTTGTTTCGATTCAGTATAGGGTACACGAGAATCATGATGACTATGGAATATCATCAGAGGCGCAGTGATTTGGCGGCTTCTGGAGAGTGGCGAAATATCCTTAAGAAAAGACCCATGTGTCTCCATGGAGCCATATTCTGCCGCTCTCATGCGTCGTCTCCAAGGCGGTGTATGACTGAAGAAAGTACCCAAATCGGATAAACCCACAATATCCACCGCAGCCCTCCACAAACTCGGTTGATGCGTTACAAGTAGAAGAGTCATTAAACCTCCGTAGCTTCTACCCATTACACTGACACGAGAGGCATCTGCATGTTCTGTTTTAATGAGGTGACGTCTTAATTCCACAACGTCCTTCATAGCATCGAGACGCTTCTCCTTGTCGTCCGCTTCTAAATACGGTCGTCCATAACCCATGCTCCCCCGTATATTTGGTACAGCGACACAAAGGCCTGTCTTATTCAGAAGATAGTAGAGCGTATTAAATTCCGGTCTGGATTGAGATTCAGGGCCCCCATGGATGTGAATGACGGCTCCCATATCAGATTCCGATTCATAGATGAAGTAAGGAATCTGTGTTCCATCAAATGACGGATAGCTCGCTGTTTTAAATGATATCGGCTCGCACGCTTCATTCCCAGCCATAACCTTAAAACTCTTCTGATCCAGGTCATAACAGTATATTAAGTGTGGTTGGTCTACTGAGGAATAGATTAAAAAGACTTCCTGTTGCCCCCTGATTGCCAGTGAATGGATAACACCCTCCCGATTGAAGGGCAACTGAACGACTTCCCATGTTGTTAGATTGAGTCTGTAAAGCTTAGAAAAACCATCCTCATTACATGATATCATCGCTTCTTTATTATCATTAAACAGTTTAAAATGTTCGATATCCCATTTGAAAAACGTTCTTTTTTTATATCTTCCATTATTTATGTCTATTTCGTATATGTTCTTATATCCGTCTTCTATATCACATAGACAAAAGCAAGTGTCACGAATGAACTTAAAAGCTGAAAATCGAGCCTTGGGCAGTGGCAATACCACCGGTTCTCCTGATTTTTTATCAAAGATCATTAGTATCTGATCGATATTATCTACATCCATCGAGAGCAAGTATCTATCTGTCGAGAGTTCATGGATGAAATGAATAGGGTTACTAAAAACATATATAACTTCGATATTGCCCTGCCCTTCCATCTTGCACAGTTCAAAAGTAGAGTGTTCATAGTGGTTGCGGATGACTATATACGAATCTTCGCCTACTTTATATTTACCGTAGTAGTGGAAATAGTCCGGCCGGCTAGTTATCTCAGTTGCTATTCTACTATCCAACTTATGATACTGATTCCTCTCATTTCCATTGTAGTCTGTGGCGACGACGATATGGTTCGCTTCAATCCAAAAGTTTTTGGTGTTCTGACTAAAACTTGTGACCTTTCGCTTTTTTTGATCGGCGATATCCATCTCCCATAGCTGATGCATGCCGCTCTCATTACTGATGAAATAGAGTCTTCGCTTTTTATCGCAGTATTTGAGATTCATATATTTGATATAATGATCCAATGTGCATCTCCCCTTTAACTATTACTCTACCATTTCTTCGATGCTATTACGTGACTTTTCAGTCTATTTAAGGTGATAATGTAATTATCAATATGGAGAGGCTGATGAAACTTGAAGGTAAAGACGATAAGTGCAATGACAGAAAAGGGATTGGATAAAAAAGTGAATGAATTTCTCTATGAAAATCATCAGATAGAAATCATAGACATTAAGTTTTCCTATGCAAGTACACTCGCCGTTTTAATTATTTATAGAGAACAGTAAAAATCGCCCCTACTTCGTTGAAGAGGGGGCGATTTAACTTTATATGTGAAACCTTCTGCTCAGTTGCGACCATACTGCATGGTGGGCATATACGAAAAAGCATACAATCAACATCAATGAATATAAACTTGCGACTGCACTCGGCCAGATGACCGTAGAGAAACCTGAGAAATACAGCACAGCTGGCAGAAAGCTTAACGTAACCATTAGAACAGAACTGATATGTCCTTTCCATTTCAGTCGCTTCGTCAAAATTGACAGTGTAACCATCACGAGTCCTGCTACAACGAGGAAAGGAACTGCATAATTTATCGACCATTTGAAGAATCCAGACTGTGAATCAATCAGTAACAGCAGCAATGTCAGGCTGGCGACCTGTCCAACAATCTTACTTCCAAGATGTGATTTAGACAAAATGGTATGGTTCAATGAAACGACAGCATAAATGACTGTTCCCATAACATAGAAGACCCACAGATAATGCGGCATGACGATAAGATTGATGAACACGCACGTAAGTATGATCATCAAGCCCGCAATGATTGCTATTTTCGGTGTTCTTCTTTTTTCTAGTGATTCTCTGTCGTAGAACGGATATGATCTATCTGCCAAGTCGATGTTAATTGCTGATAGTTGCTGACTGCATAGTGGACATACATTATGCTTTGAATTAATACTACATTTTTCACAATGGTTCACTACTGTTCCCCCACTCATTAGAATTGACTTCTATTTCAAGTCCTGTCAATCGTGTCAGTTCCTTGAAGAACGACCTTACAACACCAGTTTCCGAAATGGATAATGTAAAGGTAATTGTCATACGACCATTGACTGTTCCTGTTGCACAACTTATCGGACTCCTACTTGTAGGATACAGTGCGATATCCATTCTTTCGACATGTGCTTCCATGGACTTCGGCAACTTCACGTTGCCCATGTTGGATAGTGTCATCGACTTGGTGCGTTCACCCATGTGATTGAAACCGTATCGCATTGCGGGATATTTAAGAAATATTGGAATAATGCGTGTCATTATACCTCTTTGAAGTTCGAAGTGGTGATTAATGCCTGACTGTAAATTTTCACGAGTGGTGCGTGATGCAAGCTTTTCAGCAACTTCATCGAGAATGTCTTCAAACTTTGTATCATCTTCTACTTTAACACCTACATTGGCTACCGCAAAGAAATTTCTCATCGTTCTTGATGGAAACTGCCGTCTCAAATTGACAGGCAACGCAATAGTCATCAAATTATCTGCCGAGTCCGGATGCTCTGTACTGGCAACTTTAATAAGAAGTGCTGTTAGGTAGGTAGTAAGTGTCACGCCTGAGTGTTTGGCATGCTGGTTCAACGCATTTCCATCCATAATTCCATGAATGATATTAATACCTGTAGTTTCAAGTGCTGTACCTGTTATCTGATAAGCTGTATGTTCTTTTTGACGTACTTTATTTTTATTTTTCTCATTCTTATATGCATATTTTATAAAACTGTCTTCTGTTTCTTCTGCTCCTGGTATGTCTTGAGGTAGCATTATCATTCCATCGTGAATAATATGCTTTCCTTGAAGAAGCAGATACTGATAGACGATCGTCTTCAAAAACTCCATCGCTCCACTTCCATCAGTAAGTGAATGAAAGACTTCGAATGAAATTCTCTTATTATAATAGAGGACACGAATCAAATAGCCATTACTCTGTTTTGGATCAATCGGTGCACATGGATAGTTTTTTTCAGGCTGCACGATAAGTCTCTGATTATTTTTTTCTAAATAATCCCAAAACAGACCCTTTCTAAGCGAAACAGCCAATGTAGGAAATCGATGTACAATACGATCAAGTGCTTCTTGAAGCAACTGAGGATCTACTTCTTCTTTCAGTATCATGGAAACTCTGAAGACAAAAGAGTTTTCCGCGTTGGATAAAGCGTGAAAGATTTTACCTGTGTTGTCGATTCTATACCATTGATCTGACATGTATATACCTCCATTCCCCTTTTAGCCTTCGTGTCATTATGCCACAATTAATTCGGGAATGCTTACATCAGTTCGATATTTAAGACACTATCGTCTTTGAAGTATTTCTCTAACTAATAATACAACATTCTTTGGTTTTTCTTTAGTATTCGTATTATCTCCTCCTTCTTATTTAAAATCACAAACTCATTTAAAAGTACAAAAAAAGACGGTCAGGATGAAATGTTTCATCCTGACCGCCATGGGCAATTTCAGATATAGCATTTATACTCAATCAAAGACTTGTAATACCACCGGTCGGGTTCGAACCGACACTCCCGCAAAGGGAACTGGATTTTGAGTCCAGCGCGTCTGCCAATTCCGCCACGGTGGCCCAGTAATAATAAATTTATGGAGCGGAAGATAGGATTTGAACCTATGTCTTGCTTCAGGTAGAAGCATGTTCTAAACACTAAACTACTTCCGCATTATAACTAATGGAGGCGCCAACCGGATTTGAACCGGTGATAGAGGATTTGCAGTCCTCGGCCTTACCACTTGGCTATGGCGCCTTTAAGCTGGGCTAGCAGGATTCGAACCTGCGCATGACGGTACCAAAAACCGTTGCCTTACCGCTTGGCGATAGCCCAATAATGGGGCGGCTGATGGGGATCGAACCCACGAATGCCGGAACCACAATCCGGTGTGTTAACCACTTCACCACAACCGCCATTTGGCAGGGGTAGTAGGAATTGAACCCACATCAAAGGTTTTGGAGACCTCTATTCTACCATTGAACTATACCCCTATGAATGGAGGGGGGCAGATTCGAACTGCCGAACCCGAAGGAGCGGATTTACAGTCCGCCGCGTTTAGCCACTTCGCTACCCCTCCATGATACGCTGAAAAATGGTGCCGGCCAGAGGAATCGAACCCCCAACCTACTGATTACAAGTCAGTTGCTCTGCCAATTGAGCTAGACCGGCAAGACAAATGGTGGTTCAGGACGGAATCGAACCGCCGACACTGTGAGCTTCAATCACATGCTCTACCAACTGAGCTACTGAACCACTACATATTAAAATGGCGGTCCCGACGGGAATCGAACCCGCGATCTCCTGCGTGACAGGCAGGCATGTTAACCGCTACACCACGGGACCACATATAAATAAAAAAATTGCGGGAGGTGGATTTGAACCACCGACCTCCGGGTTATGAGCCCGACGAGCTTCCAGACTGCTCTATCCCGCGATAATAATAATGGCGGAGGAAGAGGGATTCGAACCCCCGCGAGCCGTTAAGCCCCTGTCGGTTTTCAAGACCGATCCCTTCAGCCAGACTTGGGTATTCCTCCGTATGATAAAACAATTAAAGCATGGTGGACCTTGCAGGACTCGAACCTGCGACCCAACGGTTATGAGCCGTTTGCTCTGACCAACTGAGCTAAAGGTCCAATAATGGCGGTGGAGGGGATCGAACCCCCGACCTCACGGGTATGAACCGTACGCTCTAGCCAGCTGAGCTACGCCGCCATGAATATGATATTGAGTAAAATGGTGGAGACTAGCGGGATCGAACCGCTGACCTCCTGCGTGCAAAGCAGGCGCTCTCCCAGCTGAGCTAAGCCCCCATTTTATAAAAAGAAATTTCGATGCGGGTGAAGGGAGTCGAACCCCCACGCCCGAAGGCGCTAGATCCTAAATCTAGTGCGTCTGCCAGTTCCGCCACACCCGCATATTTCTAAAGAGTCGGGAAGACAGGATTCGAACCTGCGACCCCTTGGTCCCAAACCAAGTGCTCTACCAAGCTGAGCTACTTCCCGTGATTATTAAAGCGCGCCCGAGAGGAGTCGAACCCCTAACCTCTTGATCCGTAGTCAAACGCTCTATCCAATTGAGCTACGGGCGCATCTTATAGAGTTTTAAACTGGTGCCGAGGACCGGAATCGAACCGGTACGGTAATTACTTACCGCAGGATTTTAAGTCCTGTGCGTCTGCCAGTTCCGCCACCCCGGCGTAATAATGGAGCGGAAGACGGGATTCGAACCCGCGACCCCCACCTTGGCAAGGTGATGTTCTACCACTGAACTACTTCCGCTTATGGTGCGGGTGAAGGGAGTCGAACCCCCACGCCCGAAGGCGCTAGATCCTAAATCTAGTGCGTCTGCCAGTTCCGCCACACCCGCATATGTGAGCCATAGAGGATTCGAACCTCTGACCCTCTGATTAAAAGTCAGATGCTCTACCAACTGAGCTAATGGCTCATATACATATAATGATTAAATGGTGCCGGCCAGAGGAATCGAACCCCCAACCTACTGATTACAAGTCAGTTGCTCTGCCAATTGAGCTAGACCGGCGAATGAATGGTGGAGAATGACGGGTTCGAACCGCCGACCCTCTGCTTGTAAGGCAGATGCTCTCCCAGCTGAGCTAATTCTCCAAAAGTAAATATTAAAATGTATACTGCCCGGCGGCGTCCTACTCTCACGGGACGTCAGTCCAACTACCATCGGCGCTGGAGAGCTTAACTGCTGTGTTCGGCATGGGAACAGGTGGGGCCTCTCC